>NZ_JBITLW010000014.1:6437-199210 GCF_044465645.1 Streptomyces sp. NPDC049627 | reverse complement strand
CGTCAGTCCTCGGACGGGTCCGACCTGCCCCGGGTCGGCCTCGGTCTTGCGGGCCGGGGGGTTGGGGGGGGGGTTTGGGTGGGGGGGGGGGGGGGGGGGGGGGGCGGGGTCCCCCCCCCCCCCCCCCCTCGACTGCGCTCTTGTGCGCTTACGCGCCGCTCTCCCGGAGCATGTCCTCGCGCTCGACGATCTTCACGCGCTCACGGCCCTGCGGCTCGCCCAGCGCCTTCTCCGCGGCGTCCAGCTTGTACCAGCCGTCCCAGGTGGTGAAGCGGATCTCGCGCTCGGCGAGGAACGCCTCCACGGCCTGAGGTTCGGGCGAAACGGGCGTCTGCAGACGGCCGTTCGCGAAGTCGTCCAGCAGGTTCGCCACCGTCTCGTTGGCGTCGCCCTTGGTGTGGCCGATGAGGCCGACAGGGCCGCGCCGGATCCAGCCGGTGACGTACGTCGACTGCAGGTGCTCGCCGGACTCCTGGATGACCCGGCCGCCCTTGTCCGGGACGGTGCCGGTCTCGATGTCCCAGGGCAGCTTGGGGAGTTTGTCGGACAGGTAGCCGACCGCGCGGTAGACCGCGGTGACGTCCCAGTCCTTGAACTCGCCGGTGCCCTTGACGTTTCCGGTGCCGTCGAGGGCGGTGCGCTCGGTCCGCAGGCCGACGACCTTGCCGTCCTCGCCGAGGATCTCCGACGGCGACTCGAAGAAGTGCAGGAACAGCTTGTGCGGCCGGTCGCCGACGTCGCGGATCGCCCAGTTCTCCAGGGTCTTGGCGACCATGTCGGCCTGCTTGTTGCCGCGCCGGGTCTCGATCGAGCCCTCGTCGTAGTCGATGTCCTCGGGGTCGACGATGACCTCGATGTTGGGGGAGTGGTCCAGCTCGCGCAGCTCCATCGGGGAGAACTTCGCCTGCGCCGGGCCACGGCGGCCGAACACGTGGACCTCCAGGGCCTTGTTGGCCTTCAGTCCGTCGTACACGTTCGGCGGGATCTCCGTCGGCAGCAGCTCGTCGGCCGTCTTGGCGAGGATGCGGGCCACGTCGAGAGCGACGTTGCCGACACCGAGCACCGCGACCTTCTCCGCCTCCAGGGGCCAGGTGCGCGGCACGTCCGGGTGGCCGTCGTACCAGGAGACGAAGTCCGCGGCGCCGTAGGAGCCGTCGAGGTCGATGCCGGGTATGCGCAGCTCGCGGTCGGCCGTCGCGCCGGTCGAGAAGATCACGGCGTCGTAGAACGCGCGCAGGTCGTCCAGGCTGATGTCGTTGGGGTAGTCGACGTTGCCGAAGAGGCGGATCTGCGGCTTGTCGAGCACCTGGTGCAGGGCCGTGATGATGCCCTTGATGCGGGGGTGGTCGGGGGCGACGCCGTAACGGATCAGTCCGAACGGCGCCGGCATGCGCTCGAAGAGGTCGATGGACACACCGGGTTCGGCGGCCACCTCGGACTTGAGCAGGGCGTCGGCGGCGTAGATCCCGGCGGGGCCGGCTCCGACGATGGCTACCCGCAGGGGGCGGGGCATGATCAGGTTCCCTTCGAGCGGCGATAGATCGACTCGACGGGAAGCCTAAACTAAGGCAAGCCTAAGTCAGTACGCGGGTCCGGTCTATGAGCTCATAAGCCTGATCTATGAGCAGGGCCCGCGGAGGTACGGCGGCCCAAGTCCGCTCAGGGGACCGGCTGTTCGGCCCAGATCACCTTGCCCGCGGGCAGGTACCGGGTGCCCCAGCGTTCGGCGAGCTGCGCGACCAGGAACAGGCCGCGACCCCCCTCGTCCGTCATCGTGGCGTAGCGCAGATGCGGCGAGGTGCTGCTGCTGTCGAAGACCTCGCAGATCAGGCTGCGGTCGCGCAGCATGCGGACGCGGATGTTGTCACCGCCGTACCGGATCGCGTTGGTGACCAGCTCGCTGAGGATCAGCTCCGTCGTGAACTCCAGCTCCTCCAGCCCCCACTCCTGAAGCGTCCGCGTCACGGCGGAGCGCACCTGGGCGACGGCCGCCGGGTCGTTGGGCACCTCCCATTCGGCGACCTGGTCGGGCCCGAGCGCCTGCGTGCGGGCCACGATCAGCGCGATGTCGTCGCCCGGCCGGTCCGGCAGCCGGGCGTCCAGAACGGCCTGGCAGGTCTCCTCCGGGGTCCGGCCGGCCCGGGCCAGCGCGGCGCGCAGCAGCTCCAGGCCCTCGTCGATGTCGTGCTCGCGGTCCTCCACGAGCCCGTCCGTGTAGAGCACGAGGCGGCTGTCCTCGGCCAGCTCCAGCTCGGCCGTCTCGAACGGCAGCCCGCCCAGGCCCAGCGGGGGACCGGCGGGCACGTCGGGGAACTCGACCGTGCCGTCCGGCCGGATCAGCGCCGGCGGCGGATGGCCGGCACGGGCGATGGTGCACCGCCGCGCCACCGGGTCGTAGATGGCGTACAGACAGGTCGCGCCGGTCACCGGAGCGCTGTCGCCCTCCTGCGCCTCGTCCTGGTCGATACGGGCGACCAGCTCGTCCAGGAGCGCGAGCAGTTCGTCCGGCGGCAGGTCCAGGGCGGAGAAGTTGTGCACGGCCGTACGCAGCCGGCCCATGGTGGCCGCCGCGTGCAGCCCGTGGCCGACGACGTCGCCCACCACCAGCGCGACGCGGGCACCCGACAGCGGCAGCACGTCGAACCAGTCGCCGCCCACGCCGGCCTGAGCCGGCAGATACCGGTAGGCGATGTCCAGGGCGTTCTGCTCGGGCAGGCTGCGGGGCAGCAGGCTGCGCTGCAGGGTCACGGCCATGCTGTGCTCGCGGGTGTAGCGGCGGGCGTTGTCGATGGACACCGCGGCCCGGGCGACCAGTTCCTCGGCGAGGGCGACCTCGTCGGCGTCGAAGGGTTCCGTCTTCTTCGACCGCCAGAAGCTGACCACGCCCAGCACCAGGGACCCCGCCCTGAGCGGCACCGCGACCAGTGAGTGGATGCCGAACTCCACGACCTGCGCCGACCGCTCCAGATCCTGGGCGCGCCAGCCCGGCGCCGCCCCCAGCCGCGGCTCGATCACGGCCTGGCCCTCGCTGAGCGCGCGGCCCTGCGGCGAGGAGTCGACGAACCGGATCTGCTCGCCCACCGGATACAGCGGCGCGTCCTTGCGTATCCCGCTGCACGCCGTGCGCCGCAGCCGGGTCGCCGCCTCCGGCTGCCCGCCGGCCAGCACCGCGTCGAACAGGTCGACCGTGACGTAGTCCGCGAACCGCGGCACCGCCAGCTCCGCCAGTTCCTCGGAGGTACGCGTGACGTCCAGGCTGGTGCCGATGCCCACCCCGGCGTCGTACAGCATGTTCAGCCGCTCGCGGGCCTCCTCGGCCCGGCCCGACAGGGCCCGCAGCTCCGTCGAGTCGCGGAGCGTGGCGACGCTGCCGGACGGCCTGCCTCTGAGATGGGTGGGGCGCTGGTTGACCGCCAGCAGCCGGTCCCCCACCAGGTGCACCTCGTCCGTGGCCGTCCGGCCGGAGTCCAGCAGGTCCGCGGTGTCGGGGGAGAGACCGAGGTCGAGCACCCGGCGCCCCTCGGCGTCCTCGGGCAGGTCGAGCAGGCGGTGCGCCTCGTCGTTGGCGAGCAGCAGCCTCCCCTCGTCGCCGACGATGATCACGCCCTCCCGTACGGCGTGCAGCACGGCGTCGTGGTGCTCGTACATCCGGGTCATCTCGTCCGGACCCAGGCCGTGCGTCTGGCGCAGCAGCCGCCTGCTGACCAGCGCCGTGCCCGCCGTGGACAGGGCCAGCGCCACCGCCGCGGCGATCAGCACGAGCGGCAGCTGGCGGTCGGCGGTACCGCCCACGGTCTTCTTCGTCACCCCGGCCGAGACCAGCCCGACGACCCGCCCGTCGGGATCCTTGACGGGCACCACGGCCTGCACCAACGGCCCGATGGTGCCCGTGATCTCCTCGACCACGACCTTCCCGGCCAGCGCGGGCTCGATGGTCCCGACGAACTTCTTCCCGATGCGGTCCGGCTTGGGATGGGTGTAGCGGATCCCGTCGGTGTTCATGACGACGATGAAGTCCACGTCCGTCGCCTCGCGCGCCGCCTCGGCCCGCGGTTGCAGCACCGCGGTGGGATCCGGGCTGTCCAGCGCCTCCCGGGTGCCCGGCGCGTTGGCGAACGCCTCGGCGACGGCCACCGAACGGTGGCGGGCCTCCTGCGTGGTGTCGTACCGCACCTGCAGCACCAGTGCCACCACGGCGGCGACGACCAGCAGCAGCACGATCACCACCTGCAGCAGGAACACCTGCCCGGCGACGCTGCGCCCGCCCACCGCCGACCGCAGCCCGGAGAACCGGCCCCTGCGCCGTCCCTCGGCCAGCACGGCGGACGGTGTTCTCCGCTCGGGCACGCCACGGAAGCGGTCTGGCGCAGACCGTGCGCGCAGACCGCTGGGACGACGGGCCGACCGGGCCCCGGATCGACCCACTAGTCGGACCATGTGCCCATGTCTACACTGCCGCGCCTCAGGAGGCGAGAGACGTCACAGACCGTGACAGGACCCGCTCCTTCTCCCACACGACGATCACAGGAGGGATACGGCGGCCTTCCGCAACTCCCGTACCCACGGCGGGGTTACGACGACGTCGGCACCGCCGCGACACGGCCCCCGCGCGACCCGGGCACCCTCACTTCCGATGCGGCGGTGCGGCGCGCCGCGTGGCGAGCAGCAGGGCGATGTCGTCGGGGCGGTCCGGCGTGTGCCGGGCCTTCGCGGTGAGCCTGTCGGCCATGCCCGCCAGCGAACGCCCGCCCGGGCGGGCGGGAGGGGCACCGGCCCGGGCCAGCGCCACCCGCAACGCGCTGATGCCGTCGTCGATGTCGACGCCGGGCCGCTCGACGAGCCCGTCGGTGTACAGCGCGAGGACGGAGCCGGGCTCGATCCGCAGCTCCGCCACCGGATATCGGGCCTGTGGGTCCACGCCGAGCACGACGTCGCCGGGCAGGTCGACGACCTGCGTTCGGCCGTCCGGGTGGCGCAGCAGCGGCGGCAGGTGCCCGGCCACGGCCGCCTGCGCGACGCCGGTCGCCGGATCCAGCCGGAGGTAGCAGCAACTGGCGAACAGGCCGGAGTCGAGGTCGATGAGCAGACGGTTGGTGCCGCTCATGACCTCGTCGGGCGGCAGGTCACCGACGGCGAAGGCACGGACGGCGGTGCGCAGCTGGCCCATCGTCGCCGCCGCCTGCACCCCGTGTCCCTGCACATCGCCGATCACCAGCGCGATCCCGTCCCCGGCGGTGACGACGTCGTACCAGTCGCCGCCCACCTCCATGCCCTGCGTGCCGGGCAGATAGCGTCCGGCGGTCTCCATCAGCGGATGCTGCGACAGCCGCCGCGGGAGCAGCGCCTCCTGCAGGCCCCGGGCCAGCGCGGCCTCGCTCTCGTAGCGCCGGGCCTTCTCCATGGCGTGCGCGATCAGCCCCGCCATGGCGGTCAGCACCGTACGTTCCTCGGTGCTGAAGCTGCGCGGCCGGTCGAAGCCGAGGATGCAGGAGCCCACCGGCCGTCCGGAGGCGATCAGGGGCAGGAAGGCGCGGGCGCCCTCCGTCGCGTCCAGGGCGATGCCCGGATAGGCGTCGGCGAGCTGCTGCATCGAGTCGAAGAACAGCGGGCGCCCGCTCGTCAGCGTCTCGACGCCGGGCAGCCGGGCGTCCAGCCCCACGCCCTCGAACGGAGCGAGGAACCCCTGGGGGAAGCCGGTCTCCCAGGCCAGATGCAGATGCCGCTCCTGCAACAGATAGATGGCCAGCCGACGGCCGCCGAACGCGGGCAGCAGCTCCCGCACCACCACCGCGGACACCTGACGCGCCGTGACCGCCTCCGTCAGCGCGATGGCCAGGACGATGGGGCGGTACAGGGGAGACAGCGAGGGCGCACGGACGGGTTCCGGTGCGGTCTCGGCGTCCGGGAGGCCGGACGGGCTGCCGGCCACCCGGTGTCCCGGACGCAGCGTGCAGGTCAGAAAGTCCGGACCGGGATAGACGGACAGGGCGAGCCAGTCGCCCCCGAACGGGCGGGCGGCAGCCGGCTCACGCCGATGGGCGGACGGTCTTCGGACGTGGAAGTGCACCGGATCCGGAGACAGCAGCGCTCCGCGCAGATGATCCTCGACGGCGGGCTGGTTCAGCCACGGCACGCCCTCCCACAGCGGCCGGCCGAGCAGTTCGGTGCGGGGCCGGCGCAACAGCGCCGCGGCGCGCGGATTCGCGTAGACGACCGCACCCAGCCGGTCCAGGCAGAACACCCCGTCCGGCAGCAGATCGGCCGCCGCGTCCGCCACGGTGCTGGGCCCCGGATCGAGGACGACACCCCGTACGGTCGCCGCCCCGGAGCGAGCCGGGTCGTCGTACGGCCCCCACACCTCGACCAGCCGCAGCGCGCCGTCCGCGCCGTGCGCGTACAGCGGCAGCGCCGGTGACCGGCCCCTGGCCGCCTCGCGCAGCGCCGCCAGGATCGGCTCCGCGTCACCGGGGGCGATGGCCTGCGCGAACCCCTCCAGCGTGCCGTCGGTTTCCCCAGCGGCCCGGCCCAGGACGAGGTTCAGCCGCTCGTCCGCCGTCACGGCGCCCGTCGCCGGATCCCAGGAGAAGCGTCCGAGGCGCCCCGAGGGAGGGCGGCCGGCGGGCGGCCGGACGCACTCCGGCCCGCCTTCCCAGGACACCGCCGACGCGTCCGCGTCCGCGAGTTTCTGCAGCGCCGCCCCCAGCTCCTCGGCCAGCCGCGCCATGCGTTCGCGCGCCGACAGCAGCTCGGTGGCGTCGGCCGCCGAGGGCCGCAGCACGGCCAGCACACCGAACACCGTCGAGCCGCCGGCGATGGGGACGTGGAGGGACCCGAACTGGAACGGCAGGCCGGCCGCGAACTGCGGATAGCGGCGCATCGTCTCCGTCGCGTTCGGCAGCACCACCTCGACGCCGAGGCGGTAGGCGTCCGCGACGGGGAACGGCCGGTCCACGTGGAGCCGCCACCACGGCTTGAACAGGGGGCCCGGCAACCCCTCCAGTACCGCGAGCCGCAACAGACCGGGCGTGCGTGAGCGCAGGTAGACGCCGCCCGCGTAGCCACCCGCCGCGCTGATCGCCTCCGCCGAGGCATCGATCAGCAGCGCCGCCAGCCTGCCGGGCGTCCGCTCTGCGCCTGAGGCGCTCCCAGTCATCGGCCCTACCTCGTCCGTACGCCATCGCGCGTGCGACACAGCAAGAATGCGCCACGACGTACCTTGCCCGCACCTGGGACGGCGTGACCAGGGGAGTGCGGGCCCGGCGGCCGCCGCATCCGCCGGTACCACGGCGACCGGGAATGTGCCGGAAGCCGAAACCGTGCCCCAGCCCCGCCCGTTCTCGGTGTGAGACCCGGTCGCCACCGACGGCCCGGAGCGGTGCAGGCAGGAGACAGACGCATGGAGTACTACGACCTCGGCACCCACACCCGCCCCGTGACCACGTCCTCCGACCAGGCCCAGCTCTGGTTCGACCGCGGGCTGACGTGGACGTACGCCTTCCACCACGAGGAGGCCGTCGCCTGCTTCGAGGCCGCCGCCGCGGCGGACCCCGACTGCGCCATGGCCCACTGGGGCATCGCCTACGCGCTCGGCCCGAACTACAACAAACCCTGGGAGTTCTTCGACGACCAGGAACTGGCCCGCACCGTCGACCGCACCCACGCGGCCGTGGAGCTGGCACACCAGCGGGCGCAGACCGCCACTCCCGTCGAACAGGCGCTGATCGCCGCCCTGCGCGCCCGCTACCCGCAGGCCAAGGCCGTGGCGGACTGCTCGGTCTGGAACGCCCCGTACGCCGACAGCATGCGTGCCGTCCACGAGCTCGCCCCCGACGACCCCGACATCGCCGCCCTGTACGCCGACGCCCTGATGAACCTCACCCCCTGGCAGCTGTGGGACCTGACGAGCGGCGAACCGGCCGAGGGCGCCCGGACGATGGAGGCCAAGGCCGTCCTCGACCGCGCCCTCGCCACCGACGCGGGACACGACCACCCGGGCGTGGTCCACCTGTACATCCACCTGATGGAGATGTCGCCGACCCCCGAGGCGGCCCTGCCCGTCGCGGACCGCCCGCGCGGCCTCGTCCCGGACGCAGGGCACCTGCACCACATGCCTTCGCACCTGGAGGTGCTGTGCGGCGACTACCGGCGGGTGGTCTCCGACAACACCCGGGCGATCGAGGCCGACGAGAAGTACCACACCCGAGCCGGGGCCATGAACTTCTACACCCTGTACCGCTCGCACAACTACCACTTCAAGATCTACGGCGCGATGTTCCTCGGCCAGTCCCAGGTCGCCCTCGACACCGCGGCGCAGTTGGAGGCGTCCATCCCCGAGGAATTGCTGCGAGTGCCGAGCCCGCCCATGGCCGACTGGCTGGAGGCCTTTGTCGCCATGCGGGTCCACGCCCTGATCCGCTTCGGCCGCTGGCACGACATCCTGGACCTGCCCCTGCCCGCCGACCCCGAGCTGTACTGCGTGACGACCGCGATGCTCCACTACGCCCGCGGCGTCGCCCTGTCCGCGACCCGCCACGTCCAGGAGGCGGAGACGGAACGGCGCCTCTTCCACGAGGCGGTCACCCGGGTCCCCGAGACCCGCATGCTGTTCAACAACACCTGCGCCGACATCCTCGCGATCGCCTCGGCGATGCTCGACGGCGAACTGGAGTACCGCAAGGGCGACCACGACGCCGCCTTCGCCGCCCTGGAACGCTCCATCGAGCTGGACGACAGCCTTCCCTACGACGAACCGTGGGGCTGGATGCAGCCCACCCGGCACGCCTATGGCGCGCTGCTGCTCGAACAGGGGCGGGTCGCGGAGGCCGAGGCGGTCTACCGGGCCGACCTCGGCCTGGACGGTTCGCTGCCGCGCGCCCTGCAGCATCCCGGCAACGTCTGGTCCCTGCACGGTCTCCACGAGTGCCTGGTGCGCCTGGGCCGGACCGGGGAGGCGCAGATGGTCGCCCAGCAGCTCAGGCTCGCCGCCGCGCTGGCGGACGTACCCATCGAGGCCTCCTGCTTCTGCCGGCTCGACACCGCGCAGGGTGCCGCCGCCGAGGGCGGGTGCTGCACCGAGTGAGGGTCCGGACGCCGATTGCCCCTGGTCACGCCCGCCCGTGTGCCTCCTGCGAGCGTCGGGCCAGTGCGTCGATGACCACGGCGGCGAAGAGCACCCCGCCCGTGATCATGTACTGGACGGCGGTGGGGGTGTCCGTGATGACCATGCCCGAGGCGATCGACTGGATGACCAGCATGCCCAGCACCGCGGACCAGGTCGTGCCGCGTCCGCCGAACAGGCTGGTGCCACCGATGACGGCCGCCGCGACGGCGTTGAGGAGCAGCAGGCCCGAGCCCGCCCCCTGACTCACCGAGGTGATGCGCGAGGCCAGGAACAGGCCGCCGAGCGCGGCCATGGTGCCGGAGACGGCGAGCACCGCGGTCTGCACCATCGTCACATTGAGGCTGGCGCGGCGGGCCGCCTCGATGCTGCCGCCGAGGGCGTAGACCTGCCGCCCGTAGTGGGTGCGGCGCAGCATGATGTCGAGGCCGGCCACCACCACGAGGAAGATCAGCAGGGCGAGCGGCAGGCCCTGGAACCGGTTCAGCAGGTAGGCGGCGGCGAACGCGACCGCCGCGAGGGCCGCCGTACGCACGACGATGCCCCGCAGCGTGCGGTGCGGCATGCCCACGGCCTTGCGCCGCCGTCTGTCCTGGTAGGACACGAAGAAGACCAGGCCCGTGCCGACGGCCGCCAGGCCGTAGGCGGCGGCGTCGTGGGAGAAGTAGTGGCTCGTCAGCTTGGCGACGAGCCCGTTCTCGTCGAGGTTGACGGTGCCGCTGGTCCCGAGGATGTACAGCATCAGGCCGTTCCAGGTCAGCAGGCCCGCCAGGGTGACGACGAAGGCCGGCACGCGGGTCTTGGCCACGGAGTAGCCCTGGACGGATCCCGCCGCGGTGCCGGTGAGGACCGCGATGATCAGGGCGAGCCACTCCGGGACGCCGTTGTTCACGTTCAGCACCGCGAAGACCGCCGCGGCGAGGCCGCTGATCGAGCCGACCGACAGGTCCAGCTCACCGATCAGCAGCACGAAGACGATGCCGACCGCGATCAGGCCGGTCCCCACGATGTCCACGCTGAGGTTGGACAGGTTCCGGGGTGACAGGAAGCTGGCGTTGAGGGACTGGAAGGTGATCCAGACGGCGGCGAGGACGACGACGACCGGGAGCGAGCCCAGTTCGCCGGCGCTCAGCTTGCGCCGCAGGACGGCGACCCCGCTCTCCACCAGCTGGCCGAGGGCACCCGCGCGGGGCGGTCGGCGGGCCTCGGTGGTGGGCGCGGAGGGTGCGGCCCGGGTGCTGTCCGCCCTGCTGTGCATGCCTTTCACCACCCTGCCTCCCGGTGGGCCATCCGGCGGGGCACGTTCTCCGTGGCGCCGGTGATGGAGGCGATGATCTGTTCCTGCGACGCGGTGTTCACGTCGAAGAAGCCGTTGTTGCGGCCGAGCCGCAGCACGGCGGCGCGGTCCGCGAGCGCCTTGACATCGCCCATGTTGTGGCTGATGAGGAGCACTCCCAGCCCCCGGTCCCGCAGCTGGTCCACGAGGTCCAGGACCTCGGTGGTCTGCTCGAATCCCAGCGCCGCGGTCGGTTCGTCCAGGAGCAGGACCCGCGGGTCACCGAGGAGCGAGCGGGCGATGGCGACCGTCTGCCGCTGGCCGCTGGACAGCGAGACGACGGGGGCGCGCAGATCGGGGACCCCCCTGGTCAGACGCTCCAGCAGGTGACTGGTGCGGCGCTCCATCTCGACCTCGTCGAGGAACCCGAACCTGCGGATCTCCCGGCCGAGGTAGAGATTGCCCACGACGTCGAGGTTCCCGCACAGCGCGAGGTCCTGGTAGACGGTGGCGATCCCGAGGTCCCGGGCGTCGTGCGGCCGACGGATGTGCACCGGCCGGCCCTCCCACTCGATGACGCCCTTGTCGGCCGGGGTGACTCCGGAGATCACCTTGACCAGGGTGGACTTGCCGGCCCCGTTGTCGCCCAGCAGCGCCACGACCTGCCCCGCGCGGATCTCCAGTTCGATGTCGGTGAGGACCTCGACGACCCCGAAGCGCTTGCACACGCCGCGCAGCGTCAGCAAGGGGGGACTCGGCACGAAGAACCATCTCCTTCCCACGACCGGTCCGGCACCGGGAACCGGCCGGTCAGGTGAGTCCGGCCCTGGCGCAGGCGGCGTCGAGCTGCGGGGTGCAGATCTGCTCGATCGTGTACACACCGTCCTTCACCACGGTGTCCTCGATGGTGTCGACGGTCACCGACGTCGGAGTGAGCAGGACGGCCGGAACGGTGCTGCCCGTGCTGGTCCGCACCTGGTGCTTGGCCACCTTGTCGAGGCTTTCGCCGCGGGCCGCGGCCACGGCCAGGGCGGCTCCCGCGGAGGCCTCGGGCGCGAAGGGCTTGTAGACGGTCATGTACTGCTCGTCGGCGAGGATGCGCTGCACGGCTCTGAGCTCGGCGTCCTGCCCCGTGATGGGGGGCAGGGGATCGACCTTGTTGGCCTTGAGGGCGGAGATGCTGCCGGCCGCGAGTCCGTCGTTGGCTGCGTAGACCCCGTCGATCTCGTCGGCACCGAGGGCGGAGATGGCGCCGGACATGTTCATGTTCGCGACCTCCGTCCTCCACTGGCGGGTGTCGTACGCCTTGGCGATCTCGACCTTGCCCTCCAGCTCGGACAGGGCGCCCTTCTTGAACGCCACGGCGTTGGGGTCGGTGGGGTCGCCGTTCATCATCACGATCCGGGCGTCGGCCGCCCCGTCGCCCAGGGCCTTCAGCAGCGCCCTGCCCTGGAGCCTGCCGACCTCCTCGCCGTCGAAGGAGGCGTAACCCGAGATGGGGCCCTCGGCCAGCCGGTCGTAGGCGATGACGGGGATGCCCGCCTCGTCCGCCTTCGCGACCGCGGGCCGCAGTGACTTGGCGTTGACGGCGACGAGCAGGATCGCGTCGACCCCGTCGGCGATCATGGAGTCCATCTGGGCCTGCTGGATGGCCACGTCGTTCTTTGCGTTGGCGTGCTCGACCTCGCAGTCCCCGCACAGCTCCTTGATCTTCTGTTCGAGCAGAGGCCGGTCGTTCATCTCCCAGCGAGCCGTGGTGGAGTCCGGAAGCAGCACGCCGATGCGGGGCCGGCTTCCGCCGCCGGAGTCGCTCCCGCCGCCGTCCCCGCAGGCCGAGAGCGCGACGGCCGTGACGGCCGCGGTCACAGCGGCGACCGCCCCCCGTACACAGGCCTTCATGCGAGGGACCTCCAGCCGCAATGTCGGCGCCGGGCACCCGCCCGGACATACTGCAATAAATGCGGCAAGACGACTATGCCGTAAGTGTGACACCGGCCGCGGTCAACGGCGAACGCTGCCGGCGCGGAGGCACACCGGCCCCGGAATGGGTGGGAATCGTACGAATCTGTCTGCTTCGCCCGCATGTGAGACGCTGGTAGCTGAGCGCTCCGATCTCAGTCTGTCGGCACCTGTGGCCTGGGGCAGGAGGAAGGTGCGGACATGCGTCATGACGGCCGTGCCCGGACCGGCGTCTCGCAGCTCCCGGCATCGGAGGCCGGGGCCGCGGGCACCGGTTCACCGCCTCCGGCGCGTGAGGCCGCACCGGGGGAGCGGGCCCTGACGTTCGCCGGAGCGGCGTTGGCGGCCGTCTATGTCCCCGACGCCCGGGAGGAGGAGCTCCGGCTGGTGGAGACGGCCGGACCCGGCGTCTCCCGGTACCGCCTTCCGGAGCGGCTGCCCCTGTCGGGCGGCTCACCCGCCGCCCAGGCCTTCCGCACCGACCGGCCGCTGTGGCTGAACCCCTTGGCCCTCGCCTCCTTCGAAGGCGGGACGACGCCGCCGGCGGCGCAGACGTCACTCGGTGCGCTGCCCCTGAAGGCGGAGGGCAGACGGCTGGGCTGCCTCGTCGTGGTGGGGGACTCCGTCGACGGGTTCGAGGCCGGACAGCAGCGCTTCCTGGAGCGGTATGCCGACGCGGTCGCCGACCTCCTGCGGGCCGGGACCGACCGGCCCGCACCCTCGTCGCTGCTGGGTCTCGCCCTGCGCGCCCTGCGCGTCGGCTCCTTCGTCCTGGTGCCGGACACCGGCGTGATCGACGCGGACGAGATGCTGCTCGAACTGGTCGGCATCACACCGGACGACTTCGACGGCAAGGCGGACAGCCTGCTCGCCAACGCCCTCCCGGAGGACATGCACGCGCTGATGTCGGTCCTGGAGCCGTCCACCCCCGCGTCCGCCCGCCGGGAGCTGGAGTTCCGGGTCCGCCACCCCACCGGTGAGATGCGCTGGCTGAGCCTGACGTGCCGGGTGGCGGCGAGCTCCGACGACCGGCCGCAGCAGGTGCTGGGCGTGGTGACGGCCACCTCGGTGCAGCGCCGCAGCTCCGACGACGTCTCCCGCATCCAGTGGCTGACCGCCGCCCTCGACGACGCCGCGACGGTCCATGACGTCGGCCGTGTGGTGGTCACCGCACTGCGCGAGCCGCTGGCCGCCGACCGTGTGGCGCTCGCCGAGCTGCGCGAGGACCGGCTGGTGGTCATCGTGCTCGACCCGCCGCAGCCCCCCGCCTGGCCGCAGATCTGGCGTTCCGAGTGGCGCTCGGAGTGGCCCGACGCCCCGGTCCGCGCCCTGCCCACCCTCCAACTGGCCCTGCGGGACGGCCGTATGGATCTGTGGCCCGCCGGCACCGCCCTCGAACCGGGGCTCGCGGGCATCGGCGCCGGCGGCCTGGCCGTCCTGCCGCTGCCCGCCAAGGGCGGGGTCGTCGGCGTGTGCCTGGTCGGCTGGGACCAGCCGCACGAGTTCGCCACCGAGGAGCGGTCCGTGCTGACCGCGACGGCGGCGCTCATTGGCCAGGCCCTGGAGCGTGCCCACGCGTACGACGCCGAGCAGGAGCTCGCGACGATGCTCCAGCGCAGCCTGCTGCCCCGGCGCCTGCCCGAACTGCCCGGCGGGACGGCCGTCGCCCGCTATCTGCCCGCCCGGCGCGGGCTCCAGGTCGGCGGCGACTGGTACGACGTCATCGTCATCTCCGAGGACCGGGTGGCCCTGGTCATCGGTGACGTGCAGGGGCACAGCGCGGGAGCCGCGACGATCATGGGTCAGATGCGCACGGCGGTCAGGGCCTACGCGGTGGAGGGCCACCCGCCGGACGTGGTCGTCTCCCACGCCAACCGGCTGCTCGTCGGCATGGAGACCGATCTGTTCGCCACCTGCTGCTATGTCGAACTGGACATGGAGGAGGGCAACGCCCTGTTCGTCCGCGCCGGGCACCTCGCCCCGCTGGTCCGCCACCCCGACGGCACCACCGAGGAGGTTCAGGTCGAGGGAGGCCTCCCGCTGGGCGTGCTCGCGGAGGCCGAGTTCCCCATGACCGCCGTGGCCCTGACCCCCGGCACGGTGCTCGCCCTGGTCACCGACGGTCTGGTCGAGGCCGCCGACCTGCCCCTGGACGAAGGGATGGACCGGACCCGCGCCGCGCTCGCCACGGCCGACCCCGCCGACCCCGGGCGGATGGCCGACGACCTGCTCGGCGACGCCGGCCGCCGCGAGGACGACGTCGCGCTGCTGCTGCTGCGCTACGACGGCATGACGGCCCGGCCGATCCGGGCCGGCTGGGTGGTGTGGCGGCTGCCCGACGCCGTCATGCACGCCCGCCGGTTCACCGCGCGCACGCTGCGCCGGTGGCAGGTCGGGGAGGCGGCCGACTCGGTGCTGCTGGTCGTGTCGGAACTGGTCACCAACGCCCTGGTGCACACGCAGGGCCCGGTCCGCCTCGACCTGATACTGCGCGGGGACCGCGTGCGCGTCAGCGTGAGCGACGCCTCGCCGCGGGCGCCCGCCAAGCCGGTGATCGTCGACTGGGAGTCGACCGGCGGCCGGGGGCTGCTGCTGGTCGAGGCGATGTCGGAGTCCTTCGGCTCCGTGCCGGTGGCCGGCGGCAAGCAGGTGTGGAGCGAGATCCGCGTGCCACGCCGCGAGCCGGCCGCCGCGGGATCGGCGCACTCGACGGACCGAGAGGGCTCGCCATGAGGGGGACGCGCACGCGCAGGCGGCAGCTCGTCGCGGGGCTCGTCGCGGGACTCGTGACGGTTTCCCTGACGGCCTGCGGCGGGGACGACGGGACGGGCGGGGACAGTTTCACGATCGGCCTGCTGCTGCCGAACCGGCTGACTCCTCGCTGGGAGAAGTGGGACAGGCCGCTGATCGAGCAGCGGCTGAAGGAGCTGTGCCCTGACTGCACCGTGGAGTACGCCAACGCGGAGGGCGACGCGGCGGCGCAACGGCAGCAGATGGTCTCCATGATCACCAAGGGGGTCAGGGTCCTGATCCTCGACCCCGCCGACAGCAAGGCGATGCGCTCCACCGTCCAGGAGGCACGCAAAGCGGGTGCTTCGGTCGTCGCCTATGACCGGCTCGCGGAAGGACCGATCTCGGGCTTCGTCAGCTTCGACGGCGCGCAGGTGGGCAGGCTCCAGGGCGAGGCGCTGCTGCAGGCCATGGCGGGCCGCGGGCAGATCGTCATGATGAACGGCGACCCGACCAGCGCCAACGCGGCCTGGTTCCGCAGGGGCGCGCTCTCCGTCATCGCGGGAAAGCTGAAGGTCGCCAGGTCGTACGACACCGTGGCGTGGAGCGCCGACGACGCCCACGCCAACATGTCCGCCGCCATCGCGGCCCTGGGCGCGGACCGGATCGACGGCGTCCTGGCCGCCAACGACTCCATCGCCGCGGGAGCCATCGCCGCTCTCAAGAAGGCCGGTGTCAGGAAGCTCCCTCCCGTCACCGGTCAGGACGCCGACCTCGACGCTCTCCAGCGCATCGTCAAGGGCGAGCAGTACATGACGGTGTACAAGCCGTTCACCGAGGAAGCCGCCGCAGCCGCCGACATGGCCGTCGCCCTGGGGCGCGGTGAGGACGTCCGCGAGACGACGGCCACGACGACGATCGACAGCGCGACCGCCAAGGACATCCCGGCCGTACTGCTCACTTCGCGGCCGGTGACGGCCGGCAAGATCAAGGAGACCCTCGTCAAGGACGGCGTGTACACCGTCGAGCAGATCTGCACCCGGGGACTCCGGCCGGCCTGCGCCCGGGCGGGACTCTCTCCGTGACAGGCCGGCCTCAGGGTCACGTCAACACGGCCTGCGCGGGGCTGTCGTCCAGGAAACCGCCCGACTGGTGCTGCCACAGCTTCGCGTAGGCGCCCTGAGCCGCGAGGAGTTCGTCATGGGTGCCCTGCTCGACGATCTGCCCGCGGTCCAGGACGACGAGCCGGTCCATGCCGGCGACCGTGCTCAGCCGGTGTGCCACCACGAGCGCGGTCCGCCCCTCCATCAGCCGCCACAGCGCCTCCTGCACGAGGATCTCGCTCTCGGAGTCCAGTGCGCTGGTCGCCTCGTCGAGCAGCAGGATCGGCGCGTCCCGCAGGATCGCCCGGGCGAGGGCGACCCGCTGGCGCTGACCGCCGGACAGCTTGACGCCGCGCTCACCCACCATGGTGTCGAAGCCGTACGGCAGCGCGTCGGCGAACTCGGTGACGTGCGCCGCCTCGGCCGCGCGCCGGATCTCGGCGTCGGTGGCGTCCGGACGGGCGAACGCGATGTTGTCCCGCAGGGTGCGGTGGAACATCGCCGGGTCCTGCGGCACATAGGCGAGCAGACTGCGCAGATCGGCCTGGCGCAGCCGGCTGATGTCCTGACCGCCGATCAGGATCCGGCCGGCGTCGATGTCGGTCATCCGCAGCAACAGCCGGGTGAGGGTGGTCTTGCCGCCGCCGGACCGGCCCACGAGGCCGATCCTGGACCCGGCGGGCACGTGCAGGTCGAGGCCCTCGAACAGGGGCCGGCCACCGGCATGGGCGAAGACCACCTGGTCGAACCGGACGTCGGCGGCGGCGGGCAGCAGCGGCTCCGGAGTCGGCGGGTCGACCACGGTCGGCGGCGTCAGCAGCAGTTCGGTGAACTGCGCGGCCTCCGTCATCGAGTTCTCCAGCCGGCGGTAGATCTGGTTGAACTCGAACATGATCCGGGTCGCGTTGGTGTAGTAGGTGAAGGCCACCACGATCGCCTCCACGCCGTGACCGCCCCCGCCGAGCGTGACCGCGAGCAGCAGTCCCAGCGCGTTGGTCAGCACCGACATCGGCGCGACCAGCGTGTCGATGCGCAGATTGCCGTAGTCCCACGACCGCAGCATCAGCCGCCGCGAGGCCGCGACACGGGAGCGGTGCTCGGCGGCCTCGCGCCCCTCGGCGGCGAACGCCCGCACCGTGTCCATGTTCATCAGGCTGTCGGCGACATGCCCCGACACCCGGGCGATCGCCTCCTCACGCTCGTCGACGAGGGCCTGGCGGCGCCGGATGAGGGGCACCACGCACACCGCCGTCACGGCGATCATCACCAGCAGCCCCACCACGAACAGCGGTTCGTAGCGCCACAGCACCACCGTCCCGAACGCCAGCGGCACGAAGCTGCCCACGATCTGGAACGTCAGCGTGTCGACGAACTGCTCGAAACGGGTGGCGAAGCTCAGGACGCGCTTGGTCAGTGACCCGGCGAAGTTGTCGTGGAAGAACGCGGCGTCCTTGGCGAACAGCTCGTCCATCCCCAGCACGTACAAGTGCTCGATGCCCAGGGCATCGAGACGGTTCAGGCAGTGCAGGGCGATCCGCCACAGTGTCTCCGCCAGCAGCAGGACACCGACGAAGCCGATGACGTACGGCAGCGCGGAGCCGACGGTGACGTGCTTGTCGTCGGCGATGTCACCGACGAGCTTGGCGACGATCAGCGGTGCGACGTAGTTGATTCCGATGTTGCCCACCGCCGAGAGCAGCATCGCGGGTACCGTCAGCCACCGGAGCCGGGCCAACTCCCGTCCGTAGTAACGAAGTGCGAGAAGAACCGAGCGTTTGCCCGGCTGGACCTTGCGTGATTGAGGCGCTTCCATCCCAACCCTGTGTGTGTTCTGCGGCAGCCCGCCACGCGTCACCGCGGGCAGGGGGCATCGCCGGCAACGGCCGTGTGAGTTCGGGTTCGAGTGCGGAAGTGTCCCGCGGCGGCGACCGCGCAGTCCAAGTGTTTTCCGGCCGGGAAACGGCCCTCGGGAGCAGGCCGACACGGCCTCGGTCACCGGCCCCGCGGCCCGGCCTTCACCGCAAGGGACCCGCACGGTACACGGGCCCACCACAGCCCCAACTCCCCAGGCGCGCTGAGGAGTTCGTGCCACTCCTGTCCCGCTCCGCGTCCGGCTGGACCTTGGCCGTGTCCGGCGTCCTCGCCGCCGCTGTGGGCGTGCCCGGGCTCGTCGCCGCGGACGCCCTTCTCGCCCCCATGGGGTTCACCCGGGTGGGGGACTTGGACCGGAGGGCGTTCCTCCGACCCCGGCGGTCACTTCAGGACCGTCTCCCAGGTGTCGACGGCGTAATGCACGGTCAGCCCGTGCCGCGCGTACAGGGCGGGAGCTCCCGTGGCGTTGGCGGTGTCCACGCCGAGTCCCACGGTCGCCCGTCCCCGCGCCGCGAAGGCGGCGAAGGCGTGCCGCAACAGCAGGCCCCCGAGACCCCGGGCACGGGCGTCACGCAGCACCCCGATGCTGCGGATCCAGCCCATGGCCTCCCGGTCGTCGCGCGCGATGAGGAATCCGGCGTCCCCCAGCTCCTCGGTGCCGGCGATCCACACCAGGGACCAGTCGAGCGCGTCGGCGTCGACATCCTGCAGCCACTGGTCGTAGGTGCGCGGCTGGAAATCGAAGTGCCGGTCGAAGCTCGACTGATACAGCGCATGCACCCGCGCACGATCCGCCTCTCCGGCGCACGACCGCAGCCGCACGCCGGCCGGGACGTCGGGCACGAGGTCCTCGCCCGCGTCCAGGAGTCTCTCCAGGACGTGGTACCGGCGTACGACGTACCAGCCCCGCTGCCGCATCACGTCCGTCTCGAATGCGGGCTCCGCGTTGAGATGCAGATGCACCACCGCCCTCGCCGCACCGTTCTCCCGGGCCTTCTCCCGGGCCCGCGCCTCCATCGCGGCCAGCACGAGCACGCCGGCCCGCTGGTGCCCGGGCAGCACATAGTGATCGATGTCTATGCGCTCGCCTCCCGACTCGTCCCACAGCAGGCCGTGGGCGACCGGCCGATCACCGTGGAAGGCGAGCCAGGAGTCGCGCTCCAGGGCGACGTCCGGCCGCTTCAGATCGGCCTCGACGGTGTGCAGGTCGGTCTCGGGCCGGCCGATCTCGATCCGGTCGACGGCGTTGAGCAGTTCGGTGATGGCGGCGGCGTCGGTGAGGCCCGCGGCACGAAGGACGTAGGGCATGGCTCAGGGTCCGGGGGAGGGGAGGCCGGCCGCAACGGGGTTTCGTCAGGTGCCGGCGAACCGAGCAGGCCAAGGGCACGTCCTTCAGGACATCATGCTCACCACAACCAACACCGGCCCCATCACCTCGTCGCTCCGCCAGCTGCTCGACTTCGCCTGGACCCAGACCCGGTCCTGCGCCTTCGCCATCGCCCTGATGTCCGGCGTGGCCGCGTCCACGCTGCTGCCCGGCCTGCCCGTGGCCCGCTACGACCTGCTCGTCGCCTACGGAGTGCTGCTCACCCTGCTCTTCTGGCTGCGCGGCTGGGAGAACGGCCGGGACATCGCCGTCATCGGCCTGTGCCACGTCATCGGCCTGGCCTTCGAAGTGGTGAAGGTGTCCCTCGGTTCCTGGAGCTACCCGGAACCGGCCGTGCTGAAGTTCGCGGGCGTTCCGCTGTACGGCGGATTCCTCTACGCGGCGGTCGGCAGCTATGTCTGCCGTGCCTGGCACTTGTTCGACCTGGAGCTGGTCCGCTACCGGCCCCGTGCGACCGCGGTCGTGGCCGCGGGCATCTACATCAACTTCTTCAGCCACCACTGGCTGCCCGACGTGCGCTGGCTCCTGGCCGGCCTGCTCCTGGCCGTCACCGCGGGCAGTTGGGTCCGCTACACGGTCCGCGGCGTGCGCCGCCGGATGCCGCTGGCGCTGTCGTTCGTCCTGATCGGCTTCTTCCTCTGGGTCGCGGAGAACCTCGCCACCTACCTGGGCGCCTGGCGTTACCCCTACCAGCTCCACGGCTGGGAGCCCGTGGGAGTGGAGAAGTTCGGCGCCTGGTCCCTGCTGATCAGCGTCACCTTCGTCCTGGCCGCGGTGACCCGTCCGCGGCAACGGGACCGTACGCGTGCCGGACACGTGCTGTGACCGGCCAGGGAGGATCCCCGGCCGGTCACCCTGCTCACCCGCTCGTGGGGCCCGCCTGCTGCACGACCTCGAAGGACCACAGCGTGGACCCGCTGGCCGCCGGCTTGGGGCGGTCGCCGCTCTCCGCGCCGCCGCCCTGGTGGGCCGCCTTCATGGGGCCCTCCATCCAGGCCTGGAAGGACTCCTCGTCACGCCACCGCGTGTAGACGAGGTAGGTGTCGGTGCCCTCGACCGGCCGCAGGAGCTCGAACCACTCGAACCCGTCGGAGTTCTCCACCGCGTGCGCACGGGAGGCGAACCGCTTCTCGAGCGTCTCGCGCTGCTCGGCGGGGACGGTCAATACGTTGATCTTGACTACGCTCATGGCCCTCATCCTGCCGCACGAGGGACGGCCGCCCGTCAGCGACTCGGCTGTCGCACGGCGGCGTCCGCCGTGACCGGCGCCCCCGTCGCCGGGGGCGCCGCCGTGCTCAGGCCGTGTGCAGGGTCAGCCCGTAGCGGTTGAGGATCTCGTTGACGGGCTGGAACCAGGTCTCCCCGCCGCCCGAGCAGTTGCCCCAGCCTCCCGAGGTGACCCCTTGTGCCTGGTCACCGCTGATGAAGGAGCCCCCGGAGTCCCCGGGTTCGGCGCAGACGCTGGTCTTGGTCATCTGGTGCACCGCGCCCTGGCTGTAGTTGACCGTCTCGTTCTTGGCCAGCACGGTCCCGCAGTGCCAGTGTGTCGTGGAGCCGGAGCGGCAGACGGAGGTGCCGACGGGTGCCTCCGCCGAGCCCCGCACGAGCCGGTCCGGGACCGTGCCCCATCCGAGGACCACCGGAACGGTCCACCAGCCGCTGCCGACGCTCACCCAGGCGTAGTCGTTGTCAGGGAACGAGGAGCCCTGGAACGCGCCGACATAGCTGCCGTCCCAGCCCCGGACACCGGCCCCCGGCTGACCGCAGTGACCCGCCGTGACGAATCCGCCGTGCACCGAGAAGCCTATGGAACAGCGGACGTTGCCCGTGTAGTAGGGGTCGCCGCCGACCGTTCCCGCCGCGAAGGTGCGCGGGGCGGCGGAGACCGTCGCGACGGTGACGGGCCCGGCCGCCCGGGCGCGGGAGACGAAGCGCCGGACATCGTTGTCGGCCCGTCTGTCGCGGACGACGTTCACGACGACCGCGTTGGCCGCCGGGTCGACGTGCCAACTGCTCACGCCCGAAGGCGCGGAGATGCGGTCGATGCGGGCCTTGGCCGCGTCGAGTTCACGTGCGCTGTGCACTACGGTGCGCACCGCCGCTCCGGTGGCCCGGACGTTCCGTACGGTCGCGGGCGGGGCGTCCGATGTGACCGCCACGGTCAGCCGCTCACTCTCCGCGTCGAACCACGAGCCGCCGTAGGCGGATCCGGCGGCCTTGCGCGCCTTGGCTGCGATGCCCCTGGCCGCGCGTTCCGCGGCCAGGCGGGCCTCGGCCTGTTGCTTCGACAGACCGAGGTCGCGCTCCATCGCCCGGAGCAGTCCGGCGGAGGCGGGCCGGGAGGCGGATTCTCCGTCGGCCACCGCGACGGAGTCGCTCGCCGCGGCGGGCCCGGTTCCGCCTGCGGTCCAGCCGCCGAGCACGAGGAGTACGGCGAGGCCTGCGTGCTTGAGTCTGATGCGTCTCAAGGGAGTTGCCCTTCGTCGTTCCAGCAAGGTGGGGGTGGAACAACCGCAATCTGAGAGCGCTCTCATCAGGGTCGGGGGCAGAGCTTAGTCGTGACGGCGTGTCAGGTCCATACCAGTGCGTGGCCCGTGAGTCCGCAGCCGATATTCGCTTGCATGCCGTCGTCGCACAGGCCAACGTCGCCTGACACCTGAAGAAGGCAGAGAAGATGACCACGCAGCCCCACCCCGTCGACCACGAACTCGTGGAAGCCGCGGCGCACATCGCCCGCACCCGCTGCCGGGGCGACAACCACACCATGGCAGCCGCGGCCCGCGCCCGGGACGGCCGGATCGTCACCGCGGTGAACGCCTACCACTTCACCGGAGGCCCCTGCGCCGAGCTGGTCGTCATCGGCGCGGCAGCCGCCCAGGGCGCCTACGAACTGGACACCATCGTCGCCGTGGGCGACCGCGACCGAGGAGTTGTTCCCCCGTGCGGCCGCTGCCGTCAGGTCCTTCTCGACTACTTCCCCGATATCAAGGTCATCGTGGGCGCGGGCGACCGCATCCGAGCCGTCCTCATCACCGACCTGCTGCCCGAAACCTACGTCTGGGCCGACCACCAGCTCGACGCCGAGAAGACCACGCCCTGAAGGAGCACCGTTCGTGGACCTACGAGCCGCGCTGGCCGCCCACCGTCTGGTCGCGATCGTGCGGGGCGACGACCCCGATGCCGCGCTGCGCACCGTACTGGCCCTGGCCGAGGAGGGTATCGAGCTCATCGAGGTTTCACTCACCGGCAAGGACGCCCTCTCCGTCATCGAACGCGCCCGCCACACCCTCGGCCCGGACCGCCCCCTCGGCGCCGGCACCGTGCTGACCGCAGAGGACGCCCGCGCCACGCACGACGCGGGAGCCGACGCAACCGCGTTCACCGACGAGGGCATCCACACGGTACCGGCGCCCCGTACGGCCGTTGTGGAGCCGGTCGGCGCCGGTGACGCCTTCGCGGCCGGGTTCCTCGCGGGCCTGCTGCGGGGCGCGACCGCGACACGTGCTTTGCGGCTGGGTCACATCACCGCCGCCTCCGCGCTCCGCGTCACAGGCGACCACGGGCCCTTGCCGGATCCGCAGGAGACGGAGGCGCTGCTCGGCCTGTCGGCGCGGGAGTGGGCCGAGCGGTAGGGCTGCGGATCGCTGATGGCGGGATGCCGTTGTTCATGTTCATGAACATTGCACACGTGGGTGTACAGCGGCGCGCCGCTCATGCAACGCTCGGTCAACTCCGTTCTCCCCCTGACCAGTTGGAGGGCCCGGCATGAGTGTTTCCCGACGTACCGTGCTGGCCACGGCGGCCGGTGCCGCGGCGCTGTGTACCTCGCCGACACCGGCCGCGGCCGCGGATGTGACGGCAGACCGCATACCGGAACCGACCCTGCGCACACTCCGCTCGGCGGCCGACTACGCCGTCGAGAAGCTCCACGCCGTCGCACCGAGCGTGACCGCCTTCCCCGTCGGCACGAAGTTCGAGAAGTGGGTCTACTCGCAGAACGGCGACTGGGTCGGCGGGTTCTGGCCGGGCACGCTGTGGATGGCATGGCTCTACAGCCGGGACGACATGTTCCGCACGCGGGCCCTGGCATCGGCCGGAAAACTGGCCCCTCGTCAGTACGACACCACCACACACGACCTCGGTTTCCTCTTCTACCCGTCATGGGTCACCGCCTGGCGACTGACGGGCGACGACGCGTGGCGGACCGGAGCCCTGCAGGCCGCCGACTCCCTGATCCGGCGCTACAACCCGCGCGGTCGCTTCATCCGGGCGTGGGGTGCGCTGAACGAGGAGAGGAACGCCGGCCGGGTCATCATCGACACGATGATGAACCTCGACCTGCTGGCGTTCGCGAGCAGCCGGACCGGCGACGACAAGTACCTGAACATCGCCGTGGAGCACGCGAGGACCGCCCAGCGGGTGTTCCCGCGCCCCGACGGCTCGACCCCGCACGTGTACGACTTCGACCCGGTCAGTGGTACGCCGATCGGCCCGAACACCGTGCAGGGGTACAGCCCCACGTCGTGCTGGTCGCGCGGGCAGGCGTGGGGCCTGTACGGGTTCACCACGATGTACCGCCGCACCAAGAACCCCGAGTTCCTGGCCACCGCCCGCAGACTCGCCGACTTCGCGATGGGAGCGCTGACCCCGGACCACGTGCCCGTCTGGGACTACCGCGCACCGCAGCAGCCGTACGACATCAAGGACGCGTCAGCCGGCGCGATCATGGCCTGCGGTCTGCTCGACCTGTCCGCGGCCACCGGCAGGCACGCCTACCGCGAGGTGGCGCTGCGGCTGCTCACCGCGCTGTCGGCGACCTGCCTGACCAGGAACTCGACCCGCGCGGAGGCGGTCCTGGCCCGCTGCACCCGCAACAGGCCGGCCGAGGACGGGATCGAGATCTCGCTCCCCTACGCCGACTACTACTTCTTGGAAGGCATCCTGCGTGTGCTGCAGCCGCAGGACGTCGACCGGGCGATCGACCTGTTCACCGTCTGACGACTGGGCTCCGGGCTCAGCTCGGCTTCAGGACGATCGCCTGGCCGCCCGCCGGGGCCATGGCCACGTCCAGCGTGGTCTCCGAGGTGACGGTCCGGGTGCTGACCACGACCGGGGTGCGGAACGGGCTGGTGCCCGGTGTGCCGTCGGCGTAGACGGTCGCCGTGTAGGTTCCGCCACCCAAGAAGGACAGGGGGATCGACAGCGTCCGGGATGCCTCGTTGGTCATCGCGCCGAGGTACCACGTGTCGCCGCTGCGGCGGGCGACCGCCACGTGTTCGCCGATCGACCCGGCCAGGGTGCGGCTCTCGTCCCAGGTCGTGGGGACGGCGTTGAACCAGGGCAGTCCCGGCCAGGCGGCGGGGTTGGCGTACTTGGACGGCTTGTCGTACCAGAAGAGGAAGTTGAGGGGCTGGTAGTACACCGCGGCCATCGCCATCTGGTGGGCGTTGGTGGTCTTGTTGCGCGACTGCCCGTAGCAGATCGTGTAGTCCATCGGGCCGCCGATGTTGCGGGCGAAGGGCAGCGTCACGTTGTGGGTGGCGGTGGGGAACTGCTCGTTGCCGCGTACGCCTTCCAGGCTGATGTAGTTCGGGTACGTGCGCTCGTAGCCGAACGGCCGGACGTCGTCGTGCATGTCGATCAGGAGCTCGTACTTGGCCGCTGCCTTCGCCCAGTCGGTGATCCGGTCGGTCATCGCCTGGGTGCCGTCGTTGATGAAGCCGAGCTTGATGCCGGCGGCGCCCCAGCGCTTGTAGAGGGCGAAGAGTGAGTCGGCGTCGGTCAGGGCGAGTTCGTTGACGTAGAGGAAGACGCCGATGCCGTTGTCCGCGGCGTACGAGATGACCGACGGCAGGTCGATCGCGGCGATGGGCTTCGTGGCGTCGGTGGTGGTGGACTCGGGGCCGTACCAGCCGGAGTCGTACTCGATGTACTGCAGGCCCCGGGTCACGGCGAAGTCGACGCCCGCGAGGCCGGCGGCGGTGGTGAGCTCGCAGCGGAAGACCTTGCCCGGCTTGATCCAGGAGGTGTCGGACAGGGCGGTGGGCGGGGCCAGGTTGAGCACGAGTTCGGCGTTGTCGACCAGTTCGGCGTGCGTGGAGCCGATCACCACGGCGCGCCACGGTGTGGCGAACGGGGTGGCGACCGTGGTGTCCGTCGCGACCGGGCCGGTACCGCGGGCGGTGTGCTCCATGAGGAGAGCGGAGAGGGTGTTGGGCTGCCCCTCGACCGAACCGAGCATCAGCCGGGGGAAGTTCAGCCGGGAGGACTCGCAGACGCACGCGATGAGACCGCCGGAGAGGGTGGCGGTCAGCGGCAGGTCGGTCAGGGGGCCGTTGTCCGTGGTGGACGTGCCGGTGACCGGTATGGAGCCGGGCGCCACCGGGAGGTAGGCGTCCTCGTCGCGGGCGCTGTAGACGGTGGTGCCGTCGGGGAAGGCAAACGTTGTCAGCTCGTCGGAGACGGTGACGGTGCCCTCGTCCAGCAGGACGTAGCGCAGCGCGACGCCGGTCTTGTAGGCGCGTATCCGGACGCCGAAGCGGATCCCCGAGGCGGCGTCCCGCAAGTCCCAGCGCTGCTCCTGGTAGAGGTCGGTGACGGTGGCGTTGCGCCCGTACACCGGGGTCCAGGTGGTGCGCGTGGTCCAGTGCTGGTTCCGGGTCACCGTCACGTCGCTGCCGAGGACGGTGCCGTCGCTCAGCCTCAGACCGAGGACGGACGTGTCGATCACCGTCTTGCCGTGGTGCCGGGCGGACCATCGCAGCGCTCCGTCCACCACCGACAGGGTGATGGCGTTGCCGCCCATCCGGGCGGTCGCGCTGACCGAGTCGTCCGCGGTGGCGGCCGCGTCGTCCGCCGCATGGGCCGGCCGTGCGGCGCCGATCCCCGCCGCGGCGATACCGACGGAGACGGCTGTGCCCTTGAGCATCCCCCGGCGGGACAGGGCCCCCGGCCCGGCGGCTCCGTCTGCCGTGAGTTCTTCCAGGTCCTCCGGAGTTCTCATCGCGAAGGGCGCCTCTCGTGAGGGCCGCGTGGGTGCGCGGCGCGGTCCGGGCGAAAGCTGTAGTAAACGCTTTCTGTACTAGGGATGTTGTACGCGGCGGCGCAAGGCAGGTCAAGACCGGCGTCGTCTCACCTCGGGAAACCGGGCGCCCACTCCAAGGTCGCGGGTGTGGCACCGTCGGGGCGGACGGTGATGCCCCACGTCGCGCTGGTGGGGGTGGCGGAGAAGGTCACGGTGTGGGCCGGCAGGAGGTGTTCGAGCAGGATCGTCGACTCGCGGAGCGCGAACTGCAGGCCCAGGCAGGCTCGGGGCCCGATGCCGAAGGGCAGGTAGGCGCCGGGGTGGGCGGGGCGGCCGCCGGGGGTGAGGAAGCGGCGGGGGTCGAAGCGTTCCGGGTCCGGCCACAGCTGCGGATCGCGGTGGGTGAGGTACGGGCACACCAGGATGTCGGTGCCCGCTTCGACGGTGTGGCCGGCGAGGGTGTCGTCCTCGGCGGCGTGGCGGGGCAGGAGCCAGGCGGACGGGTAGAGCCGGAGCGTCTCGTGGACCAGTGCCTGGACGGCCTGGCGGCGTTGCCGGGAGCCTTCGTCTCCGGCTGCCAGTGCTTGTTCGCGGGCGGCCGGGTTCCGGTCGAGCAGGAGGTAGAGCCAGGTCAGGGTGGTGGCGGTGGTCTCGTGCCCGGCCGCGAGCAACGTGACCAGCTCGTCGCGGATCAGCCGGTCGGTGTACTCGGGGCGCTCGGCGGCGGCCTCGGTGAGGACGTGCAGCAGGCCGGGACCGTCGGGCCCGGCCTCCGTGCTGCGGGCGGCCTCGATGGCGCGCCGGGCGACCGCGTCGATCCGGGCGAGCTCGGCGGCCACGGCGTCGCGGGCCTCGTCGGCATCGGCGGGCAGAGTGGGCAGGGCGGTGCCCACGGCTTCCACGGCCTCCAGCTCGTGCGCCGTCGCGTCGTCCAGGGGATGCCCGGTGAGGGAGCGCCAGATGGCGTCCAGGGCGAAGCGGTGCATCTCCCGCCCGACGTCGAGGGCCTGTCCGGTGCGGGCGTACTCCTCCCAGCGCCCGGCGGTGGTCCGGGCCGCCTCGATGATGCGCTGTTCGTAGCGGCGCATCCCGGTGCCGGTGAACTGGCCCTGCAGCAGGCGGCGTTGGCGCTGCCATGCCTCGCCGGTGGCGGCGATGACACCGTCGCCGACCAGCAGGCGGGCGCGGTGGGAGCGCTTGACGTACCGCTCGGGCATGCGGGCGAGGACGTGCTGGACCGCCTCTGGGCCGGTGACGAGGACGGTGAGGGCCGGCCCGAGGCGGAACCCGGCGACGCCGCCGAGCCGCTCGCGCACCTGGGCCAGCAGCTCGACCAGCTCACCTCCCGCCGCATGCCACCGCTGCACGAGTTCGGGATCGGCGGTGGGGACCGGTCGCCCGGTTCCGGGAACCTGCTGGGGTGAATCGAGGCTGGCTTCGGCGTCCATGGTGCGAAATGTACGGGAGCGGGCCCCAGTTGATGGCAGCGCCAGAGGGGCTGTCACTCCGCGGAGTGGCGGGCGCTCCGTGCTCACCACGGACTCCGGCGTACTACGCGGTGAGAAAGACCAGGCCCGCACGGCCGCGTGCCCGGAAGGCACGGGCGCGTGCGGGCGTCCCCCGGCAGAAGGGCTCAGTAGTCGATCAGGCCCGAGGCGCGGCTCGTTCCCGCGAACTGCAGGAAGAACCTGGTGCCGTCCTGCACGTTCTTTGCAGCCAGCCCCCACCGGCCGCCCTGCAGCGTCCGCCAGTCGTTGCAGCGCCAGCTGGATCCCTCCTTGAAGCAGGTCCTGACCCTGCGGTCCGCGTCCAGCTTCAGGTTGATGTCCAGACACCGGGTGGTGGTGGTCGCGTAGGTGCCCCTGGCGGGCCAGAACGCGGGGTCATTGGGGCCTGTACCCGGCGAACTGGTGAAACGCGGCGCGTTCTCCGTGCAGGCGCGCGCCGCGCTGACGGGTGTGTCCGACGCGGCCGACGGTCCTGCCGTCGCGGCGATCATGCCGCTTCCGAGCAGCACGGCGGATGCCGTCAGCGATACGAACTTGTGCTTTCGCACGGTGTTCCCCCTGTCTCATCACGGGTGGTGCGGTCAGCACAGGAAGCTACGGACAGGGCCGCTCCCGTCGCGTCCCGCGGGCGTATGACCTTTCGCTCCACCCGACGCGTCAGCGGGTAAACCGCGACGGTACCCGGTGGCGGATCATCCAACGAGCGCGGTAGCGGCGCGGGACTGCGATCGCCACACGAGGCCCTGCAACTTCCGTCGTACCGCAGGAGTTTGACGCCATCCGCCGACGCGGGCCGTACGCTGCTGCGATGCGGATCCGCCCCCTCGCCGTCGACGCGCTGATCGCGGCGGCGCTGACCAGTGTGGCCGTGCTGCTGGGGCCGGAGGCCGCCCGCCAAGGGCAGAATCCGCTCGACGCGACCGCCTATGCGCTGGTGGTCCTGGTCCACCTGCCGCTCGTGCTCCGCGGCCGGGCCCCTGTCGTGGTCTGCTGCCTCGTGCACGCGACGTGGCTGGTGTACATCACCGCCGGCTACTGGGCCGTGGTGTGCAGCTTCGGCCCGATGCTCGCCGTCTACACCGTCGCCTCCCTGCGAGCGCCGCGTGTCTCCGTCCCCTGCGCCGCGCTGATGGGCGGGGTGTGGATCTATGCGGGCGCGGTGAGCCACACCGACGGGTGGCCGTCGGTCGTCGGGCAGGCCGTGGTCTATCCGGCGGTGCTGTGGCGGTTCGGCGTCGTCGCCCGCCGCTCGGCCGAGCTGACCCGGCAACTGCGCCGGGAGCAGGCCGAGCGGGCCCGGCGCGAGGTGGCCGAGGAACGCGGCCGGATCGCCCGCGAACTGCACGACGTGGTCGCCCACCACATGTCCGTGATCTCCGTGCAGACCGGCCTCGCCCGGTTCGTCTTCGACACCGACCGCCGCACCGCCCGCAGCGCACTCGACACCATCGACGCCACCGGCAAGGAGGCCCTCGAAGAGCTGCGCCGCATGCTGACGGTGCTGCGCGCCGCCGACGACGGCGCCCCCGCCGGCCCGATGCCGGGCCTGGCCCGCCTCGACGAGATGGCCGAACGCGTCCGCACCGGCGGCGTCCCGGTGGCCCTGACCGTCGAGGGCACCCCGCGCCCGCTCGCCCCCGGAGTGGAACTGTGTGCCTACCGGGTGGTGCAGGAAGCCCTCACCAATGTCCTGAAACACGCGCCCGGCGCCAGCGCGGAAGTACGGCTGAGGTATGAGCCGCATCACGTGACTGTTTCGGTCACGGACGACGGAGAGGGGGTGATTTCAGACAGAGTGCGCAGCGGCGGCGGTCACGGCTTGCTGGGCATGCGCGAGCGGGCCAAGCTCTACGGCGGGCAGATCAGCATCGGCCCGCAGGAGCAAGGCGGCTTCGCCGTGCGGCTGACCCTGCCGACCTCCGCGCGGGCCGCAGGGCAGGGGGAAGACGCCACCACATGACCACCGTGCTCGTCGTGGACGACCAGTTCCTCATCCGCGCCGGACTCGTGGGACTTCTGCGCGCCGCACCCGGCATCGAGGTGGTCGGCGAGGCCTGCGACGGCGCGGAGGCCGTGGCACTGGCCGCTCGGACCGCGCCCGAGGTGGTCCTGATGGACATCCGGATGCCCGGGATGAACGGCATCGAGGCCACCGAACGCATCCTCGCCCAGGCCGCCGAGTCCCCGCCCCGGATCCTGGTGTTGACCACCTTCGACCTCGACGAGTACGTGTACGGGGCCCTGCGCGCCGGAGCCTCCGGGTTTCTGCTCAAGGACTCCGGGCCCGAACGGCTGCTCGCCGCGGTGGCCGCCGTCGCCGGTGGCGACGCGCTCTTCGCACCCAGCGTCACCCGCCGCCTGGTCGAGGCGTACGCCCGCCGGACCACCCACGAACAGCCCGCGGACCTGGACGCGTTGACCTCCCGTGAGCTGGAGGTCCTGAAACTGATCGCCCGCGGCCTGTCCAACCCGGAGATCGCCGACCGCCTCTACATCAGCGAAGCGACCGTCAAGACCCACCTCAACCGCACGATGACCAAGCTGGACCTGGGCAGCAGGGCACAGGCCGTGGTCGTGGCGTACGAATCAGGCCTCGTCACCCCGGGCGGATAGCCGCCGCGGGTCCACATGGATCTTCGGCCCGGGCCCGGCGCTCGGCGGACGCCGACCCGCGAGCACCGCACCGACCTCGTCCAGACCCACCGTGGCCGCGACCAGGGGCCTCGGATCGACCGCTCCGGACGCGTAGGCCCGGATGGTGGCGTCCAGGCCGGGGGAGGCGGACAGGATGCCCACCGCTGTCACGTCCTTCAGGACGAGCGCGCGGGTGTCGATCCCGCTGGGCCGGCCGGCCAGCCCGACGTACACGACGCGGCCGGCCGGCTCGACCAACTCCACTGCCCTCTCCGGCAGATGAGAGGCGTTCGAGGCGTCGACCACCGCGTCGAAGGGCAGGTCCGGCAGGGAGCGCTCGTCCCACACGTGCTCGAAGCCAAGGGCGTGGGCGAACGCGGGGGAGCGGTCGGCGCGGTCCAGCAGGTGGACCTCCGCGTCCGCTGCCCGCAGGAACATCGCGACCAGCAGGCCGATGGTCCCGGGTCCCAGGACGAGAACACGGTCTCCGGACCGGGGCGCAACCGCCCGGGCCGCGCGCAGGGCGTTGCCGCCCGGCTCGACGAGCGCGCCGAGCGCCGCGTCGACCGAGTCGGGCAGGGCGTGCAACGAGGATGCGGGAACCGCGAGCTGCTCCGCCAGGGCCCCGGCCCGCGCGCCGCGGATCCCGACCTCCTGCCGCGTCTCGCACACATGCTGACGGCCCCGCAGACAGCGGCGGCAGCTGCCGCAGCCGAGCATCGTGTCCCCCATGACGCGGCGGCCGATCCAGCCCGGGTCGACGCCGTCACCGACCGCCGCCACGTGCCCGGCCCACTCGTGACCCGGTCGCACCGGATAGGCGGAGTGCCCTTGGTGCAGGTAGGCCATGGCGCCGGTGAAGAACTCCACATCCGTGCCGCACACGCCGACCCGTTCGACGTCGACGACGACCTCACCGGGTGCGGCCACCGGCGCCGGGAGCTCCTGGACCTCGTACGCACCGGGGCCGGTCAGCACGAACGCGCGCATCAAGTCGCTCACGGGGTGCCGACGCAACCGCCGGGATTCAGGCGGAACCCGTACCGAAGCTTCACGACCGCCACTCTAATAGGTGGGACGGACAGCCCAGTCGGGAAAGAGGCCCCATGGTGAGACTCCGCAGCGCGCAGTGGTACGAGGGTAAGGACCGCAACGCCTACATCCACCGGGCGTGGATGCGCAGGGGCGTGCCGGCTGACGCCTTCGGCGGACGGCCGCAGATCGCCATCGCCAACACCGCCTCGGACCTGACCCCGTGCAACGCGCATCTCGACGAGGTCGCGGCCTCGGTGCGCGACGGCGTGTACGAGGCGGGAGGCATCCCGCTGGACCTGCCCGTGGTGTCGCTGGGCGAGACGAACGTCCGTCCCACGGCCATGCTGTGGCGCAACATGGCCGCGATGGCCACGGAGGAGATGCTGCGGGCCAACCCCGTCGACGGCGTCGTCCTGCTGGGCGGCTGCGACAAGACGATCCCTTCCCTGCTGATGGCCGCCGCGTCGGTGGACCTGCCCGCCGTCGTCGTACCGGGCGGCCCGATGCTGACGGGAACCTTCCGCGGCAGGCCGCTGGGCTGCGGCACCGATGTGTGGCGGCTGTCGGAGGAGGTCCGCGCGGGCACGCTCTCGCAGGAGCAGTTCACCCGCTCCGAGTCGGCCATGATCCGCAGCCGCGGCCACTGCAACACCATGGGCACCGCGTCCACGATGGCCCTGGTCGCCGAAGCCCTGGGCACGGTCGTCCCCGGTGTGGCCGGGACCCCCGCCCCCGACAGCCGGCTGCTGGAGGCCGCACACCACACCGGCGGACTGGCGGTGGAGATGGTGGGCGCCGACCGCCGGCCCGCCACCTTCCTCACCAAGGCGTCCTTCCACAACGCGATCGTCGCGCTCGCCGCCATCGGCGGCTCGACCAACGCCGTCGTCCACCTCCTGGCCGTCGCGGGCCGCCTGGGCATCGATCTCCGCCTCGACGACTTCGACCGCATCGGCTCCCGTGTCCCGGTCCTGGTGGACCTGCAGCCGGCCGGCCGTTTCCTCATGGAGGACTTCCATCGCGCAGGGGGTCTCCTCGCCGTCCTGCGCGAGGTCCGCGATCTGCTCGACCCCGACGCCCTCACCGTCACCGGCAAGCCGCTGGTCGACGCGCTCGACGACGCCCCGATCTGGGACAACGAGGTCATCCGCACCCGGGCCCGGCCCCTGGTCGCCGAGGGCGGCATCGCCGTTCTGCGGGGCAACCTCGCCCCCGACGGTGCGCTCATCAAACCGGCCGCGGCCTCACCGCACCTGCTGCGCCACCGCGGGCGGGCCGTCGTCTTCGACTCCATCGAGGACTTCCACGCCCGTATCGACGATCCCGGACTCGACGTCGACGCCGACTCCGTCCTGGTCCTGCGCGGCTGCGGCCCCAAGGGCTACCCGGGCATGCCCGAGGTCTCGAACATGCCCCTGCCGAAGAAGCTGCTCGCACAGGGCGTGCGCGACATGGTCCGCGTCTGCGACGGCCGGATGAGCGGTACGGCGTACGGCACGGTCGTCCTGCACGTGGCCCCCGAGGCCGCGGCCGGCGGCCCGCTGGCGCTGGTGCGGACCGGGGACTTCATCACCCTGGACGTCGAGGCCCGCCGCATCGACGTCGACGTACCCGCCGACGAGCTCGCCCGCAGATCCCCGAGCGCCTCCACGCTCGATGCCTGTGCCAACCCGCGGCGAGGCTGGGAACGCCTCTACGTCGACCACGTCCTGCAGGCCGACACCGGCGCCGACCTCGACTTCCTCGTGGGCTCCAGCGGTTCGGAGGTGAGCCGCGAGTCGCACTGACCACGACGGCCGGACCTTCACCGCCGGACCCTGCTCGCCGGAAACAGCGCAGGTCCACCGGGCGCGCGGGGTGCTTGCCCGGTGGACCTGCTGCGTGGCTGCGGCGAGGCAGCCAAGCCGGATGGAGGACGTCAGGCGACGACGCCGCAGTCCTCGACGACGATCTTCTTGCTCGTCTTGCCCGAGCGGCTGCCCAGGGCCTCGATCGCCTTGACCACGTCCTCGCCCTCGACGACCTCGCCGAAGACGACGTGCTTGCCGTCCAGCCACGGAGTCACGATGGTGGTGACGAAGAACTGCGAGCCGTTGGTGCCCGGGCCCGCGTTCGCCATGCTGAGCAGGAAGGGCCTGTCGTGCTTCAGCTGGAAGTTCTCGTCCGCGAACTTCTCACCGTAGATGCTCTTGCCGCCGGTGCCGTTGCCGTTGGTGAAGTCACCGCCCTGCAGCATGAACTCCGGGATGACCCGGTGGAAGGGCGAACCCTTGTATCCGAACCCGTGCTGACCGGTCGCCAGCTCACGGAAATTGCGTGCGGTCTTGGGCACCACGTCGTCGAACAGCCGGAAGACGATGCGGCCGAGGTCCTCGCCGTTGGCCGAGACCTTGAAAAACACGTTCTCACTCATGGCGACGATTCTGCACAACGTTCGCGGCCAGGTCGAACAGGCCCCGGCGTGGCGGGCTCCGGCCGGACATCCTAGCGGGGCCCGGCGGGGCGGCCGGGGGGCGGACCGGGCCGGTGAGCCGAACGCAGGGTACGTCGATCTGCGTGAAAGCCGCGCGGCTGGGGACTTGGCGTTCAGGACGGGCTCAGCGGCGTACCCCTTGGGGGCTGGCCCGGCCAGGCTCCTCTGGTTCAGACCACGAGCCGGGGGAGCCGCCCGTGAGATCGGGTCATGTGAGGCTGCCGTGCTCGCAGACCATGCGGGCGACCTCGCGGAGTTTGATGTTGTGCTCCTGCGAATAGCGGCGCAGGACGTCCCACGCCTGCTCTTCGGTGAGGTGGTGGCTGCCCATGAGGATGCCCATGGCCTCGCCGATCATGTGGCGGGTGGCGACGGCGTGTTCCATCTGGGCGTGGGTGCGGGCGCTGGAGAAGGCGACCGCGGCATGGGAGGCCAGCAGCCAGCCGGCCAGCTCGCCGGCCTCGGTGAAGGCGCCCGGCTTGTGGGAGTACATGTTCAGCGCGCCGAGCTCTTCGTCCTCGGTGTACAGCAGGAAACCCATCATGCTGCCCACGCCCAGCCGGTGCGCCCGGGGAGCGAAGGAGGGCCAGCGCGGCTGCTCCCGGGTGAAGTCCGCGACGCGGAACACCCGCTCGCCCTCCTTGGTACGGGCGGCATCGAAGCACGGCCCCTCGCCGAGCTGCCCCTGCAGCCGGTCGCTCTCGACGACCAGGTCGTGGGTGGGTGCCAGCGTCTGTACCTGGTTGCTGTGCAGCACCAGAATTCCGGCCGCTTCGCAGCCCTCCACCAGCTCGACGGCCGAGCCGGTGATCCGCTCCAGGGTGCCATCGACAGATTCCTGCGCCAGCAGATCCCGCGCCATCGACGCCATCTGCTGCGCGAACCGAGCCCACTCCATCGCATCCACCACCTCTCGGCCACCCCCGCTCAGACCGCATACCCAGCATTGCGCGCAGGGCTCACTGAGGGAGGGGACGGTTCCGGTCGTCGGGGTGCCGGGAAGGGCCGCCGTCGCAGCCGTAGCCGGGACACGCTGCCGCCCGCGCCGGGGCAACTGGAGCCGCGAGGACGATCAAGTGACGATCACTTCGCAGGCGCAATCTTCCGACATGGCCGCCGCGAGCCACCCCGTGCCCCGCTCTTCTTGCCCGCCTGCGCTGCTACGGCCTGGCCACCGCCCTCCCCCCCCGCCCGCGGTGCGCATGCCAGGGCACGGCAGCATTGCGCTCCACATCCGGTCAGCGCCCCCGGCGGGAGTTGAGACGGGCGGCCTGGCGGGTCAGGTAGTCGCGCTCGGCCAGGTTGGGTGCCTTCCGGGCCGCCTCGGCGTACAGCCGTGCCGCCGTCGCCGGATCGCCGTCACGCTCATGGAGATAGGCCGCCACCGCCGCGTGGCGGGGGAGCGACTCGTCCAGCGCCGCGAGCTCCGTCAGGCCGGCGCGGGGCCCGTCCGCCTCGCCGACGGCCACCACGCGGTTGAGCCGGACGACCGGGCTGTCGGTCAGGCGCACCAGCTCGTCGTACCACTCGACGATCTGCACCCAGTCCGTCTCCTCGGCGGTGGGCGCGTCGGCGTGGAGTGCCGCGATGGCCGCCTGGGCCTGGAACTCGCCGAGCCGGTCGCGGGCGAGGGCCGCCTGCAGGATGTCGATGCCCTCGGCGATCATCTTGGTGTCCCACCGGCCGCGGTCCTGCTCGGCGAGCGGCACCAGGCTGCCGTCGGGCGCGGTCCGGGCGGCGCGCCGGGCGTGGTGGAGCAGCATGAGGGCGAGCAGCCCCGCCACCTCCGGGTGGTCGATCGCGGCTGCCAGCTGCCGGGTGAGCCGGATGGCCTCGGCGGCGAGGTCGACCTCGCCGGAGTAGCCCTCGTTGAAGACCAGGTAGAGGACGCGCAGCACGGTGGCGACATCGCCGGGCCGGTCGAACCGCACACCGGAGACGGTGCGCTTGGCACGGCTGATGCGCTGCGCCATGGTCGCCTCGGGCACCAGATAGGCCTGCGCGATCTGACGGGTGGTGAGCCCGCCGACCGCCCGGAGCGTGAGGGCGACCGCGGACGACGGCGTCAGCGACGGATGGGCGCACAGGAAGTACAGCTGGAGCGTGTCGTCCGCCGCGGGCGCGGGCCCGGGCGCCGGCTCCTCCTCCACGAGATCCTCACGGCGGCGGCGGGCGGCGTCCGCGCGGGCCGCGTCGAGGAACTTGCGCCAGGCAACGGTGACCAGCCAGCCCTTCGCATCCCGCGGCGGGTCGGCCGGCCAGACGCGGACCGCCTCGACCAGCGCGTCCTGCACGGCGTCCTCGGCCGCCGCGAAGTCGGCTCCGCGGCGGACGAGGACGGTGAGCACGCTCGGCGTGAGGCTCCTCAGCAGGGCCTCGTTCATCAATGGCACTCGGTGACGGTGGGCGTCGCGGTCAGGAACGGGCGCAGCTCCAGCCACTCGTGGATCGGCTTGCCGCCGGCTCCAGGGGCGGCCGAGAGCTCCCCGGCCAGCTCGACGGCGCGCTCGTAGCTGTCGACGTCGATCACCATCCAGCCGGCGATGAGGTCCTTGGTCTCGGCGAACGGCCCGTCGGTGACCGGCGGACGCCCCTCACCGTCGTACCGGACCCACGACCCCTCGGGGGCGAGCGCCTGACCGTCCACGTACTCCCCGGTCTTCTCCAGCCGGTCCGCGAAGTCCCGCATGTACTGCACGTGCGCCGAGATCTCCTCCGGCGTCCACTGGTCCATCGGCACGTCGTTCACCGCAGCCGGAGCGCCACGGTAGTGCTTGAGCAGCAGGTACTTGGCCATCGTGCTTCTCCTCGGTCCTGGTGCGCCCCATTGTGGTCGCGTTCACCTCTGGGACGGAGCCGGCCACGGGTTCTCGACATCGCCGTCCGATTTTTTCGTGCCGATTTTCCGGGCTGATTTTTCGGGCTGCCCCGTACGCCCGCTCGTACAGGAGACCGGGAGGGTGCCCGGATCTTCGTGGCTTCCGCCAGTACGACGGTCCGCCGGGGGGCCGCAAGACTGCCCGCCAGAGGCCGCGGCGTGCCCCGCAGCGGGGACCGAGGCCGCGGACGTGACGAAGCACAGGGGAGAACGACACGATGAGCGTGCAGCAGTACGACGAGATCGGTGAGGCGTTCGAGGGCTTCAAGTCCCTGCCGCTGACGCGGTACGCGGAGGTGCCCGGCTTCCTGGCCATGGTCGGGGACGTACGCGGCAAGTCGGTCCTGGACCTGGCGTCCGGCACCGGTTTCTACAGCAGGGAGTTCAAGCGGCGTGGCGCCACGGAGGTGCTCGGCATCGACATCTCGCCCGAAATGGTCGCCGCCGCCCGGGAGCTGGAGGAGCGCGACCCGCTGGGTGTGCGCTACGAGGTGGGCGATGTGTCCGAGCTGCGGCCCCTCGGGCGGCGGTTCGACATCGCCACGGGGGTCCAGCTGCTCAATTACGCGCGCAACATCGCCGACATGGAGCGCATGTGCCGCAACGTGCACCGGAGCCTGGTGCCGGGCGCCGAATTCTTCGTGCTCGCCCAGTCACCCGACTACCGCCCCGACGTGCCGACCCTGGAGAAGTACGGTTTCCGGTGCGAGCCGACCGGTGAGGAGACCGAGACCGGACCCTGCTTCCGGGTCACCGCGCTGCTCGACCCGCCGATCAGCATCAACGCCGCCGCCCCGCGCCGCGAGGTCTACGAGAAGTCTCTGCGGTCCGCCGGATTCACCGAGCTGACCTGGGTTCCGCTGCAGGTGTCCGACGCCGGCGTGCGCGAGTACGGCGCCGACTTCTGGGCGGACTTCCGCGCCAACACCCCGCTGGAGATGCTGCGCTGCCGCGCCTGACGAGCGGGCCCCGGACCCCGCGGAGAACCTCCTCGGGGTCCGGGACACCTGCACGGACTCAGGTGACGGGTTCGGGCTGCGGTTCCGGTTGCAGGGCCGGTGCGGCCTTCGGCTCCCACAGCCTGGTGATCCGTACATAGCCGTAGACCACCGAAGCCATCGCCAGAATGAGCAAAGGGCCGAACACCCACGGATGTCTGGCCATCTCCAGCGGCAGATAGCGATATGACAGCAGGAGAGCGGCGAAGACCGTCGCGCTGTAGCCGACCAGTTGGATTCCTGCCCGGTCCCAGCCACGTTCCTGCGAGCGCAGCGCCGCATCGATCATGACCACGAACACCACGCCGGCAATGAGATCCACGCCGTAGTGGTAACCGAATCCCAGCGTTGCGCCGAGCGTGGCGATCAGCCAGAACGTGCCTGCGAAGCGCAGAATCCGTGGGGCCCTGCGGGTGTGAATGAAGATCGCCGTGGCCCACGCCGTGTGCAGGCTGGGCATGCAGTTGCGTGGGGTGATCCCGTCGAATGGAATGGAGTGCGGGGCAGTGATCGGCGGCGCCGTCTCCGGCCAGAGATCGGCCGCCGCCCAGTGCCCGCCGTCGGTGCCGTAGGCGAAGATCGGCCCGACCACCGGGAAGATCATGTAGATGGCCGGTCCGAGGAGGCCGATCGTCAGAAAGGTGCGCACCAGATGATGGCGCGGGAAGCGGCGCTCGACCGCCACGTTGCGCAACTGGTACAGCGCGACGACGACCGCGGCCACCGCCAGCTGGACGTAGACGTAGTCGAGCACATGGGCGCCGATCGGACCGGTGGCCCTGACGATCCGGCCCACCATCCACGACGGGTTGCCGAGGGCGTGGTCGGCGGTTGCCACGTACGGGTCGAGCACGGTCGGGCGGGTCTTCGCGGTGATGAGCAGCCAGGTGTCACCGGTCTTGCGGCCGGCCACCAGCAGCAGGGCCAGCCCGACGCCCTTGAGCAGCAGGACGCGCTCCTGGCCGGTACGGCGTGTGACGGCGATGACCGCACAGCCCAGAATCACCCACAGCGCGCCGTTGCCGAACGGGTGGCCCTCGGTCACCTTGATGCCGGCCACCCACCGCACCGACAGGAAGACGACGTCGATACCGATCGCTGTACCGGCCGCGATGAATCGTTGCCGCCGGGTGAGCACTACCATCATCAACGCCATACTGGCGTACAGCAGAAAGCCGGACTTGGGAGGGAATATCACCTCTCGCGTCTGGGCGGTGATCGGCCCCAGCAGGCCATGGTGACGCGCGGCGATCTCCAGCGCGACGAGGAACCCGAGGGTCGTCACACCCGCCGTGGCCCACAGCATCACCCGTGGTTCACGCCACGCGGCGAGCGATATTCTGCGTTTTATTCGCGAGCGCACCCGCGATGATATAGGTATCAACTGTCTCGGCCGATGTGTTAGTCGTCAGCTACATAGCTCACTCCTCGTGAGGCCGATCATGTTATCGGAGCAGTGCAAGCCGTTTTTGGCTGGTCACGGGGTTACGACGGCGTCCCGGCGGAATCTCCCCTCCCGTCAGTCCCTTTTCGGCTCCAGGGCGGGCCGCCCAGGCTCATGGTCATTGATCCGCTGCACCTGCTCATGGACCGTCAGCCGGCCGTCGTCGAGTCGCCAGAGCACATCCGCGCGGGCGGCGAGCCCGGGCTCGTCGGTGACGTAGATGATGGTGCCCGGATACCGGTCGAACAGACGCTCCATCAGGTCGGCGCCGAGCGGTCCTTCCGACCTGGCCTCGTCCAGCAGGAGGACCTGGGGCCCGCTGCGCAGCGCCCGTACCATCGCCACCTGGTAGCGCACGGCCATGGACAGGCCGTGCCCGCCTTCGCCCACCCGGGTGCGCAGACCGTGGGGCAGCAGTTCGGCCAGGGCCTCCGTGTGTTCCCGGGCGTGTTCCTCGGCCGCCTTTCCGGCCGCGTCCGGTGATTCACCGAGCCGCAGGTTCGTGCGCACGCTGCCGCGCAGCAAGGGCAGTTCGGGACTGGTCAGCCGGATCGCCCGCCGTACCGACTCGGGGTCGTGCCGGGCGAGGTCCTGGCCGTCCAGCAGCACGGTGCCCGCGTCCGGGTTCTGCAGGCGTGCGATGAGGCGAAGCAGCAGCGACTTTCCCGCGCCCGGCGGTCCCTGCAGTACGATCCGCTGCCCAGGCCGGGCGACGGCCGACGCGTCCAGGACACCGTCCACGCGCAGCCCCGCGAGTTCCAGCCGTCCGGGCCCGTCCGCGAGCGGTTCGGCCCTGCCCGCTCGGCCCAGCTTCGCCGGTGCCGAGAGGATCTCGGCGATGCGCCGCCGCGCGACGCGCGAATGCTGCCAGTGCTCCTGCACCCGGACCAGCGACGACAGGGGTCCGCCGAGGAAGTTGGCCACCGTCAGCAGCGAGGCGAGGGTCTCCCAGGTGGTGCCCGTCACCAGCCCCACCGTGACCACGACCAGAAGGATCCCGATGCCGCACGCCTCGGCCGTCGCCGACATCGCTCCGGTGAGCCGCGCCTGGCACACCATGGCGCGACCGTACTCACGGCTGCGCCGCCGCATGACCTGGCGCTCCTGCTCGACCCGTCCCAGGGACTGCATGACGGCGGTGTGCGCGACCCGCTCGTTGACGAAGGCGGCGAGCCTGCCGTTGTTGCGCCTGGTCTCGCGTACGCGTTCGCGCAGCCGCCGCCCGAACAGTGCGACGGCGCCCGCGGCGAAGAGGATCAGCGCCGCCGAAAGCGCACCGATGCCCGGCGCGATGACGGTCAGTATGACGAGCGCACACGTCACGAACACCCCGTCCACCAGAAGCGGTGCCACACCCTTGCTGATCCACAGCCGGAGGGCGGAGGCGTCACCGGTGAAGCGGAGCACGGTCACGCCGACCGTGCGCCGGAACGGTCCCCCTCCGTCGCTTCCGGCGACGTGGTCGAAGAGACGCATTCTGACGCTGTGCACGTAGCTCTGGGCCAGCCGCTCCGCGAGCGGTTCGCCCGCGGCCCTGAGCAGCACCGTCGCGCAGGCGGACGTGACGAGTCCGACGGCCAGCGTGGTGGGCGCAAAGCCGGCGACGTGCGTGTAGATGGCGCTGCGGTCGTGGTCGGACGCGATCTCCCCGCTGTGCGTGATGCGGTAGGCCGCGCCATGCACCAGGAGGGCGAAACCGACCACGCAGACCGCCTGCCCGAAACCGGCGAGCACCAGCAGGAGCATCAGCCGGCGCCGCACACCACCGAGTGTGTGCGGCATCCGGATGCGGTGCCGCCTGGCCACGGTCACGCCACTGTTTCCGCCGTCAGCGGGCCGCTGTAGTCCGACAGCCGACTGTGCTCCTGCGCCAGCCCGCTGTGGTCCGTCAGCTGACTGCCGACCTCCGACAGTCCACTGCCGTCCCCTAGGAGGGCCCCGCCCGTGACGGCGCCCGAGAGCAGCTGATGGGCGACGGACGGCTCGGCCATGGCGGCCGCTTCGAACACCGGGATGTCCACGCCGGTCATCGCTTCGGCCACGGCCAGCGGAGACGACGTCAGCACTCCGCTCAGCGCCACGACGGGGAGCCCCTCCTCCCGCAGCAGCCGTACGCCCGCGACCGCGCTGACCGAGTCACCGGCCGCGAACACGATGCCGTCCACGCTGGCTCGGAATTCCGGCGTCCGCATCAGTGCCGCCGTCTCCCGCTGCAGGATCCCGTCCGCGACTTCCAGCACGATCGCCTCGGCCTGGTGACTCGTCAGATCCGTGACAGCGCTGCGCAGAACTCGAATCACCTGCGGCATGGGCAGTTGATAGGTGCTGGGGAAGCCCAGGTCGGTGAAGTCGATGACCCGCGCGGCGCCCGCGTCGGACATCAGCGTCGGATCCCCGGGCGCACCGGTGCCGGTCACCTTGGCCGCGCCGACCCGGCGGCCGCCGAGGCTGAGACCGCGGATGAGGGCGGCGGCCACGGTCGTCTTGCCCGCGTTCATCGAGGTGCCGAGTACGGCGATGGTGCGCGGGCGAGGAGCGAGGGCCGGCACCACGGGCCGGGCCAGGCGGGCGAGGTCGATGACTTCGCCGTGCTCGTCGGTCAGCCGGCCCAGCGGCTCCACCCGGGTGGGAGATTTCATCCGGGCGTGCGAGGACACGACCCGTCCCGCTATCCCGCCTCCGGCGACCAGGTCACAGGGTCCGAGGTCGTCCGGCACCACGGCCTCGAACTGATCCGGGGCGTAGCGCGCGCCGTAGGCGACGACGATCCTGTCGCCGACGAACAGCCGGTTGCGCTTTCCGTGTACCTGCCCGAGGAATTTGTGCTGGCCGATTCCGGTCACCCGGCACAGCACCAGTTCGCCTGCCCGCGGAGGCTTGTCCTCCCGGCTGAGCCCCAGTGGTCTGGTGCTTCCGTAGCCGAGCTCGACAAGGCGGCGAGCCGTATAGGAAACCTTCGCCACCTCATCGGCGGAGGCATTGAACCGCACGCACTGCATCGATTTCTCCTTACCCCGTCGTCCCGCGGAGCACCAGCATCCGCCGCGTTCGCAGACTGCGCACTCCGACTACCGGCATACGCCGCAATCTGGAACTCCTGACGGATGACGACCCGCCAGACAACGCTGCGCTCCCCGGCCTGACCCCAGGAGATTCCCCCCTGGTGAGGGCTTTGTCGGCGGCCATGCGGGGGAAGTTCGCAGGCTCCGTACGTCAGGCTGCAAGGCGTTCGGTGTATGCCTCGGTCGGCGGAGCCGGGGTGGGACTCGTCATGCCCGCGGACCAGAACCCGTTGGTGCCGGGAACGGACGTCACGTCATTGAGGTAGGGAGCCGGCGCCGCACCGGCCGGGCCGCGGACGACGGTCCATGTGCCGCCGTCCCGGCGCAGGTACGTACTGCGGCTCTGGTCCTGGTAGTTCCAGCCCGATATCCACGCCGCGCGGCCCTGGGCATCGCCCGCGATGCCGCTCAACGACCCGATGGTGAAGCCCGCGTCCACCCGGGTCCAGGCCGTGCCGTCCCAGTGGCTCAGGGCCGGGTTGCCGGGGCGGCCGGGCGGTCCGCCGACGCCGGCCTCGGTGCCCACCGCCCATACGTCGTCCGGACCGGCCGAGTGGAGGTCGCCGATGCCCAGCCGCAGGCCGGCGATCGGAGGCAACACCGTCCAGGCTCCGTCCCAGCGGGCGACAAGTCCGGACCAGCCTCCGCCGTTCGACTGGTCACCGCTCACCCAGACCTCGCCCGGCGCGCGCACTACGACCCGGTAGAGGTTCGCGCTCGCGACCGGCAGCGGGTCCAGCCATCGCCATCGTTGACCGTCCCCGTGCAACAGACGGACGGCGCCGCCTCGGCTGCCGCAGATCCACACCTGCCGGTCGGGGCCGACCGCCACGGAGTTGAGCCGCACGTCCGGTTCACCCCGGCCCGGGAACGTGGCCTCGCGCCAGGTCGTTCCGTCCCAGCGCAGCAGCGGGCTGCCGTTCGCGGCAGGCTGGCCCACGCTCCACGCCGCGGTGGGACAGACACCGGCGACATCGGTCAACCGGGTGTGCCCGAGATGCGACAGGTCGGTCTTCGTCCAGGCGCCGCCGTTCCACAGCATCGCCAGCGCCCGCCCCCGGGACGGCCCGGCCAGGCCCTCCTCGCCCACGGCCCAGGCCAGTTGGGGCCCGGCAGCGGCGATACGGCGCAGCTGTGCGGCGGGAGTGCTGCCGGGCGCCGGCACGGCCTGCCAGCCTTGCTCACCGGTCGCCGGCACGTCGGCCCGGGACGGAGCCGGGCCGAGCGCGATCCCCGAAACGGTGCCGATCGCCCCTGCCACAAATCGCCTTCGTCTCACTGCTGGATCCCTCCGGACGGATCGGGCGGATGAGGAGGGACCACCGTCAACCGGCAAGCGCCGAAGGTCTAGATACTCATGTGACAAGTCCTGGGCGGCGTCTCGGAAAAGTCATCGAGCGTGTTGGAACAGGCAGGAGCGGTCGAGGTCCGCTGCGAGGCCGTCGACTTGGGCCAGGGCGGGCTGCAACTGGTACGGCCGGGGCGTTGCCGCCCGATCGCGTGGGTCGGCAGGGTCGCGGCCGCCGTGATCGCTCCGTGGTCCCACCGGGTGCGGTCCTGGTCCTCCAAGCGCACGAGTGTGCCCTCAGGGGTGAAGCGGGCGGCCGTACGGGCGCGGTGCAACCGGATGAGCGAGGCAAGGCAGGACTGCCGGGCGGGCCGCCTGCGGGCGGGGCCTCGGTGCCCGGATGCGACAGCCACACCCGAACGAAAGTCGGCTGCCCCGTCCGGATGGCTGCCCTCACGGCAGCAGCCGCCGCTCCTTCGCGACCGCCACCGCGCCCGCGCGGGTGTCGACGCCGAGTTTGTCGTAGATGCGGCGCAGGTGCGTCTTGACCGTGGCCTCGCTGATGTACAGCGCGCGGGCGATGTCGCGGTTGCCGATGCCGAGGGCGAGCTGGGCGAGGATGTCGCGTTCGCGGTCGGTGAGGGTGGGACGGGGCCGGCGCAGGCCGGCCATGACGCGACCGGCGACCGGCGCGGACAAGGCCGTACGTCCCTCGGCGGCGGCGTGGATCGCGGCGAAGAGCTCGTCGGGGCGCTCGGCCTTGAGCAGGTAACCGGTGGCGCCCGCCTCGATGGCACGGGTGATGTCGGCGTCGGTGTCGTAGGTGGTCAGGACCAGGACATGGGCGCGGACACCGGGGGAGGAGGTGAGGCGGCGGGTGGTCTCCACGCCGTCGATGCCCTCACTCAGTTGCAGGTCCATCAGCACTACGTCCGGGTCGAGTTTCGCGACCAGGGCGAGCGCCTCCTCGCCGCTGCCGGCCTCACCGACGACCTCGATGTCCGGGGCGCTGTCGAGCAGTGCGCGCAGGCCGGCTCGTACGACGGCGTGGTCGTCGCAGACCAGGATGCGTACGGGAGCGCGGTCGGGGGTCATCGGGGTGCCTCCAGGGGAACGGCGGCGGACAGGACGGTGCCCTCGCCGGGCGCGGACTCGACGGTCAGGGTGCCGCCGAGGGGGCGCAGCCGGGCCCGCATGGCCGGCAGCCCGTGCCCGCGTTCCGAGCCGGGGGAGTCGGGCAGCGCGGCCGGGTCGAAGCCGTGGCCGTCGTCGGAGACGTCCAGGACGACTTCGTCGTCGAGGAGCGTGAGGGTGAGGGCGGCGCTGCGGGCGCCGGCGTGCTCGCGGACATTGGCCAGGGCGCCCTGGGCGACGCGCACCAGGGCGGCCTGCACCCGGGCGGGCAGCCGGGTGAGCCGGCCGTCGCCGTCGATGTGGACGCGTACGGTGAGGTCCGCCCCGGACTCCCGTGCGGCCAGGGCGCGCAGCGCCTCATCGAGGCCTTCGCCGCGGGCCAGGTCGGCGGGGGCCAGGTCGTGCACGAAGCGCCGGGCCTCGGCGAGGTTGTGCTCGGCGACGGACGCGGCGGTACGTACGTGGGCGCGGGCCTTGTCCGGAGCGGTGTCCCACACCCGGTCCGCCGCCTGCAGCAGCATCTGCTGGCTGGACAGGCCTTGGGCGAGCGTGTCGTGGATCTCCATGGAAAGCCGCTGGCGTTCGGCGAGGGTGCCCGCGCGGCGTTCGAAGACGGCGAGTTCGTGGCGGGCGCGGATCAGGTCGTCGATCAGGACGCGCTGGCGTGCGGTGTGCCGCTCCATCTGCAGGAAGACGGCGGTGGCGAGGGCGGCGACGGCGGGCGGTGCGAGGACCAGGTTGGGGTCGAAGCGTCCGGCGAGCTGCACCTGTGCCGCGACGACGAACACCGTCAGGACCACCACGAGCACGAGGGCCGCGCGCGACGGCAGCGTGCGCAGACCGGTGTAGAAGAGGGGCACCGCGCACCAGGCGAAGCTGGGCGCCAGGACCACCAGGACCATCCACACCACCACGACGAGCGCCAGCCACGCCGTGTGCCGTCGGCCGGGCCGCGAACCCGCGTCCCCGGTCCTGGGCCCCAGCAGATGCAGAACGGCGAGTACGACGGACAGCGCGATGATCCACGGACTGCGCGGCTCCCCGGGATGACGCAGCAGGAACCGGGCGAGCGCTCCGCCGAGCAGCAGGAAGAACGCCGCGTGCATCACGACGCCGAGCCACCGGGCGTCCACGGTGCTCGGTTCGTACGACCGGTTCCCCATCCGGGGCCGTCTCCCTTCCGCTCGCGGGCGCTGAACTGGGCAAACACCTCCATTGTGGCCCGGTGCGCGGGCCGGGCGGGTCAACCGATCGGATGACCCCGGTGTCGTCCGTCCTGCGCTCCCGAGGCAGCCGGAACGCCGACCCTCCGGGCCCGGACCCGGGCCGAGGCTGGGAAGCGGACGAAGCGGGGCGGCAACCGGGCCGCCCGCCACCTGAGGAGTCGACGACCCATGAACCACCCCCTGCGCAAGAAGTTCTCCCGCCGTGCCCGCGTCGCCACCGGCGGCGCCGTACTCGCCGTCGTCGCCCTCGCGGGCTTCGGCGCGGTGTCCGCGAACGCCTCGGCGCCCGCCACGCCATCTGCCGCCGCCTCGGCCGACGCCCCGGTCCGGGCCACGACCACCTCCACCCACCTGACGATCGACGCCGCCACCCAGGCCGCGCAGGCCGCGCTGGACGCCGCCGAGAAGGACAACCAGCGCGTCACGGTCGCCGTCGTCGACCGCAACGGCAACACCCTCGTCACCCTGCGCGGCGACGGCGCCGGCCCGCAGTCCTACGAGTCCGCCCGGCGCAAGGCGTTCACCGCGGCCGCCTGGAACGCCCCCACCTCCCAGCTGGCCGAGCGCCTCCAGCAGACCCCGAACCTGAAGGACATCCCCGGCACCTTGTTCCTGGCAGGCGGCGTCCCCGTCACCGCCGCCAACGCGCCCATCGCCGGCATCGGCGTCGCGGGCGCTCCGTCGGGGGCACTGGACGAGAAGTTCGCCCAGGCGGGGGTGAACGCGGTGGCTCGCTAGTCACCTGGTGACGATGCCCGGCTGTCAGCGCCGGCTGGCAGAGTGCCCGGCATGAGCGAACCGAATCCGAAGGCGGACCTTCTCCGATACCTGCAGGACGCGCGTGACGCCCTGCTGTGGAAGCTCGAGGGGCTCTCGGAATACGACATCCGCCGCCCGCTGACCCCGACGGGCACGAACTTGCTGGGGTTGGTCAAACATGTCGCCGGTGTGGAGCTGGGGTACTTCGGCGACACGTTCGGGCGGCCGTTCTTCGACGAGGACCCTCCGCCCTGGTGGTACACGGAGGACGCAGAACCCAACTCGGACATGTGGGCCACCGCGGACGAGTCGCGCGAGGAGATCGTCGGGCTGTACCACCAGGCGTGGGAGCACTCCGACAGCACGATCGCGACGCTGACGCTCGACGCGATCGGTCACGTCCCGTGGTGGCCGGAGGAACGGCGAGAGGTGACACTGCACCACGTCCTGGTGCGCGTGATCTCCGATACGCAGCGGCATGCCGGACATGCCGACATCGTGCGCGAACTCATCGACGGGGCCGTCGGGTTGGTGAAGGACAAGGACTCCATGCCACCGGGAGATCCGGCGTGGTGGGAGCGCCACCGGCGTCGACTGGAGCGTGTGGCGCGGGAGGCCGGAAAGGAATGACCTCCAAATACGGCCTGTAGGGCAGCGTATGGAGCTCCGCAGTCGGACCGGTCGAGCCCAACTGGCGTCACGGGACGCAGCGCTGGGGGAACCGTCCTGCCGGATTCTGCGTGATCTCCTGACGTGCTGTCGGCTCGTGATGGGCGATCGAAGGGGGACCGGGTGAAGGTCCGGGTGTGGGCGATGGTGGGCGTGGCGGTGTCGGCCTCTGCGGCGCTGGCGGCGTGCGGTCCGGAGAAACCGAAGGAGTACACGGGCGCGGAGCCTTCGCAGGCGTCCGCGTCGGCGGCCGCCCGTTTCGCCCCGCTGGTGCGCCTCCACAAGAAGGAGTCGCTGATGCCGATGGACGCGACACGATTCATCGAGCGGTCCGTGCTGCGCTTCGACCACGACGGCGGCTTCTGCCGCGACGAGGAACCGGTGGCAGACCCGGTTGACCCACGGCTGTTGGGCCTGCGTACCAAAGAGCCCTACCGACACCACGATGTCGAGTTGGGAAAACCGTCGTCAAAGCCGATGTCCTGCCCCGCGCACGGGGGAAGGGAGCGCGCCTCGACCGAAGTCGGCGCCGGTTTCTATCTCGATCCGCCGAAGGAGTCGCGGAAGGGCGAAGGCCCCGGCGCACCGGTCTACTGGGAGTACCACAAGCACAAGACCGACCCGGCGCGCACGGCGTACGTGTACTGGTTCTTCTACGCCTACAACAAGCTGTCCCCGGGAAACATGCACGAGGGTGACTGGGAGCGTGTCGCGGTCCAGTTGCGCGACGGGAAGCCGGAGGCGGTGACGTTCGCCAAGCACGGCAACGATCCGTGCAGCGTGAAGTGGTCGGACCTGGAACTGAGCGGCGGGCGTCCGACGGTGTACTCGGCGCTCGGTTCACACGGCTCCTATGCGACTGTCGGATACCACCGGGTTCTTGCCACCTTCGACCGGACCTCGGAGGGCGGCGTCGAGTGGCACACATGGGACCACGTCCGCCCCGTCGACCGCGAGCCCTGGTGGGGGTACGCCGGGTGGTGGGGCGCGCAGAAGCACGTGACCGGGTTCAACGGTCCGATGGGCCCCTACCCGACGCGTCAGCTGCCGGGCGTGTTCACCGACGACCGGTGCGGGCCGGCCGATGAGGCGCCGACCGACGAGGCGCCCTCCGAAGAGCCGCCGACCGAACCGAGCGGGGAGCAGCCCGCGCTCAGGACGAAGGAGGGGGCGATCCAGCGGTACGAGGAGTACCTCCACGCCCTGGGCCGGGAGGACATCGACACGGTCTGCGAAGTGGCCGGGCCCGCGGCGAAGAAGGCGCAGGACGAGGGGTTCGGCCCGTGCAGGACGACGTACGCCGTCGTGTTCCAGATGATCTCGCCCGAGCAGAAGACGGCGCTGCGGACCGCGACGGTCGACCCGCAGCGCGTCGTGGTGCGCACGCCCGACAAGGTCGAGATGCCGGTCGAGGCGGTCAGGTCCTCCGCCACCTTCTCCGAGAGCGACCTCGGCAGCTACACGCTGGAGTACATCAAGGACGCGTGGTACATCACCGACTGAACCCCGCACGCACGTACGGGAGCCGGCCCGGGGGTCGGGGGACCGGGACCGGGCCGGCTCCGGACGGCGCGTTTCACCCGTCGACGGTTTTGAAGGTGCCGGTGACGCGGAGGGCGTTGTCCGTGTCGATGCCGAGGCGGGCTGCCCAGGCGAGGGCGTCGTCGAGGGTGGCGTCGGCGTCGGCCAGTCGGGCAGCGGCGAGTGCGGGCGGCACCTTGCCCTCATCCAGGAGGGTGGTCCATTGGCGGGCCGTGAGGGAGAGGTAGCGAAGATCCGGGAGGCCGGCCAGGACGGGCAGGTTGAGGACGTCGGCGCCCGAGAGGTCGAGGCCCCGCAGGTGGGGGATGGCGGTCAGCGGGGTGATGTCGACCGGGGCGGTGGTGGTCAGGTCGAGGGAGGTGAGGTGGGGGTGGGCTTCGAGGGGGGTCAGGTCGCCTTCGCTGAGGGTGACGCGCAGGGATTCGACGGGCAGTTCGCGTACGGCCGTCAGGTCGGCGGTGGCGGAGCGGTTGAGGTGGAGGCGGCGCAAACCTGGGGCGGCGGTGAGTGGGGTGAGGTCGACGAGGTGGGTGACGTTGTTGATGTGGATCGCCTGGAGGGTGGGCGGGACCTCGTCCGGGATGTCGCCGCCGATGATCTGCTGGGGGGCGGGATCTCGGTCGGGTTCGAGCAGGGAGATGTGGTCGCCGTGCTTCTCGTAGGCGCCCTGGTCCAGGAGTTCCAGGTAGTGACCGAGGAGTGAGGTGACCGAGTCGGCGATGTACGCGGGTCCCTCGTCGTAGTCGCGTCCCGTCTGGATGATCTGGCCGGGGTGACCGTCGCGGGCCGGAGCCGTGTCGACGGCCAGGAAGTTGCCGTCCTCGCTGCTGCCGAAGCGCAACCAGCCGGGGTGGCCTCCACAGCGGCGGACGGTGTCGGCGGGTGTCGCGTCGAAGACGACGGCGTCCCATTCCAGGTCCCAGCCGTACCAGGGCCGTTCGCCCGCGCCCCACTCGGTGGACTCGGCAACCATGCTCTGCAGCGACAGCCAGGCGTTGCCCCGGAACAGGTAGCGGTTCTCGTAGCCGATGCCATCGCCGTCGGCCAGCAGGTAGAGCGCCCGCAGGTCGGCGGGCAGGCGGTGCCCCAGGCGGCGTTCGGCCTCCTCGACCGCGGCGGCGGTGGCGGGCGGGGGCAGTTCCTCGGGATGCCCCAGGATGGCGGCACGCCGCTCGAGGTAGGCGCGGAAGCGGGCCACGGCCAAGTCCGGATCGCCCGTCGGCGCGGCGGTACCGGGCTCCTGATGCCGACCGGGCTGCGGCAACCGGTAGTCGGCTTCCAGGACCACCTGGAAGCCGCCACCCGTCCTGGTCACCCTGCTGATGGCATCGCCGAAGGCGACGAGCCGGTACTCGCCGGACGGCCGGCAACGGATCTCCAGACTGACGGGCTCCCAGCCCCGGTCCTCACGCAACTTCTCAGCCAGTGCCATGAGTTCTTCGTAAGGATTGGGCACACCCGTTTGCCAGTTCTGCCCGTTCCGGCTGTAGCCGCCGCTCACTCCGGTACCGCCCCGCCCGGCCCGGCCGTGCAGCACCGCGTCCGTCCAGCCGTTCGGGGCCTGGGCCCGGATCGCCTCGACTATCGGTCGTACCGCCTGCTCCACCATGCTCTGCTCCCGTGCTGCCGATGTTGCCGGGCATCATGGCAGTGACCACTGACAATGTGGCTGGGGGGCCTGCAGGGCCCGGGGCCCCGGGAGGCCCGGGGGCCGGAACGCGCCGGACCATCGACAGCACCACGAAACGTGATCTGACGGCCGAACTCACCTTGCCCCGAACTCGGGCACAGCCACGAGTCGCTTCACGGGACTCGTCAGGCACCCTCGGTCGGACACTGGGTTGTTCGCCAGCGCGGGGCTTGGTCGTCGGGGATGTCCGGGGAGGCGAAGTGGAACGGCACGCCCAGGTAGTCGGCCAAGGCCCGTCCTGCATCTGAGGCGGCGGTTCCCACCGGGGGGCCGCCAGGGCGGTGGTGGACAGTGGCCAGGGGGCCTTCCCCCGCTGGGTCGTCCAGGACGGCCACCAGGAGCACGAACCAGTCGTGCACGGTGTCGCCGTCCCAGAGAGCCTCGACCGCGGCCACCCGGCCCGGATGAGCGGCAGCCCGGGCTGCGAGGGAGGAGACGTCGAGCGGATCGGGGGCTGTGTGCTGCACTCGGTCGCCGAGGGTCTCGTAGCGCGCGTGGACGACCTGCTCCGCTTCGTGCAGGCCCAACCCCAGAGGGCGCAGCGCCTCCCATACGACCTTGACCGCCGTCAGCCGCCGGTCGCGCAGCACGTTCGCGTCGACTTCCCGGCGGGTGCGCGCCTCCAGGTGCGTCCACCAGCCGTTCACCGTGCCACCAAGGCGGACTGCGTGCAGTGCGTCATGGGCTGAACGTATCTCAGCCATGAACGGCCCAGTCGGCCAGGAGCTCCGGACCGGCCTGTCGGAAGCGGCCAGTAGCCTCGGGCACCATGGGCATTCAGATCGACGTGGTGGTGGGTTACCCGATCAGCGATGAGGTGGAGAGGGTGCTCGCGTTGGCCGAGACGGTCGGCGAGCCCGTCACTGTCACCTTCCTGTGGGAGGGGCGCGAAGAGGCGGAACGCGCGGTGCTGGTGCCTGCGGCCACGCTGGCGCTCTGGGAGCATTGGGCCCCCACCGCCTACCCGGCGGGTGGCGCTGAGGGCGAGACCCGGGCCGTGGCGGAGGAGCCGGAACTGGCTCACCCGGCGGAATTCGGTGCGTTCACACTCTTTCGTCGTCGCGCGGGAGGGCGTACGGCGATTGCTCGCCAAGGCGTCGTGGTCGCCGAGTTGCTGGACCCCGACGAGGCTCAATGGCTCCAGGAGAAGGCCCGCCACGCCCGCCACGGCTTCATGGATCCGAAACAGAAGGCGGCGTTCGAGGAGTTCCTTGGCCGGCAGGAATCCCTCGATGAGCAGTGACGCGATGATCCACGTCGGAGAAAGGCTTGTTCGTGCTGGACACCGGGGGATGGTGACGGCAGAGGCCGTGAACCGGCTCCGGCCGTCTCCTCCCCCGCGGAGACGGCCGGAGCGTCCTCATGTTCGGCGGAGACCTGCAATGTCGTACCGCCGCATGTCCCGCCGAATGAGGTCTTTCCCCGGCGGCAATCCCGAGCCGGGGTCAGGGGTTGGGGCTCACGTCCGGGTGCAGGCAGTTCCACGTCTTCGGGCCGACGATGCCGTCCTTGGTGATGCCGCATCGCCCCTGCGCCCACTTGACCGCGGATTTCGTCGAGGAGCCGAAGATGCCGTCCTCGGCGAGCCCTCGGCCGTAGATGTTGAGCAGGCACTGCGCGTGCGCGACGGCCTTGCCGGTGTCTCCCGGGTAGAGGGTCGGGTGCCCCAGGTCATAGGGGCAGGCGCTGTCCCCGGCCGCCGTCACCGGCGTGGCGGCCGGAGAGGCGATCGCCGGAGCGGCGGTGGTGGCCGCGGCGCCGAGTACGAGCGCCGAGAGAACGAGTCCGGCCCGCTTCGTGAGCATCATGGGCGTGAACCTTCCTTTCATTCGGAGTGGATTTCGGTCGCGTCGAAAATGACGCCTACTTCCTTTGCGCTGTGCGCTTTGCGCTGTGCGTGCGCGGCTCAGCAGCGTGGGATGCCGGGCCTGGGATCAGCGCCGGTGTTGATGTGCTGGCCCGGGGTGTATCCGTCGACCCAGACCTCGTACTGCCAGGTCGTCGTGTAGTACCAGATCTTGTTGCCCGAGACCGACTGCCCGACGTAGTAGCAGGAGATCGAGAGGGGCTGCCCCTTGAAAAGGTCCCTCTTCACCCGGCAGGTCGTCTTGGCGCAGGTGTACTGCTTCGTCGCCTGCGTGGTGTAGAAGACGTCGTCGCTCGCGGATGCCGCCGGCGCAGGCACGGCCAAGGCTCCGAATGTGAGCGCCGTACCGAGTGTTGCGGTCGCCGCGGCATGACGAATACGCATGAGCACTCCTCGGGTGAGTCGGATTCCGGTCTGGGCAACACCCTGCACGGCTGGGATTGGAGAAACCTTGGCCAGATCTTGAGTTGGCTGCTCCGAGCCGCTTTCGACATCGTGGGACGGCACCCAAGGGGGGACGGTGTGATGGCAGTGGAGTTCCGCATCCTCGGTGACATCGCGGTGCAGATCGACGGCAGACCAGCGGAGCTGGGGCCTCCCAAACAGCGCTCCGTCCTGGCGGCGTTGCTGGTTGATGCTCCTCGAACGGTCTCGACCGCCGGGCTCATCGACCGGGTGTGGGGAGAGACCACGCCGCAGCAGGTCAGAAACACGCTGTACGGGTACGTCTGTCATCTGCGGAAGGCCTTGGAACCCGCAGGCAAGGACGCCTTCATCAGCAGGAGCTCAGCGGGCTACGCGGTGGAGGCCGATCAACTCGCCGTGGACCTCCACCGGTTCCGCGCTCTGGTGCGGCAGGCCCGCGCGGCGGAGGACGCAGCGCAGGGCGCCGAACTGTTCGAGCGCGCACTGGAGTTGTGGCAGGGAGAGCCCTGTTCGGCCTGTGACACACCGTGGTTCGGCGCACTGCGCGAAGGCCTGCTCCGGGAACGGTTCGCCGCCACGCTGGACTTCAACGACGTCCAGCTGCGCCTCGGCCGCCACGGAATGCTGCTGCCGCAGCTCGCCTCCTTGGCCCAGGAGCACCCTTTCGACGAACGAGCGGCCGGACAGCTCATGCTGGCCCTGTACCGAAGTGGACGGGCCTCCGACGCCCTGCACCGCTACGAGCTCCTGCGCCGGCGTCTGGCCGAGGAGTTGGGCACCGATCCGGGACCGGAGCTGCGCCGACTGCACCAGCAGATCCTCACCGCTGCCCCCGCCCTCGCTCCCGCTCCCGCCCGCGCCCCAGGCGCTGTCTCTCCTTCCAAGCCTCCACGTATCCAGCAGGACGGCAGCGATGGCAGCGATGGCAGCGCTCCGGAAGAGCGGGGCGGCGGCGCGAGCGGCCAACAGCTCGTGCCCCGCCTCCTTCCGCCTGCCCCCGCGCTGTTCGTGGGCCGCGACGAGGAACTGGCCGCAGCCTGCCGGCTGCTCGGCCGGATGACGGCGGGTCCCGTGACCCTGCTGGTGACCGGGCCGGCCGGGGTGGGCAAAACGGCCTTCGCCGTATCGGCGGGGCATGCGCTGACTACCCGGTTCGCCGACGGCCAGCTCTATGTCGACCTGCGCGCCTTCGACGACGATCGGGCCGAGCCGTTCACGATCCTGGGGGCCTTTCTCCGGGCGCTCGGCGTACGCGGCGGTGCGGTGCCACCCGACCTCACCGGCCGAGTGCACCTCTACCGCACCCTGCTCGCCCAGCGCAGAACCCTCGTCGTGCTGGACAACGCAGCCGATGCGCAGCAGGTGAGCGACCTCATGCCCAGCGGGGCCCACTGCGCCGCCATCGTCACCAGCCGCACCACCCTGCCGGACCTGAGCGGCCACCGACTGCCCCTGGGAGTCCTGGACTCCGAGACGGGACTCGCCCTGCTGCGGGAGATGATCGGCATCGACCGAACCCGAGCCGAGTCAGACGCGGCCCGGGCCATCGTGTCGACCTGCCAGGGCCTTCCCCTGGCCGTGTGGGTCGCCGGTGCGCGGCTGGCCGCGCGACCGCACTGGCCGCTGGGCAAAGTCGCCCGCGCGCTCGCCGACGAACACCGCAAGCTGGACGAACTCGCCGTCGGCCACATAGCCGTCCGGGCCAGCCTGGAACTGACCTACCAGGGAATGCCCCCCACGAACCGGCACGCCCTGCGCATGCTCGCCCTGCTGCCCACACCGGACTTCGCCGCCTGGGCGCTGGCCGCCCTCCTGGACCTGGACCTGGACCGCGCGGAAGCCGTGCTCGACGACCTCGTGGAGGTGCATCTCGTGGAGGCCGGCCCGATGGGGCCGGCCGGCATGCGTTACCGGCTGCACGACCTGGTACGGCTGCTGGGCCGGGAGAGAGCGGAGCGGGAGGTGCCCCCGCAGGACCGTGCCGCCGCGCTGTCCCGGCTGCTGGGGGCGAGCCTCTATCTGGCGGACCTGGCCGCGGACAGCCTCAGTGTCGACTTCCAGGGCATCTCGCAGACCGGCTTGGCGTCCTGGCGGCCCTCTCCGGCAGACACCGCCCAACTCCTCACCGATCCGCAGGCCTGGTTCCACGCCGAGCGTCAGTCCCTCATCGCCGTGGCGGACCAGGCACTCGACAGCGAGGAGATCACGTCGGCGGCCGCACTCGCCACCGCACTGACCACCCTCTTCCAGATCGGAAGCCACTTCGACGACTGGGAACGGCTCCAGGGCCGGGCCCTCAAGGCCGCCCTGCGCGGCGGCCACCGGCGCAGCGCCACGCAACTGCACCGATGCCTGGGCGAACTCACCACCATTCTCGACCGGTATCCGGAGGCGCTGGACCACTTCCAGCAAGCGCTGAGGCTCGCCGATGGGGAGGACCCGTCGTATCTGGCCAGCGCCACGGCCGGATTGGCGTACGTGCACCGACTGCTCGGCCAGTACGCCTCCGCCACACGCCATTTCGAGCGGGCGGCGGAGCTGGCCCGCAGCGCGGGAAACGTCAACTGTCTTGTCTACGCCACCAACGGCATCGGCGTCATCGAGCTGGAGCAGGGGCGTGTCGAGTCCGCCATGGAGCGCTTCTCGCAGTGCCTGCGAGCGAGCCGGGACGCCGGCTACCGCCCCGGCGAGGCACAGGCCCTGCGCTGCCTTGGACAGAGCCACCGAGCCCACGGCGCCTACGCTGCCGCCTCGGACTGCTTCAGCCAGGCCGCCTCGATCAGCGAGAACCTCGGCGACCGGCTGACCGCCACCCACGCCCTGTGCTGGCTCGGCGACGTGCTCGTACGGCAGGGCGCGCAGCGACAGGGCCGCCGACTACTGGCCCGTGCCCTGTGGACCTACCGCGAGTTCGGCAACCTGTGGGGTGAGGCGGCGACGCTCTACGCGCTCGCTGAGGCACAGCTCGCCGTCGGCCGCGTGGCACAGGCCCGTCGACGCGCTGCCGCAGCCGTCGGCCTGTGGCGGAAGATCGGTTCCCGGACCTGGCTGGCCACCGGTCTGGACACCCTGGCCGAGGCCCACGCCTTGGCCGGCAATGCCACGGCCGCCGCCCGGGCCCGCGACGAGGCTGCGGAAATACGCGGGGAACTGGGAGTCACCTGGATGAGCTAGGGCCTGTTCGGAGTTGGGTGTGCGCAACTTCAGGGTCCACAGCTCCAAGGCGTCTTGGAGCGAGCACACCTCCCGGACATGCCGGCTCGTACTCGACGCCCGGGCCTCGCGTTCCAGGGACGCGCCTGCCCGTGGGCGCGGGGAGGGGTCCCGGTCGGGGCAGGGTTTCATGGCGGCCATGATGCGTAGAACGTCATCCACCGCTGCCGTCGCCCTCGTTGTTGCTGTCGTGTTCGCCGCTCTCACGTCGTGTTCCTCGGATGCGTCGGACGGATCCCCCGTCGAGGGTCAACCCACCGTGTACGACTCCGGGTCACCGGCCTCCGTTCCCACACCGACTGCCGCGCAGACGGCCACGCCGTCGCCCTCGCCGACCGGGCCGTGCGCTGACGGGACGTGCGAGATCGAGGTCGCCGTGGGGGACACCGTGGCAGTGCCGGAAAGGTACGGCCTCGGGCCGATCGAGGTGACGGCGATCACCGGCGGCGCGGTCGAGATGGTCGCACCGCTGACGGGTTCGGGCTACAGCGTCTCGGGCTGTTCCGGTGGCGGCGGAGTGTCCTCGGAGGGCCGAGGCGGCGTGCGGCTGAGCTGCGGCAAGGGACCCGCAGCGACGATCAACGACGCCATGAGCCTTGAGGTTGTCGAGATCCGCGGCACGGCCGCAGTCCTCCGCATCGAGCCCGCCGGGTGATGCCCAGCTCGGCGCGTGAGGCAGTCCGCCTCGCGGTTGGGGCGACGTTGCCGGGCAACGGATGAGCAGGACACCCAAGGGCTGTCGGTGACAAAGCTCGGTGACGACACGACTGAAAACGCACAGGGCAACAGGTGTGGTGTCATCGCTGGTTCGGGCGGTGGACGGAGCCGGCCTGCGCACGGACTGGCGGCCCCGGCCGGGGTGGGACGTGGAGGCGGCGTCCCACCCCGGCCGGGTGTCATCGGATGTACTTGGCGGGTTTGGTGGCGGTGTTGAGCAGGTGCTCCAGGGGGCCGCGGCGGAAGAAGCGGGACCAGATGGCGGCGAACACGATCGCGCCGAGGACGTACATGAGCAGGGGCGTCCAGGACTGCTGGGTGCCGGTCCCGGCGGGCGTGGACAGGAGGGACTGTGCGAGGAAGTGGCCGACGTAGGCGGTCAGGGACATGGTGCCCACGGCGATGACCGGTTTCGCCAGGCGGCGCAGTCGCGGCAGGCGGTCCATCGCCACCGTCGCGCCCACGATCACGAGGATCGCGACGCCCACGCTGCCGATGATGTCGAACGTGGTGCCGCTGTGCGGCCCGCCCGTCAAGAGCATCGACGCCGGCATATCGGGGAGCGACCCGCCGTCGACGGGCACCGACCCGGAGCCGCCGGACGACGGCCCGTCTTCCGCGAGGCTCCTCAACGCGCCCTTGCCTGCCAGCAGCAAGGACATGCCGTACGCGGCCGCCGTGAGGGCGGCCCCGAGCGCGGCCAGGCGCCTCAGGACACTGCCGGAGGACAGGTCGAGGCGGCCCAGCGCCATGCCCGCGATCACGAACGGCATCCACGTGAGCGCCGGGTAGAAGCCGGTGAGCAGCAGATCGAGCACTCCCACCTCGCTGAGGCGGTGGAGCGGGTCGTAGGCGTTGATGCTCTGCTGGACCGACGGAGTCAGCAGTGAGTTCAGGGCGAACGCCAGCTGCGGTGTGACCAGGGCGAGCGTGGCCGCGATGATCGCGAGTGTCTTGGCGCGCAACCGCACCAGGGGCAGGGCGAGCAGGAAGTAGACCCCGTAGAAGCCGAGGATGATCACGCCGCCGTACTCCATCGCCATCGCGGTGCCCAGCGCCAGCAGGACCACGGCGCGGATCGCGATGCGGGCCTTCGCCTGCCGTCCGGCCAGGCCGGTCTTCGGCTCGCGGCGGCCCGCGATCAGCATCAGCGAGAACCCGGCGAGGGTGGCGAACAGGACCGATGAGTGGCCGTCCGAGATGTACCGGACCCAGCTGGCGACGCCGTGCGTGGCGGACAGCGGGGGGCCGATGTGCACGACGTACATGCCGAACACCGCCAGCGCGCGGGCCAGATCCACCCCGACGAGGCGTCCCATCGAGGGACCGGGCGAGGCCGCCACGGCGGACTCGGGGGAGGTTCGGGGCGGCGGAGGCGAGTGCTCCCGCTCAGCTGATGTCTCCTGCGGCGGCTGTGTCTGTGTCATACCGAGAATCTCGTGCGGACGTCCGGGGGCGGACCATCCGGCAGTCTTCGGTAACGGCCCCGCCGATCGGCGGGTACCGCCCTGCCGACGGGCGGAGTCTCGTCCCCGGCCGGTCCGGTGCGACCGGACGGCTGTCTTCTTCGGCCACGAGAATCAGGGAACTTCGTGAACACCGGCCTGCTGTGCGCCCTGGCCGGGGCCGCCGGGGTGGGGGGTGCCGCAGCCGCTGGCCACCAACGCACTGCTGGAGGCGCACCCTGGGGCGGTTGCTGCGGCTGCGGCGCGCGGAGTGGGAGCGGATCCCGCCGGGTGATCCCCGTTGATGCAGCAGGAAGTCCCAGAAAGGTCCCAGGGAACTCCCAGTGCCCGCAGGCAGCCTGCTGGCCCCGCGGCATCCCGGCGACCAGGCCGGCGGCCACAGTCGTCCGTGTACGGCCGAGACCGGCCCCCGCCAACCGGAGGGGGCCGGTCGGCCGAACGGCGGGGCACCTCCCGAAGCCCGGCGGATGGTCGACCGCCGCCCGCCTCGGCAAGGTTGTCCCGGTGACCGAGATCGAAAGCGCCAAGAAGACGCCTCGCCGGCCCTTACCCGCACCCGGGTCCGCCCCGCCGACGGAACGCCCCGCGCCGATGGCGCGGTTGGTCGGAGTGGACCTCGCCCGTGCACTGGCCGTGTTCGGAATGTTCACCGTGCACGTCGGCCCCGCACCCACGCCGGGCGGTGGCGTCGGCGACTGGTTCCTGGAACTGGCGAGCGGGCGGGCGTCGGCGCTGTTCGCCACCCTCGCCGGGTTCTCGCTGATGCTGATCGCGGGCCGCCGCGAGCCGAAGACCGGCCTGGCCGGACGACAGGCGAAGGCCCGCATCGTGATCCGGGCCGTGGTCCTGCTGGTGCTGGGCAGCGCGTTGGCGATGACCAACTTCGGCGGCGCCGGGATCCTCAACTTCTACGCGGTGTACTTCCTGTTGGCCCTGCCCATGCTGCGGCTGCGGGCCAGGACGCTCGCGATCATCGCGGCCACGCTCGCCCTGGTCACGCCACAGGTGGCGTATGTGATCCGGGCGCTGCTCACCGAGTCGATCGTGAACACCATCGACTCGTACGACCCGATCGCGCGCGTCTGCGGCGTGGGCATGCTCGATCTCCTGCTCACCGGCCTCTACCCGGCGATCACCTGGATGACGTTCGTGGTCACCGGCATGGCGTTGGGTCGACTGGATCTGGGCTCCGGCGCGGTGCGGCGGCGGCTGGCCGTGGTGGGTCCCGCGCTGATCGCGTTCGGATACGGCGTCTCGTGGCTGGTGCTCCGGCTGACCGGCGGTGCTCAGAAGATCATGGCCGGGATGCCCGCCATGAAGGACCCAGGTGCCATGAAGGACCCCGGCATGGCATCGGGCTCCTTCGACGCGCCGGTCGGTGGTGGGCTGTGGGGCTCCGACGCATGGGGGCTGCTGGCAGCCGAGCCGCACACCGGTTCCACGTTCGACCTCATCGGCAGCCTGGGGATCGCGATCACCGTGCTCCTGTGCCTGACGGTGGCCCTGGACCGACTGCCGTGGCTGCACCGGGCGGCAAAGCCGGTCATCGCCGTCGGCACCATGTCCCTGACCCTCTACGTGGGTCACATCCTGGTGATCCTCGCCCTGCCCGGCGAAGCGGCCACCCCGCCGCAGTCCGCCTCCGCCGCGCTGCTGCTCTGCTTCGTCGTCGGGGCCACCCTGTTCGCGGCGGTCTGGTCCCGCTGCTTCCGCCGCGGACCGCTGGAGTACCTGCTCAACGGCGCCACCAAACTGGCGAATCGCGTCCGCTGAGCCTGCCGTTCCGCCTCAACCCCGACTCCAAGGACCTTCGCCATGGCTGCCGCCATCCCCACCGCCCGGAGCACCGGCTCCCCTGGCCTCCGCCGGGAACCGCACCGCCGCGCCGACCGGTCGCAGGCTCCGGCGCGCTGGGAACGCCCGGCGCTGGCCGCGGTGCTGGGCGTCGCCGCACTGCTGTACGCCTGGGGCATCGGGCACGCCGCGATCCACCCCTACTACAGCGCGGCGATACGGTCGATGGCCACCAGTTGGCGGGCCTTCTTCTTCGGCGGTCTCGACACCAGCGGTTCGATCACCCTGGACAAGGTGCCCGGCGCCTTCTGGCCCGACGCCGTCTCCGTATGGTTGTTCGGGCCGCACACGTGGGCGGCGGCGCTTCCTCATGTGATCGAGGGCGTGCTCACCGTATGGCTGCTGCACCGGATCGTACGGGCATGGGCCGGGCCGTTCGCCGCACTGATCGCCGCGCTGACGCTCACCTTCACTCCGGTCACCGTGGTGCTGAACAGGGCCACCATCCCGGACACCGCACTCACTCTGCTGCTGGTGGCAGCTGCCGGAGCCCTGCAGAAGGCGGCACGAACCGGGCGGTTGCTCCCGCTGATCACGTGTGGCGTCTGGGTCGGGCTCGCCTTCCAGACGAAGGTGCTGCAGGCCTGGCTCGTTCTGCCGGTCTTCGCCGTGGTCCATCAACTCACCGCGGGCAACCCGCCGTTGCGGCGGGCTCTGCGCCTGCTGCTGAGCGGTGCGGTCACGCTGGCCGTCTCCTGCTCGTGGGCGCTGATCACGTGGGTGACTCCCGCAGCCAACCGCCCGTATGTCGACGGTACGACGAACAACAACCCCCTCAGCATGGTCTTCGGCTACAACGGCATGAGCCGCTTCAGCGACGACGACACCGCGCTCGGCGCCGTCTCGGCCACCGCCGCCAGCCGTACCTCCGGAAACACCGGCTGGGGGATGCTCGTCAACGACACCGTCGGCCCGCAGATCGCCTGGTTCCTGCCGCTCGCCGTGCTCGCCGTCGTCACGGCCCTGGTCTGGCGCGCCCGTGAGCCGCGGACCGACCCGCTGCGCGCGGGTTTCCTCCTCTGGGGCGGTTGGCTCGCCATCCATGCCGTGGTGTTCAGCGTCTCCAACGGCAATCACGTCTACTACATGGCCGTGCTCGCACCGGCGATCGCCGCGCTGGCCGGAGGCGGGCTCGCGCTCTTCCGGTCCGCGTACGAGACGGGCGGCCGGCGACGGCTGTGGCTGCCGTCGGCGATCGTGCTCACGGTGGCCTGGGCGTTCGTACTCGACGGGCCGACCTGGTTCGCCTCCCGGCTGCTGGTGTTCGCCGTGATCTTCGCGGTGTGCGGGACGTTCGGCCTGTGGCCCAGCGGGTCACGGGCCTCCCGGCGGCTGGTACACGGCTCTCTGACCGCCGGGATCGCGGCCACTCTGCTCGTACCCGCCGCCTGGGCCGTCTCGTCCCTCGACCCGCGCTACGCGGGAGCCTCCACGTCCCCGACGGCCGGTCCGGTCGGCGAGTTCCACCGCAGGGCTCTCCATGACCCGTCCACTCTCCGCCGGGCCGAGCTCGACCGGCCCAGCGCCCGCGACACCGCCCTGCTGGACTACCTCATCGCGCACCGCAAGGGCGAGAAGTACCTGCTGGCGACCCAGGCCGCCTACCCCGCGGAACGTCTGCTGCGCGCTCAGGCCCAACCCGTGCTCGTCATGGGCGGATTCACCGGGAAGACCCCCTTTCCCAGCGCCCCGCAGCTCGGCAACCTGATCGCCACCCACCAACTCCGCTACGTGCTGCTCACCCACCTGCGACCCACCACCCCCGCCACGACGTGGGTGAAGTCCCACTGCAAACGCATCCGCTCCGGAGCCTACGGCTGGCGCACCAGGGGCAACTTCGGCCTCTACGACTGCCGCAACCCCGCCGATCGGCGGGGGTGAAACAGCCGACTGTGGGATGGGCAAGGCAGAAGAAATGCAAAATAATCCCTGCGGGTAATTCTTGTCTCGCCCTCAGGTTGGTTCATCGCAAGTGTAAGCATTTCGCGAAGTCTAAATTAACCATACTCGCATGTATCGCAAACTGGCAGGTCAGGCAACTTGTGTAATTTCTTTCAGTGAGTACCGTCACACGTCGCCGATAAACCGGCCAAGTATTCCCGTCGTCAGAGAGGTCGAGAACTTCTTCTCTGGAAAGGATTCTTCTTGACCACCACTCGACCCCGGATATCCACGCAGCGCCCGGCTCGGCTTCGGGCCGACATGGCGGTGTTAGGAGGTGTGCGGCCGCCACTGGCGGCCCTGCCGGTTCTGTTGGCGCTCGTCGCCGGCCTGACCGTGTTCGCCGTCGGGAGCGATGCCGAACGGGGCGTTCCCGAGGCCGTCCTCAGCTCCCAGCAGCACATCGCCGAGGACGGGGCGGTCGCGCTGCAGGGCGCCGTCGACCAGAGCGTCACCGATCTGCGGACAGCGGCCGCGGACTTCGCGGGCGCCAAGTCCGTACCGGCGGACGGAATGCTGACCCGCCTCAACCGGACCTACCCCAAGTGGCGCGGTACCGCCGTCGTCGACCAGTCCACCGGCCGGCTGCTCGCCGCGCAGGGCGAGGCCCTGCCGCTCGGAAAGGTGAACCTTCGGGGGCTGCCGGCGAACCCGCCACCGAGACTGGTGCGGGACGACTCGGGCGTCACCCGGCTGCTGGCCTTCGCGACGCTGTCGCAAGGCGGCAGGCAGGAGTTGCTCGTCGCCTCCCAGAGCGTGAAGCTGCCCGGCATCTCCGTCGGCAGGAAACACACGCTCAACGTCGTGGACCGGGACGGGGCCACTCTCACCTCGACCGGCCCGGGAGCCGGCACCGACCAGGCCAAGGCGCTGGCCGGCACCGCCGCCCGCGAGGCGCAGACCAAGGGACCGTCGGACACCGCCGACGCCGGCGGCTTCGACGGACCGAGCGGCAGCCTCGTGCCGGCGGCGGACGGCAACACCCGTACCGCCGTCGGGTACGCCGCAGTGGCCCGGGGGCTCGCCTCGAAGGAGAGTCCGAGCAGCGCACTCGGACTGACGGTCGTCACGACGGTGCCGACCGAGCGTCATGAGGCCGGGACCGGTGACCTTCGTCTCGCCCTCCTCGCCGCGGCCGTGCTCCTGGCCCTCGCCGCCGGGGTCACCGCCGCCCTCCACCTGCTGGTGCAGCGGCCCCTGTTGCGGTTGCGCCGCGAAGCGCAGCGGCTCGGCTCGGGTGACCTCACGGCTCCCGTCCACGTGTCCCGCTTCGGGGAACCCGCCCGGGTCGGCGCCGCGCTGGAGGCACTGCGCCGTCAACTCCGGGGCAGGGGCGGGGGCGAGCCGTCGCAGGAGACGGTCGCGCAGCCACCGGCCAAGGGGCGTGTTCCGCTCGGGACGGGCAAGAGCCGCCGTCGGCTCGGACTGCGCACCGTCCTTGCGGTGTGCGCGTTCGCCCTGCTGGCCTGGCCCGCGTCGATGCTGCTGACGCTCGGCAGCACCTGGCCGCGCGCAGCTGCGGTCGTACCGCGGCTGATCTCCGACGACCAGAGGCAACGCACCGAGACGACGGCGGATCGCGTGCGCAGGGGGATCAACGACGGATACGCGGACCTCACCCATCTCGCCACCGTGATCGACGCTTCCCGGTCGGAGGAGGCGCGCGAGGTCCTCGACAGATCCCTGGAGCAGCACGGCCGGTATCGGTCCCTGTACGTCGTCGACGGCACCGGCAAGATCCTCGCCCGCGCCGGCGATGAACCCCGTACCGCCACGAAGGCCCGCATCAGCCCCGGGGTCAGGCAGACGAACACCTCCGGCACGGAACCGGTGCTCGCCGCCGTGGCCGCTCAGCCGGTCAAGGGTGCGCCGGCGCGGTCCGGACGCCACTACGTCGTCGGCGAGTTCAAGGTCCAGTACCTGACCGGCATCCTCAACCGACCCGGTCTCGGCTCGGTGTGGCTGGTGGACTCCGCGCACCGGGTCATCGCGTCCAACAAGGGGTTCGTGGCCTTCGGGCAGGTCTCCGACAGCCGGCTGCGGGCCCGGATGAAGGCCGACCGCACGACCAAGGGCTCCGCCGAGCTGCTGCTCGGCCGGCGGGATCCGGCGGTCGCCGCCGTGGCGCCGTTCCAGAACAAGCTGGGCGTCGCGGGCGCACTCGGCTGGAAGGTCGCCTCGATCAGGCCGGTGTTCTGGATCGGCCTGCCCGAGTACGAGGCACAGCGGCGGATCATGCTCGTCGGTCTGCTGGGGGTGACCGCGGGCGCCCTCTGCATCAGCTGGCTGTACCTCGTCGTCGTACGTCCGTTGCGTGAAGTCGCCCGGGGCGCCGAGGCGTTGGCGGCCGGGGACCGCAGAACGGTGCTCTACCCGCGCTACCACGACGAGGTGGGATCCGTCGCCCGCAGCCTCGAACTGATCAGACAGCGACTTCCCCGCACCGACGCACCGCCCGCGCCCGGTTCCCCGGACGGGGCGCCCACTTCCTCCATTTCCCCGTCCGGCCCCGGTCCCAGGAGCTGACCCGCCGTGCTCTTCCTGTACTGCGTCCTCGCGACGTGCTGCGTCGGCCTGCTCGTCGCAGGCGTCGTCGAGCAGCGCCGCCATGACGCGAATCTCGCCGCCATACCCACCCGGGTGCTGGTCAACGGCATTCGCGGCAAGTCCTCCATCACCCGGCTGTGCGCGGGCGCGCTGCGCGGCAGCGGCCTGGTGACCGTCGCCAAGACCACGGGCACCGCGGCCCGGTTCATCCACCCCGATGCCACCGAGGAGCCGGTCTACCGCAAGTTCGGCATCGCCAACGTGGTGGAGCAGATCGGCATCGTCCGGCGGGCCGCCGGCTACCGGCCCGACGTCCTGGTCATGGAGTGCATGGCCGTCATGCCCGCACTCCAGGAGATCAACCAGTCCAAGCTGATCCGCTCCACCATCGGCGTGCTCTGCAACGTCCGCGAGGACCATCTCGCCGAGATGGGCCCGACGCTGGACGACGTGGCCCGCTCCCTGTGCCGCTCGATGCCGGAGGGCGGCGTCTGTGTCACAGCCGAGAAGGAGCGCTTCGACATCCTCCAGGAGGAGGCCGACGCCCGGAACTGCAAGCTGGTCTACGCCGACCCGGAAACCGTCACCGACGAGGAACTGCGCGGCTTCAGCTGGTTCACCTTCAAGGAGAACGTCGCCATCGCACTCGCGGTCGCCGAACTGCTCGGCGTCGACCGCACGACCGCGCTGAAGGGAATGTACGAGGCGCCACCGGACCCGGGTGTGCTGTCCGTCGAGCGGTACCGCACCCCTGACGGGAAGCGGCTGCGCTTCGCGAACGTCTTCGCCGCCAACGACCCCGAGTCGACGCTGATGAACATCAAGCAGCTGCTCGAACTGGGCGCGATCCACCGCCCGTTGCACGTCGTCATCAACTGCCGTCCCGACCGTGTGGAGCGCAACGGGCAGATGGGCGCGCTCATCCCCCAGCTCGACCCGGAGACGGTGTTCCTCATCGGCCACCCCACCAAGTCGGCCGCCGACGCCATACCCACCCACTGGACCGGGAACGTCGTCGATCTCGGCGGCGACCGCCGCGACCCCGACCGGCTCACCACGGACCTGCTAGCTCACCTGGGGCCGGACTCCTCGCTCGTCGCCATCGGCAACATCCACGGCCAGGGCGAACTCCTCCTGGAGCGGCTCACGGCTCTCGCGCCCGACCACCCCGACGCCGCCGACCACAATTCCCCCCACGGAGAATCCCGTTGATCCCCGCAGTAGTCACACCCCAGATCGCCGCCATCGGCATCGCACTCGGTCTGGTGTTCTCCCTCCTGTGCTACCTGACCACGAACCTCTCACCGGGCGGCATGATCACCCCCGGCTGGCTCGCCCTCACCCTCGTCGACGATTTGCGGCGCGCCGCCATGGTCGCGGGCGTCGCAGGCCTGACCTACCTGATGACCAAGTTGCTGCAGCGCTTCGTCATCCTCTACGGCAAGCGGCTGTTCGCCGCCGTCGTGCTCACCGGTGTCCTGCTCCAGGCCGGGCTCTCCCTGTTGCTCCAGCAGCAGTTCCCGCTGCTCTTCGCCCATCAGGCCCTCGGGTTCATCGTCCCCGGTCTCATCGCCTACCAGCTGGAGAGGCAGCCCAAGACGGCGACGGTCCTCTCCACCGGTGCGGTCACCTTCGCCACCTACGTGATCCTCGTGTCCGGGCTGCTGCTGGGCGCCCTGCCCACGACATGAGCCGCCCCGTCCCCGACCCGCGGCGCCATCTCCCCTTTCCGCCCATCGGAGTTGACCAGTGAAACGCCTCCTGCCCGAAATCCGTAGGTTCTCCCTGCCCAGGAACGCGGCCCTGTTCCTGGTGACAGCCGTCCTGCTCGCGGCGAGCTGCGTGCTGACCGCGCAGTTCAGGCAGCGCACCGGCCATCCTGAGGCAGCACCCCCGGCGGCACGGGCAGCACAGGCAGCACCGGGTGCCGGATTCGGGGCCGGCAGCGGCCAGCTGCACTTCGAGCGGATCGGCAACCCCGCCCGCACGGTCGCCCGCGACCGGCGCGGCACCGTCATCGCCACGTTCACCGACGGCGCCCGTACGGCCGTACTGACCGGGCGCAGCAGGACCTTCGCGGAGCCGCGTACGACGGATGCCAAGGTCGTCACCAGGAGCTGGGTGCGGCTGCTGCCCAAGGCCTGGACCCGTGGCGCGGAGCGGAGCGGCTGGTTCAGGACCTGGCTCAAGTCCAGGCTCGGCAGCCGCGACCCCGACATCCTCACCACGGCCTTCGACTACATCGCCGGTGCCCCGGCCCGGACGACGGCAGCGGGGGTCAGATACAGCGGTGCCGCCCGCTACACGCCCACGACCACCAAGGACTCCGGGCACGCCCCGCAAGGGACGCGGCGCACGGGTTCGGACTTCTACGACTACCTGGGCATCCCCTGGACCTTCCCCGACACGGTCACCCGCCGCCCCGAGAAGGACCGCGCACGCTCCGTCGACAGCTCCGGCTATGTCCGGCTGGTGTACGGATACCGCTCGAAGCTCCCCCTGAACAGCAGGGACAACGCGGCGGGCAGCGGGCTCCAGCGGACTCCCGACGCGATCGCCCACGGGCGGCTCGGCGTACCCGTGATCCCCCTCACCGACCGCCGCCCCGCCGTCATCCAGCAGCTCCAGCCCGGCGACCTGGTCTTCTTCAGAACACGGGAGCTGCCCGGCAAACGGATCGGCCACGTCGGCATCTACCTCGGCCTGGACACCGCCGACCGCCCGCGCTTCATCTCCAGCCGGAAGAACGCGGGCGGCCCCACCATGGGCGACAAGGGCGGCACCTCACGGCTCGACGGCGACGGCTACTACGCCCAGGGGCTGCGCGCGGCCCGCCGCCTGTGACCGCCCTCCCTCAGGACGGTGGGTTCCAGCCTGTCGGCGGGGTGGATCCCGCTGATCGGCGGAGTGACTTTCGGTGCACGGTGCGCTGGGATGAGCAGGGCATTTCCGAGTTCTGAAGCGGATACAAATGATCTCTGTCCTGATTGTGATCACCACGGTGGTGGCCGGGTGGTCGCTGGTCGCCGGCCGGCTGGAGCAGCGGCATGTGCGGGCTCCTCTGGTGCTGGTGCTCGCGGGCGTGGTCACGGGGGCGTTCACCCACAGCCATATCGCCGTCACCCTGAACTCCGAGGTCGCTCAGCATGTGGCCGAGGTCATCCTGGCCGTCCTGCTGTTCGTCGACGCCACCGAGCTGCCGGGCGGGCGACTGTTCGGCAACGACCCCGGCTCGGCCGCGCGGGCACTGCTGGTGGCCCTGCCGCTGAGCCTGATCACGATGGTGCTGCTGGGCACGCTGCTGCTGCCCGGACTGCCGGTCGCGCTGCTGCTGCTCATCGCGTGCATCGTCGTACCGACCGACTTCGCCCCCGCCGAGACACTGGTCCGCGACCGGCGTATCCCGGCGAGGGTGCGCAGCGTGCTCAACGTGGAGAGCGGCTACAACGACGGCATCGTCTCGCCTCTCTTCCTGTTCGCGTTGATTCTCGTCGGCACCGACTCCGTCACCCGCACGCCCATGCAGGCCCTCGGCACGGCCGTGCCGTTCGCGCTGAAGGCCCTCGTGGCCGGCTTCGTGGTGGGGGCGCTGGTGGCGTGGCTGATCAATCTGGCCGACCGCGCAGAGTGGATGACGGAGCAGTCGCGGCGGATCGTCGTGCTGGTCACACCGCTGCTCGCCTACACCGTGACCACGGCGATGGAGGGCAACGGCTTCGTGGCCTCGTTCGTGTGCGGGATCGCCTTCCGCTACATCAGGCAGGCACCGGTCCGCCGACGGGGCGCCTCGGCTCCCCATGCCTCGGACTTCCAGCTCATCGAGGACACCAACTCGATGACGACGATGTGCATGTGGTTCTTCTTCGGCAACGCCGTGGTGCTCGCACTGGGCGAGGGCGTCGACTGGCCCGCCATCGTGCTCTGCGTCGCCGCGCTCACCGTCGTGCGCATCCTTCCGATCATGCTCGCCTTCCTCGGCTCGACGTTCACCTGGCGAGAACGGCTCATGGTCGGCGCGCTCGGGCCACGCGGGACCACCTCCATCGTGTTCGGCCTGCTCGCGTTCAACGCCCTGCCGGACGGGCTGTACGCCGACACCGCCCTGTACGCCATGACCTTGACGGTGCTCGGCAGCGTTCTGCTCCACGGCGGCGGCTCGGTGGTCATCGCCCGCTCCCTGACCGGCCCGCCCCCGTCGGCTGCCGGCGGCCCTGGCTCCCCGGGGACCGACGAGCCGGAGTCACAGGTCGTCGCCAAGCGGAGTTGAGGTGGCCGGTCTTCTCCAGCCACTCGGCGGGGGCGGACCCGACAGTCGCCGGATATGCGGGGAGCGGCTGGGCGTCCAGGCTGGAGGCATGACGCAGCACGTTCGTGACAAGGAGCCCGAGACGACCCTCGGGACGTCGGCCGACATCGACGTGCCAGGCCGTGACGTCACACCTGGCAGAGGCAGGTTGCTGGAACTTCTCGGTCTGACGCTGGTGGCGGGCGCCGGTGTCCTGTTCGTCGTCCGTCCTGAGTTCTACGAAGCAGGCGTGCACGTCTTTGCCACGCGGGCGGCCTCACTGGTCCGCTGAGCCGGCGATCGGAGATCTCCTTCGGCGTGCCGCCCTTGCCTCCCCCTCCGCCGGTTCTGGTTGCTCCGGCTTCACCTGGCCGTCGTACGCCCTGATCTCCGTGATGCCGTCGTGCACACGTTCGCCACGAGGGCAGTCGAACCGGCCCGTTGAGCCGAGCCCCAAAGAGAAAGGAATCCTGTGAACACCGCATCCGCCCCAGAGGCGACGGGTGCCGAGTCCCTGCGCGCCCGCGAGACGCTCAAGGCGCTGTACGGGTACGTCCGTCCGCACCGGTGGGCCGTAGCGCTCGGCCTGCTGTGCGCGCTGGCCGGGGCCGCCGGCGGGCTGCTGCAGCCGCTGGCCACGAAGACGCTGGTCGACCGGCTCTCGTCCGGTGGCACGATCGGCACCATCCTGCTGGCCATGACCGTTCTGGTCCTGCTGAGCATGGTGGCCGAGGCGTTCGGTGCCTACGTGCTGGAACGGACGGCGGAGTCCGTGGTGCTCGCCGCCCGCCGGAGCCTCGTCGGACGGTTGCTACGGCTGCGCCTCGCGGAGGTGGACCGGATGCAGCCGGGCGATCTGATGTCCCGGGTGACCTCCGACACCACACTGTTGCGGGCCGTCAGCACCCAGGCGGTGGTCTCCGCGGCGACGGGGGCGGTGACGCTGGTCGCGGCGGTCGTGGTGATGGCGTTCCTCGATGCCGTCCTGCTGGGCGTCACGCTCGGCGTGGTCGCGGTCGTCGGTGCGGGTGCCGCGCTGGTGATGCCGAAGATCGGGCAGGCCGCCGAGCGCGCGCAGGCGGCTGTCGGGGAGATGTCCACGGGCCTGGAGCGGGTCTTCGGCGCGTTCCGTACGGTGAAGGCGTCCGGCGCCGAGGAGCGGGAGACCGCTCGCGTCGAGGCGGCGGCACGCAGGGCGTGGCGCCACGGTGTGCGCAGCGCGAAGTGGGAGGCCGTGCTGGGTTCGGCGGACGACCTCGCCGTCGAGCTGGCGTTCCTCGCGGTACTCGCTGTCGGCGGGGCGCGGGTGGCGTCCGGGGATATGCCTGTGTCGACGCTCATCGCGTTCCTGCTGTACCTCTTCTACCTGATGGAGCCGGTGTACAAGCTGGTCGAGGCAGCGTCCCACTACCAGGAGGGCGCGGCCGCGATCGCCCGGATCGCGCAGGTGGACGGCCTGGCGACGGAGCCTCAGACCCGGCACCGGCCGGTGCGGCCCACGGCGACGGAGGCGGTACGGCCGCGCCCGGCGTCGGTCCGCTTCGAGGAGGTGTCCTTCCGGTACGGGCCCGGGCTGCCGGACATCCACCAGCGGGTGGACTTCGAGGTGCCGGGCGGCGGAATGACGGCGTTCGTCGGCCCCTCCGGCGCGGGCAAGTCGACGGTCTTCGCGCTCGTCGAGCGGTTCTACGAAGCGACCGGCGGCCGCGTCCTGGTCGACGGCAGGGACGTGACCAAGTGGCCGCTGTCCGAGCTGCGGTCCGTCATCGGGTACGTCGAGCAGGACGCGCCGGTGCTGGCCGGCACGCTGCGGGAGAACCTGGTCTTCGCCGCGCCCGCCGCGACCGACGACGACATACGCGCCGTCCTTGCCCGGACCAGGCTCGACGCCCTCGTCGAGCGTCTTCCGCACGGCCTGGACACCCCGGTGGGGCACCGCGGCACGAAACTGTCCGGCGGCGAGCGCCAGCGCATCGCGATCGCCCGCGCGCTGCTGCGCAGGCCCCGGCTGCTGCTCCTGGACGAGGCGACCTCGCAGCTCGACGCCGTCAACGAGCTGGCGCTGCGGGACGTCATCGCTGAGACCGCACGCGAGACCACCGTGCTGGTGGTGGCCCATCGCCTGTCGACCGTCACGGACGCCGACCGCATCGTCGTCATGGACGCGGGCAGGGTCCGCGCGGTCGGCACCCACGAGGAGCTGGTGGCGGAGGACGAGCTGTACGCGCAGCTCGCGGCGACGCAGCTCCTGACCCCGGCGGGACACCCTCGCGGATGAGACGGGCCTGGCCCATGGGCCCGCCGGTGCCGGACATCCGCGCACGGACGGGACGTTGGCGGGTGTCCCGACGGTCGGTTCGCGTTCGCCGGGCGTTCCGCGGCTGTCTGCGACGTCGTCGTGGACGCGGTCGAGGAGGGCGGTGTCCAGGTGCGGGTGGGTTCCCCAGCGTTGCCCGGTGCGACGCCGCAGTCTCCAAGGCCAGGACCACAGCCGAAGCCCGCAAGGGCGATCCCCTTGCGGGCCGGGCAGACCGTTCAGGCCGGGACGGGGCAGGAAGCCGAGCCACCCCGGCCGGGTGTCATCGGACGTACTTGGCGGGCTTGGTGGCGGTATTGAGCAGGTGCTCCAGGGGGCCGCGGCGGAAGAAGCGGGACCAGATGGCGCCGAACACGATCGCGCCGAGGACGTACATGAGCAGGGGCGTCCAGGACTGCTGGGTGCCGGTCCCGGCGGGCGTGGACAGGACGGACTGTGCGAGGAAGTGGCCGACGTAGGCGGTCAGGGACATGGTGCCCACGGCGATGACCGGTTTCGCCAGGCGGCGCAGTCGCGGCAGGCGGTCCATCGCCACCGTCGCGCCCACGATCACGAGGATCGCGACGCCCACGCTGCCGATGATGTCGAACGTGGTGCCGCTGTGCGGCCCTGCGGACAACAGATCCGAGAACGACAGCCGGGACTCCATGGACCCGCTGCCCATGGACCCGCTGCCCATGGACCCGCTGCCCATGGACGCCGCCCCGGATCCACTGGACGACGACCCGTCCTCCGCCGTGCTCCTCAACGCGTTCTTGCCCGCCAGCAGCAGGGAGAGGCCGTAAGCCCCTACGACGAGGCCGGCTCCGAGTGCCGCCAGGCGCCGCTGGACGGCAGCCGCCGACAGGTCCATGCGAGCCAGCGCCATACCGGCGATCACGAACGGCATCCACGTGAGCGCCGGGTAGAAGCCGGTGAGCAGCAGATCGAGCACTCCCACCTCGCTGAGGTGGCGGAGTGGGTCGTAGGCGTTGATGCTCTGCTGGACGGAGTCGCTCAGCTGCATGGTCAGGACGAACGCCAGTTGCGGCGTGACGAGCGCGAGCCCCGCCGCGATCATCGCGAGGGGCCCCGCGCTCAGTCGAACCAGGGGCAGGGCCAGGAGGAAGTAGACACCGTAGAAGCCCAGGATGATCACGCCGCCGTACTCCATCGCCATCACGGTGCCCAGGGCCAGCAGGACCACGGCACGGATCGCGATCCGGGCCTTCGCCTGCCGTCCGGCCAGGCCGGTCTTCGGCTCGCGGCGACCGGCGATCAGCATCAGTGAGAACCCGGCGAGGGTGGCGAACAGGACCGATGAGTGACCGTCGGCTATGTACCGGACCCAGCTGGCGACGCCGTGCGTGGCGGACAGCGGGGGGCCGATGTGCACGACGTACATGCCGAACACCGCCAGCGCGCGGGCCAGATCCACCCCGACCAGGCGTCCCATCGAAGGGCTGCCCGAGACCTGCCCGGCGGACCCGGGCGAGGTTTTGGGCCGTGGAGGCGAGTTCTCCTGCGGAGCCGGTGTCTCCTGCGGCGGCTGTATCTGTGTCATACCCAAGACCTTTCGGTGCCGTCAGGAGGCGGACCATCCGGCAGGCTTCGGTGGCACCCCCGCCGACCGGCCGGGACCACCCCGCCGACCGGCGGAACAGCGCCGCGCCGGCCGACCCGCGGGCCCGCACGGCCAACTGCGCTACTTGATGACGGCGTTGGCCACCACGACCGCCAGCCCGAGCAACGCGTCCACCGTGCCGATCCTCAAGGCGGAGCCCCACGTGCGACCGGCAGCGCGGGCCGCGAGCAGGCCCCAGGCGAACAGCAGCACCACGTTCACGGCGAAGGCCACGTACTCGATGCCCGCCGAGGGCCACCACCCCCAGGCCGCGCCGAGCAGCAGGACCAGCGTCGGCACCGTCGCCACCACCAACGGCCACTCGGACAGCAACGGCCGCACCGCGGCGCGCACACCGTGATGGGTCCGGTCGCCGCGCAAGGCGATCAGATGTGCGTACCCGTGCGCCAGGGCCGAGGCGACGGCCGTGACCAGCAACCACTGGGCGCTGCTGAACCGGTCGGCGGGCGCCGTCTCACCCTGTTCCGTCAGGGCGGCCACCATGGAGCTGGCCAGTACCGCCCCGTACACGCCCCCGAACAGCACATGGGGCCGCGCCGCACAGCGGCGCAGAGCACGGACGGGCTGACGCAGGTACAAGCGGGGCATGGCTGGGTGATCCTCGAACGGTACGGAAATCGACTGCGGCCCGCAGACTCGGGCGGGCCCACGGATCGATCCCACCGGACGCGAACCGCCGGCACCATCCGCCGGGGCTCGCCCACCCGCCCGCCGATGGGCCGGAGCGCTCCCCCCGAACGGCTGGAACCGGCCTGCCGGGTGGCGGGTGTCCACAGCGGCCGCACCGTCGTGCGCCGCGCCGGACGTACTGTCGACAGCAGGCGATCACCGTACGAGAACGTGGACGTCCCGATACGGGCGTACTGGTCGCCGAGAAGCTGGACAGAGCGGACGAGTGTGAGGCGGAACGCCGGTGATCCGGGTAGTGGTGGTGGACGACGAGGCGCTGGTGCGGTCCGGGTTCGAGCTGATCCTGAACGCCTCCGACGGCATCCAGGTCGTGGCGACCGCGGAAGGGGCGCAGGCCGCCGACGTGATCCGGCGCGAGCACCCGGACGTCGTGCTTCTCGACATCCGCATGCCGGACGTGGACGGCCTGACCGTCCTCAGGGAGATCCAGGCGCTGCCCGAGCCGCCGAAGGTGGCCATGCTGACCACCTTCGACACCGACGAGTACGTCCTGACCGCGCTGCGCTCGGGAGCCGCGGGCTTCCTGCTCAAGGACACCGAGCCCGAACAACTCGCCCACCTCGTACGCACCCTGGCCGCAGGTGGCGTGGTGATGTCCCCGAAGGCCTCACGGGCTCTGCTGCGCGGCCGTCCTGGCGCGGACGCGCCCCAGGACGCGGACGTGGCGCGGGTGAACCTGCTCACCGACCGCGAACGTGACGTCCTCGTCCTGATCGCGGAAGGACTGTCCAACGCCGACATCGGCACCCGCATCCATCTGAGCGCGGGCACCGTCAAGGACCACGTCAGCTCGATCCTGACCAAGCTCCGGGTCCCCACCCGCGTCCAGGCGGCGCTCCTCGCGGAGCGGGCCGGACTGCTCGGCGACGACGGCTCCGACACGGCACGGAGCGACGGCTGATGAGCACGGGTCGCGCACGGTGGCGGCAGGTGCCGCCCTGGGCCGTCGACGCGGGCCTCGTCGTGCTCGCAGCGCTCGACGCCTGGATCAACCTCTACGACGAGGCGACACCGTTCATATGGGCCTGCGCCGCCCTCGGCTGCGCCGGACTGTTCCTGCGCAGGCGCCTTCCACTGGCCGTCTACCTGCTGACACTGCCCATGACCCTGTTCATGGACGTGGCAGTCGCGCCGATCGCCGCCCTGTACGCACTGGCCACGCGCACCCGCAACCGCCTCCTGCTGGCCGGCTGCGCCCTGCTGAACGCGGCGGCGGGCACCCTCGCCTGGCCCCTGTCCGACACGTTTTCCGGCGACACGTTTTCCGGCGACCGGACCTGGACGCTCATCCAGTTCGTCTACACGCTGGCCACGGCCTTCGCCCCGATCCTGTTCGGCCAGCTCGTGCAGGCCAGACACGACGTGGCCCGCCAGCTCGTCGAGGTCCAAGTGGCCCGTGAACACGAACGCGCCCTGTACGCCCAGACCGTCCTCGCCCGCGAACGCGCCCAACTGGCCCGCGAGATGCACGACGTCGTCTCCCACCAGGTCAGCCTCATCGCCGTACAGGCCGGAGCACTGCAGGTCGCCGCCAAGGACCCCGCCGCCCGCGACGCCGCCCGCACCATCCGCACCCTGAGCGTGAACACCCTCGACGAACTCCGCCACATGGTCACCCTGCTGCGCGCCTCCGGCGGCAAGGAAACCGAACTCACCCCCCAGCCCACCCTCGCCGACCTCCAGCAGCTGATCGCCAACAGCGGCATCGAGACCACCCTGACCGGCGGGCTCCCGCCCGGCATCAGCACAACCGCCCAGCGCACCGTCTACCGCACGGTCCAGGAAGCCCTCACGAACGTGCGCAAGCACGCCCCCGGCGCCCGTGCCGAGGTGGGCCTGTGGCACGACGCGCAGCACTTCGGCGTCACCATCACCAACACCGCCCCCACCCGCCCGTCCGTCGCCCTGCCCAGCGCCAGTCACGGCCTCATCGGCCTGAAGGAACGCGCCGAACTACTCCACGGCACCTTCACCGCCCAACCCACCCCACACGGCGGATTCAAGGTCGGACTACGAGCCCCCACCCGGCCCGACTGAAACCGACCGCACGAGCACCCTCCGACCACCCGGGCCCGCGCCCGGGTCGGACGCAGGACGAGATCGACACCGACGTCTCCCTCCGGACCGAGGTCGGGCAGTTCGGTACGCACCCGGTCGATGCCGCACGACCGAGCCACGACGACCCTGACCGCGCGGCCAACATCGGCCTGGTCGACCTGACCGCCCGATCAGCGTGCGGGCTTGGTCGGTTGGGCAGGGACCTGCCCCACCGAACGCGCCCCACAGAATCGGGTGACGCCTGCGGCTCCCTGAGTCTCGGCCGCGTTGAGCGTCGCTCGGCGTCGAAAGGGAGCGCCCTGGACATCGTCGGCCGCATCACGACCCGCCCTCACCCCCACGCCCCCGACAGCCTCCGGGTCACGACTGCGCTCAGGACGCGCACGCCCTGTGTCGAGCCCGGGGCGATGCCGGTCAGTTCCCGTACCCGGCGGAGGCGGTAGTCGAGGGTGCGGGTGTGGACGTTGAGGGCCGTGGCCGTGGTGCCCCGGTGCATGTCGTGGTGGTAGTAGGCGTCGAGTGTGAGAAGGAGGTCGGGACCGTCCTCCAGTCGGCGGGCCACCGTGCGGAGCCAGTCGTCGACGAACGGGACGTCCGAGACGGCGAGTTCGACGAAGACGTCCGCCACCGTGTGCGTCCGCAGTCGGGTGGACGGTCCGCTCAGCGGGGCTGCCCTGCTGATCCGGCGGGCGCGTTCCAGGGCGTCGCGGAGGTCGGCGAGCGGCGCGGTCGCGGCGCCGACGGCGCAGGGGCGGGCGAGGGCCTGGGCGAAGTCCCTTACGAGTGCGGATACATCGGGTCCGTCGGGCCATGGGTCGCCGGAGTCGGAGGAACTGGGCGCGAGGTCGCGTACCGTTTTCCCGGCGCCGGACGGACGGGGAACCAGAATGACCAGTTCGCCGCTCCCGCAGCCGTTTTCCGGAGCCCACGTCACAGGTACTCGGTGCGTTTTCACCAGAGTCTCGATCTCGCTTTCCCGGGCGGGATCGGCGACGGTCGGGCGGTCCGGCACACGGAAGACGATGACCGCGTAATAGTCGGACACATCCATGTCCACCGCCGAGGCGAGTTCGGCGGCCATGGAATCCCCGGCCAGCAAAGACCGGGCCAGCAGGGCGACCTGCTCGGCATACGGCAGCCGGCGCCGCAGCACCGTCACGAATCCCTGGCTGTAGGCGCCGATGCCGCGTTCGCCCTGCGGAGCGAACCAGGCCATCATCCGCATCAGTTCGTCGACACGGCCGTCGCGCTGGGCGTCGGTGGCCTCGTTGATCTCGCGCAGCATCAGTGCGGTGTGCACCCGCAGCACCCGTTGTCGAGCGTCGAGCGACATCCCCGCCCCGGCGCGCAGTTCGCCCATCGCGGAGATGTGGTCCAGATCGTCGTCGCTCAGCTCGCAGTTGTCCGGCGACAGTTCGACGGTGCGACGACGGAACCAGACCGCGTACTCCAACGTTTCTGACATGGCGCGCGGATCCGTGTCCAGGATCCCGAACTCCGGGATCTCACGTGCATACGTCTCGACCTCTCTGCGGGCGTTGGTCGTCGCCCGCCGGGCCAGTTCGGCGAAGAGGCTCCCCATGAGGGGTGAGCATGCCATTCCGCCCGGACGCGCGGAAAGACGAGATCCGGACGCCGTTTATCACTGCGCATAAATCCATGACGGGCGCATGTCGATGCCTTTTGTCACTGTGCGCAAAATTCCCCGGCTGAGGCGTCTTCGTCGCCGGTTCCGCTTGTAGAGAGGCAGTGAAGTAGGTTTAATCAACGCCATGTACCCGCCCGTTGGGGGAGAATCACCGCAATCATTCCGGCACGATTTCCGGTATCGCTACGGGCTGGGTGCAGCAATTTCTCATCCGCGCGTCACTCGTGTCGCCACGCATGGGCGATTTCTCAAACGGGAGGCAAAAATCGATGAAAGCAGGCAGGAGAAAGAGAATTGCGGCGGCGTTCGCGGCCATGGTCACGTCGACGGCGCTCATGCTCGGCGCACCGGGCTCCGCCTCGGCCGCGCCCGCTGCCACCCCCAGCCTTCGCGCGTTCGGCATCAGCGGTGACGGCACCCTGATGGCCACGTTCACGACCGACCGTCCGGACGTGCTCAACTGGGTGCGGGTCATCACCGGGCTCAGTGGTGACACCGCCCTGGTCGGCATCGACTTCCGCGTCCAGGACGGTCTCCTGTACGGCGTAGGCAACAAGGGCGGCATCTACACCATCAAGACCCCGCCGGCCACCACGGACGTCGTCGTCACCAAGGTGTCCCAGCTCCAGTACGCGCTGAACGGCACGACGTTCGGCGTGGACTTCAACCCCGCGGCCGACCGGCTCCGCGTCATCAGCGACAACGGCCAGAACCTGCGGCACAACCTGAACGACCACACGACCATCCAGGACCTGAACCTCACCACTCCGCCGGCCGAGGGCACGACCAAGGGCGTCACCGCCGCCGCGTACACGAACAACGACCTCAACGCGGCCACCGCGACCACCCTGTTCGACGTCAACACGACCAGCGACCAGGTCGTCATCCAGTCCCCGGCCAACAACGGCACGCTCGCCCCGACCGGCAGCCTCGGCATCGACGCCCAGCTCAAGGCCGGCATGGACATCTACAGCACCTTGAGCGGCGGCAAGACGGTCGACAACGCCGCCTTCGCCTCCCTCACCCCGTACGGCGCCGGCACCCCGACGCTCTACACGGTCAACCTGTTCACCGGTGCGGTGACCCCGATCCACCAGTTCCCGCTGAACATCACGGACATAGCCATCTCCCTCACCGGCAGCTGATCCCCTCCCGCGCACCGGCCTTCCTGCCGCGACCGGGTCGCTCATTTCCGGTTCGCGGCGAAGCGCGCGAGGCTGCGGGGGGCCGATGCCCGGACGGGCGGTGGCGGGGGAGAGGTGGGTCCACTCGCTTGTCGCCAGGCGGTGGACGACGCGAGCGTGGCGACGGCTTCGCGATGGCGGCCAAGTTCTCGTCGCTGACCCACCGGGACGCTGGGCGGTCAGCGCACCCAGGTACCGGTGAGGGTCTGGACCGCGGAGCCGTCGAGGTCGGCGAGGGTGGTGGCGACGAAGTCGCGGGCCCATTGCGAGGTCTGGATGCGGAAGGGCGGGCGGGCGACCGTCAGGGCGTCGACGATGGGGGCGGCCGCCTCGTCCGGGGTCTGGGCGTTGGTGAACGCCTGCCGGGTGCGGGTGAGGTAGGCCTCGAGCGCCGGGCCGTAGGGCCCGGCGGCGGCGAGCAGCGTCGGGACGTCCAGGCCGAGATTGGCGACGAACTCGCTCGCAACGGCGCCCGGCTCGACCACGGTGACATCGACGCCGACGGTGGCGGCGACCGGCGCGAGGGACTGCATGAATCCCTCCACGGCGAACTTGGCCGCGCAGTACGCCTCGTTGAAGGGCTGGCCGACCACGCCGCCGACGCTGGTGACGGTGATCACCCGGCCTTTCGATGCACGCAGGTGCGGCAGGGCGGCCCGGGTCACCGCCACCACGCCGAAGAAGTTGACCTCCATGGCCGCGCGGACGGCGTCGACGCCGCTCTGCTCGATGGTGCCGACCTGGGCCGCGCCGGCGTTGTTGACCAGCGCGTCCAGGCGACCGTGCTCGGCGACGACCTCGTCCAGGCAGGCGGTGATGCCGGCGGAGTCGGTCACATCCAGGCGCTTGACCTGGATCCGGTCCGCGACGTCCGCCTCGGCGGCGGCTTTGAGCAGGGCCTCTGCCTTGCCGGTGTCGCGCATGGTGGCGATGGTCGTCCAGCCCGCCCGGGCGGTGCCGATGGCGGCGGCGAGGCCGATGCCGGAGGACGTACCGGTGATCAGAACCGTCTTCGGGGAGGTCATGAGGGTCTTCCTTGCCTGGGGGCACAACGGGCCGACACCCGTAACCGGGGAGCTCCCCGGTTAGCGACCACGGTAATCGGGGAACTCCCCGGTTGTCCACATAGACTGGTCCCCTGACGAAGGGAGCAGCCTTGACCACCAAGCCGACCGTGTTGCGCGCCGATGCCCGTCGCAACCGCGAGCGCATCCTCGAGGCGGCCGTGCGCGCCTTCTCGGAGAAGGGCGCGGACGTGGCGATCGACACGATCGCCAAGGCCGCGGGCGTCGGCTCGGCCACGCTCTACCGTCACTTCCCCACACGCGAGGCGCTTGTCGAGGCGGCCTACCGCAACGAACTGGCCCGGGTCTGCGACAGCGCCCCGAAGCTGCTCGCCGAGCATGCGCCGGACCGGGCGATCCGCCTGTGGATGGACGACTTCATCGATTACCTGGCCGCCAAGGAGGGCATGGCGGACGCGCTGCGGGCCGCGGTCGCATCGGGCGCGGACCCCTTCGCCGAGAGCCTCGACAAGCTCGGCACCGCGCTGGGCACCCTGCTGAACGCGGGCGCCGACGCCGGTCTCCTGCGCCCCGACATCGACCCCTTCGACGTCGGTCTCAGCCTCGCCGGCATCGGGCTGATCACCAGCGCTCCCGACCAGCGCGAACGGGCAGGCCGCCTCCTCGACCTGCTCCTCGACGGCCTCCGGTACGGAGCGGAGGGGCCGCCGACGTCCAGCTCGTGACCCTCCTCATCCGGGACGCGCAGCCGACGTCACCCCACCCGGCCAGGCAAGCGGGCTACCCCAGCAGGGCGGCGAAGCGCCGGGCGAAGAGGTAGGCGTCGCCAGGCCATCGGGCCGACAGATACCGGCCGTCCTGCACGACGAAGGCAGCCGTGTCGTCGGCCGCCGTACCGCGTCGCCGCAGCTCGATCGGTCCGCGCTCCAATTGGGCGGGGTCGTCGAGCGCGGCGGTCACCTCGTCCTGGACGTACGCCGGATACGTCCGGTAGTAACGGCCGCGTCGCCACGCGGTGAGGTAATAGGCGCTGCGCTCCATGTACTTCGGCAGGCAGGTGGTGCGCCGGCCGGCGATGACGCTGCGGCCGGTCTCGGGGTCCATGGTGCGGGCGAGGACGAGGACGCCGTGGCAGATGGCGCCCACCGGCCGACCCGTCGCCCAGAAACGGGCGACCTTCGTCCGCAGCGCAGGCGAGCCGAGGTACTGCCGCATGCCCGGCGCGTGCCCGCCGGGCAGCAGCAGCCCGTCGTACGCCTCCGGCTCGACGGCATCCCAGGCGAGCGGAGTACGGAAGGCGGCCTCGCCGGTGAGCTCACGGTAGAACTCCTTCGGCTCCGGCTCCGCACCGAGCTGCCCGAAGAGCACACCGCTGAGCAGCAGCGGATCTGCCTGCGGCGGCAGCCCGCCGTGCTCGGTGGCGAACACCACGTCGTGGCCGGCGTCGCGCAACAGCCGCCAGGGGACGGCGACTTCCGTGACATCGAAGTCCCGGTCGGGCAACGGAAGAAGAACACGCATGACCGATGCCTACCACGGCGCCGCCCTCAGGGTCTGCGCGGTCGGTGGGCCCGCCCGCCATGCCTGAGGAGTTCCAGGGCCACGGGAGCAGCGGCAAAGACACCTGACCGTGCCCAGCGCCCGGGCCATCGCCGTGGTGGCCGGTGCGGACCTGTCCCGTCCGCTGATGGTGGTGGACATCGGCGCCCACCTCACCGCAGTGGTCCTGCTGTGCGACACCCGCGATGTCGACGTCGTCATCGACACCATCGGCGGCGAATACGGCCCCGTTCGCCACGCACATTGCGCCCCGGCGGCATCGTCATCTCGCTCACCTCGCCTCGCCCGCCGAGGCCGCCCTCGCAAGACCGCCGAACCGCTCGGCGTACGCGGCCGCGTTCACCGTCGTCGAGCCGGACCACGGCGCGCCCAAGGAGATCACCGAGCTCATCGAAACCGGCCGCACCACGGGCAAGATCGTGGTCAGGGTCGTGCAATAGCGGCCCGCTCGCCGGCACGTCGACAGACGTTGCCCGCTCCCGCTTGCGAAACCGGCGCAGCCCACTCGTGCCCGACGGCTCTACGACGCGCACGGACGGACGGCCTGCGCGGAACGAACCCGGCCTAGCGAATGGCGACTTCCGCATCCCGTCCACCGATGCCTGAACTGTGCGGCTCCCCGCAGCCGGCACCGAATCCGGACGGCGTAGGGCCCCGGCCGGCACAGCAGGCGCTGAGGTCGCTCTCTTCCGCGAGGTGCCGTCGGCTCCTACCATTTCCGGACGCGTAGCCGTGCGCTGGCTGGGAACCAGCAGCGATGGAAGCGGCACGAAACAAGTCACCACGGCCGACGGGCCGGAGAAGGTGTGATGGAGACCGGATCGCGCGGAGGCGGCAAACCGTCGTCGGAAGACACCCAGAGCTGGGAGGCCAAGTTTGACGGGGGAATTGGTGATGTGACGAGAGCCCGCCTCAGTGCGGAGAATTTTCTCACCACGCTCGCGCGGTCCTCACCGCCGGCGATGTCCGAGTACCGGGACGACATCGTGCTCGTCGTCACCGAGCTCGCCGCCAACGCGATCCAGTACGCTCCGGGGCCGTTCGGGCTGACGATGCGCAGGGCGATCGACGGGGTGCATGTGACGCTGAGCGACACGAGCACCACCCGGCCCGAGCCGCGCCCCTTCCATCCCGGCACCGGCACCGGCGGCGGTATCGGCTGGTATCTCATCCACACGCTGTGCGACCAGGTCAGCGTGGTCGTACGGGAGGACGGCAAGGACGTACACGCGTTCCTGCCCTGGTGAGGTGCCCGCTCGGCAGGCGGACACTCAGCTCAGCGGCACCAGCACGCTGACCGTCTTGCCGCCCTCCCGGCGACGCTCGATGTGGATCTCCTGGGACAGACGGATGATCAGGGGCCATCCGTATCCGCTGCCCGCGTGTGCGGGGGGCAGCGTGCCGGGCCCGTAGGCGGCGGAGGGGACGTCGTCGCTGTAGTCGTGCACGGTCAGTCTCACCCCCTCCGGCAGAACGGCCACCTCGAATCCCGCCAGGCCGCGGCCGTGCCGGATGGCGTTGGTGACCACTTCCGACACGACCAGCAGGAGATCCGTGACGGCTCTCTCACTCGCCGGCCCGGACGGGGCACGCCAGTGCTCCGCCACGACCGACCGCACATGACTGCGTGCCGTCGACGCGCTGGTGATCGGTACCGGCCGGGTGCGCGCCGTCGCGGCGTCCCCGGCCGGAGGGCGTTCCGCCGGCTTCACGGTTGCTCGTTGACCGCCTGCTGGATGCTCATCACCGCGTGAGCATCGCAGGCGCACATCAAGGGGACTGCGGCTCCTGTCACTTACACCATTCCTCGCACGTTGCCGTCTCCGCTCCTCGTCGTCCGTCCGCACTCAGGGGGCTGTGTTCATCGGCTCTGCTACCCGTTCGTGCCCGAAGCATGGGGCAGAGTCGCGTAGTAGGCGCCGACGGCGGACAGGTACTCGGGATCGAGGGTCTCCCGGTCCGTCCTGAAGCGGGGAGCCGCCTTGGCCTCTTCGCGGGTGCACCGCACGGTGATCGTCCTCGCCTCCGGGTCGATGCCGGTGACCATGCCCGCTGGTATCAGCAGGCTCCTGCCGAACATCCATGCTCCCGTGTCGACGATCAGATGCCGCAGGGGAGTGTCGTCGGCCTGGCGGTCCACACGGCCGATGACCCCGTCGGTCGCCCCGACCGTGAACCCCGTCAGGGTGCGCCCCTCCTCGTGACCGCTCCCGGGTCGATACGACCACATTCTGTCGGTGCTCACATCGCTTCCCTCTTCCTTACGTTGCTTCGTCGTCCCGTCCTCGCTTCTGTGCTCGCGCCGTCAGCCGGCGATCGCCGGCTCCTGCGCCGGGTCTTCGTCGAAGCCCGCGGTGACCGGACGTGCCGGTCGTGGCTGCAGCGGTGCTACGGGGTCGTGCGCGGCGGCGAGCAGACGGCGGGCCGTTTCCAGGGCCCGGCCCACCTCGCGCGTTCCGGTGGACACGCACAGCGTGTAGGCCAGGTCCTGGGCGCGCAGTTCGCGCCGCCGCGTGCCGTCCGTACTCTCGTCATCGTCGGCCATGAGCGCCTCGTACTCCTCGACGAGTCTGCGCAGCATCGCCGGGTGGGGTATCAGCATGGGTGTCGGCTCCTGTGTGAAGTGATCAGCTTTCCGGGCGCGGCCGCCGGTCGAGTGCCTCGTCCCGTACCTGCGCGCAGCACCGGCTGATGAGGCGGGAGACGTGCATCTGGGAGATGCCCAGGCGATCGGCGATGCGGCTCTGCGTCATGTCCTCGAAGAAGCGCATGTACAAGATGGCGCGTTCGCGCTCGGGCAGGCGCTGCAGCCCCTCCTTCGCCGCCTCCCGGTCGATGACGACGTCGTAGGCCTCGTCGCAGGCGCCGATCGTGTCGGCGAGGCTGAAGCCGTCGTCGCCCGGGGCCATCTCGGCGTCGAGAGACAGGGTGCTGAAGCTCTCCAGGGCCTCCAGCCCCGCGTTGACCTCCTCCTCGGTGAGCCCGGCGTGGGCGGCGATCTCGGTGACCGAGGGAGTGGCCCCGCCGTTGCTCGCGGCGAGGTCGCGGCGGGCGATCCGTACCTTGTTGCGCAACTCCTGGACGCGCCGGGGCACCCTGAGGGCCCACATCCGATCGCGGAAATGCCGCTTGATCTCCCCCGTGATGGTGGGTACGGCGTAGCTTTCGAAGGCGCCTCGTCCGGGCTCGTACCGGTCTATCGCCTTGACCAGTCCCAGGGCCGCGACCTGGCGGAGATCCTCCAGCGACTCACCGCGATTGCGGAATCGGCCGGCGATGCGGTGGGCCATGGGCAGCCATGCCTTGGTCAGTTCGTCGCGTACCGCGTCGCGCTCGGGCCCTTCGGGCAGCGCGGCGAGGCGGGCGAAGCCGGCCGCGGTGTCGGGGGCGTCGTCGTGGACGCGTCCGCCGGACACGCGGGGACGGGCAGTGATGTTGGAACCGTGTGCGGACGTCTCAACCAGCATGTGGGAACAGCTCCTGAACAGCGTTCTCAGGGATTTTCCGTGGACACGGTGCAAGGGGCCCGATCGGCCCCGGAGCGGTTGCACTTCTCGCACCTGTGCGCCTCTGGTCCGAAGCACGAAATCCCGCATGCCCCGCGACTCCCCGCGCAAACAACCCGCGGATGCGCGGGGCGCGACAGAAGGTCCGCCGTCACCCGGCGACTTCACGCCAATGCTCACCTTCACGCCAATACTCACCGCGATGGCGTGTTCGCGGTGACAGCAAAGGACTGAGTCGCGCGAGTCAGGGCAAGCGGGGGGATGACCACTGGCACCAGCGATCGGGAGGACAGCATGGCAGCCGTGACGGTGGCGCAGGCAACGGCCACGGCAGAGACGGTCACGACAGACGGGACGGCGCTGCCGCTCATCGACGACCCGACGAGGGTGAAGCCCCAAGACGCGCGCGAGCTGTCGCGTCAGTTCTTCGACCGACTGGTCATGCTGGAAGAGGGCACGCGCGAATACCAGTACGTGCGCAATACGCTGATCGAGATGAACCTGTCGCTCGTACGGTACGCGGCCTCGCGTTTCCGCACCCGTGGGGACTCGCTGGAGGATGTCGTCCAGGTCGGGACAGTCGGGCTGATCAAGGCCATCGACCGCTTCGAGGTGTCCCGGGAGGTCGAGTTCACGACGTTCGCCGTCCCGTACATCGTCGGTGAGATCAAGCGTTTCTTCCGCGACACGAGCTGGGCGGTCCATGTGCCGCGCCGACTGCAGGAGGCGCGCGCGGAACTGGCCAAGGCGACGGAGGAACTCTCCTCCCGTCTGGGCCGTACACCGACCACTCGCGAGCTCTCGCAGCTGATGTCGCTGTCGGAGGAAGAGGTGATCGAGGCCCGCAAGGCCTCCAACTGCTACCAGTCCACCTCCCTCGACGCGGCCGTCACGGCCGACGCCGACAACGGCGAGTCCGTCCTCGCAGATCTGCTCGGTGAGGAGGATCCGTCGCTGGAACTCGTAGAGGACTTCCACTCGTTGGCCCCCCTGATCGCCGGACTGGACGAGCGTGAGCGGCGGATCATCCATCTGCGGTTCGTCGAGGAGCTCACCCAGGCGCAGATCGCCGGCCGGATCGGGGTCTCGCAGATGCATGTCTCACGGCTCATCAGCCGCATCATCAAGCGGCTGCGCGCCGGTCTGCTGGAGCCCGAGGTGGCCTGACCCCGAGGTGGTCCGACCCGAGCAGGTCCGAGCGGCGTCGGCCGGTTCGAGTGGGCGGCGTGGGTGGGGGTGGGCCGGCCGACTGGCCTGAGCCGTCGGCGTGGCCGGCCGGCGCGGTCGGCCCGCCGGCCCAGGCTCGGGTCGGGGCCATGCGGGCCGGATCAGGGTCCCTCGACCGGCTGCCGCTCCGCCGCCAGTGGGATCACCGCGGTGACGCGCTTGCCGCCGGCCGGAAGATCCGAGACCAGCACGGTGCGGGACAGCCGGCACACGATCGGCCAGCCGCGGCCTCCGCAGCGGTGCCGTCCCTGACGGTCGACCGGGTCCTGGGCGACCGGCCTTCGCCGCTCCCGGTCACTGACGGACAGATGCAGGTTCTGGCCGACGACCTCCACCTCGAAGCCGGTGATGCCGCCCCCGTGCAGCATCGCGTTGGTCGTCAGTTCGGACGCCACCAGCAACGCGTCCGAGAGGGTGTCCGCCGCGCACGGGGTGCCCCGGGCACGCGACTGTTCGGACAGCACCCGTCGCACGACTCCGCGTGCCTCGGCCGGATTTCGCGGCCCGCGGCGCCCGCAGCCCGCGCCCGCCGGGCTCCTGGTGGCGCCGGTCCGGTATTTCTCACTCATCCTTTCGCTCCCTGACGGAGGCGAGGGACGCGGAACCCGCCATTTGTCCGTGAAGAATCCCGGACAGGCCCTCTGGTCGGTGAAGAATCCCGGACAGGCCCTCGGCCCGGGCGCGGCCCCGTTTCCCTTCCCTCCTGCACCTCGTGATGCCTCCTTTCTGGACGCGTGACCAGCCGACGAGCCCCCAAACCGCCCGGTGCGCCCAGGGCACGCAAAAGCAGCCAGAAGCGTGACGGTGTACCGGTCCCCGGCAGGCTCCCGGTGTGTGGGGGAGATTCGGGGGTAGACGGGCGAACGCATCGAGGGGACTGCCGAAAGCGCGCGGAGGACTGGAGCGTCATGCCCGAAACCGCCGGCGACCGGCCCGCCAAGGGGCCGGTCAGAGGGCGTCCTTGCGCCGAGATGCATGGAATCCGTCCGTCGGGGCACCCGTCCCGATCGCCAACGCCTATGGGAGGTACTTGTGTCGGTTGCCCAGAATCCCTTGTCGATCAAGGTGAAGCTGCCGCGGGAAGACGCCGTGCTGCTCACGGTCGAGGGCGACCTGGACATGGATACAGCCACCGAGCTGCAGCATCACCTCGCCAACCAGCTCCACCACGGCCGACGTCATTTCCTGCTCGACATCGCCGGCGTTCCGTTCATGGACTCCTCCGGCATGAACATCGTCCTGCGGGCCTATCAGGAGGTACGGGAGATCCCGGGAGGGGTGTACGTCATCTCACCGACGCCGGCGGTGCGGCGGATCCTCGATCTCACCGGTGTCAGCATCACCGTCCCGATCGTGGAAAGCGTCGAAGAGGCGCTCGCCGTCGCGGACTCCCGGCCGACGGAACCCGGGACTTCGGCTTCGACGGACGAGTGAAGACCGCTCCCCGGAGCGGCGGTTGATCGATCGCGCGCTGCACCCGCGCGCCCAACAGTTGCCGTTTGACAACTATGGCCATGAGGCAACAGAGTGAGCGAGTCAAGCGCGGGAGGGGTGTGGAACGTGCCGGATTCAGGCGCTCCTGGCATCGGAGCCTTCGTCACCCTCGTGTATCTCCGTGGACGCCGCGGCGCAGAACGCCTCCAGTCCTTCCAGCAGCGCGGTTCGCTTCGTGGCGGGCATCTGCTCCAGAACGGACTGCAGAGCGGCCTCGCGTCGAGCGCGCAGCTCCGACAGAAAGGTCCGTCCGCGACGGCTCAGGTGCAGACGCAGCTCACGGCGGCTGAAGGCGCTGGGCCCTCGCTCCACGAAGCCCACTGCCTGGAGGCGGTCGCACAGCCGGCTGGTCGACGGCGGCGTGGAGCCGAGGGCCTCGGCGAGCATGCGCAGGTTGATGCCGTCGCTGTGCTCCAGGATGAACAGCACACGGATCTGGGAGGCGGACACCGGCGCCGTCGAGGCACGGCCCCACAGGACCTCCAGCAACTCTGCGGCCTCGGAGGTCACACGCGCCACCTCGCCCGACCGCGGATGCGAGTAGGAGGAAGTCACGCCCCCACTCTTCCAGGCTTCACGGGCACTGTCAGCCCACCGGTTCGGGCAATACGCGCAGAGCGCTAGATACGGACAAGAAGGACCGACCGACGGCGTCCGCGACAGCATGGGTCCAGCGCCGTCACCGTGACGAGAATGGCGTGACCGACATCGTGAACAGATTCGTGGCAGCCGAGCGGGCGCTTCGCTCTGCGGCCCCGCACCAACTCGTGGACGCGGTCCGCGCAGTCCTGTGCAACGACTACGCGGCAAAGAGCGTCCAACTCTTCCTGGCCGACTACGGCCTCGCCACGCTCCGGCCCGTCCACCCGGCTGCGAGCCCGTCGGAAGCCATGCCGACGCACAGCAGTCCGGCCGGGCGGGCCTTCGGTTCCCAGGAGCCCTTCGTCGACAAGCTGCCCGACGACCAGGTCTGCGTGTACCTGCCGGTGAGCGTGCGCGGCGACCGGCTCGGCGTCCTGGCCGTCACGATGTCCTGCGCCGGCCAGGCCGAGGAGTGCCTGGCCGAACTGGCCGAGGTGGCACAGGTGCTGGGCCACGAGGTGATCGTCGCCGACCGGGACACCGATCTGTATCTGAGGGCCCGCCGCACCGACCGGCTCACCCTGGCCGCGGAGATGCAGTGGCAGCTGCTGCCGGGCCGCTCCTGCACCCGCCCCGAGTACGCGCTCGGCGCCCAACTGGAGCCCGCCTACGCGATCTTCGGCGACAACTTCGACTGGTCCGCGACCGCCGACCGCCTGATGCTCTACATCACCAACGGCATGGGCGAGGGCATCGAGGCATCCCTCCTGACCACCCTGGGCATCAACGCCCTGCGCAACGCCCGGCGTGCGGGACTGCCCATCGCCGACCAGGCGGCACTCGCCGACCAGGCCGTCCACGCCCAGTACCGCGGAGACGCCCACCTGTCCGTGCTCCTGCTCGACCTCGACCTGCGCACGGGGCGGCTGCAGGTCGTCGACGCCGGCTCCCCGCAGATGCTGCGGCTGCGCGGCCGTACCGTCACCTCCGTCGACCTGGAGGCGCAGCTCCCGCTGGGCATGTTCGAGGAAACGGACTATGTCGCCCAGGAGTTCGCCATCGAGCCCGGCGACCGGCTCGTCTTCGCCAGCGACGGGGTGCACGCCGTCGCCGCGCCCGGCGGGGAGCGGTACGGGGAGCGCGCACTGGCCCGCGCCATGGTCTCCACCAGCCTGCTGCCCGCGGCCGACGTCCCCGGCGCCGTGCTGAGAGAACTGTCCGGTCACCGCGGCACACCCGTGGCCGACGACGACGCGCTCATCGCCTGTCTCGACTGGTTCGGGCCCCGCCAGGCGCCTTGACCGCACCGTCCAGCGCTCCCCGAACGGTCGGGGCGACGCACCACGTAGGAGGAGGGAAATACGTGCCGGAGCAGCAAACGGCAGCAGAGCAGACCAACCCGGTGCAGGAGGTCGAGGCCTTCCTGCGGCGGCGCCGGGAGCAGATCGCCCAACGCTGGGCGGACGCGACGCTGTTCCGCACGGTGTTCACCGTCTCCCGGGACGAGGCGGTCGAAGCCGGCCGGGCCGTGGTGGAGGCGTTGGCCGCGGTGGCCGCCTCCGGGCGCGTGGAGGACGCGGAGGCGGACGGGTTCGCGGTCGTCCGCGAGCAGTTGGCGCGTACGGCGCACTCCCGGGCGCGCGCCGGGGCCACCCTCGCGCAGATCTCGGCGGAGATGGACGCACTGCGGCCGTCCGTCACCGACCTCCTGCTCGACGACCTGTCCGACGTGCCGGCCGAGCATCTGCGCGAGTGCACGACGGCGCTGACCGTGCTGATGGGCACACTGCGCCTGGTCATGCTGGAGACGACGACGATCGCCGGGCAGGAACTCATCAACCGCCAGCGGCTCGAACTGCTGGAGATCGCCACCCCCGTCATCAAACTGTGGGAAGGCATCGTCGCCGTACCGCTGATCGGCACGCTCGACAGCGCCCGCAGCCAGGTCGTCATGGAGACGCTCCTGGACGCCGTCGTCGAACAGCGCGCACGCATCGCGATCCTGGACATCACCGGCGTGCCGACGGTCGACTCCCTGGTGGCGCAGCACCTGATGAAGACCGTGGCGGCGGCGCGACTGATGGGAGCGGAGTGCATAGTGTCCGGGATCCGTCCGGCCATCGCACAGACCATCGTCCACCTCGGCATCGACCTGAGCTCGGTGCTCACCCGCGCCAGTCTCGCCGACGCCCTGGCCTACGCACTGCAGCAGCAGGGCGCCCACATCGTGCCGAACCCCGCCTCGCCCGCGGAGCTCCGGTGACCGGCGCCTCCACCTACCCTTACGAAGGACACGTGCCCGTACTCAGGCTCGGCGGGGTCCTTCTGGTCACCCTCCAGGGCGACCTGTACGACAGCACGGCCGAACGGCTCCGGCAGGACATCGGCGAGACCGTCTCCGACAGCGCGATCACCGGTGTGGTCATCGACCTGTCCGGGGTCGAGATCGTCGACTCGTTCATGGGCCGTGTGCTCAGCGACGTCGCGGCGATGACCGGACTGCTGGCCGCCCAGACCGTGGTGGCGGGGATGCGTCCGGCGGTGGCCATCACGCTGGTGGAACTCGGCCTGACCCTGCCGGGACTGCGCACCGCTCTGAGCACCGAGGAGGCCCTGCGCCTGCTCGGTGCCGAGGTGACGGCCCTGCCCCGCGACGGGCGCGCACGCCGGGAGAGCCCGTGACCCACAGCCCCGGCAGTGTCTCCGCCTGCCTGCCGATCCACTCGGACCTCGACCTGGTGCGGGTGCGGCAGCATGTGCGGCAGATGACCGCCCGACTCGGGTTCGGTCTGGTGGAACAGACCAAACTCGTCACCGCCGCCAGTGAACTGGCGCGCAACGCCCTCGTCCACGGCGGCGGGGGCCAGATGGAGTGCACGCCGGTGACCAGCGGCGGGATACAGGGACTGCGTCTCGCCTTCACCGACCGGGGCCCCGGCATCGCGGACCTGGACCAGGCCCTGTCCGACGGCTACACCTCCGGTGAGGGGCTCGGGATGGGCCTGGGCGGTGCCCGGCGCCTGGTCCATGAGTTCTCCATCGACAGCCGCCGCGGCGTGGGCACCACGGTGACGGTGACGTCGTGGATCTCCCGGCCGCCCCGTCCGCGCGAGGCGCCCTGATGCCGCGCGTCTGGGAGGTGCCGGTGCACGACTCGACCCGTGTACGCGAGGTACGCATGGCGGCCGGGGCCGCGGCCCGCCATGCCGGACTGGCCGAGGACCGCCTTGCCGCCGCCGAACTCGTGGCCACCGAACTCGCCACCAATCTGCTGAAGCACGCCGGTGGCGGGCAGATACTCCTCGACCTCGTGGGTCCACCCGTTCCGGCCTACGGCGACGAGAGGACCCCCTTGCTGCAGATCATGGCCGTCGACCACGGGCCAGGCATCCCCGACCCGGTCGCCGCGCTGCGCGACGGCTACTCGACGACCGCCTCCCTCGGCGCCGGCCTCGGCACCTGCCGGCGCACGGCGGACGACTTCGGCCTGCACAGCACACCCGGGCAGGGCACGGTCGTCATGGCGAGGATCGCCCCCCGCCCGAACCGCGACAGCGGCGGACCGCACCCCGCCCCGCTCCCGGTGCGGGCCGGCGGGGTCAACATCCCCTTCGCGGGTGCGGAGTTCTCCGGCGACGCCTGGGCGTGCGTCCGCACCGGCGACCGCGTGACGCTGATGCTGGCCGACGGCCTCGGCCACGGCCCTCAGGCGGCCCGAGCGTCCTCCGCCGCGGTGGAGGAGGCGCGGCGCGCGCCCCACCTGCCACCGGCGGACCTGCTGCGTCGGCTGAACGGTGCCCTGCGCGACACCAGGGGCGCGGCCGTGGCCGTGGCCCAACTCGACGTCGCCACCGGCCGGCTGTCCTTCGCCGGGGTCGGCAACGCAGGGGCCCGGCTGCGCCGCGGCGACGGCTGGCACGGGCTCGTCTCCCGTCCGGGCATCGTCGGCGCACACCTCCCCGCGCGCCTGCCGCAGCACCAGGAGACCTGGACCGACCACTCCCTTCTGGTCCTGCACAGTGACGGCCTGCCGAGCCGCTGGAGTCCCGGCCCGGCCGCTCAAGCCCCGTCCTCCCTCGACCCCGCCGTGATCGCCGCCTCGATCGTGCGGGACGCCAGCAGCGCCGCCCGGCCGGTACGCGACGACACCGCCGTCGTAGTGCTGAGCCCCTTCCCTCCGGACCGCCCCTCATGACCCGCACCTGGCACGTCCGCACCATCACCGAGGCCGCGCAGGCCCGAATCGCCGTCGCGCGGCTGGCCGCCGCGTGCGGAGTCACCCCCGTGGAGCGCACACGGCTGGTGGCCGCGCTGACCGCCCAGCTACGGCAGTGCCTCACCAAGGGAGGTGACTGGCGGGTCGGCGTGGAACCGGCCGTGTCACCCGCTGGGGGCGACTTCCGCGTAGAGGTGGCCGCGACGAACGGACGGCCGGAGGACCGGCGGCCCCCGTGGCGTGCGTCTGCTCCCTGCGCGCAGGACGCGGACCTCTCCGGCGCCGACCATGTGACCGACGACCCGGCCGCGCTGGCCGAGGCCCTGTTCGGTGCCGACGAAGACACGGCACTGCTGCTGGAGCGGCTCGACGAGCAGGAGGCGCTGGTCGCCTTCCACCGCGAGGAACTCCACCAGACCAACCAGGGCGTGCTGGCGCTCCACGCCGAACTGGACGCCGCCGGCCGGGCCCAGCGCGAGCTCTTCGACGCCGAGCAGAAGGCGCGCAAGGAGGCCGAGAACGCCCGCGGCCGGCTGACGTTCCTGGCCGATGCCAGCGCCGCCCTCACGGCCTCCCTCAACCACGAGGCCATCGTGCGGCTGCTGCCCGCCCTGCTGGTGCCGCGGTACGCGCGCACCGTCGACGTCTGGCTGTTCGACGGCACGGACGACGCGCAACGCGGTGGCCCGCATCCGGCCGCCGCCGTCCTCGCGGCCCGCCGCGGCCGCCCGCAGTACGCCGCCGACCACCCCGGCCATCTGCCCGGCGTCGACGACCAGCCGCCCTCCGCCCTCGACCCCGGCCGACCCCTGCTGTGCATCCCCCTGCTCACCCGCCGGGCACCCCAGGGCGTCCTCACGCTGTCGCCGCCCGACAAGCGCTGGGACGCGGACGACGCCGTCATGCTCATCGAGCTGACCCGACGGGCCAGCATCGCCCTGGAGAACGCCAGACGCTTCGAGCACAACCGGGACATCGCCGAGACCCTGCAACGCGCCCTGCTCACCGAACTGCCCACCACACCGGGCCTGAGCCTGGCCGCGCGCTACCTCCCGGCCACCCGCGGCCTGAACATCGGCGGGGACTGGTACGACGCCTTCCGCCAGCCCGACGGCAGTCTGCTCACCGTCGTCGGAGACGTCACCGGGCACGGCCTGCACGCCGCGGTGATGATGAGTCAGCTGCGCACCGCGCTGCGCGCCTACGCCGTCGACGGCAGCAGCCCCGGCCAGCTCCTGACGCGGCTGCACCAGTATCTGCACCGCCTGCGCCTCGACCTGTACGCCACCGCCGTCATCGCACGCTTCCACCCGGACGATCCCACGCTCACCTGGGCCGCCGCAGGTCATCCGCCCCCGGTGCTGCGCACGCCCGACGGCCGGGTGCGCACCCTCGATGCCAAGCCCGGTGCCATGCTGGGCATCCCGCTGAAACAGGAGATCCGGGATCACACCGTGCCGCTCTCGCCCGGATCCACGCTCGCGCTGTACACCGACGGTCTGGTGGAGCGCCGCTCCCAAGGGATTGACCCCGGTATCGGGCGCCTCGCCGAGGCGCTGGGCGGCTTCAGCCCGGCCGAACTCGACACGGATCTGGAAGCGTCGGCCGACCGGCTCCTGCACCCGTTGCTGCACGACTCCGAACACGAGGACGACGTATGCCTGTTGCTGTGCCACGTCCACACGAGCGCGGCCCTGCAGCGCACCCCGGACTCCTGAGCCGGCCTTTCAGCCTTCCGCTCCGGCATCCGCACCGGGCTCCGGGGCGGGGGACGGTCCGCCCTCGTAAAAGGCGGACAGCAGCTGTTCGAGCCGTACCCGCTGCGTGGGAGGAGCGCCGTCGAAAACCGTGCTCAGACGCAGGGACAGCCGCTCGGTGAGGTCCGTCAGGAACCTCCTTCCCTGAGCCGTGATCTCCAGGCGCACCTCCCGCCGGTCGTCGGGCTGCGGGCACCGCACGAGCAGCCCGGCGGCTTCCAGCCGGTCGCACAGCCGGCTGGCGGCGGGAAGCCCGATGTGCAGATGCTCGGCCAAGGCGGTGACGTTCAGCGCGGGCCGACCGCGCACGGCCCGCAAGGCGCGTATCTGGCGCGGAGGCAGCCGTGGACGGACCTCTTCGACGGCCGAGAACCAGAGTGCCACCAGGTTCTCCACGGCTTCGACCAGCTGCCGGCCGACGACGTCGGAGGGGCTCTCGGTATCCCGCTCGCGGCACATGATCCGTCATCCTTCGAAGGCCGCGGTCCACTCCCCATCGGAGTGTCCGGACAGCCTCACAGCGATACGCACGAACACTTCTCTCTCGGTCGACTCCGGCCTGGGGTTCATCAGTGCAAGGGCCTACCCGAACAGATGGCGAGTACACGACTGCGTGCGTCGCCGCGAGTGGTTCACGGTCCGTCAGTATCTCTAGACAGCCTGTATATAGGCTATGTAGAGTACGAGTATGGGTAGTCCGCGTATGACCCTGCAGACCCAACTGGTCCTGCGGGCCTTGCTGGAAGACCCCGCCAAACAGCGCTACGGCCTTGAGCTGTGCGAGTTGGCGGGATTGCCGTCGGGCACGATCTACCCGATCCTCGCCCGCTTGGAACAAGTCGGCTGGGTGGACAGCACCTGGGAAGACCCCGCCGTACACGTGGAGGCCGGCCGGCCACGCCGCCGCTTCTACCAGATCACCGACGACGGCGCCGAGCAGGCCCGCGACGCCCTTGCCCGCGCCTACCGCGCCCGCAAACAGCCCCTGCCCGGGTGGGCCGCCCGGCCGATCGCTGGGGGAGGGGCGTCATGAGTGCCCTGCGCCGGTTACCGCCCCGCCCGAGCAAGCGCCACGACACCACGCCGTCCCTGGACAGCATCCTGGCCGTGGTACGCGCGCACCACCCCCATGCCTACGCCTGGCCCATCCAGCATGCCCACGAGGAGGCCGCTGCCTGGCACGAGGGCCAGGCCCGTCGCAGCGGAGACCCGTACATCACGCACTGCCTCGCCGTGGCGGCCGTCGTCGCCGACATCGGTATGCCACCCGCCGTGGTCTGCGCGGCCCTGCTGCACGACATCGACGACACACCCTGCCCGCCGGGGCGCGTGGCCGAACACTTCGGACAGGAGATCGCCGAGCTGGTCTCAGCCGTCCGCACCGCCGAGCTCACCGCAACCCCGCCGAGCAGCCGCCACGTCGACATCACAAACCCTGCCATCCAGCCGACGCGTGAGGAGGCCGTGCTGGCCATCCGCCTCGCCGACCGGCTGCACAACATGCGCACCATCGCGTTTGTGGCGCCGGCCAAGCAGTACCGCAAGGCTCGCGAAACCCTCGAGGTTCTCGCGCCATTGGCCCGCGCGGCGGGCCTGTGCGACGTGAGCCGTGAACTGCACGACCTTTCTGCGGCCGTCCTCCAGCCCGCATCCTCCGCACCCGCCGTCACGGCACGCTTGCTGGACATGCTCACCCTGCTGCTCCCCACCCGGCAGCGAGCACGATGGCGCGAGGAATGGCACGCCGAACTGGCCACTCTCCCCAGGCGCCGCAACCGCATCCGTTTCACGCTCCGGGTCATGCTCGGCACACCCAGGCTGTCCTGGACGCTGCGCCGTCCGACCCGCCAGGAACGACGATGATGAACACGACGGCCCGTATCGGAGGCGTCCTGGGAGCGGCGGCCGCTTTCGTCATCGCCATGGCGCGCGGAGGTCTGTCCGCCTGGGCGACCGGAGCACTCATGGCAAGCGCATTGATCCTCGTCGCGGTTGTCCTGTTCATCCCCAGCGAGACACCGGCTCGCCGCCTGGGCAACCTGATTCAGGCCTGGCGCGTCCCAACCGGAGCTCCCATCAGGCCCGAACCAGGCCGGCCTCCTGCAACTCCCCCTTCGTCCCCCCAAGACGCCACATGACAACTGTCCTGATCCCACGAGAGCCTGCGGCAGTTCCCCGCACTCGCCCACTGGCCCGAGCGTGGCCCGGCCCACCGCTCCGCCTGGTCGGAACTGACGACGTCACCACCGGGCCTGTGCCCGGGCCCGGCCAGTCTGGAAGGGCCTGCCCGCCGCATGGTTCGTTGAGGGGGTCTTCGCTCTGCGCGCGAAGACGGGCACAGTTACCGGACGGATGGTTCCGTCGCGCTGAACGCGCTCGCGCTCCGGGACCGTCTCGCGGTCGACCATCCCGCCCACGACGGATACAGCAACCTTCCGGAGGAGGTGAAGGTGCACATCCGCCGAGTAGGACTCTTCTACGACGACATCGGCAAACTCGTCGCCCACGGTATCGTCGACGAGCGGCTCATCCTCGGTGCCTACGGCGACGCGATTCCTGGCACCTGGGACACGCTGGCGCCCTACATCTGTGCGGAGCGGGAGAAGCACCGCAACTTGAGCATGGTCTACTTCGAGGATCTGGCACACCGAGCGGGCCGGACCACCATGCAGCATCTGCACGTCGCCGCGGGACTGCGAGCTCGTCCTCCGGCAACCAGAGCCCGGTAGAAGGACGCGCCGAGGAAGCGTGCTGTGCCGACTGCGTGGGGCAGGCCACAGCCGGTTCGCGGGAGGGCCGTAGGGTCGCGAGTATGAGTGACGACGAGCAGCAGGAAAAGGCCGTTGAGGGCGCCTGGGGGAGGGTCGAGGCGTGGCTGAAGCAGAATGCTCCGCGCTCCTACCGGTTGCTCCCTCCGCCTGCCGCAGAGGCCGACATCCATGCGGTTGAGCAGGAACTCGACCTCGTCGTCCCACCGGGACTGCGGGCGTTCTACCGCCTCCGCAACGGCACCGGTCACCCCGCTGACTTCGGCTGGACACCGGAACCCGAGACCGGGCTCCCTCCGCAGGGGCAGGGAACAGCTTGGCTGTTGCCGATGAAGCACGCGATTCCGCCGGTGGAGCACTTGCCGTACTGGGATGAAGGCCCCCACACCATCGGCATGCCGGTCGACTCCGCGTTGCGCTACCTCGCCTTCGCCGCGACCGACCGCAGTGGCCTCTACGGACTGTTCACCGACTGCACTCCAGGGCCCGGTTACGGACGGATCGGAACCTTCGAAGAGGCCGGCGTTCCCGAGCTGGGCGTGTGGCCGTCGTTCGCCGACTACCTCATCGAAGTCGCCGATGCCCTGTACGAGAACCGTGGTGTGGAGTACGCGGACGGGCGCCAGAACAGGAATGTGCCGGGTCTCGTCGATCAGGCCCTGGTGTGGGACGGCCCTTCGTATCCGATGGACCCCGACTGGACCCGCATCGCATAGAAGATCGGTCGGTCAACGGTCAGTCAGCCGACCTTCTTCCACGCGCAGACCGTTTCGGCGTTGTGACAGCCGTGCCGTCATTGCGCCGTTCGCCACCGAGCCGTCAGCCGTCGAGCGGCTGGGCCACTCCATGGAGTTCCTCACCGTCACTCACACCAAGGGAACCGTAGTGCAAGAGGTGTCGCTGCGTCCGTCGAAGTGCTTCGGAGCCCCTGTCGCCGAGTCAGCAGCACCGTGCTGTTGAAGCCATCGGCTGCCTGCGCCGGTCTGTCCAGCCGCCGCGGTGGTGGTCCCTCATACGCTCAGAAGGTGAGGACCACTCGCCCCCGCAGACCGCCTGCCTCCATCAACCGGTGTGCCTCGACGGCCTGTTCGGATGGCAGGGCCTGTGCGACGCGCAGGGTCAGCCGACCCGTCTCCGCCAGCTGGCGCAACCGGTCGAGCTTGGCGTGTTCGCGTGCGTACTGCGGCACGAACGTGTGCTGGACCGTGATGCCGCGCTCCTCGGCCACCTGGTTTCCGCCGACCGATGTCACCATCCGGCCGTCGTCGCGCACCGCGCGGAGGGCGAGTCCGGCAACCCCCGCGGTGTCGGCGAGCCCGTCGACGCCGTCGGGCACCTCCTTGCGCACCAACTCCGGGAAGTCGCTCCCGCGCGGCAGTACGACGTCGGCGCCCAGGGCACGCACCAATTGCTCGTCCTTCGAGGCCGCGTCGGCGATCACCCGGAGTCCGTCGGCCTTGGCCAGCTGGACCAGGTAGCCGCCGACCGCACCCGCCGCGCCGGTGACGACGACGGTGGCTGTGGCCGGGAGTGCGAGCAGGTCCAGTGCCATGCCGGACAGATCGTTCATCGGCAAGGTCGCGGCCTCCAGGTGTGTCGTGCCCACCGGTGCCCGGACTACCGACTCGGCAGGGACGACCAGGTGTTCGGCGTACGCTCCATGCGTCCCGGACACGACCGCTACGGCCATGACGCGGTCGCCCACGTCAAGATCGGTCTCGACCCTCACCGATCTGCACCACCACGCCGGCCGCGTCCATACCCGGGACGCAGGGCGGTTCGGCGTCGGAGACGAAGGCGATGCCCCGGCGCACCAGCGCGTCGACCGGATTGACCGTGGCCGCATGTACCCGGATGCGTATCTCGCCCGGCCCGGGCTCAGGAACGGAAAGATCCAGGACGCGCAGCACTTCGGGGCCGCCGAATTCGGTAAGTCCTATGGCCTTCATGGGAAACAGCGCTCCTACTGATCTTCGGCGTACGAGCACTGCGAGGTCGTACGCGGCAAATAGGGATTCTTCGGGGTACGGAGTGGTGTGGACCCGAACGGTCACGGCCACTCCACGTTCGCCCCTCCGGCCAGGCGGATCTCGCGTGCGGTGCGTGCACGGTGCGCGCGGTGAAGTGGAGACAGGGACTGCGGCGAAAATCATGTCTCCCCACTCAGCCTGCATATGGCGCGCCGGGACGACTCCGGCCCGCCTGCTGCGGGACCTGCCGCTTCGGAGCTGAGTGGCGGCGGCCGCCGACGGTGGACGCGCCTTCCTGAGACCCCCTCGCTTCCTCAGAGCTTGTCTCGTCGGGCCGGGAAACCGGCAACCGGGCTTGCGGATCGACCCACCAGGTTTGCAGGCTTCGCTCCGAGGCCCGCATGGTCGCGGGCTCGCGTCCTCGGGTGTGGGGCGGATGCCAGAAGGAAGGAATGCCAACCATGATCCTCCCGAAGGTCAGGGACCCTCGCTTCGTGACGATTCGCCGCGGTGGGACCCTCACTGCTTCGGATCACCATCTCCTCGCCCTGTGGGCGGCAGCTTGCGCGGAGCACGTCCTCGACCTCTTCGAGTCGGTTCGGCCTGAGGACCCACGGCCGCGCCAGGCGATCGAGCATGCCCGCGCCTGGGTCCGTGGCGAGGTCAAGATGATGCAGGCCCGCGCGGCGGGCGGCCATGCAATGGGCGCGGCTCGAGATCTGCGGGGCGCAGCACGCCATGCCGCTTACGCCGCCGGTCAGGCCGCAGTCGTCGCACACGTCGCCGCGCACGAGCTCGGTGCGGCTGCCTATGCGATCAAGGCCGCACGCGCTGCCGCGCCCGAAGACGACAGTGAGGCCGCGGGGCGACTCGAATGCCAGTGGCAGCGTGACCAGCTCCCGGAAGCGATTCGCGAGCTCGTACTCGACGACCAGCGATTGCGGAACGACATCTGCTGGTCGGTGTTTGACTGCTGAGCGTGCGTCGAGCGCCAACACCCCACGCAGAAACGCCACCCCACCGCGCGATGTACCAGCTCAGGATGGACCTCACGGACGTGCACCGTGCCATCGAACGTTGAACGCGTGCCACTGAAACGTCCTTGGGCCAGCCGCACTCACGGGTCATCTTCTCCATGAGCAGCGTGCTGGAGCCGCTGTTGCCGAAGGGCATCAAGTCTGGACGCCCGCCAGTGCACACCAAACGGCAGCTGATCAACGGGATACGGTTCCGCCCTCGGACCGGCACACCGCGGCGGGACCTGCCGGAACGCTATGGGCCGTGGGTGACGGTGTATGGACTCTTTCGCCGCCGGCAGCGCGACGGCGCCTGGCCCACCATCGGCCCCCGCCCACCAGCACGCGGCCGGCGCCCGCAAAAGGAGGATCTCCAGGTCGAGCCGCCCGGTGGGTCTTCACCGAGCCTGACGACCACGGGCTCGGACGCTCACGGGCCTGCTCGACCGCCAAGCTGCACCTGGCGGTCGAGCAGGCCCAGAAACCGATGTCGCTGGTGATCACAGCCGGGCAGTGTGGAGACTCTACGCAGTTCCAGGTCGTCCTCAACCGGATCCGTGTACCCCGGCTTGGGTCCGGACGGCCGCGCACCCGGCCGGACAAGGTCCGCGCCGACAAGGCGTGGCTCTCGCGGTGGCCGTCCGCCGAAGTTCGACCCGGCCGACTACAAAGAGCGCCACGCGGTGGAGTGCGGGGTCAATCGCCTCGAACGCCACCGCGCGGTCGCCACGAGATACGACAAGCTTGCCGTCCGCTACGAAGCAACCGTGCTGGTCGCGGCCATCAATGAGTGGCTGTGGCTCAGCACTCTCGCAACACGCCCCAGGACTGCGGAGCCGTGCACTTCAGGTTCGGTTGCCGGGCCGGAGCCTCAACAGTTGGCCAGATTGCGGCCGAGGAGGGGGAGGAGGCGGTCCCAGCGAAGCCGCAATGCGGCGGGGTTGAAAGCGTCGGTGTCGGCCATGGTGAAGCCGTGGACGGTGTCGGGGTAGATCTCAGAGGTGTAGTCGACACCCGCGGCGTCCAGGACCTGGTTGAGTTCGGCGAGGACCTCGGGCGTCAGGTCGGGTTCGGCGTGGCCGAAGTGGACCTGGGCGGTGAGGCGGCGCAGGCTGTCGGGCCCGGCGGCGCCCACGGGGGCATGGAATCCGGCGACGGCGGCCACCCGGCCGGGGTGGGCCGCGGCGGTGCGCACCGCCAGGAGGCCGCCTATGCAGTAGCCGGTCACCGCGACGGGTCCGGAGCTGACTTCGGGCTGGGTGCTGAGGAACCTGAGGTAGGCGTCGGCGTCGCGCAGGGTCCGTTCGGTGGTGTGCGCCTCAATCAGGGGCATCAGACGACCCATGACCGCGGTCCGGTCCTCTTCTCCGATGTGCTCGGGAAGTTCGACCACAGGTGCCGGGCCGTGCCGGTAGAAGAAGTTGGGGACGAGCACGTAGTACCCGTGGCCGGCCAGTTCGCGGGCCATCTCCCGTAGCACGGGCCGGATGCCGAAGCCGTCCGCGTACATCAGCACCCCCGGGTGCCGTTCGCCATCGTCGGGGAAGGCGGCGAAGGCATCGGCCTGGCCGTCCGCGGTGGGAATCTGCAGCATCTTGGTGGGCATGAACTCTCCTGTCGTGGTTGATGTGTCCTGTGATCAACACGACGGAGGCGGCGCCCGCGCAGCAGCGCAAGACCCTCGATCGAACAGCGGGCTCGCACCGGCCCGCACGGCGCTCAGAAGAGCACCGGGTCACCGATCCGTGTGTGGCGCAATGCCGTCCCGGTAGTCATCCCGGCAATCTAGTCCACCGAACAAAGCCGACGCCAGCACCCCCAGTCCACAGCGTGGTTCGCGAGAATGATCTCGGCCAACCCCTCGGATCCTGAACCCGGTCAACTCGCTGCCCGTGACTCCAGCACTGAGCTTCCGGCTGCACGGCCCTCGCCGCATTTCTGAAACACGCCCAGACCTTGGTGCGTGGGCGCGTACGTGCCACCAAGGCGTACGTCTCCCGCATGAACCGCGTCTGCCTGGCTGGCGCGGAATACGCTGCACCATCCCATGCGGTCGAGTGAGCCATCAATGGCCTCAAAAGGCACCGTGCTGTGGCCGCGAGGTATGCCAAGCTCGCGGTCCGCTACGAGGCGACCGTCCTGGTAGCGGCCATCAACGAATGGCTGTGGCCATGGGGCTCGATCAGGCCTGTAGTCGCCCCTGATCCCTCTCTGTCACTGCGTAACCGGGCACGGACGGCCACCGAACGGTCAACACCACCGACTCTTCCTCTGCGAACCATGAGTGATCGACTCCGCGTCCCCACACCACGTAATCACCCTGCTGTTCCAGAAGGACGCTGCGACCCGGGAGTTGAACGCGGAAACGGCCGCTGATGAGAACCAGGAGAGCTGTGCGCTCCTCACCCTTCACCCACTGCAGTCGCTCATCGCCACGGGGGTGCACACCCCATTTGATCTCCACAGCCTCGCTGTGGCGCGGATCGCCAGTCTCCTTGAAGTGTCCCAGGAGCCATCCCCGGTCCAGTGCCGCATCCTTGCCCGCGTTGCCCACGTACACGCTGTCGTTCACGTGGCCGGACGCTAGCAGCTGCTCTCGTGATCACCCGCACTCCCTCTCAGTACCCGGCCAGGGCAGAGCGCCACCAGGCGTGCGCATCGGCGGTAGTACCCGGCTCAGGGCGGGCTGCAGCGATCACTGGCGGCATGTCGCGTCCAACGATGACCTGCACATTCGCGCGAACCGGTAGTTACGGCTGGAGGCGCCCGCGCTCCGGTCACGGACCGGGACCGAAGTGCCGTCCATGACCGACAGCCGGTCCGCGGCATCGGTCGGGCGTACGACGGGCTCGAGCGCGAGCAGCGGGCCCAGCCGCTGGACGGCCCGGCACGCCGCGGGGGAGGAGAGTGTCACCGACCGCCGAACAGCGGGCCGAGCTGCCACATCGTCAGGTCCGTGCGGTAGTACACGGCACCAGCAGCACCCGCTCGGCCCTTAACGCCCCGGCCATGCACAGGAGATGCCCGGCTCACGGGATTGTGCAACACGCTTCAGGGCCTGTTGCGGAAGTGCCGACCGCGCAGCGCAACGATGTCCGGTTGTCGCCGGCAAGGTCCTGCTGTGGTGCTCGTGCTGGTGGCATGGCGATGTCATCCACTACGGAGTCAGCAGGGGTGCTCACCGGCATGTATGCGGCTGAGGCGGAGTACCTGGCGGCAGGAGGCCCTGGCGAGGCTTCGTTCGACCTGCTCGCTCCCTGCTCTGCGCCGGATACCCCGGCGGTGTGTCTGACGACGATGAGTGACCGATTGGATAATCTTGTGCCGATATAGGTGCATCGCCTGTTGTTCCGCAACTCAGGAGGGCCTCATCGCCGGCAGGAACTCAGATGCGGCCGCGTCCGCACCGGAGAGTCAGCCCCAGGAGGCCGCCCAACTGCGGAACATGCTGCGCCGGCCCGAGTACCGCAAAGCGCTGGTGTTCTGCGGGCTGATCGGTGTTCCGGTGTCGCTGATCGCTTTCTGGTTCCTTGTGGCGCTGCAAAAGCTGGAACAGCTTCTCTGGACGGACTGGCCAAGGGATCTGGGCTGGAAGCAGGCCCCTTGGTGGTGGGGGTTCCCGCTGCTGCTGGTGGCCGGTGTGGCCGTCGGTCTGATCGTCACGCGGCTACCGGGTCTGGGCGGTCACATCCCGGCGGCCGGCCTGCACTCGGGCGGGATCACCAGGAACTCGCTGCCCGGCGTTGTCCTCGCCGCTCTGTTCAGCCTGCCGCTGGGCGCCGTGCTGGGTCCCGAGGCGCCCCTGATGGCGCTGGGCACCGGCCTCGCCCTGCTCTTCGCGAGTTTCGTACGGGCACCCCAGACTCCGGCGAGCACGGCGTTGCTCGGCGCGGCCGGCGCCGCGTCGGCCATCTCGGCGCTTCTAGGGAATCCGGTCGTGGGCGCGGTGCTCCTGATGGAGGTGGCCGGAGTGGGCGGGCCACAGCTCTTCGCGGTGATGCTGCCCGCCCTGCTGTCCAGCGGAATCGGGGCGCTGGTGTTCACCGGTTTCGGCCGCTGGACCGGCTTGCAGACCGGGAGCTTGAACATCGGTCTGCCCAAGCCGCCGCTGCTAGACGCCGGGGATGTCCTGTGGGCGCTGCTGATGGCGCCGGCCATCGCGCTCCTCATTCACGGCGCCTTCGTGGGCGGGCGGTTCACGGCTGGCTTCGTGGCGTCACGGACGGTGCGCAACACCACTCTCTGCGCACTCGGGGCGGCGGGCTGCATCGCGCTCTACACGATCGCCACGGGCCGTTCGCCGTCCGAGGTCGCTCTGTCCGGGCAGGCCACTCTCGGACGTCTGGCGTCGGATCCGCATGCCTGGTCGGTGGGCGCGCTCATCGCGGTGCTGGTGTTCAAGGCCATCGCCTACACACTGTGCCTGGGAAGCCTGCGAGGCGGGCCCGTCTTCCCCGCGCTGTTCCTCGGCGGGGCGACCGGCGCGCTGCTGGCGCCGCTGCCCGGTTTCGGCCTGGTGCCGGCCATGGCCGCCGGGATGGCGGCGTCGGTCACCGCGGCCCTGCGGCTGCCCGTCAGCAGCGTGGTGCTGGTCGTCCTCCTGCTGGGCAACGTGGACACGGTTCCCGTCGTGGTGCTGGCAGCGGTCGTGTCCTTCGTTTTGGCCGAACTGTTGCCTCAAGGGCCGCGGATCCCCGCGTTCAGCGAGTCGCCAGCCGGTCGAGCGCCTCGTCGAGAGTTGTCGCAGCCAGGATGAGCGACAGGGGGGTGAAGGCTTGCCCCGGATCACCTGCGGGCCGCGTTGGAGCGTTGGTAGCCCGTCTCGGCGGAGGAGGCGGCACTACGAGTGACCGCAGTGAAGCACCTGTTCGCCCACGGCTCGTTCCTGACCGCGAACCGGCTGCTGGTCAACCCCTGGCCCGGCCGCTCCGGGCACGCGGGGGCCGGAGTGGTCCGCGACGCGGAGAACACCACCGAGCGCATCTCCGAGGAGATCATCGCTCCACTCGTTAAAGGCGCCGTCTTCTACGTCACCACCGCCGGCCCCCGGACATCCTGGCTGCGCAGCGCGAACATGCCGAACTGACCGCCGCCCACCAGGCACCGCGTTCCTTCCCTGGCAACGGCTCTGCCGGGCCCGGATCGAGGCGTATGGTGCCGAGCTGCGCGCCACCGGCCGCGGTGTTCCCGCGCTGCCCCAACGCCAGGCTCGCCGCCGCCCGAGTGTCCCCATGATCAACGGGACCGTGCCGATCCAGACCATCCTCGCCCTGGTGCTGGCACTGATCGTCAACCAGCGGATCCTGCGGGTGGCGGCCGGGCCTCGGCCCGCTGGAACTGACCGCCGAGGTGGTCCATCCGCGCACGGCCTGTTGGATCGTTCGGTGAGCGTCAGTTCACCTCCCGCAGGCCGTCGGGTCGGCGTGGTCACCCACGCTCCGGCACCGATGTAGGCGCGATGGGCGAGGATCGGCACGCCTTGGCGCTTGCAGATCCTGATGATCCGGTGAGCGCGGGCCGCGGGCAGGTCATGGCAGCGCCCCGCCAGCGCGGGAGACAGCCAGCGCACCTCGCCCTGGGGGTCGGTGACCACTTGCACGTTCAACTGTGTCCGCGGTGCTTGGCTGCGTAGTGGGCCCGGCCGTCACCGAGGCGGTCGCACGGTTGATGCCCTCACTGAAAGACCGCAGTGATGGTCGCAGTGGGTGTGGATCGGCCCTATCGCGGAGACGAGGCGGTTTGGTCTCATGTCATGGTGTGGGGGAGAGGATACGTCAAGGGCTGGTGGCTGATCGTAGGCGCGGCTGTGGCGACGTCGGTGGCGGCGTTCGCCGAGTCGGAGCTTCCCGCCGGGGTGGGCGCAGTCTTGGTCGCTGTGGTGGGGGCCGTGGCCGGCGTGGCGTCCTGGCGGGGCAGCCGACTGGTGGAGGCACCGACGGCGCGTGAGCGGGGGCTGGTGGTGGCTCGGCGCGGCAGGGTTCCCCGCGTCCGCGACATCGATGATCTGTCAGTCGTACGCGTCCATGGTGCGGGTGGTGATGCGTTCCCGGCGTTCGTCCCGAGGGACAGAAGCGGCGAGATCGAGTCGGCCCTGGCCTCGCATCGTTTCGTCCTGCTGGTCGGGGACTCGACTGCGGGAAAGTCACGTGCGGCGTTCGAGGCGCTGCGAGAGAAATGCCCGAGTCATCGCCTGCTCATCCCAGAGGCGGAGAGTGGGGAAAGCCTCGCGGCCGCCTTCGAGACGGCGGAGTCCGTGCGGCCGTCGGTGATCTGGCTGGACGATCTGGAACGCTACCTGACCTCGGGGAGCGCCCTCCCGAACCTGATCAGGAACGTGATCGTCGGGGGGCCGGGGGTGCTGGTGGTGGCCACGATCCGCACCCACGAGCGGGCCCGCTTCCGTGGCATCGAGGCATCCCCCGTTGCCGAGGCGGCGGTGTTCGGCCTCGCCCACGAGATACGGCTCGACCGCCGGTGGACCGCCGCAGAGCTGCGCCGGGCGTCCGAACACACAGGGGACGAGCGCATCGCCCGAGCCATCGAGTCATCCGGCACCTACGGGATCGCCGAGTTTCTGGCAGCCGGACCGCGCCTCCTCGCGACCTTGAGGGACGCCCGTTCCCCCGAAGGGAATCACTCCCGTGGGGCGGCGCTGGTGGCCGCCGCAGCCGACGCCTTCTGCGCGGGCTGGACCACTCACGTCCCGGCTCCGGTCCTGCGCGACCTCCATGAACACCACCTGCTCGGCCTGGGGGGCGCCCGTGCCCGTCCTGAGTCTTGGGAATCCGCTCTGGCCTGGGCGACGAGACCGATCTTCGCCACCAGCAGCCTGCTGCTCCCCAACCACGACTGCACCGGCTACCGGGTTTTCGACTACCTGCCCGAAGCGATCGACTCCGAACGCGGGACCAGCCGGATCGCCCAGCCGATCTGGGACACGCTCATCGCTCACGCCGACGCAGCGATCTGCGTCGACCTGGGCTGGGCCGCCCAGCAACGGACCCAGTGGGACGCCGCGACATCCGCCTTCCGCAAGGCGATTGACGGAGGAGCCCTCATGGGCGCGATCGGCCTGGCGGAGATATCCGGAAAGGCCGACCGGCATGCCGAGGCCGTCGACGTCCTCCAAACGGTGCTGCGGTCCGCGCCGCAGGACACCGCTCCGGACGACCTCTTCGAACTCACCCTTCAGCTGGCCTGGTGGACGGGGCAGTCCGGGAACCTCAACCGGGCGGTTTCCCTCGCCGCCGAAGCATACGAAGGTTTCCTGGAGCTCCACGGAAGGATCCACCCGGCCACGATCCGAGCCAGACGGAACCTGATTCGCTGGACCGGACACATCGGCTCGGCCGCTGATGCCCTCGCGATGGCCAGGGAGCTCCTCGATACCGGACAGACCCTCTGGGGACCGGAGCACCTTCAAGTGTTGGGTCTGCGATTCGAAGTGGCCTGCTGGGCGGAGGCCGACGGGCCGCAGGCGGCCGAGCGCGTCTGGCGCGAACTCAACAACGATGCCACCCGTCTCCTCGGTGACCATCACGCCCTCACCAACGACGCCCGCTGGAACCTGGCCGAGTGGGTGACCCGAAACGGTGACCGAGAGACCGGACTTCGCCTGCAGAGAGAAGTCATCGAGGGCTGCACGGCCCTCTACGGTGCCGACCACCCGCGTACCCTGACGCGCACCATCCAACTCGCCGCCATGCTCGGACACGCTGACCGCACTGAAGAAGCCCTGACCACAGCCACAGCCGCCCGCGACGACTGCGCTCGCGTCGTGGGGCAGAACCACGAACTCACCCACTGCGCCACCTACCAGATCGCCCTGTGGACCGCTCTCTCCGGAGACACCGACACCGCACAGGCCGTCTTCACGAGACTCTTCTCCGTACTGCCGGACAGCCATCCACTCGCCGAACTATGCACTCGCCAGACAGTTGAAGGCCCGGGCTCAACAACGAACTACTACCTACCCCCCGACTGGTGACCGCCGCCCGAGACAAAACGAGGTGAACCTCAGAGGTCGTTTCCTCCCGTTATTTCATCCCGGAACGCGGACTTCGGCATGTGATGTCGGGTCACGCCAGGAAGTGGCCGTCTCGCCGGTGAGACGGCGGACCATCAGGTCGCTGGGTGACCACCGGCATCGAACGCCGGCCCCACAAGGACTTCACGCCCACCGCCTGAAGACCTGGCAGATCTTCCGTCACGCCCGCTGCGGGCCGAACCGAATGACGTCACTCGCCAAAGCAAGCCTCGTGCTACTTGTCCGGGACTTGATCGAACGTCAAGGTCTCTAGACCGGAGGCTTGGCCGAGCTCACACCGGCGGACGGCCCGGCTCTGCGAGGAACGTAATGGGCGAGGCCGCCGCGATCGACGGGCGGCCTGCGCCTGACCGCAGCCGATTGCCGTCCTTTGGCCCTCAGGAGACCTGAGGGCCGTTGACCATTGCGTCGGCTCTCAGACGAAACGCACCGTGAGCCTTTTGTCCTCCGGGTTTGCCTCATCGGCCTTGGCCGCTTTGATCAATACTGACGTGATCGCGTCGAACGCTTCCGCGCCCATCTGTTCCCGACTGACCGCGGAGTCCTTCCAGACGATCTCGACGGGACGTTCGACGTCTGTGCTGAGGCGGTCCCACAGGGCGTGGAGGTTGTGCCCGTAGTACGGCCCGAAGTCGAGGGGTCCGGCCAGGGCGTTGTGCAGGTCTGCGTGAGTTCGGATCTGCGTCCCGTCGATGGTGAGGCGCATGGTGTCACTTCCAGTTCGGCAGTCGGTAGAAGTGGAGGTAGTGGTCGCTGGTGACGTACGCCTGACCATCGTTGGAGTAAACCAGACGCCAGCCGGGCTGCTTTGACCTCTTCATCATGGGATCGATGCCGAGGTCGGCTTCATACCACTGCCGCCTCGGTGCGTCGGGCAGGCGCTGCGCCTTGAGGTCTGTCGGAGCATTGTCGTACTTGTCGCCGCCGATCTGGCCGTCCGGGACTTTGTTGCCGAGCGCTTTGCCCTGCTCCCACCCCGCCTTGCTGGCTTCGGCTTTGGTCATGTACTCGGGAGGAAGCTTGCCGTCCTTCTTGAGGCTGGCGATCAGCGGATTGGCAGCTTCTGCCGCTGCGAGGTCGTCCTTGTACCTGGCGCAGGGCCGCTTCAGGGGCTCGTCCGCTGTCACGAAGCCCGCGTAGACGATCTGCGGGCTGTCGGCGGAGTGCCGGGCAGGGACCATCGGCCGGACAGTGCAATGTCCGTTCTTGCGTTGCTCCTGCTGTTCCTCAAGAAGGCTGTTGATCTCGGCGGCGCCCACCGCCAGGGCATCGACATAGGCGGTGGCGAAGCTTTGGAACCTGACCGTGGCCCGTCCGCCTGAAGCGTTGGCCTGCTGCTGCGCTTCCGCGGCGGCCTTCGCGTCGGCCTGGACGAAGGCCGCTCCAGCCGATGTGTCGCGGCACGAGATGGTGCCGGACGCGGTGTTGCCGACGATGGGGACGGTCTTCTGTCCGCTGATGCACCCGCTTGCGGGAATCCCGCCCACCGATACGTCGGTCACCGTCATGACCACCGTCAACTGGCCCGTGGCGATACGGGACTTCTCCTTCGGCGTCACCGTACCTGTGAAGTTTTCGTTGATCAGGCACCCAGCCGGACTGCAGTTCAGATCGCCCGCGATCTTCAGATCGAAGTCGACGCCTTCGTTCCGGGCCTTCGCCAGTTCTTTGGTGTGCTGCTCCAGCGTTTCGTACATCTGCAAGCCTTCGGCTTGCGACAGCACGGCAATGTCCATGCCCGTGGAGTCGACCAGGGCGCGGTGTGCCGTCATCGGCCGTGGCAGGTCAGCGGTCGCCGTCGGAAACGGCGACGGCACCTTCGACGCGATGCTGGGCGGCTCCAGCCGCAGAACCTGGTGCGGCGCGTCCTTGGAGACGTACAGGTATCCCTCAGTGGTGTCAGCCCGCAGCGCGGGAACCCCGTTGATTCTGAATACCGGGACCTGCGGGTCGTCGAGGGATGGCAGTCCGGGATCTGCATCCAGTGCGGCTGAGAGCCTGTGGGCCAGCAGGGGCGGGGACGCAAATGTGTCGAACATCGGGTCGAGGGATGCGCTCTGTCCCGGCCCGTTGGTCGACCACTGGCTCACGGGCCTGCCGCTCGGTGCCTTCCCGTCCTTGGACGTGCTGGGGGAGTGCCGGTAGAAGGTGCGGCCGCCGACGCGCAGTACTTCGCGGTCAAGGTTCCGCAGTGTGCGCCAGCCCGTCGTCCCGAACTTGTCTCCGTACGCGGTCACCGTGATCTCATGCTGCTGTCGGCTGCTCGCCGAGGTGTCCTTGTACCGGATACCGGGTGCTTCGGCCAGGGCGGCAATCGCCTGGTTGAAAGGAGCGCGGTTGCGAGCCAACTCCCGCGCCTCCTGCGACGACGAGTCACCTTGCAGCAGTGACACAGCGACTATGGACACAGCGGTGACGACCCCGCCGGCCAGCAGCACGCTCCGGCGCCGCCACCACGGCCGCACCCCCACCGGCTTCGCCCCGTCGCCCAGCTCTGGACCCTGCACGGATTTCGGACCAGTCACACTCCACCCCGCTCGCTCGATGGCGCGGAGCCGCGCCCCGCTGCCGACTGGATCACCAGAGCAGGTTGGGATGAAGGTGGAATGAAACCGGTCGGCCCGGCCCCAGCGGTCCCGGGCAGCGCCCGCCGGTCCGGCGCTCGGGGCCTGCCCTCCTCGACCAGCTTCGGGGTCGGCTCGGGCAGCAACGGCTCGATCGGTGACCGCAGTTCATCCGACACGATCCGGGGCCGCGACTTGGGTTCGGCCGGAAGGCCTGTCTCCCGTGCGGGCCTGCCCAGCGAAAGTCACTGCTGCTGGGACTGCGGGTCTGGGCGTTGCCGCGGTGGGCGCAGGCGCACGTCCACGCCTCGCGTGCCCCCGACTTCGACTGTGAGTACACGCGGTGACATGGGCGGGGCTGTGCCGGGAGTCAAGTGCGACGCAGCAGGGTGGCGGCACTGGTGATGCCTGTGGTGGCGACGAGGCCGGCGGTGGTCGCCGCGGTGGTGTGATCGGGCACCAGGATCAGGGTGAGCAGGGCGCAGGTGAGAGCGCCGATGACAATGATCAGTGCGACGGCGGTCAGCGCGGTCCAGGCCTGCTCCCGCCCGGCAGCGGGCTCGGGTGCCTCGGCGGCCGGTGGTGCGGGGGCAGGCTCGGGGGGAGGACAGGACTGGTCCATCAGGTCTCCGGGCGGGCAGGGGAGGAAGACGTGTGTCTTCCTCCCGGAGGGGAATGAGAGAAGCGCCGGTGGCAGCCGGCCTTACTTTTTTCACTTCCCGCCCGGGCTCCGAAAGAATCCATTCCGGTTTAGACTGCGCAGCCTCCGCAAATCGCGTTCCCGGCACGGTTGTTCTGTTCCGGGTTGGATGTTCGGGGCGTGTTGTTCTCTGTTCGGACGTGAACCAGTGGTATACATGCGCGCATGGTCCCGAATGATGTCTTTCGGGACCATGCAGGGATCATTCGGCTATTGGCGGCCTGCTGCCACAGGGGGTTCCACCAGTGCTTCTCTCGCCCGCCCGCACCATCTGTGTGAACGGATGGCACGGCGACCGATCACGCTTGAGATATCCCCCATTGTGCCATGTGGCAAACCGGCGGGTGGAGTTTTCGGGCGCAGCATTCTTGCGGGCTGCCTTCGGGTACCTGCTGGCTTGCTTCCCACGCTTTGGTCTTCTCCACTTCGGGGGGCCGGCCCTCGCTCTGTCCCCGATCGGGCGATGCGCGACAAGCCCTCCGGCTCACGTCGTCCGCACGGCGAGCCGTCGCACTGCCGGCGCGCGCGCCGCCCCGCAAGCCCCGCGCCCGCCCAGGCGCCGGTCGGATGGTGCACTGCTTTTCCCGTGCCGTCGACTCGCCCTACTCGCTCCGCGACAGCCTGTTCGGTTCCGCCCGCATCCCGTCGCGCAGCATGCGGGGGTTTGCGCCTCCGCACTCGGTCGCCGGACGGGCCGTGCCGCGAGTCAACGGCTTCACTACCGCGGGGCGTCGCTTCGGGGAAGTCTCGCGGGTTGCCGTTCTGATCGTGGTAACCTCCCTCGTCGTTTCTCAGAAAAAGGTAGAGAAGTGCTCCGTACTGATGGCATTTGGGTTAAGAGTTCGCATAGTGAGTCGGGTGCCTGCGTCGAGGTTTCCCTCCGGGAGAGGCTGAGCGTACGCGATTCGAAGGATCCGCGCCTTGCCGGGTTTTCCTTTGACGTGACGGTCTGGTCGGCCTTTATTTCCGCGGTGCACGCACCGGACGCCTTTCCGCGCAAGTGATGTGGAATGCGGGTCAGTCGGCGAAATCGCCGAGAAGGACGTCCTCGGTAAGGGGGAGGGCGATGCCGCTGCGCTCGACCTGAAGGAAGGCGTCGAGATAGTCGGCTGGGTCCCTCCGGCCGCCGCCTGCCACGTGCTCATAGAGGAGGAACTCGCCGTCTGTGGTCTCCAGGTAGGCGACCGGGTCTCCATCCTCGAACGTGAACACCTGATACGGCGTTCGGAAAAAGGGATAGGCGCCCGCCGTGAACGGCACATAATAGACCGTCACGTTGGGTAACTCGCTGACCCTGAGGAGGGTTTCGCACTGCTGCCGCATGATCTCGCTGCTGCCGATCGTGCGGCGCAGGACGGATTCATCCAGGATGAAAAAGAACTCCGCCTGCTGTGACGACAGGATCTGCTGACGCCGGATGCGCAGTTCGATGCGATGCTCGGCCGCCTCGGGACGGTCCTCTTCGATCGTCTGCAGCAACGACCGGGCGTATTCTTCCGTTTGGACCAGCCCCGGCATGACATTGCGCTCAAAGGCCCGCACGATCGTGGCGGACTCCTCGTACGCGATGTAAGCCTCCAGCGCAGGTGTCATCACCCCCCTGTACGGAGCGAACCAAGGCGGCCGACGCGCGGCCCGGGCCAGCTCGACGAGCTCCTCACGCGCGTCGGGGGACAGGGCGTAGGCTTCCGCCAGTGCCATGGCGTCCGTGATGCTGACACCGATCTTTCCGTTCTCGATGCGGATCACCTTCGACGGCGACCAGCTGAAACGATCAGCCACCTGCTGCTGGGTCAGTGCCGCTGCCTCCCGGGCCCTCTTGAGCCGATCCCGTAGCCGCTGCCGAAGAAACATCGGATTCTCTGACACGGTCACGTCCTCGCCCCCTTGAGTCTCAACGACCACACGGCGCCTGCCCCGTGGCCGAGGTCGATGCCGCACACCATCGATGGCGGGCGCCACATCGATCCGACGCGAAGTGTCCTCTGGCACCGCGCAGCCTGTCCGAAGCGAGCGTATCCAGCTGACACCCGTCCAAGAGTCGGCTCGTGAGTGTCACCCTGGCCGACGTCCACACGATGGCGTGCTAGGTAGCAGAGTCCTTCTCCCGGCACCGGACGGCAAGACGTCCACCGGCCCTCCGCCGCCCACTTCAAAGCAGCCACCGTGACCAGGCTGGTCGACATCAACACGACCAGCGATCAGGTCGTCCGCCAGTCCTCGGCGAACACGGCACGCTCGCCCCGACCGGCAGCTTCGGCGTTGACGCCGCAATCAGCGGCGACGGCACCCTGATGGCAAGGTTCACGACCGACCGGCCGACGGCGCGGTGGCGGTGGCGGTCGCGGTCGCGGTCGTGGTTCGTGGTCGCGGTTCGTGGCCGTGGTCACGTCGCCGGCGCTCATGCTCGGCACCCCGGGCTCGGTCGCCTCGTTGATCTACCGCAGCATGAGCGCGGTGTGTACTTGCGGCCCGCAGTTCGTCGACGACGGGCTTCGCACGGTGGCCCGGGCCAAGCGCAGAGGGCCGGCGTCCACGAGAGCCGGCGTGGGCGGCAGCGCCTTAACGAGCGACGTGCCGAACTGGCACGCGATCACCCCTATCCTTCATGTCGAACACATGTGCTGTGAAGGGGGTGTTGGCATCGAGGACCGCTGGGTGAGTTCGGTAGCCGGTGGGCTGGCTGAGTGTGTCAATGGGTGCGCCGCGAAGTGGACTTTGCGTCCGTGAGGGCATGGCGGGACAGATCGGCGGCGAGGCCAGTGCGGGTCGGCGTCGCCGCTGGTCGGCTCGGAGTTCGAAGTCGCCGTAGCTGTTGTCGGCGGCGTTGACGGTCACTCCGGGTGCCGCGATCTCACGCCGACTTGGAGCGGTAGCCGCCCCCGCCGGGCCCGGCCTGCCACCGCAGTACACGGCCATGAGCGGGCCACGCAAACCTCGACCTACCCGGAGACCTCCTTGTTTCGCGCATGTGCTGTCGGCACTGGGCGTCGGTTGTCGAATGGGCTCGATTGCCGATCGTGTTTGAACACAGGGGCCGATGTGTTGTGAGGGGCGGGAGGATAGACGGGTGCTGTCCCGGGTCGTGGGGTCTGACTCATGATTTCTCTGACCGAGGTGTCTTGGTGTCACAGTGTCGGCCGTTGACCGGGGATGGTGCGTTATCGGTGCCGGGCTGGCGGGGTGTGTCCCTATAGGGGCCTGCCGATCGTTGTGGCGTTTTTACGATTCTGACCGTCTGACGCGGCCGGTACCGGCAACGCGACATGGCATCGGACCGGAACGGGAACGGGCATGTCCGGTACGACCGTGCCCAGTACGTCGCCTGCTCCGAAGACCCGTCGTCGCCGCCCTTCGGGGGAGGCGGTGCTGGGAGTGGACACGCACCGCGATGCCCATATGGCTGCGGTGCTCTCCTTGAGGGGGGCCGTGCTTGCCACCGACGAGTTCCCGGCTACCGCGGCTGGATACCGCGATCTGCTGAAGTGGGCCAGGAAGTTGGGCGTGGTGAGGCGGGCCGGGGTGGAGGGGACCGGCTCCTACGGGGCGTCCCTGTCGCGCTATCTGCTGGCCCAGGGCGTAGACGTGTTGGACGTGAACCGGATGGGCCGGGCAGATCGCCGTCGGCGCGGCAAATCGGATCCGCTCGATGCCCAGAACGCGGCCAGGGCCGTATTGAGCGGGCGGACGTGCGCGCGGGCCAAAGCGGGCGACGGTCCGGTGCAGATCGCGCGGATGTACAAACTCACGAAGGCGTCGGCCGTCAAAGCCCGTACGCAGGCCATCAATCAGCTCAAGGCCGTCCTCGTCACCGCTGATCCCGTCTTGCGGGAAGAACTGGCCGGACTGGGCAATGCCGAAGTCTTCCGTACCTGTGCGCGGTTCACCGACGTGAGTAGTCACGGGGATGTCGGTGAGGAGTCGGTGCTGCAGGCCACTCGGATCACGCTGGGCCTGCTGGCTGATCGGATCGGCCAGCTCTCCGAGCAGATCCGGGAGGTGGACGCTCGTATGGCCCGTCTTGTGGAATGCCATGCCCCGCAGCTGCTCGACGTGGTGGGGATCGGTCCGGATACGGCCGTCACTTTGCTGATCACGGTGGGGGACAACCCGGAGCGGTTGGACAGCGACGCGTCCTTCGCCGCTTTGTGCGGGGTCAGTCCCGTCGAGCGCTCTTCGGGACGCCGGCAGTTCCGTCGCCTCAACGGTGGTGGTGACCATCAGGCCAACGCGGCCCTCCACCGCATCGTCTTCACCCGCCTGCGGGTCGACCCACGCACCCAGGACTACTACGAGCGGCGGATCAAGGAGGGCAAGACCCGGCGTGAAATCGTCCGTTGCCTCAAACGCCATGCGGCCCGGGAGGTCTTCCACCTGGTCGGACAGCTACAGCCAGAACCCCGCTCGTAGGGGCTGTGTGAGACGCAGAGGCTCCGCCGGTTTGCTCTTGGGTTCTAGTGGTCGTCGCAATGCCCCAGCTCAAGGGGTGCGGAACGTCGGGCGGACGAGGGAGGCGATCCGCCTGTGCCGTCGGTGTGGGGCGCTGCCTGGTGAACTGTTGTTCTACCACTCCGTCGGCGGGATGGTGACATGCGGCCAGCGTGCGGCGCCGGGCCTGCGGCCCTCGTCAGGCAGATCCTGCGGCAGCGGCTCGGGCATACCGTGCTTGGCGCCTAGCCGTGCTGGTGGCCGGCGGCCAGGGACGTGTGCAGGGCTGCGGCGTCCCCGAGCGCGTGGCGCAGTTCGTCCAACTGCTGTGCCGTGAGCGGGCCGTCGGCCACTGGCTGGAGCGTGTCGTACTGCGGCGGCGTGACGATGCTGGGGTGCCGGTAGTCCTTCACCTGCCGCTGACTCTCCGGCCGCACCCAGGGGCGCGTCCTCCCCGAGCCGTCCCAAGGCTGGAGCCTGCGCACGTACCACTCGGGGTTGCCGGGATCGTCCCCGTACACGGTGGCGGGGTCAAGCCGGGTGGCCGGGTCCTGGTACTGCCACATCGCGAACAGGCGGTCCACGTTCGAGTGGAGCAGGAAGACAAACGGGTCACGGAAGGACGTGTGGGCTTCGCCGATCGTGCCGCCGATGTACCCGTGGGCGTAGTCATGGCAGCGTTCGAGACGGATGCGCATGCTCAGGTAGTTCGACGAGCGGATGATCTCACTGTCCCCGAAGGGCAGGACCAGCGGCTTCTCGCTCCAGTCGTCGGGCACCTCGCGCTTGAGGCTGCGCGGCGGGTCGAAGGGATGGCCGTGCGCGACGTCCTCGACTTCCTCGCCGCGGTAGGGGTCGGCCTGCGGCTTGTAGAGGTCGTCGAGCCAGGGTTCTCCCGCTTCTCCTGATTTCGACCCCATGAATTGCGGGGTGAAGAGCGGAGCGGGATCCGTGGTCCAGTCCCAGTAGTGCAGCGACAGCTTTGGATCGACCTCCCGGAGCAGCTGCTCGAAGCGGTTGCAGAGCTCACGGTGCCACGGCAGGAACTCCGGCCCCTGGTGGACGTGCGTCGCCTGGTGGATCTCATCCTGCTTGAACCACCGACTGACGCCACCGGGCGGGAACTCGTCCCGAGTTCCCGGGTAGGGCCTCTTGTTCAATTCCTTGATGGCCTTGACCATCGCGTCTCGTTCGTCGTCGTCCACCTCAGCGACATTGCGGCGGATGCCGTCACCTCTGATCACGGGATCACTCCTTTCCGGCGTTGAGAGCCGGGTCAGCGAGTGGCGGAGGGTGCTGAGCGGCGTCATCGTTCAACGTGCAACGGTTGAATCGATTTCATGCGCTTGGAGGGCGTAACTACCTTTCCAGTGAGGCATAAGAGGCACTGGCGCGCACGTGGATCAAATAGCCGGGCGAAGCGCCCCGGCCGGGCAATCCGGCAGCTCACCCAGCAACTGGCGGACCTGACCGCGGCTACTCGGCCGACGTCGGCCGGTCGGTGCTTGCCGTCGAGAGGAAGGCGGCGGGTCGGCGACTGCTAGCCGCCGACCCGGTGTTTTTCGTCTTCAGTTGTGATGCGCCGTCAGTGGTGGACCAGGGCGCTGGGCATGATGCCCTCGTAGCCGCGCAGTGCACCCGGCTCCGGCTGGTCCCCGGCTGCGGAGATCCGCGTCACGGAGTCGAGGCGGTTGACGGCCTCCCGCAGATGCGGGGCACCGCCAAGGGCCACGTACTTTCCGACTTCGGGGTGGAGAAGGGTGGCGGCGACGTCGTTGTCGGTGCGGGACTGCGGGTAGTTCACCCAGATCTCGGCGGTCGCCCTCGCCCCGACGGGCACTGTGCCCTGTGCCCAGAGGAGTTCGACCTCGACGAGGTGACGACCCGGTGTGGCGAAGGCGAATCCGTCCGAGTCCCAGTACACCCTGGCTTCGGCGCGCCGGTCGCTGTTCGCTTCGAGGGGCTGCAGGGCTACGTGGTCCGTGCGGATCACAAGCGACCGCAGCGTCTTCTGCCGCCCCTGGGGATCGGTGATCCGGACGAACGCGTGCTGCGCCTCGACACCGAGGTCGGAGGGGACGGGGATGGGCAGACTCGTCCGGTTGGACAGCGTCCACGAAAGGCGCAGCGGCTCACCGAGGTCGATCTTGTCGTGGTCCACCTCGAGTTTCAGGTGCAGCTCGTCAGGGCTGAAATAGAGCCGGTCCGCCGACGGAACGCTCGAGCTGTGGCCGGAGCCGAAGGTCATCCCACCGGGCCGAACGGCCGGGTCCGGCCAGTGGATCAGGTGGTGCCGGACATGCTCGTTGAACGCGAGGTTGATGTCCGTGGGGAAGACTCCCGGAGGGCCGCCCAGCACGTTCGCGACGCTGGGCGTCGTCGTCATGATGGAGTTGTCGGCGCCACCCTCCTGCTCCTGGTGGACCTGGTTGAAGCCATGTCCCAGCTCGTGGCAGGCGCTGCGCATGAACGCCCGCGGTACGTTGCGCTGCCGCTGGTCCGCAGCGGAGCCGAAGAACTGGGACTCGTTCGAGGGGTAGCCGTCGTCGCAGAAGCTGGCCACGCCCTCACGCGGGACGTCGATCGTGTCGTACATGAGGCCACGGCCGCAGCCCAGCTTCGCGGGTACGACGACCAGGTGCATCCGCCATTCCTTGTCCAGGTCGGTCGTCGGTTTGCGCACGGCCTGCATGAGCTGGTGCAGGTCCGCGTTGTTCCAGCAGTTGGTGCTGGTGACGCCGTCGGGCACGGGGATCCCGGTCTGGTCGTACTCGACCGAAACGTCCCAGTTGGCGGAGGCGAACGCGGTGCGGATGTCCTCCGTCCCGGTGCCGGATGCGTCGGACACGGGCTGCGGCGCGACCGCTCCGGCCAGGGTGTCCACCTCCACCGTGGCACGCCGGAAGTACGGGGAAACCCACCGCATGGTGACCCTGCCCCGAGGAGTACCCGCCTCCATGAGACTCCCCTCGAAGGTGGGTCCGCCGAGGATCGGAGGGGCGGGCACGGGGTGCAGCACCATCGTGAACGTGCGGCTCGGGCTGGACGGGAACGTGCCGTTGAACGAGCCTGGTGAGGGCTGGGTGTAGCGATACTCCTCCACGGTCAGCGTCACCTGGCGGGGACCGGGCGGGAACAGCGGGCTGTGCCGGATCCCCGTCACCTTCAGGTAGGAGTAGTACTTGTTCCTCGGGTGGACGGGGATTTCACGACGCCCCAGGGCCATGGGTTCGAGGCTGGCCAGGACAGCCGGCGAGTGACCCGACTCGACCGCTCCCGCGTGCCCGTTGCCGGAAACCGGCAGTGGGAACGGAAGGTTCAAGAAGCGATACAGGTCGCCGCTCGCGGTGGTGCTGGTGCCCTTCCGCTCCACCCGCAGCGTCCCCCGGTACGACACCAGCGCCGGCGAGGGCAGGATGGTCAGCTCGTAGCAGCCCTGACTGAGTCCGACGCGGGGGAAGGGGAACGGAGGGAACGGCGCCGTCTCGGGATGGTCGGCGAACTCGGCGGAGGGCGATACTCCGCCCGGGGACACTTCTCCCGAGCCCATGTCTTCGCCCGTCTCGATGGGCTCTGCGAGGGGCACCGCGCCGATGCCGACCGCGGTGGCCGGCAGGGCGGGCTCGAACTCGGACGTATGAGGATGGTCCGAGGTGATCCTGTCGTTCATGCTTCCTCTTTCGGCTGCGCCTCTACTCCGGGGCGGGCGGAACGGCGGAAGCCGCGCGGCGATAGGAGAACTCGCACCCATCGGCGTCACGGAAGGTGAGCACATCGTCGGACAGCACGTAGCCGTACTGCGCGAGTTCGTCACTGGCCGTGGCGATACGCACTGCCCCGGGGCCGTCCTCGCGCCAGATCCCCGCGTCCCAGACGATGAACCCCTGGCCGGCACCTCTGGTGCCGAGGTACGTGCCCGGGAGGAACTCCAGGATCTCGGGATACCGGCGATCACACGCCGCGCCAGAGGTCTCCTCGCGTGGCATCTTCACCCAGCGACCGACCAGGGCCGACTCTCCGGCCATACCGAACTCCCGCAACACCGCTCCAAAGGGCCTTCACCCTCAGCGAGGTCATACGCTCGTCACAGGGCTTCCAGATCCACACTCGGATCCCTCCAGGACAACGGCAACTCGGATTACCCCTGTCGGATGCGGCGGCCGGAGGAAGCGTGCTTCCAAGGGCCTGGGCAATCCAGTCTGCGTAGGTCTGCACGTCGTCCGCGAGAGGACTCATACCTGCATGATCGCGGTCCCCTTGCTTCGCCGGGCAAACCGTCGTGCCCCGTCACAACGAGGTCGGGCCGTAATTCCGTTACCGCATGGACAGCTTGACCGCCGGCCACGGCTGCCACGCCTTCGATGTCGTGCGCTGCATTGAGGACAGCACGTCACTGGAACGACGGCCGGGGCGCCAGGGCGGGCGGACGACGCGGCCCGCCCCGGCACTGCAGGTGCCGATGGCTCAAGCCTGGTAGGCCACAAGGGCCATCATCCCGGCCTCGCCGTGGTAGGCGTTGTGGCAGTGCAGCATCCACTGGCCGGGGTTGTCCGCGTCGAAGACGACGGACACCGTCTTCTTGGGCAGGACGATGGTGGTGTCCTTGCGCGGGCCGGAGCTGCCGAGCTGGTAGGTGTGGCCGTGCAGGTGCATGGGATGCCACATGTCGGTGGTGTTGACGAAGTCGAGACGGACGCGCTGGCCATGACCATCGAGGGGCAGGCCGTGGTGTCTGTGCCGGCAGTAAACGCGTCCTGCCCGGGTGAGCCTGCGTGCGAGTGCGTGGAGGGCATCGGCGCGGAGTGGGCCATCGTGCGGCCTGCCATGGTGGATGCCGGGGTGTCCGGGACGTGCGAGATCTCGTGGTGCACGAGCACGGCGAGGAGAGCGCACAGGGTGACGAGCATGCCGCGGATCCAGCGGACGACACCGCCGGTCGGCAACCACGGGACGAGACCGCCCTCAACGTCACCCACCCGTCCGGCCGCACTCGGACGCTGAAGGCCCGGGCGTGCGGGACGGATGTTTCGTCGCCCCGGTGACCTGGCGCACGGGTCTCAACCTCCTCACCGTGCGGGCCGAAGCCGACGGCTGGCGGGGCGGCCAGGACACGCTGCGCGTGATGTGGCCGCTGAAGCCGGACGCGGCCCAGCTCACCCGCACGTCAAGGCGATGCGCGACGCCGGCCGCTTCACGCTGCCCGAACTCGTCGCCAGCGACGCCGACCGCCTGCGCACCGCGCCCACCAGCCTGACCACCGACGGCAAGACGTTCATCGCCTCCGAGCCCTACGACCAGGGCACCGCACCGCAGAGCTCACGCTTCACGGACGCCGACGGCAACACCGTCCTTGCGCTCGGCTTCCCCGGCGAACGCCTCGCGCTGGAGTTGACCCTCGACGACAAGGGCCGGATCGTACGGGAGACCCTGGTCGCCCCCAACCACCTGATCCAGCGCACCTTCCGCTACCCCGAACACGGCGAGGGGTAGGAGGATTGCAGCATGGTCAGGCCACATCCGTCACGCTCTCCCCGCCGGTTCACTGGCGTGCGCGGTGCGCTGCTCGCGGTCCTGGCCTGCGTGCTGGTGCTGATGGTGGGCGGCAGTGCCCTGGCGGTCTGCACCAGCCCCGGTGGCATGGCACAGGCGGCTTCGTCCGCGGCAATGGCCGAGATGCCGGATCACGTCTGCCCCCACCCTGTGGGGGCGGGCGCCCCGGAAGGCGACTGTGCGGGTGGCGGACTCGCGAAGCCGGTCGCACTGCAAGCACCCCCTTCGCCGAACGCTCTTCCAGCCGTCCCGGTGGAGTGGTCCTGGCTCCGGCCCGTCGCTGCGAACGAGTCAGGCCCTCCCGCGTCCGGAGCGCCGCCGCCAACCCCTGATCTGCACGTCCTCCAGATCCAGCGGACCTAGTCCGGATGCCCGCACGGCCGAACCCGGCTGTGCTCTCACCCACGCCATCCGAGACCAAACGTATGACCGCCGTGACCGCCCCATGCGGTGCGGCGGGGACAAGGACATTCCATGGGTTCCGCCAAGTCGAAGGCACAGAAGGCGGCTCGCCGCGCCCGCATCGAGGAGATGCGGCGCGCGCAGCAGGCACGCGAGCGCCGTAACAGGATCATCGCCATCGCAGCCTCGGTCGTGATCGTCGCCGGACTCGTCGTCGGCGGCTGGTATCTGCTGGACGCCGCGAACGACAAGGAGCAGGAGCAGGCCGCTCCCGTGCGCGGCGAACAGACCTGGTCGAAGCTGAGCCAGAAGCACGTCGACAACAACGTCGCCTATCCGATGAGCCCGGGTGCGGGCGGCGACCACAACAAGGTCTGGCAGAACTGCGACGGAAACGTGTACGACGAGGCGATACAGGACGAGAACGCCGTGCACTCCCTGGAGCACGGCGCGGTCTGGGTCACCTACAACGACAAGGCGTCCGCTGCCGATGTCTCCTCATTGAAGGAGAAGGTGTCCAAGACCCCTTACACCCTGATGAGCCCTTACAAGGACCAGTCGTCGCCGATCACGCTCACCGCCTGGGGCCACCAACTGAAGGTGGACAAGGCGTCCGACGCGCGAGTGGCGGAGTTCTTCGACAAGTACGTCCAGGGCTCGCAGACTCCCGAGCCGGGCGCCGCTTGCACTGGTGGAATCGGCTGATGAGCTGAGGTGGGGTCGGCGGTGGATACGGTGGTTCCCCGGAGCCGCCGCCGTGCCTGCGCTCTCGTGGCGCAGGCAGCACCCCGTCAATGGCGTGCGTCCGGCAACCCGGCCAGGACATGAAGACCAATGAACCGAGAGGCGCTCGTCATGTCGCCTGCTGAGGACCACGAGCGGCTGCGCCGCTACTGGGACCGGCACGCCCGCTCCTACGACAGACAGGTGCGTTGCTTCGACCGGAAGCTGTTCGGCGAAAGCCGTACTTGGATCTGCTCCCAGGCCACCGGCCAGGTCCTGGAGGTCGCCATCGGCACCGGCCCTCAATCTCCCCCTCTATCCGGCCGACTCCGGCTCACCGGCATCGAGTGGAGTCCGGCCATGCTGGACATCGCCCGCCGTCGTGCCGAGCAGCTGGGACTGCAGCCGGATTTTGCGGCAGGCCGACGCCCAAGCACGGCCGTTTCCCGACGCTTCGTTCGACACCGTCGTGTCCACACTCTCGCTGTGTGCCATCCCCGACGACCGGCAGCCCGTCGCCGAGATGATCCGCGTCCTTCGCCCTGGCGGTCGACTGTTGCTCCTTGACCATGTCATTGGCCTGGCCTGGTCCGTGCGGGCCGTCCAACGGCTTCTGGAACTGGTCACCGTCCCCCTGGGCGGTGAGCACTTCCGGCGCCGTCCGCTCGTGCACGTCCGGGCGGTGGGCCTGCAGATCGAGCAGCGCGACCGGTTCAAACTCGGCATCGTCGAGCGCATCGCCGCCCGCAAGCCGGCTTGAGCTGCTGCGAGGCTCCTATCCGTGCGGTGTCCTGTGCACTGCACGTGTGCTGCCTGCCTGATGCGTGGTGACGGACACCGACGCCCCTGAGGCGCCAGCGAACGACCTGAGTTGAGCCAGGTTCACGGAGCCGAGACGAGTACGGCTCTGCTGCTGAGGCGCTTTTACCGCTGCGGCCGACCGTGGGCGTCACATCTCTCGCTGCCTGACTGCTAAAGCGCTTGGCACATTTTTGCGGCAGTGGTCATGACAAAAAATCGACTGTTGCCTTACGCTACACGCGATCGATTCACGCGGGTCGATCAGAGTCCCACCGGCATGCCCGCTTCACACGCGTGTTTCGCATGCCGTCTCACCTGCACGGTTCGTCACCACCGCACCACCGCAAGGTAGTTCGCGATCCTGGCTGTGCCGTCGACGCAGGGGCGTGACCGGGGTCGCGCGCGGCTTTAATCCCGATCACAGAGGAGACCCCTCGTGCGCCTGAAGCTGCTCGCCGCTGCCCTCACCGCGGCCGCCGCCACTCTGACGTCCACCACCTCCGCCCAGGCCGGCCACTCATGGGGCAGCTACCACTGGGCCCGCACCGCCAACCCCTTCACCCTCAAGCTCGGCGACAACCTCGCCTCAGGCTGGAAGAGCTACCTGGGCACCGCCTCGAACGACTGGTCCCAGTCCTCGGTGCTCAACACCACCGTCGTCACCGGGCAGTCGAACAACAACTGCCGGGCCACCAGCGGCCGGGTCGAGGTGTGCAACAGAACCTACGGCAACAACGGTTGGCTGGGCCTGGCTTCGATATCGGCGAATGGCACCCACATCACCTCGGGCACGGTCAAGGTCAACGACACGTATTTCAACACCGCGACGTACAACAGCCCGTCCTGGAAGACCCTCGTGATGTGCCAGGAGGTCGGGCATACCTTCGGCCTGGCTCACCAGGACGAGGGCCAGACCAACCCCAACCTGGGCACGTGCATGGACTACACGAACAACCCCGACGGGCCGCCCAGCAACCTCCACCCGAACGCTCACGACTTCACCCAGCTGGAGTCCATCTACGCGCACCTCGACTCGACCAGCACCGTCGACCATTCTGCGGCGGTGCCGACGGTCGGTAACAGCAAGGCGAGTTGGGGCAAGCGCGTGGCGCGCAGCGCCCACGGCGATACCTATGTCCGGGACTTCGGCAAGGGCAGCAAGGTGATCACGTTCGTGATCTGGGCGGGCTGAGGTCCGTGGTCCGGGTGGCGGGCCGGGGCCGGATCGGCTCCGGCCCGCCACCCGGCCGCCGTGTTCACACCGGGACGTGGACCGGGGCGTCGGGCCCGATGCGTTCGGCGACCATTTGCCGGAAGTGCGAGCACTGGGTGAAGTCTTCGTGGTCGCAGTCCAGGGCACATTCGATGAGCTCGAGGGAAGCCTGGGCGGCTGCGATGTGCGAACGCAGGGTCTCGGCCTCATGGCGCAGGATGTTCCGCCGCGCGGCGGGATTGGTCGTGGCGGCCAGAGAGCGGATGGTGTCGAGAGAGAGACCGGCTTCCTTGGCTCGGAGGATGACTGCCACGCGAGTGAGGTCGGCGGTGCGGTAGCGGCGGCGGCCGGCGGCATCGCGTACGGGGGACAGCAGACCCATCGTCTCCCAGTGGCGCAGGACATGGGTGGCCAGACCGAACCGCTCCGCCAGGTCGCCGATGCTCAGGGTCTTGTTTTCGCCGCTTGACTTCATGCCGACATTAAGTCGCAGCCTGGCGGTCATGTCCAAGGAACTGACCAACGAACAGGGAACCGAACACGAGGCGGATCAGCTCATCGCCCTCCTCGACGCCGTCGACCGGCTGCCTGGGGCCGCCGAACTACGGTCCCGCTCCTACGAGTTGCTCGTCATCGCGCCGGGTGCGACGGCCGTTGATGTCGGCTGCGGTGCTGGGCGAGCCGTGGCCGAGCTGACCGAAGCGGGTGTGAAAACCGTCGGCGTGGATCCGGACGAGCGAATGATCGAGGTGGCCCGGCGGCGGTGGCCCGAGGCCGATTTCCGGACTGCGGGCGCGTACGAGCTGCCTTTCGCCGACAGCACGATGGACGGCTATCGTGCGGACAAGGTCTTCCACGAACTGGCCGAGCCCGAGCGGGCATTGGACGAGGCGCGCAGGGTCCTCGCACCGGACGGGCGGATCGTGCTGGTCGGACAGGACTGGGACACGTTCGTCATCGACTCCGACGATCCGGCCCTCACCCGCACGATCGTGCATGCCCGGGCCGACCTGGTACCGGGGCCGCGCACGGCACGCCGCTACCGCAATCTCCTGCTGGCCGCGGGCTTTGAGGCGGTGACCGTCGAGGTCCACACGGGGGTGTTCACCGGGCCGGTGATGCTGCCCATGCTGGTCGGCCTGGCCGAAGGGGCCTGCGCGGCCGGGGCGGTGAACCGCGCGCAGGCGGATGAGTGGATCGCCGAGCAGCGGGCTCGTGCCGAGGTCGACCGGATCTTCCTTGCCCTGCCGATGTTCGTTGCCGCGGCGACGGCCCAGCGGTGAATCCGGGTTCGGCCGGTCGATATGACGGGCATCGCGGCACGCCCCCGCGTCGCCTGCGGGTTCAGTTGCAAACAGTCGCAGCCGGGGCGCAGCCGCACGCGTCGGCCTCGGTGCCGGCGGACGGTGTGCCACTGCGGCGGCGGGGTCCGCGCAGCAGCCCTTGTCCGGCCAGAACACCTTCCACGAGGTCGGCGGTTCGATCGGCGTCGCCGTCATGTCCACGGTGGCCGCGGCAGGCATCGAGCGCGGCGCGATCGACGGCTTCACGGACGCGTTCACGCTCAGCGTGGTCGCGGCAGCGGTGAGCGCGCTGGTCGCCGTATTCCTGGTACCGCGCGGGAAGCCGCAGATGATCGGCGGACCGCACGTGCACTGAAATCCCTGCTGCCCGGCAGCAGGCGGAGCCCGCGGGCGGGGCGCACACACCCCGCTCGCCATGGGCACCGTGCTCTCGGTACCCTCGGAGCCGACCAACGGCAATCATGGGCGCCCGAGCGGCGTTCCTCAGGGCGGCAGGGACGCGTGGGCAGCAGCGTGAAGGCGGGCATCGTCGCTCTGCGTCTCGTACTGCTCGCCGTGTTGCTGCTCGGCGTCGGCGTTGTGCACACGTTGAGCCACGCAGGAGTGCATGAAGGTGTGGCGGCGTCGGTGGTGTCCGGCGCCGTCCCAACCAGCCACCAGACACACGCGGCTCCAGAAGAGGGCGGCATTCCTGAAGCCGTGGCGGATGCCGCATCCTTTGTGGAGCGGGACGATTCCCCGCATGCGGCACACGAGGGCCACACCACCGTCGCCGAGTGTTTCGCCCTGATCCCGTCAGGACCGTGGCTGCTCGCGCCGTCCGGTAGCGCGATGCGCGGCGTGGACGCGAGCGCCGAGGCATTCCGCGGAGCTCTGCCACCCGATTTCATCCCGGACTTCAAGCCCTCACGCTCTTCGGTACTGCGGATTTAGAGCATCAGGGATCGCAGGCGCACGCCCCGGGCGCAGCGCCGTCGGCACGCCGGACCCTCTCGACCCGGCCCTGCCTTCCGTTCCTTTTACTGCCCCTGCTCTGCCGAGGTCCGACGCGTCACACCGGCACGTCGGTCCTGCTCTGAAAGGCGTCCTACGTGTCCCAGCACCACCTTGCCGATCGCTCTGCCACGCCCGCATCCCCGCAGCCGTACGGTTCCTACCCCGCTTCGCCCGCATCGCCGAATCCGTCGTCCCCCATGCCCCCGCAGCGCACGCGGCACCGGACGGAGCCGACCCCCTCCCCGACGGCAGGGGGCCGACGGGGCGGTCGCCGCCGAGCCCCGAAGCGGACACCCCTGCTCGGCAACTACCTCGGCTACGCGGCGACGTTTGTCGGCGCCGGCCTGATCAGCGGCGCCATCGTGCACCACCCGCTGGATCCGGCGCGCTACACCCTCATCGCCGTCATCGGCGCGGCCGTCTTTCTCTTCGCGACCTTGCTGAATGAGTTCGTCCTCAAACGGGAGCGCCCCGGCGCGACCAAAGTGGCGGGCATCGTCGTCGCGTCCCTGGCGCTGTCCTTCGGCATCGGCATGCTCAGCGGCGGACTGCAGCATTTCGAGGACTTCCCCGAACGGGCCGCGATGCTCATTCCCTTCGGGCTCACTCTCTCCTTCATCGCCTACGTGCTGCGGCATGAGCCTGCCCGGTGGCGCAGCATCGTCGGTCCGGCGGGCGTGCTGGTGGTGATCACCGCAGCCCTGGCGTTCGTCGGGTTGCGCGGTATTGCCGAGGGGATGGCCGCTGAGTCGGAGGGCGACGGGCACAGCCACAGTCACGGCGAGGAGAGCGCAGAGGAGACCGGAGTCCCGAAGGCGGAACCGGAAGAAGGCGAGCCGACTCAGGACCACGAGCCGGAGGGTCGGGAGCCGAGTACGAGGCCCTCGCAGAGCGATACCGCCGCTGAAGAAGCCGAAGAGGCTGGACATACCGAAGACGGCCACAGTCACTGACGCCGCACCACGTGACTGTTGAGGGCGCACAAGCCCCAAGTACTGCTAAATACATTCGTGTTAAACGGCTTCCCCGCTTGTCCGGGAAGAAGTAGGTTCCCGGTGCCCGGCCTGATCGGCCGGGCACCGCCTCGTTACAGGTGTGCGGGCAACACCCGCATCGCAGGGGAGGGACCATGCGCAACAGACAGAGACGCACGGCCGTTCGACTTGTCATGATCACATCTCTCGTGGCGGCCGGACTCAGCGGCGTCGCCCAGGCCCACGACGGCGTCAGTTCCACGGACGGCGCCATCGACAACGCACAGGCCACGCACGCGCACGACCAGCACGGGGGGAGCGGGGGCCACCTGCCGGCGAGCAGTGACAACGTACGCCTCGTCAGCAAGCTCCAACTCGACTCCGTCGAAGGCAAGATCGCCGACGTCGGGGTCTACAAGGGATACGCCTACCTCGCCTCCTGGGGTGGCGTCGGCTGCGACAACACCGGCGTCCACGTCGTCGACATCCGCAACCCGGGCAAGCCGAAGAAGGCCGCCTTCATCCCGCAGACGGGCAGCGCCCCCGGCGAAGGCATCCAGACCATCCACATCAGTACGCCCGCCTTCAACGGCGACATCCTCGTCACCAACAACGAGATCTGCGGCGACGGCGGCGTGGGCGGCATGAACATCTACGACGTCACCGACCCGGTCCACCCCAAGACCCTGGCCCACGGCGTCGGCGACTTCACCCTCGGCGACGAGACGACCGCGCTGGCCCGCGAGATCCACAGCGCCTTCGCGTGGGATGCGGGCGAGAAGGCGTACGCCGTCCTCGTCGACAACGAAGAGGGCACCGACGTCGACATCATGGACATCACCGACCCGACGAAGGCCACCCTGGTCGCCGAGTACGACCTCGACGAGGCCTTCCCGCAGATCGTCCAGTCGGCACCGGCCAACCTCACCGAGATTTTCCTGCACGACATGGTCGTCAAGAACATCCATGGACGGCAGATCATGGCCGCCTCCTACTGGGACGCCGGATACGTCCTGCTCGACGTGACCGACCCGAAGAAGATCAAATACCTCGGCGACACCGACTTCACCGATCCCGACCCCGAGGCGGCCGAGAGCGGCCTGACCGTGGCGCCCGAAGGCAACGGCCACCAGGCCGAGTTCACCCTCGACAACCGCTATGTCATCGGCGCCGACGAGGACTTCGGCCCCTACGCGCTGTCGGCCCGCAACGTCACCGACAACACCGCCATCACCGCGGGCCAGGGGATCCCGCTGGCGCCGGGCCGCACGGTCACCGGCGGCTCGGTGTACGTCGGGCGTGCCTGCAACGGCGACACGGCTGTCCCGGCCGGCGATCCGGCCGCGGTGGACGTCGCCGTCGTCGAGCGCGGCGTCTGCACCTTCACCGAGAAGGTCGCCAACGTCGAGGCGGCGGGCGGCTACGACGCCATCCTCGTCTTCAACCGCACCGGCAGCGACGCCTGCGACGCACAGTCCGGCATGAGTGTCGAGGGCACTCTGCCCACCTTCGGCGTCGCCCCGCGCAGCCAGGGCTTCACGATCTTCGACCAGCCCTACAGCAACGCCGACTGCCTGGCCGGCACCGGTCCGGCGACCGTCCCGGTGCCGGTCGGCACGAAGGGCGACCAGCTCACCTTCTCCTCGCACTTCGACGGCTGGGGTTACGTCCACCTCTACCGCAACGAGCGCGGCAAGATGACCGAGCTCGACACCTACGCCATCCCGGAGGGCCACGACCCGGCGTACGCCTCCGGCTTCGGTGATCTGTCCGTCCACGAGGTGGCGACCTCGCAGGTCCGCTCCGATCTGGCGTACTTCTCGTACTACGCGGGCGGCTTCCGGGTCACGAAGATCAAGAACAACAAGCTGGTCGAGGTCGGCCACTTCATCGACAAGGGGGGCAACAACTTCTGGGGTGTCCAGACGTTCAACTGCGGCGGCCAGGAGTACGTCGCCGCGTCCGACCGCGACTACGGGCTCTACATCTTCAAGTACACCGGACAGCAGTGACCTGATCTGGTGAGATCAAGCTCAGGGCTCCCACCGGATTCCGGTGGGAGCCCTGGAATGCGTGACCGGGACGCGCCGCAAGGTCAGCTGACGACCGGACCCGCGCCCGGCGCGATGTCGACCTCGATCGCCGCGGGGAACGCTTGCGGTTCCGGCGCATACGCGGACGGTGCCGGTCCAGCCGAACGGACCTCACCCGCCGGCACGTCCGACTCGCTGCCGCCGGTCTGCGGTGGGGCAAGAGAGGCCCTCAGCTCGGGTGGTTGAGGAGCACGGTCCGCCCCGGCGTCGACCGCGTCGGCGGGGACGGACGCCGGCGCGCCCACCTCACCTGCCAAGGGATACGGCTGGGCGGTGCCGGCCTGGCCGACCCTGATGTCGGCCGGTCCTTCGGACACTTCGATCGTCAGACGCATGGTCATCCTCCGTTCAGCCCGTCAGCGCAGCCGCGCGAAGTGCAGTTCGTAGCCGGTGGCTACCGAGCCGGTGTTCCGGACCGTGATCCAGTAGGTGAAGGTCCCGTTCCCGGCGCGCTCGATCTCCACCGAGGAGGTCACCTTCCCACCGGCCGTCGTCGGACGCGCCGACCATTCGATGTGCCAGACCGGCGACCAGTTGAACGTGAACACGGACTGCGTCTGGCCCGGTTGAAGGCTTCCGTTGTACTGCACACCGGTGACATTGAGGTCGTACGGCGTCACCTGGTGCCGGTGCAGCGAGGTGTAGCCGCCGCCGGTGAGCTCGGTGATCTCGCCGGGCTGCGGTTCCCGGCGCAGCGGGCCGAGGGTGGTGTCGACCGACAGCAGGCCCTTGGTGGCGGCGCGGAAGTCCGCCTCGAAGCGGCGGCGCAGCTGGTCGATGCGGTCGGCCAGGTCGTGCGCCCGGGCGAAGTCCTTGGTGAGCAGGCAGAAGCCGTGCTTGAACTGCTTCTGGGCGGCCTGCGCGGCGGGGATGCGTGGCCCGTTGGCCCACAGGAAGTTGTCGATCTCCAGCCGCTTCTTGTTCGTGGTGAACGTGTTGCCGGACACGTTGGTGATGTTCGACAGCAGGTTCATGTCGCCGACCTCGTCCGGGCCCATCGCGCCCATGAGATAGAGGTCGAGCTCGCAGTACTCCCGCTGGTCTGAGGCGAGCGAGATGCGCTGGAACTGGCCGCCGCCGACGTCCACCCAGTCGAAGACGTCGTAGTCCATGGGGGAGCGGTCGTCGTCGAACTCCTGCGCCCAGTGGGCGAATCCGCCCAGCATGTGATCGGTCAGGTTCGGCCCGTTCTGCGCGTCCCGGTACGGCACGAAGCTGCTCCACCGGTGTCCCTGCTCCTGCAGCATGACGTACCGCCAGGCCCCGAAGTGGCCCTGGTTGAGGAAGAGGATCCCCTGGAGCTTGTTCGAGCCGAGTGCCGGGCGGTTGCTGAAGACCGGGTAGCCGATGCCCTGCGTGTCGTTGTGGATCGGCCAGTACCAGGAGGACCCGCCCTGCGGTGGCATGCCGCTGGCGGTGTCGGTGAAGAACGTCACGAAGTCGTAGATGTCCGGGTTCTTGAGCCGGAACAGCTTGTACGCCCGGACGAAGTCCACCTCCGGCTGACCATTGATGGTCTGCACGAGAGTGCCGTCGTCCTGGATGACCTCGACATCGCCGTAGTCGTGGATCGAGCCCTGGAAGGGCAGCTCCCGGCCGTTCTGCGCGGCCGTCCACTGCTCGTGCAGGCGTGCACGGTCGATGCTCATCATGTCGACGGTGTGCCGGTGGGAGTCGCTGACGCCCAGCGCTTCGGTGGGGGAATCCGGGCCGTACGGTGCGACCACGTCCGTCCCCATGCCCTCGAACTCGCGCGGCACGAGGACGGCCTGGTCGTCCTTCTCCAGCTGTGCCTTGTCCAGCTTCTCCTTCACGTAGACGACCAGCGCGGTCTGACCGGCCTGCGCCTGACCACCCACGCGCCGCTCGCCGATGCCGACCCCGATGACGTTGGGGTCGGAGTAGAACTGGCGGCGCGCCCGTTCCAGCACCTCGGCGGGCGTCGACTCACCTGGGATCCGGTAGTTCTCCGGGCCGGCCTTCGCCGTGTCCTTCGGGGACATAAGTCCCTCCCTTCCGGCGGCGGCCATGCAGATCCCCGGAGCGCCGAAGGGAAGGGCCTCACGTCGTGGCTGAAATGCCTGACCTTGTCCCCCGCGGCCTGCGCCCCCCTGACCCGTCCTTGGCCCTGCCGCCTTTCCGGCCCTGTTCTGTGCGCCCGAATTTTCGGGCTTCTTTGGAATACATCCGGCGCTCCCTGCCCGCCTAGGTGGATATCCGGCCTGAACTGCCGGTTCTTCGGTGGGGTTGGAGGTCCGCAGTGGGCAACCGTGGCCGAGGTTGGTGTGGTGGCACGTGTCGTGGGGCGGGGTGGCCGGGTTCCGTCGCTCGGTCGGGATGCAGGAATCGCCGCCTCGAAGCGGGGCATCGGTGCAGCATCGCCTTGTGGATACACGATGAATTGACAGCGACAGTATGTATCGATAAAGCTTGGGGTGTTCCCAGAACCGGGGACGCGCGGCTACGAGCGAGGAGACGATCATGGCCGGATCGAGCCCTCATCCCCATTACGGCCCTGAGGATTCACGCACGTCCGAGGACCTGTACGTCAGCCGGCCACCGTGGGACATCGGACGCCCCCGGCGGGTCTTCCTTGCCCTGGCCGAGGCCGGTGCCGTCCGCGGTCGCGTGCTGGACGCAGGCTGCGGAACCGGCGAGCACGCCCTCATGGTCGCGCGGCTGGGGCTGGACGCGACCGGTGTCGATCTCGCGGCCAATGCCCTGCACGTGGCCGAGAACAAGGCCCGTGAGCGGGACCTCAAGGCGCGGTTCCTCCATTACGACGCCCGTCAGCTGGCGGCGCTGGACGAGCAGTTCGACACCGTGCTCGACTGCGGGCTCTTCCATATCTTCGACGGCGACGACCGCGCCGCCTACGTGGACGGGCTGCGCTCCGTCATCCCGCCGCGCGGCTAGCTACTTCATGCTCGCCTTCAGCGACCGTCAGCCGGGCGAGTGCGGCCAGGTGCACAAGCTGACGCGGGACGAGATCGAGGCCGCGCTCACCGACGGCTGGCGGATCGACTCCATCGAACCGGCCACCATCGAGATCACGGTCGACCCGGACGGCATCCGGGCCTGGCTGGCCGCCCTCACCCGGATCTGACCGAGAAACAAGGATCACCATGCTGATCACCGAAGCCCGCATCGCGACCGAGCGCCCGAGCCGGTACCTCGTCCAGCTCTGCAAGCACTTCGACAACAAGGGGCGTCACCTCGGGCACCGCCCGCGTGTCCACGGCGACGGCGACGCGCAGGCGCTCCGCGAGATGCAGGCCGTCGCCGCCCAGGCTCAGGTCGAATGGTCCGAAGCCCAGGGCACCGTCACCCTTCCCTGGGGTCGGTGCGAGATGAGGGCCGAACCGGGTGCGCTGACAGTGCGCGTCGAAGCCGTAGACGCGGAGAAGCTGGAGCGGCTGCAAGACCTGCTGGCCGGGCACATCGAGCGGTTCGGCAGGCGCGAGCAGTTGACGGTGAACTGGGGAGGGCCCAACACCTCCACCGTCGCTCACAGCGAAACAGCAAAGGCGTTGTCGGCTTCCCGGAAGGGTGGCGGCTCCCGACACCCTTGGCGTGGCAGGGCGGCCGTCCTCACCGCACTGGTCGTGCTGGCCCTTGTCGTCCACCTCGGACTGGGGAGCCTCCTCTTCTCCCAATGGCGGTGGACCGGCTGGGCCGCCGGCATTCTCCTGGCTGTGGTGCTGGTGAAGATCGGCCTCCTCACCGGCCTGGGTCGCTTCGCCGCACGCCGCGCCCGAACGTCAAGGGCTCGCTGACGCGGGCACCGGCTCAGGCAGAGGCAGGATCCGGCTCCGCCTCTACCCCCGGACGGTGCCCTGGATAGCGCTCGTCGTACCCGCGCAGCTTCCACAGGGCGACGGCCCCGATCCACGTCGCCAGGAAGGTGGCCACGATGACGATGCCGATCGCGTTGAGATCGATCGCGGCGAGCCACGACCAGGGTGCGCGGTCGGCCGCGCCGAGCTGGTCGGCGAGCAGGGACACCAGTTCCACCGTGCCGACGACGAACGCCACGAAGATCGACAGGCCGGTCATGGTGAGGTTGTAGTAGATCTTGCGGAGGGGATTGGAGAAGGACCACTCGTACGCCTTCGCCATGAAGACGCCGTCCGTGGTGTCCATCAGGCTCATGCCGGCGGCGAAGATCAGCGGCAGGGCGATGATGGCGAGTGGCGGGAGCGTGCCGTCCGCGGCGGAACCCGCTGCGAGGCCCAGCGCGCCGACCTGGGTGGCGGTGTCGAAGCCGAGGCCGAAGAGCAGACCGACGAAGTACAGCTGCCAGCTGTGCTCGATGAACTTGTTGTAGCGGCCCTTGAAGACGCGGTTCATCAGCCCGCGGTCGGCCAGCAGTCGCTCCAGCTCCTCCGGCTGGTGGCGTCCTTCCTTCGCCTCGCGCCAGGTGCGAACGATGCCGCGCAGCACGGCGAAGTTCAGTGCGGCGATGGCGTACAGGAAGACGCCCGAGACGGTCGTGCCGATGATGCCGCCGAGGTCGGCGAAGCCGGCCTGGAAGCGGTTCGCGGCCTGGGCGGCGAAGGCGATGCCGACGGAGAGACCGAGGACGACGGTCGAGTGGCCGAGCGAGAAGGCGAGCCCCGTGCCGAGCGGGCGCTTGCCCTTCTGCAGCAGGAAGCGGGTGGTGTCGTCGACGGCCGCGATGTGGTCGGCGTCGAAGGCGTGGCGCATGCCCAGCGTGTAGGCCAGCCCGGCCGCTCCCGCGTACAGCAGCTCGCCGTGGCTGTCGGTGAGGCCGTGATAGCGGGCGTTGTAGTAGGCGAACAGGCCGAAGCCGGCGATGTGCAACGCCGCGACGAAGCCGTACATCGCCACGAGCCGACGGATCTCACCCCGGTCGAACCCACGCCTCCGCCGGACGGACACGGCATTCGTGGTCATGGCTGGGTACCTCCGGGCAGTTTCGGCCGTCTGCTACTGCTCTTAGCAGCTAGCTGCAAATCATATGCAGGTGAGTCCGGGTGGCTGTCAACCGGGGTTCGGAGCGACGGTGGCCTACGGATTGGTGGGGGAGTCGACGGCAAGGCGCTGTTTCCAGCTGTTGCCGCCGTCCTTCGACTCGTAGACCCCGATACCGGTGGCTGCCAGGACATGCTCGGCGTCCACAGCGGTGAGCGCCTGGGGCTGCCCGCCGGGGACGGTGGCCGTCTTCGTCCAGGAGGCTCCGCCGTCCTCGCTGCGGTGAAAGCCCCCCGAGGGATCGATGCCGTAGAGGGCGTCTTGCGCCCGCCAGGACAGGAAGGCCATGACCGGCTGAGTGCCCTTGGCGAAGGTTTTGCCGCCGTCGCTGGAGCGGGCGATCCCGTCGGCGGTGGTGGCGAGGACGAGATCGGGGTCCTTCGGGCTGACCGCGATGTCGAAGGCCTGGAGCTGTGCCCCGTCCTTCCAGGTGGCGCCGTCCTTGCTGGTGCGCAGCAGGCCGGCGGTGGAGTCGTAGCCGTAGACGGCGCCGTGGGCGTAGTCCAGAGAGTGGAAGTCGGACTGGCCGGAGAGTGAGAGCGCCTTCCAGGTCTTGCCGGCGTCGGTGCTCTTGATCAGGCCCTTGTTGCCTCCCTGGGAGGGGTGGCCGCTGGCGTAGAACGTCTGGTCCTGGGCCACGGTGAAGCCCATGAAGTCATCCGTGCTGTCACCCACCAGCTGGGGCTCGCCCTTCGCGTCGGGTGTGTAGACGCCCGCGTGCGTGGCGACGTACAGGCGCTGGTCGGACGGATCGATTCCGAGTCCGTGGATGTGGCTCATCGCCGTGGCGGAGGCGGACGAGCCGGAGTCGTCGCCGCTGCCGGAGCAGGCGGCCAGGGTGATGCTGAGGGCCAGGGCGGCGGCTGCCGCGGCGATGTGACGCTTGTTCATGAGTCCTCGGGAGAGTGCATGCGACCGCGACCGGGGCGGAGGCCGGGTGGGCGGTCTGCGGAGTGGGGGCGGCCGTCCGGCTCGGCAGCGGGCGAACGCCGCGGAGCCGGACAGCCCTGTTGTGCGCGGCCGAACCGTGGGCGCGCCGACGGGCTCAGAGCCGGTCGAGGATGCTCTGCAGCTGCTTGACCTCAGCGGACTGGCTGGTGACGATGCCGCCGGCCATCTTCTTGGCGTCGGCGTTCTTGCCGTCCGTCTGCTCGGTCTTCGCCATGCTGATCGCGCCGTTGTGGTGGTCGATCATCATCTGGGCGAACATCTTGTCGAACTCGGTGCCCTTCATGGCCTTGAGTTCCTTCATGTCCCCGTCGGACATCATGCCGTTCATCCCGGAGTGGTCCATACCCGGCATGGACTCCATCGCGGTCGGCTTGTTCCAGGCCGTGAGCCAACCTGTCATCGTCTTGATCTCGGGGCCCTGAGCGGCTTCGATCTTGGACGCAAGGTCCTTGACCTCCGAGTCGGAGGCGCGGCCGTCGGCCAACCGAGCCATCTCCACGGCCTGCTCGTGGTGCGGGATCATCATCTGCGCGAACGTGACGTCCGCGTCGTTGAAGCTCCCACTCTCGGCGGGCGCCGTGGCCGTCGCCTTCGCGGAACTGTTGCCGCTGCCGTGGTCCATGCCGCTCATGTCATCGCCGTTGTCGCTGCAGGCGGAGAGCACCAGGGCTCCCGCGGCGACGATGCCGACGGCCGCCATGCGGCGAACGGGCTTGCGGCGCAGGGCATGCGTGAAGGCAGTCATGATCGATTCACCTCGTGTGTCAGTACTGGGCTGTTTTCGGCGTACGCGAGATCGCGGGACCGCGCGATTCATGCGCGTCCGCGAGTGCGATTCGGCCTACAGCCGCAGGATCGACAACCGGGTGAGATCGGGTCTGCGCGGCGGCGGATTGGGCCGCAGTACGGCGGCGACCTGAGCGAGGAGCTTCGCGAGCCATTCCGGATGGCGTGCGAAGGCGGATCGCAGCAGCCCGGCGAGCACCCAGGCGCCGAGCAGCACCGCCAGGCACAGCGAGAGCATGTCCATCGCCATGGCCGGTTCATGGGTGGAGGACGAGTGCGCCGGGCCCGTCGCGTGGTCCGGAGCGGCGGCGCCGTCCGTCGACCGGCCCGCGTCCGTGGCGGCCGCAACGGTCATGGCCGTAAGAGCCATGGGGTCGTGTGCCGCAGCAGCGGTGGTGTCCACCGTCGACGCATGAGACGCATCGTTGGTCGCGGAACTGTGCGACTCGTCCGGATGCCCCATGGTGTGCATGGCGAAGATGCCCAGCGCGAGCACGGCGACGAACAGCAGGCGCCCCATGGCTCCTGCTGCGCGTGCGGAACGGCCCACGTGCACCTGCGTGATCTCCGCCTTCGGTCGTTGGGGATCTCCTGTGCCGACAGTACAGAAGTCGGCAGCGGGATGCTGTGACGGATCGTATATCGGCGGGACTACTAACCTGGTTGGCATTGGCGGCGGCGACAGCGATGGCGGTGGTGCCCAGTCTTGCTGGGATCCCGCGGAGCTGGTTCGCGCCGTCGCATCGCTGGTCCTGCTCTGGCACTTCTCAAGGCTCCATGGGGGGCCAGAGCACCGCGCACTACGATGAACGTCCACTGGTGCCGGAGAGCTCGCGCTCCCGGAAGCGAAGGGAGAGAGCGTGCGTCAGCTGGGGGAGCTCGAGGCGGAGATCATGCACCGCCTGTGGGCTTGGGGGCGGCCGGCGAGCGCGCGCGACGTGCTGACGGACATCAACAAACAGAGGCCCCTCGCCTACAGCACGGTCAAGACCGTCGCCGACATCCTTCACCGCAAGGGCATGCTGCAGCGTCACAAGGAGGGGCGGGCCTGGGTCTACACCCCCACCTGCACCCGGCAGCAGTACACGGCGTCGCTGATGAAGGAGGCGCTCGGCAGTAATCCGGATCCCGCCGGCACGCTGGTCAGCTTCCTGGAAGACATGACGCCGGAGGAGACGGAGGCACTACGCTCGGCGCTCCGGACGGTGAAGAGGCGGAGCAACTCATGATCGCCGCCGTGGCGCTGGCCGGATACGCGGTCTTCGTAGGCGTCACGGTGTCGTTCGGACTGGCGCGGGCCGAGTGGCCTCATCGTGCGCCGGTCCTCGCGGTCCTCGCCTGGCTGGGCCTGATGGCCACGTTCGTCATCACCACCGCCCTCTCGGTGTATCACCTGGCGCTCACCGAACAGCATGTGCACGACGGACTGGTCGGACTGCTCAACGCCTGCGGTCTGGCCCACGACGCCCCGCACGCGGAGTCGGCACCGACTCTTGGTGACGTTCTCGTGCTCGCCGCCCCCGTCGTGATCCTGCTGCTGCCTCTGGGCTGGCTGGCGCGGTGCACCTGGAAGGCACGCCGAGCGCGGCAGCGTCATCTCGACCTGCTCGCCCTTGTCGGCGAACCGGCGCCCGAATACGGCGCCACCGTCCTGGACCACGCAGTCCCGGCGGTCTACTGCCTGCCCGGCCGCCATGGGCGAGTTGTGATCACGCAGGGCGCCCTCGACGTCCTGTCCGAGCCGCAACTGCGGGCCGTCCTGGAGCACGAGCGGGCGCACATCGAGGGCAGGCACCACCTGCTTCATGCGCTGGCGGACGCGTTCTGCCGGGCCTTCCCGGGCCTGCCGTTGGGGTGGCTCGCCAAGGAGCAGATGGCGTTGCTCGTGGAGATGATCGCGGACGACAGGGCGCTGCGGTTCCATCCCCCGGAGGTGTTGGCCACTGCGATGTGCGAGGTCGCGTCCGGCCGGGCGCCGCAGGCGGCACTGGGGGCCGGCGGATCGGGTGCCATCATCCGGGTGCGCCGCGTGCTCACTACGCCGACCCGGCCACCCCGCGTGATGTGGCTGGGCGTGCTCGCGGCGACCGTCGCGGCTCCGCTGCTCCCACTGCTGGTGGCGTGCGGGCCCTGAGTGCTACAGGACCCGCACTTTCCCAAGTTGCGCATTGCGCGCAGCATCTCCTCCGGGGCCCGGCCCGCTTCCTGTTTGCGCCGGGGAGCCGTCGCACTGGACCAGGGCTGCCAAGGAGGTGCTCGGGGAAGCCTACTGTTAAAGAGATTAGTGGGCCAGCGAATCCGGGGCGGCTTGAGCGGTGGCGGAGTGCGAGTGTCGGGCTCACCGACCGGGCACCCCGACGTACCGGCACCCCGACGTACCGGCGCCCCGACGGTGTAGGGGCTCCGTACGTGCGGCTTACGTGAAGGACCGCAGGCGCAGGCTGTTGGTCACGACGAAAAGCGACGAGACGGCCATCGCGGCTCCGGCGATCATCGGATTGAGCATCCCGGCCGCCGCGAGCGGCAGCGCGGCGACGTTGTAGCCGAAGGCAGAGAAGAGGTTGCCCTTGATGGTGACCAGGGTCCTGCGGGAGAGGCGGATTGCATCGGCGGCCACCCGCAGGTCACCGCGTACGAGGGTCAGATCGCCGGCCTCGATCGCCGCGTCCGTGCCGGTGCCCATGGCCAGGCCCAGGTCGGCGGTGGCGAGGGCGGCCGCGTCGTTGACGCCGTCGCCCACCATGGCGACCGTACGGCCTTCCGCCTGGAGCCGCTTGACGACGGCCACCTTGTCCTGGGCCAAGACCTCGGGGATCACCTCGTCGATGCCGACCGTGCGTGCCACCGACTCGGCGACAAGCTGGTTGTCGCCGGTCAGCAGGATGGGCTTCAGGCCCAGGCGCCGCAGTTCGGTCACCGCCTCGGCGCTGGTCTCCTTGACCGCGTCGGCGACGGTGAGGACGCCGCGCGCCTCGCCGTCCCAGGCGACGGTGACCGCCGTACGGCCCTCGGCCTCTGCCGCGGCCTTGGCCTCGGCCAGCTCACGCGGCAGCTCGATGACCCACTCTGCGAGCAGCTTCTCGCGGCCAACGACCACCGCGTGCCCTTCGACGACGCCCTGGACGCCGAGTCCGGCGACATTCTCGAAGTTCTCCGGTACCGGCAGGCTTCCGGCCCGCTCGACGGCTCCGGCCGCGATGGCCTGGGCGATGGGGTGTTCGGAGGCGTGCTCCAACGCGCCCGCAAGGGACAGCAGTTCGGCCTCGTTCACACCTTCGGCGACGTACACGTCCTGCAGGGTCATACGGCCGGTGGTGACGGTTCCGGTCTTGTCCAGGACGACGGTGTCGACGCGGCGGGTGGACTCCAGGACCTCGGGGCCCTTGATCAGGATGCCGAGCTGGGCGCCGCGCCCGGTGCCGACCATCAGCGCGGTCGGCGTGGCCAGACCCAGAGCGCACGGGCAGGCAATGATCAGGACCGCCACGGCTGCGGTGAAGGCGATGGTCGCGTCGCCCGTGATGCCGAGCCAGCCGCCGAGCGTGGCCGCGGCGATCAGCAGCACCACGGGGACGAAGACACCGGAGATCCGGTCGGGGAGGCGCTGCACCTCGGCCTTGCCGGTCTGCGCGTCCTCGACGAGCTTGCCATCCGGGCGAGCTGGGTGTCCGCGCCGACCCGGGTCGCCTCGACGCCCAGTCGGCCGCCGGCGTTCACGGTGGCGCCCGTGACGGCGTCGCCGACCGTGACGTCCACCGGCACGGACTCGCCGGTGAGCATGGAGGCGTCCACGGCGGAGGCGCCCTCGACCACGGTGCCGTCAGTCGCGACCTTCTCACCGGGCCGTACGACGAAGCGGTCCCCGACCGCCAACTGCGCGACGGAGATACGTACTTCCTTGCCGCCGCGCAGCACGGAGACGTCCTTGGCCCCCAGTTCCAGCAGTGCGCGCAGTGCCGCGCCCGCCTTGCGCTTGGACTTCGCCTCCAGGTAGCGCCCGGCGAGTATGAAGGTGGTCACGCCCGCAGCGGCCTCCAGGTATATGGAGGAGGACCCGTCCGAGTGGGAGATCGTGGACTCGAAGCCGTGCCGCATGCCCGGCATGCCGGCGTGTCCGAAGAACAGTGCCCACAGCGACCAGCACAGCGCCGCGAGCGTGCCGATGGACACCAGGGTGTCCATGGTCGCGGCCCCGTGCCGGGCGTTGGTCCAGGCGGCCTTGTGGAAAGGGAAGGCGCCCCAGACGACGACCGGAGCGGCCAAAGCCAGCGAGAGTCACTGCCAGTTGTCGAACTGCAGGGCCGGGACCGTCGACATCAGCACGACGGGGACCGAGAGCATGAGCGACACGAGCAGACGCTGGCGGAGGCAGAACAGTTCAGCGTCCGCAGCCCGGCCCGCCTCGGCCTCGCCCCCAACGGGAGCAGTGGGAGGCGCCGGCTCCTCCGCCGTGTAGCCGGTCTTCACCACGGTGGCGATGAGATCGGATACCTCGATGTCCGGGCCGTAGCTGACCTTGGCCTTCTCGGTGGCGTAGTTGACGGTCGCCGTGACGCCGTCCATGCGGTTGAGCTTCTTCTCGATGCGGGCCGCGCACGAGGCGCACGTCATGCCGCCGATGGAGAGCTCGGCCTCGAATACGGGAGCTGAGGCGGAACTGCTGAGCGTCTTCTCGGTGTCGTGCTGGCCATGGACTTGTCTCCAGGAGGCGGCCGGGACGCACGGCGTCCGTATCAGCGGAGCGGTACGTCCCGGCGTGGGGAGGAATGCATGTGATGTCGGGGTGTGAAGCCCCGAAGCGGGGGCGTCAGGCGCGGCCGACGAGTTCGTACCCGGCCTCGTCGACGGCGGCGCGGACGGCCTCCTCGTCGAGCGGCGCGGCGGAGGTGACGGTGACCTCGCCGGTCTTGGCGACCGCCGTGACGGCGGTGACCCCGGCCAGGGCCGATATCTCCTGCGAGACCGCGCCTTCGCAGTGACCACATGTCATGCCGGACACCTTGTAGACGGTGGTGACGCCGATGTCCTGGACGTCGGTCGTGGTGCCGGAGCCGCAGGAACCGCCGGAGCCGCAGCAGGAGCTGGCGTTCGTCTGTTCGGTCATGGCTTCTTTCCTCAGGATCTGGTGGCGTGGGCTGTTGTCGGGAGGGGCATTCCCCGGTCCCTGGAACAACGGGAACACTATACCCCCCCAGGGTATTCCGTCACCTGTGTCGCGGCGCACACAGTCCCGCTGTCCGGCGCGTCGATCGCTAGGGTGCTTAGCTGGCCTCGCAGCCTGAGGTGGCGGCTGCACATCGAGGCGACGGTGTGCAGAAGCCGAGCAAGGGCGGTGGGGTCTCTGCGGCGGTCGGGTGCTTCTTCCGCTTCACGCAGCGCGTGGTGTTGTTGGCCGCCACCACGGCGACGGGTGGCGCGGGTTGTCCTGTTCGCCGTCGTCTACGCCATCCATGGCCGCCGGGATCCGGCTCGTACGACGAGAACGCGGTGGCCGAACCTGTTCGGTGCCGGGTTCGCAGACATCTGGCTGTGGATGTTCCCCCTCTGCCCGCCAACCGCTGGGCGTGAGGGGATCCGGGAATGCTCGACATCCGGTGCACGACCGCCCGCCCAGGGCATGGGCCAGATCGAAGCCCTGCCGATCATAGACGCCGGGACTGATTCCGCCGCGCGTTGGCGCAGGGCGGGCGCGCCTGTCCGGCCGTACCTGCTCCGCCTGACGCAGGTGGCGGTGAAGCGGCTCCGGCCGGCTCCCGCGTTCGCGCGGCCGCACGCCGAGGCCTGCGAAACATGGCACCTCGTTCGGTCCGCCTTTGATCGTCGAGGCCCGGACCGCCTCGGCTGCCGTCAGGAGGCCATCATCAGCAGCATCGCGGACATCGTCCCGCCCATGCCGATGTGAGCCGCCAGGGCCGCGTCCGGTGCGGCGCCCACCTTGCGGCGTCGGCCCCGACCGGCCCGTTCGGACGTGCGTGCCTTGTTCCACACGGAGATCGTCAACGACACCAGGAACACGACCAGCGTGTCCGGTATCGCGAGCAGCCATCGCCCGAGGCTGCGCCCACGGCCGCCCTCGCGGCTCGAGGCGACGTCGCTCTTGCCGGCGCCCCGAACACGTGTCCACATGGACGCCGCGATCGACAGTGCGAAGTACACGGCGAGCGCCGCGACGACGAGGCGCCACAGGGACGTCGAAGCCCCTGATGAGCCGGCGTCGGCGGCCGCGGTGGTCATGCCCGGCATGTCCATCCCGTGCATCGACCCCATCCCTTCCATGGAGCCCGTACCGGCCATGTGATCCATGCCGGCCGAGCTCCCGGCACTCCCCGCATTCTCCGTCCCGTGCATGTGCTCCATCCCGGGCATGTGTGCCATGGAGGAGCCGAGCGCCAGTACGGGTCCGGACGGTGTGCTGGTCATGGCGAGCGTCATGATGACCATGCTGGCGCTGCCGACGATGAGATGGACCCAGTGGCGGCCGTGCCTCCATCCGCCCGTGCGCGTGTGCTTGACCGCCATCGCCACGCCCCCGAGACCGAGCAGAGCGAACGCCGCCGCCCACCACATGCCGTAGCCCGCGTACCAAGCCGCCGTCGGCGGCAGCGCCATGACGGCCATGCACAGACCCATCAGCAGGTCGCCTCCAGCCGCGAACCTTGTCGCGCCGCTGGTGGTCACCACTTGGATCACGCTGACGGCGGCGACCAGCGCGGCGACCGCTGCAATGGACCAACTGAGAGCCAGACTTCCCATCGTCACCCTTCCGAACATCCGGGTACGGCGGGCCGATGTAGCCGGACATCGGATCGCCGCACAGGCACCCCGGTGGAGCCGTGGGGCCGTTGACTGCTATGGCCCTTAGTACGTATCGGAGGTGACGGGTATTCAGAGAGGACGTGCTGTGAAAGTGGATCTAGGCGGTCGCCGCCTGCACCTCTGGGATGCAGCCTCATGGCACAGTCAGCGTCCCCTTCATGTTCGGCCGGATGGTGCAGATGAAGGAGTATCTGCCTGGCTCGGACGGGGCGGTGAAGGTTCCTGCCTCCCCGCCCTCAATGTTTACCGTGTCGAAGGCGTCCCCTCCGAGGCGGTCACCGTGTGGGCGGCGGAGTCCTCATTGATCACTGTGATCTTCTGGCCCGCCTGCACCGTCAGAGTGGCCGGGCTGAAGGCGAAGTCCTTCACGGTGATACGTACGGAGCGGGCGCCTGCCGAGGTGAAGCGGGGAAGTGCAGGGTGGAGGCGTTCGCCTTGTTCGACGTCTTCTACCAGGCAGGGATCCTGCTGGTCCCCTGGTGGGGACGGAGCTGACAGGTGTGGACTTCCGGATCACCTGCCTGGTCGCCGCCGCGATCTTCGCGCTGCTGTCGATCATGCAGATCCGCGCCCTGCCCGCACCACCCAGATGGAGGACCGGAGCCGGGAGAGCGTGCCCGCTCAGTGGCGGGGCATCCTCGCCAACCAGCCGTTCCTGCCTGGGAAGTGGGTGGTTCTGACCGCGGTTGCGTGATGGCTACGTCAGATGCCCATCGCCCACTACGACATAGCTGGCACACCACGGAGACGCGGTCACAACCCCACAGTTGGCCAGTGAGTGCCATACCTGGCCGGTGGTGACAGGCAACCATGCAGTGCCAAGACCAGGCACCCCACGCCTCGTGGCTCGATCGCGACACGTAGCATGACCCCGCCGAGCTGCGAAAGAGGGGGCCTGGCCTGTGGCTGGTGGGGGTACAGCGATGATCATCCCGTTCCTGGCGTTCGTTCTAGCCATCCCGCTGGCGATGCTGTCCTACGCGGTCGGCAAGAGGACGTCCCAGAAGATGGGCTGGCTGTTCGCCTCGGTCTTGGTCGGCCTGCCCACTGTGCTGCTGATCGCCCCGCTCATCAGTCGAGGCGACGCCTCCGAACCGTCGCGTGCCATCATCTACGGGAACCCATACGAGCCCGGCTCGATTGCGGACACCCAATACAAGCGCGGCTACGACTTCGCCGCCGCTCTTGCCAAGCAGGGAGACGACCCAGGATCCGGTATGGCGGACGATGTCTCTCGCTGGTGCACAGACCGGCTGACGCCCTCAGCAGGGTTCAAGGGCAAGGTCACCGAGGCGGTGATGCAGGGCTGCATCGAGGGATCCAATCAGCGCTCCGTATCTCCGTCGAATGCGCCGTAAGACCAACTGGGGGTTGTGGCCGCGTCTCCGTGGTGTGCCAGCCGGATGTCGTAGTGGGCGATGGGCATCTGACGTAGCCATCACGCAACCGCGGTCAGAACCAAGTGGGTTGCTCAGGCCGTGGATCCGGTCGACCCGTCCTCTGTGCGCAACCCCGCCAGTGTGACCGTGACGAGGCGGTGGACGGCGGCCTCGGAGGGCAGGCCACCGGCTGCGGCGAGGGCGTGGAGGCAGTAGCTCGCCAGCTCGTCGGGTGCGATATCGCTCCGGAAGTCGCCGGTCTCGGCCGCCTCAGCCAGCAGATCCCGGAACAGGTCGACGAGCTGCTGCTGCGCGTTCGCGACGTGTTCGGGGCGGTGCAGGAGCGCCGAGAGATCTTCGGCGCCATGGCGTCCGCGGTGGTAGCAGATGAACCCGTAGGCAGTGACCACGGCCTCGAGGCGTTGGCCGGCGTCGCCGGACCCGTTCCGGAGTTCGGCGAGATGCGTGAGATGAGAGTTGACGTGCCGTTCGTGGTGGGCGATCAGGATCGCCTCGACGTCCGGGAAGTACTTGTACAGCGTGGCCCGCCCGATGCCGGTCTTCTCGGCGATCTGCGACATGGTCACCGACAGCAGCCCGTGCTCGGCGACGAGCTCCCACGTGGTGTCCAGGATCGCCTCGCGCACCGTGCGGCGGTGCTCTTCGATCGTCTCGTTCCACAGCTTCGGCACGCACCCACTATACGAGGCGACGAATCAGAGTCACCCTGCCTTGATAGCGACACTATGTCTCTCAAAGTATGGCGCCGTGAAATTCACGGCCACGCCGCACAGCAAGGGACACGGACATGGCTGACGCGCAAAGCTCCTCCGAGACCACCAGGAGCGAGACCGACCGCGAGGCCCCTCCGGGGATGCCGCGCTGGGGGAAGGTGTTCGGGATCGTTGCCGCCGCGGCCCTGATCCTGGCCTTCGTCCTGATGCACATCATCGGCGGCGGCATGGGGCACCACTGATCGTGGCGACCATGACGCCCCGCATGCGCAAGTGGGCGCTCACCGCGCACGTCGCGACCTCTGTCGGCTGGCTCGGCGCGGTCGCCGGCTTCCTCGCTCTCGCGATCGCCGGTCTGGCCGGTCAGGATACCGAGGTGGTCCGTGGCGCGTATCTCGCCATGGAGGTGATCGGCTGGTTCGTCCTGGTCCCGCTCAGCCTCGCCTCGCTGGTCACCGGGCTGATCCAGGCGGTGGGCACCGCATGGGGCCTGCTCCGGCACTACTGGGTGCTGTTCAAGCTCCTGATCTCCGTCGTCGCCACGGTCCTGTTGCTGGTACACCTGCAGGTCGTCGCGCACGTGGCAGACGGCGCGGCCGCCTCGGGCCTGTCCGGATCGGATCTGGTGGGGATGCGGATCCAACTCGTGGCCGACGCCGGGGCCGCCTTGCTGGTGTTGCTCGCAGCCGTGGCGCTGTCGGTGTTCAAGCCGCGGGGGTTGACCCGGTACGGATGGCGCAGGCAGCGGGAGCAGAGGCGCCAGCAGCGAGCCCCGATTCGTCCCCGGTCAGAAGACTCCGCGTCGCCGGTGGCCTCGTCCTGACGGAGGCATGCGTCTGCCGAGAGCGAGTCGGCGCATCCGCTCCTGGTACGTGACGTCGTCGATCCGGCGACCCTGGTGGCCTTGACCGGTGGGTCAGCCGAGGGCCTGGATCAGGTCATTGCACGCCTGCTCGCAGGAGCGGCAGGCTTCGGCGCACAGACGGCAGTGCTCGTGCATGTCGGCGTGCGCGGAGCACTCGTCGGCGCAGGCTTTGCAGGCAGTGGCGCACGCGTTGAGGATCGCGCGTGTGATGTTGGCGTCGTAGCCGGTGTGCCGCGAGAGCACGGCGGCGGTGGCGTTGCAGATGTCCGCGCAGTCCATGTCGGTGCGGATGCACTTGGTGAGTTCGCCGACCATGCCCTCGGACAGGCAGGCGTCCGCGCATGCCGTACATGCCTGAGCGCAGGCGATGCACTCCTCGATGCAGCGGGTGAGCTTGTCGCGGTCGACCTGGCCCAGGTCGGCCGGATAGGTGGCGAGCATGTCCTTGACCGATGCCATAACCGGTCGCCTCCTTCCCATCGTGCCGGAGGGCGACGGGCCGGGACGGCCGTGCCTCTCCGTCTGCCAGCCCATCCCGAGTTGGCCCCGGCCGGAGGCGCAAACACGATCGGAGCACCCCTGTTCCGCCAGGGTGCCCCGATCGCATGGGCCTGTGAGGTGCGTCAGTGGTAGGCGTGGACCACGGCGTGGCCCTTGCCACGGCCGATCATCCACTTGTTGACCGGCGTGGTGATCAGGAAAGCGACCGCGAACCCACCCAGCAGGGCCGCCCAGAACAGGCCGTCGGACAGGTGAGCGTCCATCGCGCCCGGCGTGAGGGCAACGATCGCGTTGTCGACCAGCTCCATCACGGCGATCGAGACGGTGTCGGCGGTCAGTGCCACCTTGATCGCAGACTTGAGGTCCAGGCCGGCCCTGATCACCGCGAACAGGGTGAACGAGTAGCCGAAGAGGAACGCCAGCGCAATCGCCAGGACCATGGTGGGCGCGTTGCCCCACAGCAGCGCGGTGCCGATCACCATGCCCAGGATCTCGCCGATGGCGCACCCGGTCAGGCAGTGCAGCGTCGCCTTCACCGCCGTGCCCCAGGACGCTCCCGCATGGGCATGGTGGTGAGCCGGGTGGTCGGCGTGCCCGTGGCCTTCGTGCGTGGTGTGGTCGTGCGAGGCGCGGTGAGCGGTGTGGTCCATGACCTTCATCCCCATTCAGTGCGGTGAGGTTCCCGTTCCGGTGCCCAACGACGCCAGAATATACCCCTGGGGGGTATATTGAAAGCTGGTTTTTTTCTGAGGAGAACGGGCCACGTGCAGCCGGAGTCGGTGGATGGGCGGAGGGCAGCAGTGCGCGTAACCCAATCGGCAGTCGCCGAGGGGATCACGGCAGTGAGCTGGATCCTTGGCTGCGGCACCCGAGTTTGCTGGAGGCCCGAACTCGCAGCGCGACCGAGTCACCACGTCGAAAGTTTTCAGACCTCACCTGTGCCGGCGGAGGGTTGTGTGGCTCGGCATGCCCTGTGCCCCGTCCTGCGGGTGCGCGGCCTTGAGGCGGCAGCCACCGCCCGATGGAACAGCGCCGCAGCGGCCAGGGTCAGGCCGGCCACCCAGGCGAAGGCGATGAGCAGGGGGCCTATTTCATCGAAGCCGGGGGTGAGAGCGGCGTCGATCAGGACGCGGCCGGAGCCGTAGCCGGGCAGCGCGTGGGCCCAGTCGGGTGGCGCGGAGCGGAGCATGGGGCTCTGCTCGATGCCCAGGTCCAGGAAGGGGACGAGGAAGGCGATCAAGATGCCGCCGACACGCCCGAAGAGCGGGCCGAGCAGGACGCCGATGAGGCCGTAGGTGAGGGCGATGAGAACGCTTGCGGCGATGTAGCGGGGCCAGTTGCGGGCGTCGAAGACGGTGGCGGTGACCGCGAGGGAGGCGGCGGTGGCCACCAGAGCGCTCAGGGCGACGATGCTCAGGCGGGAGGCGAGCAGGGCGAGAGGGCGGAAGCCGGCCAGGGACAGGCGCCGGTCGCCGCTGCGGGCGTCCAGGATGGCGAACAGGCCGGCCAGCGTGGCCAGGGAGCCGATGGCGATGGGGGCCATGGTGCCGCCGTGGATGTCGGGCAGCCATGCCTGCTGGGCGAGGGCGCGGCCGTTCTCGCGGACAGTCAGGGTCGTGTTCTCCTGCGGTGTGGTGGCCACCGCCAGCAGGACGAAGACGACGGGGACAGCGACAAGGAGGGCCCACAACACCCGGTTGCGTCCCGCCTCGCGCAGCCCCATCCGTACACCGGCGGTCAGCTGTGCCCGCAGCGAGCCCGGCCGTGCGCGGTCGCGGGCGCCGCGGGTGCGGCTGATGGCCGTGATCAGCGCCCAGGCCGCCGCGAAGGCGACGGTGGTCCACGCCAGGGCCCAGCCCAGGTCGCCGACGCGTCCGCCGTGGCCGGAAGGCAGATCCACCATCCACAAGCTCACGAAGTGGGTGGGCAGGACGCGGGTGACAGGCCGGTCGGCGGTGCCGAGTACGGGGCCGAAGAAGACGTCGAGAATCCATACGAACAGCACCAGGACAGTTCCGTTGACCGGGTTGGCGACTAGAGCGCCGATCAGTGCGCCGATCGCCAGGTAGATCCCCGCGTACATCACCGTCCCGGCCACCACGCGCCCCGGTTCGTCACCCAGTCCCGTGCGGGCAACGAGGGCCACCAGGGCCGTGGTGGCGGCAAGAGCCGCCAGGGTCAGACCTGTTGCCATGCGGGCGGCCACGAGCCGGGAGGCGGCTAGGCCCGCCAGGACCAGGCGGCGGTCGGCCGCGCGGGCGGCACGCAGCTGGAAGTACATGCCGATGGCGGCAATGAAACCGGCGGCCCAGCCGGCGGTGGCCGTCTGCACCGCGGGCCCGCCCGGTCCGCCGAGCAAGTCGGCGGCGTCGGCCAGGGGGCGGGAGGCCACCACGACGAAGACCACCGGCACCAGCACGAGCACCAGCAGGTTCACCGGGGTACGCGCCGCCTCCATGAGGAAGCGCCGGGTGAGCAGTACGGTCATCGCGGCACCGCCCGTCCGTCGCGGAGCTGGACGATACGGTCGAAGCGTTCCTCGTCGGTGACGAAGTGACTGATGATCAGCACCGACCTGCCCGCCTGGCGACGCTGAGCGACCAGGTTCCAGAACTTCAGATACGTGTCGAAGTCGAAGCCGGCGTAGGGCTCGTCCAGCAGCAGCACTTCGGGGTCGGCCAGCAGCGCCAGGCCCAGGTTCAGCTTGGACAAGGTGCCGCCGGAGAGGCGGTCGGCGCGGGTGGTGGCGCAGCGGTCGAAGCCGAGCTGGGCATAAATGCGGGCACGGGAGGCGCGCTCGGCGTGCTCGGTGAGGCCGTAGGCGCGGCCGAACAGTTCGAAGTGCTCGTCGCAGGTGAGGCGTTCGTAGACGACGGGCTCCTGCGGGCAGTAGCCGATCCGTCCGTCGCGGGTGATGGTGCCGGTGTCGGCGGCCAGGTCCCCGACCAGGATCTTCATCAGCGTGCTCTTGCCTGAGCCGTTCTCCCCGACCAGGCCGACCACCTCACCCGCCGCCAGTTCCAGGTCCACGCCCCGCAGCACCGGCGTGCGGCGCCGGGCCGGCCACATGCCGCGCCGGTACGCCTTGGTGATCCCGGATGCCTCAAGCACGATTCCCGGTGTGGTCGTGGGAGAGGCCGGGGCTACGACAGCGGCGGAGGTGCCGGCCTTCGGCGGCTCGGCCACGTTGCTGGTCATGGTGTCCTCCTGGCGCCGCCCGCTCGCCGGCCGGGGATGTCGCGCAGGGTGTCGGCGACGGCCCAGGTCAGAGCGGCAGAGATGGTGGTGGCGCCCCACAGTCCCCAGGCGGCCGCGGGCGAGTCCTGGGCCAGGAGCGCGGGCAGGGCCGGCAATGCGGCGGTCGGCAAGGCGATGGTGGCAGCGCGCGAGGGGCCGCCCAGGCGGTGCACTTGGACCGAGCAGACAGCGACGGTCGCGAGGCCGACGGCGATCAGAGTCCAGGTCAGCGCCGTCATCGCCGCTCACCTACCTTCGGATGGCGGGCTGCTGCGGATCGCGGGTTTTGCCGCGGGCGCTGCCGTGCGGGCTCGTCCGGGGGCGCAGTGTGGGCCAGAACGCCGGTGTCCGTGCCGCGTAGCCGGTCCACTGCTGGCCGAAGTGTGCGGCGACGTCGCGTTCTTCGCTGCGGGCCAGTCGCAGATACACGTAGACCAGCACCGGGAACATGATCAGGGTCGGGATGGTCGGCCACTGCAGCAGGAACCCGATCATGATGAGCAGGAAGCCGTCGTACTGGGGGTGGCGCACCCAGGCGTACGGGCCTGTGACGGCGAGTTCGTCGTGCTGGGCGGCGGCATGGAGGTGCTTCCAGGCGGTGGCAATCAGCCAGAAGCCGGTGCCGATGGCGACATAGCTGGCCAGGTGGAAGGGGCTCAGGTGCGGATCGCCCTGCCAGTTGGTCAGGTCGTTCCACAGGTGTCCGCCGGCGTGGGTGTCCTTCAGCAGCGGGAAGCTGGAGCCGAGCCAGCTGCCCAGCAGGTAGACGGTCAGCGGGATGCCGTACATCTCGGTGAACAGTGCGACCAGGAACGCGCTGTAGGCGCCCATCGCACGCCAGTCCCGCGTGGTTTTCGGATGGAAGAAGCTGGCGGCGAACACCGCGAAGAGCAGGGTGTTGAGGATGACCAGCGGCCACAGGCCGTATGCGGCGTCAGCCATGATGTCCTCCCACACGGTTGATCAGGCCGGTGCGGCGCTGTTCGCGGGCAATGCCGCTCATGCGGCGCTGGTAGGTGGGGGCGTCGACGCGGTGGTCAAGGCGTAGGCCCACCAGCCACCGCTCCGCCTCCTCCAGTGCCGCGCGCCGTCCACGCAGGCGGGCCAGTGGCGGGCGCCGGGGCTCGTCGGGTGATCAGGCGGGCGATGTCGTAGACGATGCCCGCCAGGGTCAGCGCCCCGACCAGCGCGGCGATCACAGCAGCCATGGCACTCACCCCCCCCGCGCTGGGCAGTCAGGGCCGGCCCGGGCCGGTGTGGTGGTCGTGCTTGCGCAGCGGGTCGTCCTCCTGGTCGTCGCGCTGCTGATCGTGGCTGTCATGCATCCCCTGGCCGTGCATGCCGCGCATCATGAAGAACATCATCAGCGGGCAGGCCGCCACGAGGGCGAGCCAGACCAGGCTTTCCAGGGACGCGCCGACGATCAGGGCTCCGATCACGACGATCGCGGCGGCGAGCCCGTACATGCCGTAGTTGCGTTTGTCGTTCATGACGGGCCTCCTTCACGGAGGGCAAGGGCCACAGCCAGTGCGGCCGAGGGTTCAGGATTTGGTGAGAGGGCCGGCGTGCAGTGCGTCCAGGCGGCGCCGGTATTCCTCTTCGTCGATCTCCCCGCGGGCGAACCGCTCACCGAGAATCTGCTCCGGTGTGGGTGCGGCGGGGGTGGTGTGGGTGTGTTCGTGGGGCCCGTTGACGGCGCGGAAGAGCAGCACCAGGGCTGCGATGATCACCGTCCAGAACAGGATCATGCCGACCGACATGCCGAACCAGCCCCACCCGCTGACACCGTGTGCGTACCAGAACATCATCGCCACCTCGCCTGCTTCGGTCCTGTTCGAAACCAGGTCGGGGCTGTGAGCCCGTCGGATGAGGCGGGCTTGCTGCCCTCATCTGTATCGTCTCTCGGCCTGATGCCGCGGTCTGGGGCCGGACGGTCCAGGACCCGTGGGCCGTTCAGCCCCTACCCGGCAGGGGTACCGGGGCGCAGGGTGGAGGAGAGAGCCACGAGGGAGGCGAGCGGATCATGGGTGTCCTCGATGTCGTGGTGGTTGCCGCCGCCGCGCTCTTGATCGCCACGCTGGGCTGGTACTTCTTCGGGTCCCGGCGCGTCGGCGCTGCCCGGATCGAGGACGGTGTGCAGCGGGTGGAGGTGACGGTGCGGGGCGGCTACAGCCCCGATCTGATCAGGGTCCGCCAGGGCACGCCGGTGGAGCTGGTCTTCGACCGGCAGGAGGCCGGGGAGTGCACTTCCCGCGTCGTCTTCCCCGACCTCAGGGTGGGTGCCGGGCTGCCCGCCCACGCACGTACCACCGTGCGGCTGAACCCGGACCGGCCCGGTTCCTTCGGCTTCGCCTGCGGCATGAACATGATCCACGGCACGCTGCTGGTCGAACCTGCCGACGGGCCCTCGGGCCCGCCGCCTTCCCCCGACGGCCACGGCACCGCCACCGGTGAGGCCCCGCCGTCCCAAGGACCGCCCCCGGGGGAGGAGCGGACGGCTGCCGAGGCGGAGGCGGCGGACGCAGCCGAGCGGCAGGCGGAGATCAAGGACCTGACCCGCAGGGTGCTGCTCGGTGCGGTGCTGACCGCCCCGGTGCTGTTCGCCGTGATGGCGCACGAACTCTTCGGCGCGGACTGGGTGCCGGGCTGGATGCTGAACCACTGGCTGCAGCTGGCGCTGATCACGCCGGTGATGTTCTACACCGGGTGGCCGATCCACCTGACGGGCTGGCTGACCTTGCGTCACCGGGCCGCCGACATGAACTCCCTGATCACCCTCGGTACTAGTGCCGCCTACGGCTTCAGCCTGCTGGTCACCCTCGCCCCCGGCCTGCTGCCGGAGGACGTACGGGAGGTCTACTTCGAAGCCGTCGGCGTCATCCTCACCCTGATCCTGCTCGGCCGGCTGCTTGAGGCCCGGGCGAAGGCCGGCACCGGCGAGGCCATCCGGGCCCTGCTGGGCCTGCAGGCCCGTACCGCACGCGTCGTACGCGGCGGAACCGAAACCGAGGTCCCCGTCGAGGACGTCGTGGTCGGGGACGAGATCGTCATCCGGCCCGGAGAGAAGATCCCTGTTGACGCCGAGGTCCTCTCCGGCTCCTCGGCGGTGGATGAGTCAATGGTCACCGGCGAGCCGATGCCGGTCACCAAGCACACCGGGGACACGGTCATCGGCGCCACCGTCAACGGCACCGGCTCCCTGCGGGTCCGAGCGGCCAAGGTCGGCGCGGACACGATGCTCGCCCAGATCATCCGCCTGGTGCAGCAGGCCCAGGCGTCCAAGGCCCCCATCCAGCGGCTCGCCGACGCCGTATCGGCGTACTTCGTGCCGGCGGTGATCGCCATCGCGATCGGCACCTTCGCCCTCTGGTTCGCCCTGGGCCCGTCCCCTGCGCTGACCCTCGCGCTGGTCTCGGCGGTCGCGGTGCTGATCATCGCCTGCCCGTGCGCCCTCGGACTGGCAACCCCGCTGTCGGTGATGGTCGGCACGGGCAAGGGCGCCCAGGCGGGCATCCTCATCCGCTCCGCCGAAGCCCTGGAGACCGCACACAAGCTGGACACCGTGGTGCTGGACAAGACCGGCACCGTCACCGAGGGCAAGCCGGTCCTCACCGACGTCCGCCCGATCGACGGGTTCGACGAGGCCGGGCTGCTGCAGCTGGTGGCGGCGGCCGAGGCCGACAGTGAGCACCCGCTCGCGCAGGCCATTGTCACCGGCACTCGTGAACGCGGACTGGCGTGGCCGGCCGCGACCGGCTTCGACTCGGTCACCGGCAAGGGCGTCCAGGCCACCGCAGACGGGCATCCGGTGCTGGTCGGCACCTCCCGGCTGCTGGGCGACGTGGGGATCGACACCACCGAACTCACGCACATCGCAGCGGACTTCTCCGCGCAGGGCAAGACGCCGGTCCTTGCCGCCGTCGACGGCCGACCCGCTGGTGTCCTCGCCGTGGCCGACACCGTCAAGGCGGACTCCGCGGCCGCCATCGCCGCTCTGCAGCATCTGGGCGTCGAGGTGGTCATGCTCACCGGGGACAACGCCCGCACGGCCGCGGCGATTGCCGCCCAGGTCGGCATCACCCGGGTGCTGGCCGAGGTGCTGCCTGAGCACAAAGCCGATGAGATCCGCCGCCTGCAGGGTGAGGGACGCACGGTGGGCATGGTCGGCGACGGCATCAACGATGCCCCTGCCCTGGCCGCCGCCGATGTCGGCCTGGCCATCGGCACCGGCACCGACGTCGCCATCGAAGCCGCCGACATCACCCTCATCTCCGGCTCCCTCAGCGGCGTCGTCACAGCCGTCCGCCTGTCCCGGGCCACCATGCGCAACATCCGGCAGAACCTGTTCTTCGCCCTCGTCTACAACGCCGTCGGCGTGCCCCTCGCCGCGGGCGCTCTCTACCCCCTGTGGGGTCTGCGCCTGAGCCCGATCATCGCCGCCGCAGCCATGGCGCTCAGCTCCCTGTCGGTGGTCACCAACGCCTCCCGGCTCCGCCGCTGGCACACTTCCCCGCTGCCGGAGGCGCGGCCCGCGAACGTCCACCCCCGCGTCGAGACCGCCACCGACCGGCCCCCAACCAGCGCCATTGCACCCACCGAGCACCACGACCCGGCCCCTCACGACCACGTCCGCCAGCCTCACCCCGGCGGCAACGCGGTCAGGGACCCTGTCTGCGGCATGAGCATCGAGAAAGCATCCGCCCTGCAAACGCGACACGCCGGAACAGACAGTTACTACTTCTGTTCCGACCACTGCGCCGCCGCATTCGAAGCCGACCCGGACCGCTACACCGGCGCCGCCTCCGGCGGCACGCGCGAAGGAGGCGAACCACGGTGACCACGACACCGACCGTCCTCGCACTGCACACGCAGGCGCCCGGATACGCCGACCACAAGGCCGATCACCTCGCCCGCCTGCACAAGATCGAGGGCCAGGTCCGCGGCATCTCCCGCATGGTCACCGGCGACCGCTACTGCATCGACGTCCTCACCCAGATCAGCGCCGCCACCCGCGCCCTGCAGGAAGTCGCTCTCGGTCTCCTCGACGACCACGTGCGCAGCTGTGTCACCGACGCCGCCCGCACCGACGCCACCCAGGCCGAGGAGAAGTTCGAGGAACTCACCGGCGCGCTCCGCCGAACCCTGCGCCTATGAGCAGCACTCCCCGCCGTCCTGCCTGCGGGGTGTCCCTGTTCCGACGGGTGCGCGGTCCGGGTGCGTCAAACGTCACGCCTGCTCGCGGTGAAAGGGGAGGCGTCATTAGGCAGCGCCATGCGCAAGACCGCAGGGAATGCGCTCGCAAGGAGCGTGTCACTGCTGTTCTGGAACTGGGCAGACCATGGTGGGCGTCGCAGCAGAACGTGGCCGCGGCCATCCTCGGACGCCGGCCGGGGGTGGTCGAGGTCGAGGTGAGCACGGTATCGGAGACGGCGACGGTGGTCTTCGACCCCTCTGTGACCTCGCTGGCCGAGCTGCGCGACTGGGTGGTGGAGTGCGGCTACCACTGCGCGGGCCAGTCCGTGCCGGGGCACCTGTGCGATCCGATGGCCGAGCCGGACCCGCCCGCGCAGGCAGACCGAACCAGGCCCGCGAAGCACGGCAGGGACGTGGCGGTTGCTGAAGCCCCTGCTGAGGCCAGGCATGCTCCCGAGCCGATGCCGTCACCGCACGAGGCGATGGGCCACGGCGGACACGTCGGCATGTCGATCGCGGCCCTGGTGGCCGACATGCGCAACCGATTCCTCGTCGCCGTCCTGGTCTCCGTCCCGATCGTCATCTGGTCCCCGATTGGCGAGGACGTCCTCGGCGTGGACGCGCCGGTGCCCTTCGGCCTTCGGCAGGACATCTGGGCGCTCCTGCTGAGCCTCTCGGTGATCTTCTACGCGTGCACGATCTTCATCGATGGCGCGCTGCGCGCCCTGAGGGCCCCGGCCCCGGACATGATGGTGCTCGTCGCAGATGCCATGCCCCGCAACTGCTCGACGTGGTGGGGATCGGCCCGGACACGGCCGTCGCTTTGCTGATCACGGTGGGGGACAACCCGCACGGCTGGACAGCGAAGCGTCCTTCGCCACGCTGTGCGGGGTCAGCCCCGTCGAGCGTTCCTCGGGACACCGGCAGGTACCGCCTCAACCGCCGCAGCGACCGTCAGGCCAACGCCGCGCTCCACCGCATCGTGTTCACCCGTCTGCAAGCCGACCCGCGCACTCAGGACTTCTACGAGCGCAGCATCAAGGAGGGCAAGACCCGGCGCGAAATCGTCGAATGTCTCAAACGACACGTGGTCCGAGAGGTCTTTCACCTGATCCGACCCACATCCTCACCACCCCCGTCATAGGGGCTGTCGTGACAGATGAGAGGCTCAGGCGGGTGAGTGAGACACCATCGAACACCCTGCAATACCGCTTTGACGGGCCAGAAGACGCTCCGGTTTGACGGGCCAGAAGACGCTCCGGTCCTGATCTTGGGTCCCTCACTGGATACCACATGGCACAAGTTGGACCGGATCGAGTACGCCCTGAACGAGCGCCCTGGCCGCATCTTCGCCTTCGACGAGTTCGGCCCACTCGGCATCCGCCCGACCGCCGGGGGCTGCTGGGCCAGGCAGGGCAGGCCCGACCGGCTCCCGGCCACCTTCCGCCGCACCCACGCGCTCAAGACTGTCCGGGCAGCCTGCCCGAACGGCGCTCTCATCTACGTCATCTCGACAACCTCTCCGCCCCAAAAGGCAGCAAGACCCGCCGGTTGGCAGCCCGGAACAAGGTCGAGCTCTGCTTCGCGCCGACCAACGCATCTTGGGCCAACCCGATCGTGGCGTACTTCGGGCCGCTGCGGCAGTTCACCCTCGCCATGTCAACTACCTCAACCACACCGTCCGTTCGCGCCGCTGGGCGGTCAGGACTGACTCGAGCGGCCTCACCGCTTGTCGTCGTGGGTGTTGTCACTGCTGCTGTGCAGCTGAATGCGTCCCATGCTTGTTCTTGTGGCGACCGTGCCGAGAGACCCTGTGCTCAGGGCGAGCTCTTCCCTGCCTCGGCTTGTCGATCGGTCTCGCTCGGAGCCGCGGGGCGGAGGCGCTCGTAGCAGTCGTAGTTGCGCTGAGCAATGATCTTTCCGTCGCGGAATTCGAGGAAAGCCGCGATGTGGGCGCGCAGCACCTGCCCTGCCGTCAGGTCGCCGAGGGGTACGGCCAGTGTGCCGGACCACGTGACTTCCAGGGCGACTTGGGCGCCGGCTGCGACCGCGTTGATCACTTCGAAGTGCTGCTCGGCGAGGAGCTTGTGTCCTTGCTGCGCGGCGGCGATCAGGTCCGGCAGATCGCGGACGGTGCCGTCGGGAAAGAGGGCGTTGGGCAGCTGCCTGTGGACCGCGTCCGGGTGGAAGAAGGCGGCGAGTTCCTCGCCTGCGGCGAAGCGGGACACCGCCTCGTGGTAGCGGATGGCGGTGCGGATGTTGGGGTGCTCAGGGGACTCCGACATATCACAACCATAGTTGCACAACTATGGTTGTCAAATGGCAGAGTGGACTCATGCAACAGCCACTCGACCCACATGACCTCGACACCGGCACCCTCGCCCTCTTCGTGGGATTCGCCGCCGCCACCGCCGTCCAGGACGAACTCGCCGCCCATGGCTTTCCCGACCTGCGCATGTCCCACGGCTACGTCTTCCAGCACCTCCTCCACACCCGGCCAACCATCGGCGAGCTCGCCGAGAAGCTCGACATGACCCAGCAGGGCGCCTCCAAAGCGGTCGCCGAACTCGAGCGCCTCGGCTACACCGAACGCCTCCCGGACCCCTACGACGCCCGTATCCGCCGCGTCACGCTGACCCCCCGGGGCCACGAAGCCGTCGCCGCCGCCCGCCGCGCCCGGGCGGCACTGGAAGAACGCCTCCGGCACCGCTTCGGCACCACGGCCCTCGACGCCGCCCGCACACTCCTCGCCGACCTCCTCGACGACTTCGGAGGCGCTTCGGCGGTCCAGCGCCGCGAGGTCAGGCCGCCCCGCTAGGGCATGTCTCCTTGGAACCCCACCCTGGGTGGGGGTTGGTTACTCTGCTGCCATGGCCAAGAAGGCAGAGTCCGAGCTGGTGGTTGACCTGCGGGGGCGGTCGATCGAGACGCTCAATGACTTCTGGGACGCCGTCGCCGGACCCTGCGGACTACCGGAGTGGTTCGGCCGGAATACGGAGGCCTGGCGGGACACCATCCAGACTCGAGGCATCTCCCAGGTCATCGATAGCTACGACGTTCTGGTCGTCCACGTGGACAAGCAGGGAGTCTTCGCCGCACGGAACCGTGAGGCCCGGGCACTGCGAAGTGCGTTCGCGGGGCGGCAGTCGCGACTGGTCGTGCACGAGCCGACCTGATCACCGCGCTGCGGGCTGGTCATCCCAACTCAGCGGCGGACCCGGATCAAGATGGCCACCAGGTGCAGGGCCGCCCGATAGGCCAGGGCGAGTTTGTCGGTGCGCATCGCCAAACCCGACCATTGCTTGAGGCGATTGATGCACCGCTCGACGGCGTTGCGCTGCTTGTATGTCTCGGCATCGAAACCCGGCGGGCGACCTCCCGCTCGGCCTCGCCGCAGACGTGTCCGACCTGGTCAGCGGGCTGAGGGACGGCCGCCCGGATGCCGCGTCGGCGAAGACGTCCGCGGATCGCGCGGGAGGAGTACTGACTTCGGCGTGTCGGGGTCTGGATTTGTGTCGGGACCGGTGAAGCGGTCCGTCCGGGCAGGTACGCCGGAGGCATGCGGTATCCGGACGCGGGCGGGCTGACCGCCGAGCAGCGCAGGCGCCGGGAAGAGCTACGGATGCGGGCCCTTGACCTCTTCGAGGAGGGCGTGGAAGTCCCGTGCATCGCCCGGAGTTACGGGTGAGTGAGAAGTCGGTCTACTGGTGGCGCCGCACCTGAAGGACGGGTGGGCGCGAGGCGCTGTGTTCCAGAGGCCCTTCCGGCTACGACTGCCGGCTTGGCCCCCACCTGCAGACCAAGCCGGCGATGTGGCTCGACGAGGGGCCGGCCGCGCACGGCTGGGCGGACGACCAGGTGTGGACCGCAGCAGGGGTACGCACGCTGATCGGGCGGAAGTTTCACATCTCCTGCAGCGTCTCCGGGGTGACTCGGCTGCTGCACCGGGTGGGCTACAGCGTGCAGATGCCGGCTGCCCGGCCCGCCGCCGAACGCGACGAGGACGCACACCGCATGGCGGGAGGCGACCTGGCAGGAGGTAAAACCCTCCGGGCGGCGACCGGCGCGTTTATCTGCCTCGAGGACCAAGCGGGTGTGACCGGCCGGCCGCCCAAGGGCCGCACCTGGGGCCGGCGCGGCATCACCCCGAGGGCCAAGGTGTCCGGCCGCAGCCGCGGACGGCTCTCGGTGGCCGGGCTGCTGTGCTTCCGGCCGGGCCTGCCCGCCCGGCTGTGCTATCGGGTGCGTCGGCATACCGGCCGCAAGGGCGAGCGTCGCTCGCTGGGGAGACGGACTACATCCGCCTGCTGGATGGCGCCCACCAACTGCTGAAGGCCCCCGCTGATCGTGGTGTGGGACCGGCTGAGCACCCACATCTCCAAAGACGATGAAGGCACTCGTGGCCGAGCGGGACTGGCTGACAGTGGTCCTGCTGCCCGGGTATGCACCCGACCTCAGCCCGGTGGAGGGCCTGTGGGCGCACATCAAGCGGAGCCTGACCAACCTGGCCGCCCGCACCCTCAGCGAGTCGGAGAATCTGCTCCGCAAGCGGCTCAAGGCGCTGCAGTACCGGCACCGCCTCCTCGGCGGATTCCTAGCCGGGACACGGCTCGCTCTCGACAGACCGGACGGAGCCGAACGCTGAAGTCAGTAAAGCATTCGCGGGTTCCGCCGTCCGGATGATGAGGTGGCACGGTGACCCATCACGATGAGGCGGCGGCCGTCCGACCGTTGACGCCGGCTTGGGTGAACCAGCAACTGGAGGTCGGCGAACGGATCATCAGAACCGAGGCGCTGCACGGCGGCATCACTGCCGAAATGCGGAGGCTGACCATCGGCACGCGGGGCGGAGGCACCCGTGACCTGGTGCTGCGGATCTACGTCAACCCGTTCTACGTGGAGCACGCCGAGGACTGGATGAACAGGGAGGCCGGCGCCCTGACCCTGCTCCCGGGGACCGGTGTGCCGGCTCCTGAACTGGTCGCGGTTGATTTGACCGCCGCGCATTGCGAGTATCCATCGCTCCTCATGACACATCTGGCGGGCCGACCGGTCCTCGACGATGAGGGACTGGAGACGCGCGTTCCTCAGCTGGCCCGCCAACTCGTGGCGATCCACGCATTGCGACCCGCTGAGCGGCCCCGAAAGTATGTGACGTGACGACCGCCGACACCGTCGTGACTCCGAAGGGTGCCGACGCGACGGTATGGGCCGCGGCGATCGACGTGATCCGCAAGCCGGCGCCGCCCTATGAAGGGCGATCCTGCACCGGGACTTCCAGCCCGGCAATGTGCTGTTCGACGTGCCGCCCTCACGGCCGGCAGGTGCCCGGATCACCGGCGTCATCGACTGGGCAGCGACCTCCTGGGGCCCGGCGGATCTCGATGTGGCGCACTGCTCCGTCAATCTCGCACTGCTGCACGGACCGGAGTGGGGTCTGCGGTTCCCCGAGGCGTATGAGGAGGCCGGCGGGGTGCTGGCCGCGGCCGCGAGCGAGCGGCTGTACTGGCTGGTACGGGACGGGACGACCGCCTCAGAAGAAGTGCAGTCGGTGTCGCAGCCGTGGCGGGAGGCAGGGAGGACAGACCTGACGACGCGGGCTGTGGAGGAGCGACTGGATGCCTACGTCACCGCCCTGATGGGCACGCTGGGCTGAGCCAAGACGGTCCGGACCGACCTCGACCTCATCGTTCAGTACGCAACCAAGTGCGGAATCGAGCAGACTCTGGGGAATTCGGGCATCCCATCACTCGAACCCCGCGTGTTGAGGGCCGCTGCCTGAAGTCCCGGGTGTCACACCTGCCGCAGTGGTCCACCTACGTTCCGCCCGCGCCCTCCAGCAGGGAGTGAGCAGCTCGACGGCGACGTCGCACACCGCAAGCGCCTAGGCTGGTCCAGTAACCATCGCAAGGCGCACCTCGGCCAGGCCGAGGCGGACTGAACGCCGCGCCAGGGGCGTCTCCCTCGGCCCATCATCGTCACCCTGAAGTGCCGAACTCGGTAAGCACGATCCGCCAGATCGGCTTCCGGTCGTTTCCCGGGTCCGCCGAGTCCGCCCCGCGGAACCCGAGCCTCGGAGGTTCGATCTTCTGACGAGGCGCCGCGGCTCCCGATGGCCCACGGATTGCCAGAGTCACCCAGCTCGTCCGCTGACCTCTGACAGCGATTCCGTCACCGATGAAGCAGTATTCCGTCGGTCCCAAACGTCCGGACATCGAACTCAACCATGACCGACAGTCACACAACGAACTTGCGCTGCCGTACTCAAGCGATGTGACCGAGGGCTCGGTCGAGCGCGTAGGTGAGGGTGGCTCGTGCGTCGTCGATGGTGCGCTGGCCGAGTGCGACATCGACACCGAAGCCCGTGGCGAGGGTCAGCAGGATGTCCCCCTCCCGCTCGGGCGACAAGGCTGAGCTTGCCCGGCCGGCGTCTTGGGCCTCCCGTACGGCGGCTGCGGCCAGTCGGCGAATGTCGGCGTCGCCGTCGGACAATACGGCGGCGATGTCCGGGTCGCTCGCGCCCCGGCCGTAGAAGGCGACGCTGACCAGCAGTGCCTGGCGCGTGTCCGGGTGCTCGCCGAGGAGCTCGTCCAATATGGCCTTGAGCATGTCTTCTGACCGTGGCTCGGCATCCAGGTCGCGCAGCCGCTGCTCGATGCGGGCCCCCATGCGCTCCTGTGCCATTCGCAGCCCGAACAGCAGCATCTCGTCCTTGCTGGCGAAGTAGTGCTGCACGCGTCCCATGGACACACCGGATTCGGCGGCCACCTCGCGCAGGCTGACGGCCTCCAGTCCCGCGCGCGCGACCAGCCGCCACAGACCCTCGGCGATGTGGCGTCGTTGCCGCTCATGCTGCTGGTCATCGACGGTGCGTGGCATGTGCGGAGTATAGGTTCGCCGGATATCCAATGCGGTCGCATCGCTTTTGAGGAGGCGCGAATGTCGCAGCAGCCATCCCGGCGTGCCCGCTGGATCGATGCCGCCGAGACCGCGTGCGTGCTGGTCGGCATCCCCTTGGGGATCGTCTCGTTGGTGCAGCGGGTCGCCGGGCACGAGCAGGGCTGGGCCTTTCGCCGTCAGTGCGGCCGGCCGCAAGATCCGTGGGCCTGTGTCATCCCCTTGCTGGTCCTGGCCGTTCTGGTCGCTGCCATCGCGGTCCTTGAGCCGGCCAAGAAGTGGACCTCGTCGTGAGCGCCGGTCGCTTCCGGCGCGTCGCGCCTGCTCTGGGGCTGTTCGTGCTGGCGCCGTTCGTCGGGGAATTCCTCCTGGGCAACCTCACCATCGGCGAATTCGGCATCGGCATCCTCCTCACGCCGCTGTACGGCGGCGGCGCACTGCTGGTGCGCGAGGTCGCCCGGCGAACCGGCCGCGGCTGGCCGACGATGGTGCTGCTGGCGGCGGCGTACGCGCTGACCGAGGAGGGCCCGATCGATCAGCTGCTGTGGAACGACTCGTACGCCGATCAGGACCTGCTGCGCGGCGACTCGTACCTGCCCACGCTCGGGATGAACGTGGAGCTGACCACAACGATCCTGGCCCTGCACACTGTCTGGAGCATCTGCGTGCCCATCGCGATCATCGAGACGCTGGTGCCGGACCGCCGCACCACCCCGTGGCTGCGGACGCCCGGACTCGTGATCACCGCCATCATGTACCTCGCAGGCGCCGGCCTGGTCTTCTGGGGCACCCTCGCCGAGGAGCGCTTCCTCGCCCCGCCCGCCCAGTTCGCCGGTTTGGGCCTGGTCATCGTCGCCCTGGTCGTGCTGGCGTTCCATGTCGGCCGCCGGCTGCGCCCGCCGCTGGCCGGACGGGCACCCTCGCCCTGTCTGGTGGGCCTGGCCGCGCTCGGGGGCACCAGCGTCTGGTGGGCGCCGGCGGTCCTGGTCACCGCGGGCTGGTACGAGTGGGTCGGCGTGGCGGTCTGGTGCGTCACGGTGGCCATCGGCGTGTTCCTCGTCGCACGATGGTCACGGCAGGAAGGCTGGGACGGTCGGCACATCTTCGCGCTCGCCGCCGGCGCCACGTTCACCTACGCCTGGGTCTCCTTCCCCAACCGACCCGAAAGCGGCGGCTCTGCCACCGCCGACCTGATCGGCAACTCCGTCTTCGCCGTCGTCGCCGTGCTGATCCTGCTGGCCGCCGCCCGTGTCGCCACGCGGCCACCGACCCCACCCGCCTCCGACGCGACAGCTGCAGTCGGTAAAGACGAACTTCCGCTGTCGTAACGAGCCTGGGGATATGCGAGACACCACACACGAGCGGGGGACTGTGGCCGGGGGGCGTCGCGCGGCCGCCGGGGCCGAGCCGGGTAGCCGGCGTCAGCATGTCCGGGTTCCGCGGCGGCAGCGCGGGCCCGGTCGATGTGCGGGTGGTCCCGCACCCGGCCGTCACGCTGGTTCTGGAGTTCGGTAACGGCCCGCTCGTCGTGGATGCCGTAACCGGCCGTCGGCAGCAGGGAATCCATGTCGCCGGGTTTCTGCACGGCGCTGTTCGCGTGCGAGGCGAGAACGTCGAGTGCGTGCAGGTGCGCCTGTCCCCGCTGGTCGCGTGCGCCGTGCTGGGCGCCTCCCCATCGGAGCTGAACCATACCGTGGTCGCCCTCGACGACCTGTGGGGCCGGGACGCGGCAGGGATCCGACAGCGGCTCGGCGACGCCACGTCGTGTCAGGACCGCTTCGCGTTGGCGGAGGCGTTGCTCGTTCGCCGGGCACAGACCGGACCGTCGGTGGACCTCCAGGTGGCCTGGGCCTGGGACCGGCTCGTTCTCAGCCACGACCAGGCCCGGATCGAGGAGTTGGCGGCCGAGGTCGGATGGAGCCGCAAGCGTCTGTGGTCCCGGTTCCGGTTGCAGATCGGCGCGCCACGAGGCCGATCCGCTTCGACCATGCCGCCCACCGCCTGGCCGCGGGCGAAGGCGGGGCCGCGGTCGCGGTGAACAGCGGCTACGCCGACCAGTCTCACCTGCGTCGGGACGTTCTGGCGTTCACCGGAGTGACTCCGGCGACCGTGGTTGGCGAGTCATGGATGGCGGTGGACGACATCGCGTGGGCGGGACGCGGTGTCGGCGAGACGGACTGACGCCACAACCACGCCAGCGGACAAGGGTTACTTCGGCGCGGGCATGGGACCCTGGGGACCCTCAACCCCGTCTGCTGTCCAAAACGCATGGCTGAACAGGCACTTCACGTCTACGCCGACATGTTCAACATGCTGCTTCGGCACGTTCGGGCCTTGGAGATCTGCGACGGGAGCTCGACGTGGCCTGCAGTCAGCTCGGGGTGGTCCAGGTCGAGGCCGGTACCACGGTCAGGCTGCCCGCACCGCGCCCGAGTTCAGCACCCAGGCGAACCTGGTCAGGGCTGTACAGAACCCGGCGCGAGGGAGTCGACACCCGCGTCGCCGGCTTCCTCACCGGCGATCTCGATCAGCTTCTTTACGACACCGCGCTCTGCATGGGCTGGCTGATTGCCGCCGCTCCGATCGAAGGCGCCTACGCGACTTGATCGGCGACGGTCTCGACATCACCGGCAGTCGCTGGGGACCTCAGGGCGCCGAGGTCATCCTCAAGCTCGGTCGCCTGATTGGCAACGGCAACTTCGACGCCTGCTGGCGACACCGCCTCGCATGCGAGTACGAACGCCTCTACCGCGCCCTGGCCAGCAGAACTGCAGCCGCACTGCTTGACCCGAGCGGTCCCTTCAGGAAATCCGGACCCGACTCTGTTCCTGCCGGTCGGGTTGGGTGTGCGGGGTGGGGACGTGAGCGAGCCATCGAGCTGCTGTTTGCAGTCCGATGGCCCGCCCGTTGACCCGTGCTCGTCGCCGGGACGGCCTCGGTGTCGTGCCGGCGCCTTGCGATGGAGGGGTCCCGGTTACGGGTTCGGTCAGGTGAGCCAGCTGTTGGCGGCGCACGCGGAGCTTTGTACCCATCGGTGGGAGGAGATGTGGGTGGGTACGCTGCCGCTGGTGTACGTGTTGTCGGTCACGTCGTCCGCATACAGCTCGTAAGGGGAGAGGCAGACGTAGCCGTGCTCGGCGGCGTAGTTGAGGGCCAGGTAGAAGGCGACAACGTCGTTGCCCCCGATCGTGCCGTTGTTCGCGACGGACTTCGGCTGCTTCCAGTCGTTGCCCTGGAAGGGCCCCGAGCTGTCGCTCCAGTCGGGGGTCGTTGCCGGGGGTGACTCCGAGGAGCGTGCCCGTGCAGTCGAATCCGTTCCAGGCGCGGACGTTGCCGTCGCGGCCGTGGCTGTTCCACTCCGCATCGCAGTACTGGCCCTGCTCCGCTGCATGGGCGGACGCTGGGAGGGCGAGACCGAGGGCCATCAGGCCCGTGGTCGCGATCGCTGTGGCCCACTTGCGCATATGTACTCCTGTTGTCTGCCTCGTCGGAGGTGTACTGATCCACGGTGGTGACCATGGCCGTGGTGTCGCGACTGTGCGCCATCAGCACGGGAGATCCTGAACGGGGGTCTCAGGTGCGCGGTTCGACGACCTTCGCGGCGCGGGCGAGCGCCTGGAGCTGGAGGCGTGCGTAGGTGTCGAGGGAGCTGCCGTACCGGCCGCGAAGCTTGTTGACGTAGTGGGTCTCGCGCTCGTTTCCGATGGACCTGAGCGAGGTGTTCTTCGCGCACGTCGCATCGGCGACGGCGAGCTTGCGCTCCGCCTCGAATGCCTTGTCAGGGCCTGTCTTCAGGCCCTGCTCGACGGCTGCCTGACGGGCCTCTTGTGGATTGCGGTACGTGTAGCCGGAACGAGCCATGCACCGGGACCAGGAAGCCACCGCCGAAGCGAATCGTTGGTCGGCCATCGCCTGGGGGGCGTAAAGGGGTTGTAGACCCGTCACCGTCTTCTCCGCACGGAACCAGGCCACCCGGTCTCCGTACAGCTGTTTCTCTGCCTCGGCCACGCAGCCGCCCACCCGCTTGCGGACTGTCCCGCCGGTGGGCACCTTGGCCGTGATCACGGGCGCGTCGATGCCTTCGTCCAGGGCCTTGTCGTACGCCGCACGTCGCTCGTCGGAGAGGCTGTGCGGTAGGCGAGGTTTTTGTTGGTCAGCCGGGTGTGCTCCTGCTTGGCTTCAATACGGCTGCCGTAGCCGTGCTTGTTCGCCCAGGCGACATCGTCGGTGACCCAGCCGAGCGTGCGGCTCTCGTCAAGACTCAGTCGCTGCGCCTCCCAGAAGTCGAAGCCCTTGCGCGCCATACAGCGTTTGGTCTGGTTTTGCGATCTACCGTCGGGCCCGGCTGGGAACGGGTACGGCCACCGCATGATCATCGGAGGTTGTGCGAACTCCTGAAGATCATGCGGTGGCCGCAGGTCAATACACCTAGACCCTGCCCGCTGGCGGGCGCTGTTCGGCCAGGTCTCGCCCGGATCAGAGCAGTTTCGGTGAGTTGAGCCCCGGGGCCGCAGCCCGTGCTTACCTGCTCGGGCTGCTGTCGAGCACCGAACGGAAGACTGCCGACGAATCTCCGACTCAGGTCACCAGGTCGTACTTGAGGTCACGGCCGGTGGAGAACGATCGAGTTGATCGGGTCGAAATTGAGGCGAATACCCATGTAGGGCAGGATCTGCTTGGTGCAGTTCACCCCGTTGTACCCGGTGCATGTACTGACCCACGCATTGGATCCGCGGGGGACTTGATTGTTCACCAGCCAGTGCATCCCAACCTGGTTGCTCAGGTTGTGAGCTCCGTAGCTCCAGTAGATATTCGTAATCTTGTCGGGGTCGGGCTGAGCCCCTGGAGCGTCGTCCCGGGCATAGATACAGACTGCCCCGGACGGACATCCGAAGTAGACGTCCTCAGCTGCCTGGCTCCTAGCGGTAGCTACGTTCGCCGAATCGTTGGCGGGCGTCACCTTCGCGGCGGATGCAGGCGCGGCGGACATCATGGTAGCCAGAACGGCCCCCGCGCCCGCCACGGCGAGACCGCGCAGGGTCAGCCGACCCCTCTGGTTTCGCCGCGTCTTCCGATTCTCGTTCTTCTGCAAGGACATGCTGTGCCTCTCCTTCTCCCCGGACCTGTCGCGGGGTCACACAGGAGGCTCACAGCGGTCCATGACCGCTCCGCGCGGCGAGTGTGACGGGACCATGACCGTTCCTCACCAGTCGCCGTCATATTGCTCCATAGCGGCTGACCTAGGTTTTCCGGCTTTACGGTCACGGTGTTGCCGACTCACCCACTCCGTTCCCGCCCTTCCCGGACGTCCAGTTGCCCCGCACACGCGTGATGCCGCGCTGCACCCGCCGACCGCCCATGACCGAGTCCGGGCCGCCGCCGTGGCCGCCCCTACCGGCGCCGCTCGCCCGCGTGCTCCGTCGGTTGGCCACCAAAGCTCTCGAAAGGGCCAACGCGCATGCCGAAACAGCTTCTCCACCAACCAGCACAGCGCGACACCCCAGGCACCTGCGCGCAGGTCCGGTCACAGAACGTCACAGAACAAGGAGAAGCACAACGGCTTCTCAAGTCACCGGCCCAGTCCCATGTGGCTTGACCCCGCCGAGCGGGCCGCCGTTACCGAGCGGGATCAGCCTGCCGTCAGCCTGGCATCCGACACGCTCCTGATCTGGCGCTACACCTGATCGACCGCACGATGCCACCGCATACGCCCGCAGCACCACGTGCGCTGCCACCCGATACCCACTGCTGCGCGATGGCCCCGCCCCGTACATCTTGCTGCCACCGGAATGGGGTCTTGCCCAGGTTGTGGTGATCTCGCAGCCTCGGGAAGGTCTGCTTCCTGTGTCGAGGAGGATCGCGTGCCTGAGGCGCAGAATTACTGGCCCAGCCCCAGAGCGTCGCCGTACGCACGGCGAGGTGGGAGGCAGTGCTCGATGAGACGATCCCGGCGCGAAGTCGCAGGGAGCCAACCATCTGGGCGTGACGTGGAATCTGCGCGCCTTCGGCGACTTGACCAGGGCGTGGAAGACCGGCGAGCGAATCTCGCCGAAGCGGAACTTCGCAGACGTCCACGCGATCGCCGCGGTGATCCGCCGGTTCGATGTGGTCGCCGTGCAGGAGGTCCGCGGCAATCTGCGCGCCCTACGCCACATGCTCAGAATCCTCGGTGACGACTGGGCATTCATCCTCACCGACGTGCCCCTCGGAAAGGCCGGCAACAACGAGCGGCTGGCGTTCTTGTTCGACACCCGCCGCGTGAAGCCCTCCGGATTGGCGTGCGAGCCGGTGGTGCCGATCGAGCAGGACGCTGGGGTGAGTACGAGCGCGCTGGACCGGCAGTTCGCCCGCACCGCCCACGCGGTCAGCTTCCTCTCAGCAGGTCAGACGTTCACGCTGGTCACCTTGCACGTCAATTACGGCAAGTGGCCGCTGAACGTGTGCCGGAGCTGCGGGCTATTGCCAAGTGGCAGGTCGGCCGGCTGGACGGTGCGGCAGTTCGACTGGGACCACAACCTCATCGCGCTCGGCGACTTCAACATCGACCGCGTCGGCGACCCGCTGTTCGAGGCCTTCACCTCCACCGGGCTGACGCCTGCCCTGCAAATGGAAGGGCTGCCGCGTGCGATCTTCGACAAGCCGGGCGCCGAACACTTCTACGACAAGATCGCCTGGTTCACCAAGGACAGAAGCAGCGTCCAGCGCTGCTTCCGGAGGTCCCACCGAGATGAGCTCGGGCGCTGGTCCTCGTCTGGCGCGCCCGCGCTGACCGCGAACAGGTCGTCCTTGATGGAACGCTGTGACCAGTGGTTTTGCTGTCGACCTCAGTCTGTCGGTGTCGGCACGGCGCAGGCGTCAGCGATAGCCCGCGTGTCCCAGTAGAAGGGACGGACCTCGGTGATCCGCCCGTCCTTGACCGTGATTGCTTGCAGGATCGGGAAGTTGAGTTCGCGGCCGGTCGCGCGAGCGCGAGCACGTACCTGTGTGAGCACGACCGCAGTCTCACCGGTGGCAAGAAACTCCTGCTCCACCATGTCGAACGACTCCCACACCTCTCCCATCATGAGGAAGAACTGCGTCATGCCGTTGTGGCCACGCCAAGTGCCCCCGTAGGGCAGAGCATCTGCTTGATGCAGTTCGACATCCGGCGCAAAGAAGGGGGCGAGCAGGTCGAACGAAGCCTCGCCAGGGCCTCCTGCCGCCAGGTACTCCGCCTCAGCCGCATACATGCCGGAGAGGACGGTCACTGAGTCCGTAGTGGATGGCATCGTCATGCCGCCAGCATGGGTACCGCAGCAGGATCTTGCTGGCGGCAATCAGACATCGTTGTGCGGCGCGGTCGGCACTTCCGCAACAGGCCCTGAAGCCTGTTCCAGAAGTCCGTGGGCGGGCATCTCCCTTGTGAAGGTGGGGTGTTGAGGTCTGAGCCGGTGTGGGTCGAGACGTTCACGGGGCTGCGGGCGGATCGGTTCACCCGGCTGGTGCGGGCGGTGCGGCAGCGGGGTGGCGAGCATCCGCGGATGGGCCGGCCGTGACGGCTGCCGCTGGCCGAGCGGGTGCTGTTGGTGGCGGTCTACTACGGTCTGCCGGACCGTTCAGCAGGGGGCCCGCTGCTCGCGCTGGAGCCGGCACCGCCGGCCGAGGGCGGGGTGGACCGGTTGTGGATCGTGGACGGCACGCTCGTCCCGATGCGCGACGGAAGCGTAGCCACCTCCAGCCGCACCTACCGCTTCTCGGTGAACGCGCAGGTCATCATCGATGCCGACACCCGCCTGATGGTGGCGACCGGCCGCCCGGTGGCGGGCAACACCGCCGACGCCCATGCCTTTCAAGACACCGGCCTGGCCCACGCCTGCGCCGGAGTGACGGTCCTCGCCGACGGCGCGTACTGGGGCACCGGCCTGGTGGTGCCGCACCGCCGCCGCGGCAAACGGCGCCTGCCGCCCCTGCGGGAGGCCGACAATGCCGCCCACCGAACAGTCCGCGCCCGCGTCGAGCACACCTTCGCCCGGATGAAGAACTACAAGATCCTGCGTAACTGCCGGCAGCGCGGCGACGGCCTCCATCACGCCGTCCAGGCCGTCGCCCGCATGCACAACCTCGCCCTCACCGCATGATCCACACATCTGCAACGGCCCGCCAGAGTGCCCGCCCACGGGCTTCTGGAACAGCTTTAGGTCCGGGCGAGGCCGAACAGACGGCGGCCGGCCATGCCGTAGAAGACGATCACGTAGTCCACGCGCGGGCACAGCGAAACGAGCAGCCCTTCGGCCCGCACGGCATGGTCGGCGGGCAGGAACGTGGACATCGTTTCGCGACGACCGGTGGCACCACAGAAAGTTCACCACCAGGGCGGCGGTGAAGAACCGGCGCCCGTCGCGCAGCGAGTAAGTTCCGGGGGTTCGCGGCTGCCGTTTCCCTGTGCAGCGGCGCCCTCATTGGGCTGGCCGGTGAATGCCCGGAGGCTCGACGACAAGGAGCGGGTGTGCGACAGGAGTGGTCGCCGGACGACGCTCGATGCTTGGCTGCGTACAGTTCGACAACGGCTGGACGGCGAAGCCGCCGCTGGCCCGACTGGCCAACACGGGGCCGCGGAGCCCCATTTCTCCTGACCATGTGACGCATGTCACCGGAACCTGCTTCGCCGCTTGGACAAGGCTTGACGTGGACTACTCATTGCACACCCGGATACGGGCAGGCGACCCCGAGGCGTTCCGCGAGCTCTTCCGTGACCACGCCCGACTGGTCCACCGGCACGCGGTGCGTGTGACCGGAGACTGGACCGTCGCCGAGGACATCGTCTCGCTGACCTTCTTGGAGGCGTGGCGGCTGCGCGCCAAGCTGCGGGACGAGGGCGACAGTCCGCGCCCTTGGCTGATGGGCATCGCCGTGAACGTACTGCGCAACACCACCCGCGCCGCGCGCCGCCACCGCCGGTCTCTGGAGCGCCTGCCGGCCAAGGACACGGTCCCGGACTTCGCCGACGAACTCGTCGGCCGCATAGCCGATGCCGACCAACTGGCTGCCGCCCAAAGGGCACTGAAGAAGCTGAACCGGAGCGAGCGCGAGGTCTTCACACTCTGTGTGTGGTCCGAGCTCAGCTATGCGGAGGCGGCGGCCGTGCTCGGCGTCCCGGTCGGCACTGTGCGCTCGCGCCTGTCCCGCGCCCGCAGACGGCTGAGCAAGCTGGCCGACGAAGAACTGAAGAAACGCACGGAACCGCGACCGCGCAACGGACAAGTACAGGGCGGCCGCACTTCTGCGGCCCGGTCACACGAGTCGTACGAGGAGAGGTCCGAATGATCCGCAAGAAGTCTCGGCGTGAGGAGTCGCTGGACCACGCGGAGCTGGCCCGGTTGCTGCCGGCGCCGGGAGACCCGCACCTGTCGCTCGACCGTCACCTGCTTCTCGAGGAACACCTGATGAACGAGATCCAGTCCACCGCGTCCGCCCCCGCGCCGTCCCGCCGCCCGGCACGCCGTGTCCTGCTGATCGGCATCCCGGTCACCGCCGCCGCCCTGGCCGGCGCGATCGCTTTCACCGCGCTGACCAGCCCCGGGGGCAGCGGCCCGGGTGTGGCCACACCGCCCCCGGTCGAAGCTCCGGTCGTCCGCATCGAGCCCGGCAGCACCGCCCAGCTCGCCTCCACCGTCGAGCACATCGCCGCCGCCGCATTGACCCGCAAGACGCCCGAACCCGGCCCGGGCCAGTACATCTACATCAAGAGCAAGGTCTCCTACCTCGTCGTCTCGCACACCGACGCGGACGAGTCCAAGACCTTGGTCCAGCCCCTGCACATCCGTGAGGTCTGGAATTCCCCCGACGGCAAGCAGGGCTGGCTGGACGAGCCCGGCTACCAGCCCAAGGGCGGCATCACTCTCGACAGTAACGTCGAGCGCAGCTTGAACGCCCCCTCCTACGACTACCTCAAGACGCTGCCCACCGACCCGGACGTCCTGCTGAAGAAGATCTACAAGGAGACCGAGGGCCAGGGGAACTCCCCGGACCAGGAGGCATTCGCCACGGTCGGTGACCTGCTCAGGGAGCAGCTCGCACCGGCGAAGCTGAACGCGGCGCTGTACCGGGCGGCGGCCAAGATCCCCGGGGTTGTGGTGGTGGAGCATGTCAAGGACGCCGCGGGACGCGAGGGCATTGCCCTGGCCCACGTCGACCAGAAGAGCGGCGACCGCACCGAGTGGGTCTTCGACCCCAAGACGTACACCTATCTCGGCAGCCGCGCTGTCCAGGTCAAGCCGGCGGACGACGTCCAGCCCGGCACAGTCCTCGAATACACCGCCGTGCTGGAACGGGCCGTCGTCGACGCCCCGAAGCAGCGCCCCGGCGCGCAAGGTACCGATGCGTGAGAACGCGATCGCCCCGCTGAGCAGGGTGCGGCACGGCTAGGAGCGTGTCTCAGTAACCGGCAAGCGGCCGAGCGGTCGTGATCAGCGGGATCGGTCGTCGGCCGCTCGGCGCGTGCCTGCTGGCGTCGGAGGTGTCGTCCTGGGGGCGGGGAATCGGCGCCCAGGGCCGCTGGCTGGCGGCGGTCAGGCGAGCGCCGCGGCCAGTCCGGCGGCGCTGGTGCGGTGGAAGATCTTGCGGAGGTTGTGGCAGGCGGCCAGCAGCCGCCACTCGCCTCGGGCGCCGTCCTCGCCGCGCAGGAGGAGCTGTCGCCCGTTCTGGCAGGTCATGATCTGGCCGAAGCCGGGTTCGACGATGGCCTTGCGTCGGCTGTATGCCTGACGGCCCGGCTTGGTCCGCAGCTTGCAGGCCATGCGCTCCCTCAGGGTGGCGTTCTTGGGGATGCGTCCACGGGGTGCCGGCGGGACCTGCTCGTCGGGGCCGAGTCGGCGGTGGCCGTGAACGTGTCGGTTCCGCAGGCCAGTTGGCGCTCCCCGGCGGCTTCGAGGTTCGTCTCCGAGCAGTATCCGGCATCAACGAGGGCCTGCTTGGGGTGGGCGCCGGTGTTGTGGGCGGACTGGTCGAGCATCGCGGTGTAGTTCAGCGCGTCCGACGAGTTGGTCGTCACGTCGGCGGCGGTGACGACCTGGTGCTGCTCGTCGACGACGGCCTGGGCGTTGTAGGCCTGGATGTAGGCGCCGTCGCTGTTCTTCATGATCCGCGAGTCGGGGTCGGTGAAGTTGGCCTGGGCCTTCGGCTTCGGCCTCGTCTTTGCGGCGGCCACCGCCTGCTCGTCGCTGGTGCCGGCGCGCTGCTGGCGGCGGCGTTCCTTGTCCTCGGCGTGCTTGCGGGCCTTGGCGGCGGCCTCGGCCTCGATCTGGGCGCGGGCGGCCTGCAGCCTGGCGCGGCGCTTCTCGCGGCGGTCCAGTTCGGCGGGAAGATCGACGTCCTTGCCGTCGACACCGTAGAGCCGGTCCTCGTCCGCGTCGGTCGACTCGGCATCCGCGAGCAGCGCGGCGGCCGTGGCCTCCGGGGCGGCGATCTCCGCCTCGACGCGTTCCTCCTTGTCGATGAGCCGGCCGTAGCTCATGGCCTTGTGCTTGGAGGCGTTCGCTTCCAGCTTCGTGCCGTCCAGGGCGACGCGGCCCATCTTGACCATGCCCAGCTTCTGCGCGAGGTGCAGCGACTGGAGGAAGAGGTCGGCCAGGGCGTCCAGGTGGTGGCGGCGGAATCGGGCGATCGAGCGGAAGTCCGGGGCCTGGTCGGCGACAAGGAACCGGAACGCGACATCGTCCACACAACGGCGCTCGATCGCCCGGGAGGAGCGCCCGCCGGTGGTGTATCCGTAGATCAGCAGGCGGACCATCAGCCTGGGGTCGTAGGGCGGGTAGCCGCGCTTCTCGGTGTAGTTCGCCAGAATCTGGGACAAGTCGAGCGCCTCGTCGACCAGGTCGGCGACGAAGCGGGCCAGATGGCCCTCGGGCAGCCAGTCGTCCAGCGACGGCGGCAGCAGCAGGACCTGGTGCGGGTCGAACACCCGGAACCGCCTGCCCACCGCCGCCGCACGAGCCTGCGGTCGCTTCGACCCGTCCGGCTCGACCTCGAACAGCCCATCACCGTCGCGCATACCGGGATCATCCCGCACGAATGATCGCGAGACGCACGCGGGCCGCCGGTTGCTGAGACACGCTCCTAGCGGATCGTCACGGACTCCCCGACCGGGATGCGCGCGTACTCGGTGCCGCCCTTGAAGTCCAACCAGCCGTCGAAGTACTCCTGGCCGAGCTCGTTGAGTGTGGCGTCGTGGATCGGGAACGCCCGCTTCGGCCGCACCGCCCGCACGAAGTCCAGCGCCTCGGAGAGCTTGAGCCAGGGTGCGGCAGCCGGCACGAGCAGCGTCTCCACCGGCGATGGCGGGACGAACAGCGAGTCGCCCGGGTGGTAGACCGTGCCGTCGACGACGAAACCGACGTTGGCGCAGCCGGGCAGGCCGTCGTAGATCTCGGCGTGTGCCCCACCTACGACGTCGACGGCGAACCCGGCCGCTGTGAACCGCTGCCCCGCCTCGACGGCGACCGCCGCGCCGCCCAGCTCGGGGGCCGACTCGATCGCTGCCGACGGCAGGTACACCCGGAACGCGGAGTTGCGCTGACTCGCCGCCACGAGCTTGGCGACGTCGAGGTGGTCGGGGTGCTCGTGAGTCACCAGCACCTCGTCGACCCCGTCGAGCGCTTCGGCCTCTGAGAACGTCCCCGGGTCGATCACCAGCACCCGGTCGTCCGCCTCCAGGCGCACACAGGCGTGGCCATACTTGATCAAATACATGCGCCCACTATGGCAGGGACGGTCGAAGGCGGCGCTCTGTTCGATCAGGCTGTGCCGGAGATCGGGCTGTTCCACAGCGCGACAACCAGCTCGAATGGCCAGCCCCCATCGCGCATATCGGGATCACCCCACATGAATGATCACAAGGCGCACGCGGGTTGCCGGTTACTGAGACACGCTCCTAGCCGACCGGTCTGGTACTTACGGACGCCGGCGTCGTGGGACGTACCAGTGAACCAGTGACGCCAAGCAGAAGATCCTCGGCGCCGCGCACTAGCTGATCGAGGGGCGTGGCTACTCGGCCCTGGGCGTGGCCGAGATCTGCAAGGCCGCAGGGGTGCCGAAGGGCAGCTTCTGCTACTTCTTCGAGTCCGAGGAGACGGAGGCGGGCCAGCGCGCCGTCCAGGAGGGGTGCGGGACCGTGTCGGGCTGTCTGTTCGGGAACCTCACCTGGAGCTGAGCAACCAGACCGAGGCCGTCCGCGGGCGGCTGCAGGAGATCTTCGACGCGCAGGTCGACAGGTCGAGGCGGTCGTCATAGAGGCCCGCGAGCGCGGCGATGTCGCCGTCGCGGACACGCGCGAAGCCGCGCGGGCGGTGGTGGCTCAGCTGGAGGGTCAGGTGATGTTCCAGGCTCTACAACAGCACCGAGCGCCTGACGCCTCTGTGGGACAACTGCCTGGCGCTGCTCGGTGCCCGCTGACCTTCGGCCCTAGTAGCCGCGCCAGACGTTGTCGAAGGCGGCGTCCTCGATCGCCCGCCGCTGCCGTACGGCCTCCAGCTCCCGCACCGCGTTGCCGACGGCGGCCAGCACGGTCGTGACCGTCTCGTCGGTGAAGTCCTCGGTGGCGTCGGCCGGTTCGTCCCGGATCCCGGCGGCGGCCGCCAGGGCGGCGAGGAGCGGCTCGCCCGACGCCCAGCGTTCCTCGGCCTGGCGTCGCGCCGCCGAGTCGACCGGCACCGTCCGCCCGCTCCGCAGCGGAATCCGGCGGCCCCGCGGCCGGGCCGTGAGCCCCAGGTGCTCCAGATCCGCGACATAGGCCGCGGACAGTCCGCGGCCCCGGCGCCACAGCCAGTCCTCGACCGACTCGTATGGGTCCTGTCGTACGAGAGAGGAGGCGGCCTCGTCCAGCAGGCGGTCGCCCGTAGGCGCCTGTGCGCTGGGCCTGATGAGGTCGTCGTCCAGGACGAGGGCCCGGGCCTCGATGAGGTCGAACATCTCGGCCGCCGCGAGCGCGAGCGACAGGTCGCCCTGCTCCAGCGGACGGTGGGGTGCCGCCTCCAGGGCGACGATCGCGAGATCCCGTGCGGTGGTCATCAGCGGCTCCACGCCAGTCGGCCGGGTGAGGGGCGAGTACCCCGGGGTCGGTTTCCTCCGTCGATTCTCGCCGCCGATCGGGAGTTGTGTGCCGGACTACGAGCATGTGGTGCGGGAAACCGATCCGCAGCACGGCGGCCGCGGCGAGGACGACGACGGCGGCGGCCGGCAGCAGGGCCTGGCGGTAGCCGTGCCCGAGCACCGGGGCGCCGGCGAGCGGGCCGACGATCTGGCCGGGGGAGTATCCGGCGGTCAGCAGCGCGGCCGATCGGGGGAACCGCAGGTGGGCGCGCCGACGGCCAGGGCGATCGTGCTGACGCCGAGGAAGGTGGCACCGAACAGGACCGCCGAGACCAGGGCAGCGGCCGGCCCGCTGACGACGGCGGGCAGCGCCATGCCGATCGCCTGGATCACCAGCGCGACCCCTAGCGATCTCCCGCCACAAGCTGGCCCGGGCCGTGTGCCACGGCAAGCACGGCCCCATCCACCAGGCGTACCGGGACGGCGTGGAGGACCAGCCCGGCTCGCTCAGTCTGGTCCTCGGCACCATCGTGCTCTGGACGACCCGCTACGTCGACGCCGCCGTCGCCCCGCTACCGGGCCGAGGGTTACGCGATCCGCGAGGAGGCCATCACCCGGCTCTCCCTCTCAAGCACCGCAACCTGAACCTGCTCGGCCGCTACAGCTTCACCGCATGGAACCCCGACCGCCGGCGCCCTGCGCCCGCTGAGCGACGCGGACGCGCTCGAGCTGGACGAGGACGACGAAGGCGCGGAACTGAACGCCCACCTCGGGTGACGCGGGCATATCAGGTGGCCGGTGCTCGGAAATCGCAAGCGCCGGCTGGGGGAGAGGATGTCAGGCTGCCCGATATATCCGACTAAGCCTTTATTGATGCGGCCGACCTGGCGGCCTGCTCGATCTTCGCCCAGTAGGCTGCACGGGCTTCCTCGTCGATCTGCTGCTCGTTTTCGGCGCGCACCCCGGTCCGGCCGTCGAGGCCCTCGCGCAGGATATCGGCGTGCCCGGCATGCCGGATGGTCTCGCCGAGGACATGGACCAGGATGGCGAACAGGTTCGTGTTGGGATACGGCTCCGGCCACCACGGCACGTGGCCGGGGGTGTCGAGGGGAAGCTCGTTGATCGTCGCGTCCGAGTGTTCCCACGTGCGCCGGTAGAACCCGATGATCTGATCGCGGGTCTCGTCCTCGGTCGCCCACTGATCGCTGCCGTCGGAGTCCTGCCACCGGGACAGCGGTTCCGGGGAAGCGCGGTCGAAGACCTCGCCGAAGTACCTGGCCTCGACGGTGGCCACGTGTTTGACCAGGCCGAGGAGATTGGTCCCGGTCGCCGTCAGAGGTCTGCGGGCGTCGTATTCGGACAAGCCGTCGAGTTTCCAGAGCAGCGCCTCGCGGTCCCGCCGCAGTCTCCCGTGCAGGTTGGCCTTCGCGAATTCATCGATCATGTGGCATGAACCTTCCATGGGTTTTTCGTGGTCTCAAGATCCCGTACGTGGTCCGCAACGGGGGTGGGGTACGTGACCGCTCGCGGCAGACCCGACCTGCGAGGGGTGCCAGGTGAGAATCCAGCCGGCGGTAAGCACCACTGCGCCGCCTGCCAGGGCGATTGCGCCGCCTGTTCCGATGCCTGCGGCCACCGAGCCGAAGCAGGCCGGGCCGACGCCCTGCAGCGTCATGCTGCCGGAGCCGAGCAGACCGAAGGCCTGGCCCTGGCCATCCGGCGGCAGGGCGTCCAGGAACGGCCGTTGCAGGCCGAGACCGTAGGCCAATCCGAAGCCGCAGAGCAGCAGCAGACAGGACGAGACGCCCACTCCTGGCTCGGTGGCGAAGCCGACCAGCGGCAGTCCCGTCAGCGCGATCAACGGAACCACCAGTCGCTCCCGGGTGGGTGGCCGTAGCAGTCGACCCACCAGCAGGTCACCGACAAGCATGCCGACCGGCAGACAGCCCATCAGCACCGCGTACCAGCCGGGCGCGAAGTGCCGTCCTCCCGCGTAGGCGACGATCAGACCTTCCGCGCCCGCTACGAACGCGGGCGGTAGCCACTGGGCCAGCATCAGTCGCCGTACCGTGTGTCCGCGCAGCAGCAGGCCGGCACCGTGCAGGCTTGCCCGTACGGCCCCGCCGTCGCCCCGAGCGCTGCCGGGTGTGCCGCCGAACTCTCCCAGCTCCAGCCGAGGTAGCCGGATGCGGACAGCGAGCGCGCAGCCGAGGTAGAGGGCGGCGCTCACCGCGAGCGCCCGGCGCGGGCCGAGTACCGCGACGACCGCACCTCCCAGCGCCAGACCGAACAACTGCGCGCCAGAGGAGGCGATGTTGTTCAGTGAACGGCCCAGTACATAGGCATCGCCCTTCAGCCACTGCGCGACCAGCCGCTCGACGCGCCGCCGAACACCGGTGTGGCGAGGGCGGCCAGCGCCACGACACCGAGGCTTGCCGCGATCGGCATCCGCACCAGGGCGAGCAGCAGGGCGGCGGCACACTCCAAGGCGTATCCGCCGGCGATGAGCGCGCGGGGCGGCAGTCGGTCGGCCATTGAGCCCAGCAGCAGCGAGGCGAACAACTGCGGGAGAAAGCCGATGCCGAAGGCCAGTGCGCTCAACAGCGCGGAGCCGGTGGCCGTGAAGACCAGCACCGAGAACGTGGTGACCCGCAGCGAGCCCGCAGTGATCGCGACGGCGCGGGTCGAGAAGAGCAGCCGGAATCGCGGCTCGGTCAGCACCTCCCGGTAGGTGGCACGGTGGTTGACCTGCGCGGGTTCGGCGGTTGGGGTCATGACGCGCAGCCTCGCCGTGCGCCCACGTCACTCACCAATGATTCGTCGCTGGACGAATCGAAACAGACGCCCGGCGGTAGCATCGCAGGGTGCTCCGCTTCGAAGTCTCCGTCGAGGACCTGCTGCGCAGCCGCTTCGCACTGTCGCCCGCGATGGACCTCTGCTTACTGCTACGGTCCCTCGTCGGCCAGAACCGGCCGCTGCCGCGAGCCTGGGCCACCCGGCTCCTCCCTGCCTTTGAACGGCTTCGCCGCGAGACCGAACTGGACGCCGCCCTCGCCCTGCACAACCCGCAATCCGGACCGAACTTCGTCGCCCCGCCCCCGCGCGGCCTCAACCAGACCTGGGCAGACGACCTGGCCACGATCCGGGCCACACCGCTGGAAGCGGCCCGCCACGAATTCGCCACCACCGCGACCGGCCCGTCCGCCCATGATCCCCGCGTACGCGCAGTGCTGGACTCCACGGACGCCGTCTCCAGGATCGCCGAGGCGATGGACCAGGCGTGGCACGAGCTGCTCGCCACGGACTGGCCGCAACTGCGCGCGATCTGTGAGCGCGATGTCGTGCACCGAGTGGGTGTGATCGGCGAACACGGGTGGGCCACGACCATCGAGAGCCTGCACCCGAGCATCGTCTGGCGCGACGGCGGTATCGAGATCGGCCACTTCCCCCCGGTCGGAAACGTCCGCCTCGCCGGCGACGGGCTACTGCTGATCCCTTCGGTCTTCGTCGGGAACATCGCCGCCCACCTCGAAGACCCCTGGCCCAGGACCTTGGTCTATCCTGCCCGCGGCACCGCCGCCCTGTGGGGCGAACAGGCGACCGTCCCCCAACCGGACGCGCTGACCGCTCTGGTCGGCCGGGCCCGAGCCCGGCTGCTGTTGGCGCTGGACGCCCCCGCCAGTACCAGCCACCTCGCCCGAAGCCTCGCCATGGCACCCGGCGCGGTGGGAGACCACCTCGCCATCCTGCGAGGCGCGGGGCTGCTCGTCCGCGCCCGGTCCGGACGGTCGGTGCTCTACCGGCGCACCCCGCTCGGCGAGGCGCTGGTCGCCGGTTCGGGCTGAGGGCTCAGACCAGCACTGTCTTTTGAGGCGCCGCCAGCAGATGATTGCGCAGCCGAGGGAGAGGAAGGCCTGGTGGATGTCGGCGCGGATTTCCCAGCGGATACGCAGTCGGCGGAACCGGCGCAGAAGTGCGAAGGCCGCTTCGACGACCCAGCGGTTCTTGCCCAGGTCGCTTCCGTGCCGCTTCCGTGCTCGGTGCCGCGCCGGGCGATGACTGTGCGGATGCCCAGCTCACGCACTTGGCGGCGGTGGACGTTGTGGTCGCAACCGCGGTCGGCGTAGAGGACGTTGGGGCGCTGACGGGATCGTCCGCGTTTGGCACGGATGGGCGGTACGGCGTGGCTCAGGAACCCTGGCTCACCTCGTCAGCCGGTGACGCCGTGCTGGAACTGCTTCTCGGCGCAGAGTAGATGGCGGCGGCCGCTGACAAATTGGATTGGAGCCAGCCGCACATCGGGCAGACAGACCTCGTCGTAGGGGACGCGGGCACCGGACCACCTCCACCAGCCGGGTGAGCAGGCTCTGCCACGGTGTTTCGCCCTGGTGTTCTGCCGTTCTGGCCCCTTTGACGCGGGCGTCGGCGGCGGTCCGGTCCGGGCACCGGCCGCGTGCTGATGAGCCCGCACGATGGTGGAGTCGACCGAGACGTCCCAGTCGATCTCGCCCGCGGCGTCGGCCGAGGCCTGGACCTGCTGCAGCAGACGCTCCCACGTGCCGTCGGCCGACCACAGGTGGTGGCGTTCACGGACGGTCTTCCAGGGCCGTACTTCTCGGGAAGATCCCGCCACTGCACGCCGGTCCGAAACCGGTGCAGATTCCGTCGATCATCTGCCGGTGATCCCGCCACCGGCCCCAACGTCCATTGCTCACTGGCAGGAATGGCCGCAACCGTTCCCACCCGGCATCTGTCAGATCGCCCCGTCCCATGCTCGCAACAACGACCCAGGCACGGGGGGAGTCACATGATCGCCTGGATAGCGGGCATGTTGGTCATCCAGTAGCCGGTCGGCTCAGGTGCCTGCTCGGGCTGTTCAACCAGCAGCGTCTTCAACGGCAGCGCCCCCTCTCAGTGGCTGCGTCCGCCGGCCTGTTCTTGGGCTGTGCGGCAGGCTTCCCTGCCCGACGGCCGCACCTGGAGCACGGTGAAACGCTGGAATGAAGTTGAGGCGCTGAGGAGATCGGGCAGAGGGTGGGCCGGTTCGCCGTAGCGAGGCAGGGTGGGCGGGCCCAGCCCGCCATAGACGGGTTGATACGGCTCGGCTGTTAACGGGCGAGCGATCTCTTTCGGATCCACGGACAGGACGTAGGAGAAGCCACGTTCCTCCAAAGCGAGCCGGAAGGTCATGCGGCCGTAGCCGGTATCGGCCACGATCACCGGCACCGCCAGCCCTTGCCCGGCCGGACGGTCCACAGGCCCCAGAGCCAGACGGGTGTTGGAGACATGCCCGATCTCGTCGGGGGCCCCGGCCCGCTTTCGCCGCTGGTGATCGTTTGCCCATTTCCTGTGGCAGGAACAGCTCCACTCCAGCGGGCAGGAGGCATTGTCGGTGGCCGCGTGGACACGGACCGCGCGGTCGATGGTGGCGCTGACCTCGATCGCGTGGTTGTGTTCCCACTGAGCAATGAGCGCTGCAGCGACGGTGGCCAGGGTCTGGCTCTGTCACTGGCGGCCTTCCGTCAGCGGCGGGCGACGGCCCGGCAGGGCTGCGGGTCCGGGAGGCGGCCGGTGAAGAACGACCGGGGCGGTACGCCCATCAGCGTGCGGAAGTCGGACGTCATGTGGGACTGGTCGTAGTAGCCGGTGGCGACGGCGAGTTCGGCCCAGGGGTGCGTGACGGCGTGGGACAGCACCGTGCGCACCCGATCGATGCGGGCGTAGTGCTTGGGGGACAGGCCGACCCCCTCGGCGAACAGGTTGCGCAACTGCCGCTCGCTGACGGCGAGTTCGCGGGCCACGTCGCCCACCGGCCGGGGGAGCCGGCCAGCTCTGACCGACATCGCGTCGACACCGGCGCGCACGAGTTCCGTGCGGGAACGGTCGGCGGCGGACGCGAGCCGCTCGGAAAGCACGTCCGCGAGGTGCGCCACCGCATCCTCCGGGTCCAGCCGCCCCAGTTCGGCGGCCAGCCGGCCCGCGGTGCCGCCGGGCAGGTCGCCCAGGGGAACCGCACGGCCCGCCAGCTCGACCGCCGGCACGCCGAGCAGGGGCCGGGTGCCACCGGGCGTCAGCCGCATCTCGAGGCAGGAGACGAACCGTTTGCCCCGGTGGTACGAGGCACGAGTGCGCGGACCGACGACCAGGGTGCTGCGGCGGCCGTCCTCCCCGAGGCGGAAGATCAGCTTCGTGGTGGCGTCCGGCAGGTGGACGTACGGTTCCGCCGGTTCCGCGCCCACGGACACGGGACCGATACCCGTGACCCACGGGCGCAGTGCCTCGGGTGTGCGCAGGACCTGCCGGGAGATGGTCTTCGTCACCCCTCCACCGTAAGCCGGGCGCACACCCGTCCGGGCCCGTGAACCGTGCCGGAATTTCCAAGAGTCCGGCGCCGTCCGGCGCCCACCGTTGTGGACATGATTCTTGTGACGGGTGCTACCGGCACCATCGGCAGTGAAGTCGTACGGCAGCTCTCGGCGCGCGGCGAGAAGGTGCGCGCCCTGACCCGGGATCCGGCGAAGGCCCGCGTGCCCCCGGGCGTGGAGGTGGTACGCGGGGACTACCTCGACCCCGGTTCCCTGGAGGGGGCGATGTCCGGGGTGACGGCCGCGTTCCTGCTGGGCGCACCCGGCCCGGGCTCGCGGCACGACCAGGCACTGGTGGTGGCGGCCCGCGCGGCGGGCGTTCACCGGCTGGTCAAGCTCTCCGCGATCGCGACGGGCGATCCCGACGTCGGCCCGTCCGGCGAGTGGCATGTGCCCGGTGAGCGGGCGGTACGGGACAGCGGGGCCGAGTGGACGATCTTGAGGCCCTCGTCGTTCGCCTCGAACACGCTGAGCTGGGCGCCGGCGATCCGACAGGGCGAGCCGGTGCCGAACATGACCGCTGACGGACTGTCGGGGGTGATCGATCCGCGTGACGTGTCGGAGGTCGCGGCAAGGGTCCTCGTCGACGACGGCCACGCGGGGCGGACGTACACGCTGACCGGGCCGGAGATGATCAGCGTTCCGGGACAGGCCGCCCACCTCGCCTCGATCCTCGGCCGACCGGTCGCCACGCGGGAGCTCTCCCCGGAGGAGACACGCGACCATCTGCTCACCGTGTGGGGCTTCGACGACGCACAGGCGGAGGGCATCCTCTCCGGTACCGCCTTCGTGCGCGGAGGCGGCAACGCGGTCGTCACCGAGGACGTCCCGGAGGTGCTGGGGAAGCCGGCACGGACATACCGGGAGTGGGCAGCGGACCACCGGCAGGCGTTCGTCTGACACCGGGAAACCGCACAGGGGCGGCGGGTATCGGCCCGCCGCCCCGTCCCGGCGTCCGGTTCAGGACGGCCGCTCGCGCAGGACGGCCTCCGCCAGGGCCAGTGCCGCCACCGCGAACGCCGTCGCCATCCGGAACGCCAGCTGATACCCCTGCGCCGCGACCGCCACCACCTCCGCGCCCCGGTCGAGCAGGCCGTCGGTGTGGCTCGTCGCCAAGACCGAGAGCATCGCCAGGCCCAGGCAACCGCCCACCGCCTGCGCGGTGTTGAAGAGCCCGGACGCCAGGCTCGCGTCCTCCTCCTGTGCGCCCGACATGGCGAGCCCCGTCAGAGTCAGCATCGCGATGGAAGGTGATGCAGGTGCAGGAGCAGTTGCCCTCCCACCCGGGTCCCAGAAGTGGGACGCCCTGCTGAGCTACCTCGGCCGCGGCGGCGCCCGACGAGCCGGCCGGGCTATCCAAGCCCGCTCACCCTCGTTACTCCGGTGCCCTGGCGGCGCGGCCATCAGGTCGATCACCTGTGCTGGCTGCTCCGGCTCCGCCGCGGCGTACGGTGCTGCCTCTGGCCGATTACGAGCATGTGCATGCGCGATGACATGCGTAGTGCACCTGCGGTCCAGGCGGCCGAGTTCCGCGACGACGGCCGACGATCGCCGCAGTGGCCTATCACGATTCGTGGTCGACCCCGTCCGTCAGACTCCGCGAAGTGCCCTAGGGGTCCAATCGGTATTCGACGCTGCTCGTTACTCCTCGGCTGTCCCGGAAGATGTCAATCTTCTGCACTGCCTGATATTCCGGCTTGGCTTCGGCATCCCAACTGAGCGCCAGGAATTCGGTCGCCAAGTGCGGAACGGGAACATCCTTTGACGGGCGAATAAGGGAGACACGGGTCACTGGACTGTCGCCGAGTACGTATCGAAGAAGACTCTGAGAAGGCAGCTCGGCTTGGAAACACACATACGAGTCGTCACTGGAGCACTGCGTGAATTGGTTCAAATCGCCTTCCCTGTTGAGCAGGGAAAGGGCAACGTTCAGCCTTAGCTTCTCCTGTCGATCATTCTTGACGTCGAAGACAAATGACGTTTTCAGTTTCTGCCCCCGGGTGAAGTGGCCGCCATGCCGGATCAGGCGACCAACTTTCAGTACCTTTGTTTCACCGCCGCCTTCCCGCCAACCCACCTTTGGCTTGTCCAAGGCTCTTCTTACGTCATTATCGGTCATCACGTGACCGGCGGAACCCATGTCGTGACCCGTGACTGTATAGAACGCTCCGAGGACATCAAGCTCAGCCTCTCCAACGTTCTCCAACGTGACGGTCCCTCGCATATGGCTAACGCCCCTGTGGCGCCCTGTCTCGTCAAGTTCAGCGACGACGTTTACGCGTGGACGCTCATGCGCTGGCCTGTAAAAGGTCATATACCAGAATTGCAGGATGCCAAGAAGAGGCAATAGGGCAACGACGATACCCCAGGTCACAGTCAGGGATCCCTGCCGCCCGACAATGGCACCCAGAGTCACAGCCGCAGCGAAAAAGAACAGCACTCCCGTCAGGATCAGCAGCGAAATGTCGAGAGCGTCGTGAAGGTCCCCACCGAGTTCAATCCAGAATGGAAACCAGAGGAAAGGAATGACCGAGGCCTGCCCCGCGACAACGCTCGGGAGGCCCCAAGGAGGAAGCGGAAGTGCAGTCGCGACCACATGTCGCCGAATATCGAACCAGGCCACCAAATTAATTACTGCGACTGCAATTCTCAGGAGCCCTGTGATAGCTTGGTCGCTCCCTCCCATCGTCATATCGATGACGGCTGTTACGGGAAAAATCAAAGCGTCGACCAGGAGTACCCAGCGAAACCGGCGCAGGTCCATCATCCAGAAGAAGGACACCTGCAACTGTCGGACCCCTTTAGCCGCAGCACCCGGTGTGCCCTGCCAGGCTCGCCTGATATTCACGAGCCTACGCTAGACGGCGCTGCCTGTAACAGGGAGCGAGCAGGCCAGCGCTTTACTTATGTTCGCCCCTATGGATCAGCCGAAGCCTGCTCAATGACCCCTCGAGCCAGCAACCCCAGATCCCTTCGTCCTTCGGCTCCGGCAATGGGTGCTGCTCGTGATGGCTCGGAGCATGCCCCCCACCTTCCATTGCCCTCGTTGCGTCCCGGCTGCCCGGCTGCCCGGCTGCCCGGCTGCCCGGCTGCCCGGCTGCCCGGCTGCCCGGGAGGCAGCAGTCAGGCCTACGAGGTATCCGCGGAAGCACCAGCCGTCGGCTGGGCGACCACCCAGTCCGTGCGGGAACCCCACCGCAAGCACTGCTCGCGCACCAGGCCGTCCTTGCCGCGCACCGCGATCTGCCACGCCGGGCATTGTGCGCGCGGGCCACGGTCGATGGCGACGACGTCGTACTCGCTGTCGGCGTAGCCGTGGTCATAGCGACCTGGAGGATCCGCTGCGACTGGGGCGGCGTATGCGGCTGCGGCCTCTGGCCGCGATCCGGGCGCTGCTGGCGGATGAGTCGCTGGCTGGGCTAGAGGACGCGGCGCGGTTGCCAGTGGTGGTTGTACGCGAAGTCGCGGGCGCCGGAGGGGCGGAAGTACGATCTGCAGTCGTATATCTGGAGTGCGGAGCTGGGTCGTTGGCTGGGCATGTCGCAGTCGACGATGCCTCACGATGTGCTGCTCGTGCTGCGGAAGACGGACGCCCTGCATACCCGGGTGGTCACCAACAAGGGCTGTCTCGGTGGACTCCACCATCGTGCGTGCTCAGCAGCATGCGGCCGGGGCCCGCAAAAAGGGGCCCTGGCCGGTGAACCGGACGATCACCCATCGGCCGGGCCCGCGGCGGACTGACCACCAAGATCCACCTCGCTGCTGACGACCGCTGCCGGCCCCTCGCGTTCGTTCTCACCGCCGGACAGGCCGGTGACGCGCCCGCCTTTACCGACGTCATGAGACCCGCTTGCGCGTTCCCCGACGGCGCGGGCGGCCGCGCACCAGGCCGGACGTAGTCCTGGCGGATAAGGCGTACTCCTCCCGCGCAATCCGCCAACACCTGCGAAAACGCGGCATCCGGGCGGTGATCCCGGTACCGGCGGATCAGCGTGGCCATCGGCTGCGACGGGGCAGCCGGGGCGGCAGACCATCAGCCTTCGACCGCGAGACCTACAAGCAACGGAACACCGTCGAGCGGTGCATCAACCGCCCCAAACAGTGGCGAGCCATCGCCACCCGCTACGAGAGACCGCGACCATCTACCTGGCCGGGCTTCACATCGCAGGCATGTTCCTCTGGGCCGCCCGATGATCCAAAGGAAAGCCCCTAGCGCTTCAGTTGGCGCTCGGCCGGTGCAGCTGGCACTTTGGGCGCTGGTCTCGCGCGTGATGCCGGGCCATAGGAGATGGTCGCTTGAAGGGGCGGATCGCGTGAGCAGGAGCGAGAGACGGGAGCACTGGGAGCTGTTGCCCGGAGTCGGTGTGGGGGCCTTGCGATTCGGGATGAGCCCGGCCGAGGTCGCCAACGCGCTTCGGGTCTCTGAGCCGCAGGAACTGGTGGGCGGCCCCTACGGGCAGGAGGACTTCGCGGATGGGGTGAAGGTGTTCTACGACGCGGGCGAGTTGGCATGCATTGCCCTGGATGCGGTCAGGGGTCCGCAGGTCTTGCTGGCGGGCTTTGCGCTGGCCGGCCGCGATCCCGAGCAGGCGCACCAGTTCCTCCTTGACTACGCCGCCGAGTGCGGGAGTTGCTTGTTGTACACCCTCGATGGCTCCCTCGCCCTGACCGATCTGGGGGTCCTTCTGCGCTCACAGGAGGTCGGTGGCGTGCGAATGTCGCGGCCGGTCTTCGTGAAGGAGGACTGGTTGGAGTCGGAGTACTACCGCGATCGCCTTCCTTTGGAAGGCGTCCCGGCCACCGACGAATCGCCCTGGCCGTCGTAGAGGCGCGGCCGCTGCCGCAGCGGGCGTCCTGTACGTGCTCTGTAACGACGTCAGCTGGCAACTGCTGCCGGTGGAGCAGGGGTCGGCTCCGGACAGATCTGTAAACACCACCTGATCTGCGGCGGGAAAGGCACCCCGTTCAAGGCATCACCACTGCGGCCAATGCCAGCGAAGACCCTGGCCCTGGTCGACGGCATTTCGCCCGTCGCTGGGAAGCCGGGGCGTCCGCGCAGGCGCCAAGGCAGCAGGCGAGCTTGAGGAAGGCTTCGTGGATGTCTGCTCGCCGTTCCCAGCGGATCCGCAGTCGCCGGAAGCCGTGTAGCCACGCAAAACTGCGCTCGATCACCCAGCGGTAGGTGCCCAGTCCGGTGCCATGTCGTGTGCCGCGGCGGGCGATCGCGGGCACGATGCCGCGTTTGCGGACCTGGTCGCGGTAGATGTCGTGGTCGTAGCCGCGGTCGGCGAAGGGAGTCTGGCCTGCGGCGGGGCCGGCCGACGCGACCGCGGACCGGCGGGATGGCGTCGAGCAGCGGCAGGATCTGGGTGACGTCGTTGCGGTTGCCGCCGGTCAGCAGAACTGCGAGTGGGGTGCCGTGCCCGTCGGTGAGGAGGTGGTGCTTCGAGCAGGCTCGGCCCCGGTCGACCGGCGACGGACCCATGTGGCTCCCCCTTTAGGGCCCTGACGTGGGAGGAGTCGACCACGCAGCGGGACCGGTCCAGCTTCGCCGCCGCATTCAGTTCGGCGAGCAGGACCTCGTGCAGTCGCTGCCAGACGCCGGCCTCGTTCCAGTCCCGTAACCGTCGCCAGCAGGTCATGCCCGAGCCGAAGCCGAGATCCTGTGGCAGGTACTCCCACTGGATCCCGGTGTGCAGCACGTAGAGGATCCCGCACAGCACCTCCCGGTCCGGCAGCGGCTTGCGCCCCGGATACCGGAAGCGCCGCTCACGCTTCGGCAGCAGCGGTTCAAGACGATCCCACAGCTCATCCGACACGATCCACGGCGATTTCCCCACACCGGCCCGAACGCTCAACTGCCGCCCTGCGCACGGCCATCTGGGACGATCCACCTCATTGTGTTAGCCGTTGTAAGTCGGATCGTTCAGTGCAGTCGGCGTGCACGTGTGCAGGCGAGCTGCAGAAGGCTTCATGACCGGGCGTAGACGAGAGGCACGGCTCCCGCCCGTCCTCCACTGGTGGGGTCGCCTTCGGGCCGGCTAGGACGTTGAGGCCGGTGACAGGGTCTCCAGCGTCGAGGTCGGTCGTGTAGCAGAAGCGCAGGTAGCAGCCTGCTTCCCCCTTGTTCAGGTCGTGAGGGATGGCCGTGTATCCGCTGGGTGGGAAGGCGCCTTCGGAGTTCTGTGAGGTGACGAAGAGAGAGCGGATGGGGAACTCCCTCGGCCCCCCGATTTGAACGCGGTGCGGTCCTCGTGACGGTCGCCGCGCTCCAGAAGCAGGTTCGTCGCCGACCAGGAAGTCGGCCATCGGAAGAATTTCCTACCGGTGCATGGTTCGTTGGGGACGCCGGATGCGCCGTCAACCCCACAAGTGCAGTTCGCGGGCACGGAGCACGGTGGTGAGCCGGTCGCAGCTGTCGCGCTTGCAGTAGATGCGTTCCAAATGGGTGTTGACGGTACTGACCGACATGCCTAGGCGGTGGGCGATAGCGGCCGCGGTCAGCCCCTCGGCCAGTAGACCAAGAACGGTCAGTTCGCGCGGGGTGATGCCGATTGCGGCGGCACGCTGCTCCAGCGTGGAGGACAGCTCGATCGGAGCGGCACTGCGTAGCCGCCAACTCCTGTAGATGGACGTCCACGCTGCGCAGCAGCGGCTGTATGCCGGAGGCCAGAGCGACCTCGCGGTCAGTGAAGTTCCGCCCGGCGCGTCCCATGATGAAACCGCTTATCACCTCCCCCGGGAGGGGCAGGGCCAGCACCATCTGACGGGTCGTTCCATAGACTTCGTAGGCCTCGTTGTAGCAGTCCGACTTCAACCAGGCGGTTCGATCGGCCACTTCGTCGACGGTGATCGGAGTGCGCTCACCCTTCACGGAATAGCGGGACAGCGGATGTCCTTGGTGCATCCTGCGCCCTACGAGATCGGCAAGCGGCGTACTGCCCACCCACGTGGGGGCCCACCCCACCGCGTGCCCCGTCTTGCTCCGCCAGTGCAGCTCCACGAAGATCGTTGTAGTGGCGTGCAGGACATGGATCACCTCCTGGCCCACGAGATGCCAGAGAGTCTCGGGATCCCTGCTTTCCAGAACGGCAACTGCGAGATCGAGCATCCGGCGATATTCCTGCTGTGAAAAATCCCCCATACCGGGAGCATCGCCGACCTGTGAGATCCTCCTCCACCGTTCCGATGAAGTCGCTACAGACCGGCGGCCTTTGTCGTCTGGACCAACCGGCTGTGAGTGGTGGTCAGGTGGCGCAGCTGAGGTAAATCCAGCCACCCAGGAATAGGGCGAGCAGACAGCAGGTGTGGGGCCGCCGACGACAAGCAACTCGGCAGGACCATCGCCCGTTACGGACGCGTCGACGTGCTCGAAATCGACGAACTCGGCTCCCTCGAACTCGACCGCTGCGGCGCCCAGAGGCTCTTCCAGGTGCTGACCGAGCAGGAGGAGAAGAACAGCATCGCCATCGCCTCCAACGAAGCGTTCACCGGCTAGTTGTTGCGTGTCAGGACGTTGGTGACGGCGCATAGTGGTGGGCAAGATTGGTGGCGAGGTCGCTGAGGTGAGCCCTGGCTTCGGTGGGGCCGTGCACAGTGATGGCGCTCCCGAACGGCAGTAGTGCTCGCACGTCCTCCAGATGCAGGAAGCGGATCGTCACCTTGTGGCCGGTGGCGGATTCCTCATGGCCGTCCCGGACGAGTCGTTGGCCAAAGATCCGTTGGGCTCGCTCGATCTGGGTTTGGTCGATGGTGGCGCTGACCTCTATCGCGTGGTTGTGTTCCCACTGAGCAATGAGCGCTGCAGCGACGGTGGCCAGCGTCTGGTTCTCGCGGATCCGTCGTGGCTGGTCGACTTCTTTCCACGTCGTGATCCGTTCAAGTCGGTACATCCGTGGCACTCGGGCGCAGTCGGCGACGAGGTACCAGATGCCGGCCTTGGCGAACAGCCCGTAGGGATCCACGACCAGGTCGCGTGGGCATGACTCGTGGGGGCTGTCGTACTCGATCCGTAGTCGGCGACTGCGCCGCACTGCGCCGATCAGCGAAGCCGGAGTCGTGCCGGAAGCACGGGCCTGGAGCCAGGGACGGCTGTCCACGTGCACTACGTCGGTGAGCGGCAGGAGTTCATGAACTCGACGTGGCTGTGTAGCGGCGATCTTGGAGAGCGCGCGCTGGCTTTCGACCGATGCGTTGAGCTCCGCACGTTGCTTTTCATCCAGCCCGGTGAGCGACAGATGATCACGCTCGCCCGGTGTGAGTCGCGTGAGGTCGAGTCCGGATCCGGGCAGCATGGTCACGCCTCCGAGGCGGCCCCGTTGTGCGGTCACCGGCAGACCGGCGTCGCGGAGCCAGTTCAGGTCCCGGGTGATGGTTCGAAGGGACACCCCGAGCGCCGAGGCAAGCTCCTGTGTGGTCACGGCATCCCTCGATTCGAGGAGCAGCATCAGGGAGAAGAAGCGGTCTGGCGTCACACACCAAGGTTTTCAGGAATTGCGACACGATGCGGCGCATATCCCGGTCAGGCTGGTGGATGCGTACCTGCCACCTGCGAGAAGGAACAAGCATGCTCACATCCGTCGTGTCCATCGTCTACGTGAACGACGCTCCCGCCGCAGCTCGTTTCTACGGCGACCTCCTCGGCATGAGCCCCTCGTTCGAGACTCCGGGATACATCACCTTCGACCTCGGGCCAGGCGCTGACCTCGGTCTGTGGTCCGGCCAGTTCGAGCATCTGTCACCGGACGTCTCGCGCACCAGTGAGGTTTGCCTGGCCATCGACGGTGGACCCGACGACATCAACGCGACCTTCAAGCAGTGGCAGTCCAAGGGCGTCACGATCCTGCACGAGCCTCATGATGCGGGGTTCGGGCTGACCTTCCTCGCAGCCGATCCTGACGGGAACCGTATCCGCGTCGCACCGCAGGACTGAAAGGCCGCAACGCGGCAGGCGCGCACGATAGGTGTCGCGCCTGCCGTCGTCTGACTTCGAGAGGACGATGAGTGCCCCACGCGAATGCGCCCCTGAGCGTCGAGCGCCGTAGGCGGCTCATGAAGCGGTGGCAGGCACGTCCTATTGCCCACGTCGCCGCTGAGACGGGTATCTCTCGCGCATGCGCCGACAAGTGGGTAAATCGCTGGCGGCTATACGGTGATGCGGGATTGCAAGACCGGCCGTCGAGTCCGCACCGGAGTCCGAACGCGACTCCAGCACGGGTCATCGAGCAGATCGAGTTCTGGCGCCGCGAGCACGAGTGGTCCGTGCCACGGATCAGCGACGAACTTGTCAGTATCGGTCTTGTGATCGACCGGCGAACTGTCAGTCGACACCTGATCCGGCTGGGACAGCCTGGGGGCCGCGGTACAGCGCGCGACCGAGACGGAGGGGGGGGGCGGCCTGTCCGGTGCCCTGCATGTCGCCTTCGTCAGCGCCGCCGCCGCGCAGCTCCTGGCCGGTGTGACGCAGGTCTTCCGCGAGCAGGCGCCCGACTGCCAGGTGCGCATCCAGGAAGTGCAGGTCGACCAGATGCTGCGACGGATCCGTTCGGGAGAGGTAGACCTTGGGCTGACGACTCTGCCCATCGACGACCCCGACCTGACCCACGGTTCGGTCCTGGCGCGTGAGGCGCAAGTGCTCGCGGTTCCCGTCAGCCACGCCTTCGCCCGCCGCGCAAGCGTCCTGGCCGCCGACGTGACACACGTCCCCCAGATACGGCCTCCGGGGCACACGGCAACCCCGTCCTGCCAGGCCGACACTCCTCCCGCCACCGCAGATCCGACGGCCGTGACGTTCCAGGAGGCACTCACCTCGTCGGCGCCGGCCAAGGCGCTCTCCCCGCCGGCGCCCACGCCCGCCGCTACTACGCGCGCCCCGACATCGCCTACCTCACCATCAGCGACGCCCCTGCCCTGGAATGGGTCCTGGTCTGGCCGACTGACCGTCACACCGCGCGCGTCCGAGCCTTCGCGGAGGCAGCTGACAGTTTGATCCACGGCTGATGGTGCCGGTGGGAAGCGGCTCTGGCTCAACTCTTGTGGTGGTACCACTGAGCGGTGTGCATCGTGAAGGTGCTGGTCACGGGCCTGGCATGAGTTGTCTTCGGCGTACTCGTGCTGGTCGTGGGCGGCGGTCTGAGGTATAGATCGTCTGGCAAGTGCAGGTTTTGCGATTTCTCGCCCGCCGTCTCGGGTTGCGCTCGTACGCTCCGGCGCATAGTGGACCCCGAGGTGCATGAGCGGATCACCACACACCGCGCGGAACGAGGGCACCGAAGCTGCTGGGCTATTACTGGAGTAGTAGCTCCTGGTCGGGGCGCGGCGGGGGGCGCGGGCGGCCCGGTTTATTTGTTGTAGACCCACCGGGTGGGGTGTGTGTTAACCGCGAAGAGGATTTTTGTTGGGTCGCCCACGGTAGAGGGGGGACGGGTG
>NZ_JBITLW010000014.1:0-6427 GCF_044465645.1 Streptomyces sp. NPDC049627 | reverse complement strand
CGGGCGCGGTGCTGGCCCCGCCCCCCCCCCCCCCGGGCGGCGCCGCCGGGCCCCCGTGTGTGGTTGTTTTTTTTTTTGATGGGGAGGGGGGGGGGGGGGGGGGGGCCCCCCCCCCCCCGGCCCGGTTAATCGGTTGCAGACCCTCGGGATGGAGTGTCTGATCCCGGCTATGACGATTGTGCTGGGTACGCCGACTGTCGACGGGGTACGCGAGGCCATGGCCGCGCTGCGGGAATGGCAGTACGACGAAGCGCCGATGCAGTTGCATTCCGGGGACATCGCCTGGAACTACCGGTTCGGAACGGCCGAAACGGCCGAGGTGGTCCGGACCTGGAGTCGGGACGGGCGGATTCTCGCGGTCGGGATGCTCGACTCGCCGACTCTGGTGCGGATGACGGTCGCTCCGGACGCTTTCCAGGATGAGGACTTGGCGCGGCGGCTCGTCGAGGACTTTTCGCTGCCCGAGCGCGGCGTGCTGCCGGAAGGAGCGGTGTCCATCGAGGCGCCGCTGGGCCTGCTGCTCCACGACTTGCTGAGCAAGGAGGACTGGGGCGTCGACGAGCCGTGGACGCCGCTCTTCCGCGACCTCGCCGAGCCGGTGGAGGACCCCGGCGTGCGGATCAAGTCGATCGGCCCAGAGCAGGCGCAGGACTTCGCCGACGTCCTGCGGTCGGCGTTCAACAGCTCGCGGCCCACGCGCGAGTACTGGCACGCGATGTCGGCGGGACCGTTCTACGCCGACGCCCGCTGCCTGGGCGCCTATGACGACCAGGGCAGCGTGGCGGCGGTGGTGACGGTGTGGTCGGCCGGCCCGGGGAAGCCGGGGCTGGTCGAGCCGATGGGCGTCCACGAGGACCACCGTGGTCGCGGCTACGGCCGGGCGATCACCGTGGCCGGGGCGGCCGCGCTGCGGGAGATGGGCTCGTCGAGCGTACGTGTATGCACGCCGAGTTCCAACGTCGGCGGCGTCGCCACGTACAAGGCGGCCGGGTTCGAGGTACGGCCGGAGGTGCGGGACCGGATCCGGACGGTCTGATGCCGGGGCTGCTCGGTAAGCGGCAGTCTGGGGCGTAGATCGTCTGACAGGTGCGGGTTTCCGGCTTCTCATCCGCCATCGCGCGTTGCGCTCGTACGCTCCGGCGCATGGTGGACCCCGAGGTGCATGAGCGGATCACCGCGCGCCGCGCGGAGCTGGATGAACTCGAAGAGCAGCTGGTCAAGCAGCTGTCCGAGGTGCGGGCCGAGCGGGACGAGCTGGCCGTGGCGGTGCGGGTGTGGCAGCGGATGAGCGAGCAGCTCGCTGACGAGCGGGCAACGGCCGAGTCGCCGCTGGCGGGTCGGGCGGTGCGGCTGGTCCCGGACCGGGCGTCAGGGGTGGCCGGGTCCGCGCTGCCGGCGGACTTCCAGCGCATCCTGGCCGCCGTGCGGCAGGCCGGTCGCCACCCGGGCCGTCGGTGAGGCGTTGGGTCTGGACACCGGGGTGCGGGGCAAGCTGGAGCCGCTGCGCGGGAAGTTGGCCAAGCTGGCCGATCGCGGCTGGCCGCACAAGCGGGGTGACGGCAAGTTCACCGTGCGCCCGTAGTCGCCGGATTCGAAGAGCGGGTGGGTGTAACCGACCTGCCGCCGACGGTAGTTGAGTTCGGTGTGAAGAAAGCCAACGAAACCGTCGAGGGCCCTGACGGCCGTGTCTACACCGCCCGCCTGCGGCTGTCGAGCGCCACCTTGAACTATCTCGCGGATCTGATCCGCGTGGCGCCCTTCGCGCAAAACAGGGCCCGGTCACGGCAGAGACCTCGATCCGTGAGTGCTGAGCAAGCCAGGCGGCGAGCGTCTCCGGCTCCCGGTCGGGCAAGAGCTCCACCGGCCGTCGAGTGTCCATGTGCACCAGCACCGTGCCGTAGAGGCGGCCCTTGCACATCGCGTACTCGTCGACGGCGACCGGCGTCGGAGGCGGCGGGGTCGGCCCTGCCGGCGCATGAACCGTCCGCAGGACGGTGCTGCGGCTGACCAGATGCCGATAAGTTCCGCGAACCGGCCGCCGCTCGTCCGGCGAGTGCCAGGCCCAGGGAGCCGAGAGCCGACCGCAGCCGTTGATCCCGAACCCGGCGGCGACCTTCGCGAGGGTGGTGTGTTCACGCAGGTACACCAGTGCCACCATCGCACGCTGAGACGGGCGGAGCTTGCAGCGCCGGTCGAGCTCACGGTGACGACGAGCATGGTCACCCACTCCACGAGCGCATGCGTCAGGTCGAGTGCGGCAGGATAGATGACCAGCGAGCCCCCCCCCGAGCAACGTGGTTGAGACATCAGACATCTCGATCAGCAGCTCGGGGGCCTCGCTCGTTGCGCGTCATGGACCGTCACCTGATTGGTGGCCAGCTCGAAGAAGCTCCGTGATACGTCTGCTGCAGGCCATTCTCGTACACAACCAGGATGGGGTTGTGTCGAAGCTCTGGCCTGCCTCCTTGTCGGCCGTTCCGGGCGGGCCCGATGCTCTGAGAGTCAAGCAGGGCCGACACGGTAGTGGGGTGACGACGAGCCGTTTGGACCGCTCTTTTTCAGGGCACAGGGGGGTGCCGTTTTGGCGCAGGACGACCCGCCGGACGAATGGAGCACGCGCGAGCGGCTGATGTGGGAGGCGTATCGGTCCGGCGAGTGGTGCGAGGACGTTCCCGAGCTACGCGGTACCGCCCTCCGCCATCTTCTGGTCACCGCGCCCTCGCCCCACCGCGGCTGTCAGGCCCGCCTGTGGCTACGCGGCGCACATATCACTGGAGAGTTGGACCTTGCCGAGGTCACCGTCGCCGGCTCGGTCCGCCTGGACCGATGCAGCTTCGACGCGACTCCGCGGCTTGACAACGCGCACCTCGACGCCGCTTTCGAACTCAGAGCCTGCACGATGCCTGGACTGAGCCTCGTCGGTGCCCGTGTCGCCCACGAGTGCGAGATCACTGCTTGTACCGTCACCGGCACGGTGGATCTACGCTCCCTGACGGTCGGAAACCGACTGTCCTTGACGGACACCGCCCTGCATCCGCCCCATGGCAAGGCCGCGCTCGACGCGCAGTCCGTCGAGGTGGGCGAGGACTTCTGGGCATCGGCCCTGGACTGCACCGGCGCCGTGCTCCTGAACAGCGCCCGGATACAGGACGTCCTGGTCTTGCGAGGCACGCGCATCAGCGGCGACGCGGGGCTTCGGGCGCCGGAGCTCACCGTGGGCGGCGGTCTGTTCATGGACTCCGGCTTCACGGGCACCGGGCAGATCAACCTCTATGGGGCCTCCATCGGCGGATCAATCAGGATGGAGGACTGCCAACTAGCCGGCCCCGGAACCGGACCGGGTGCGTACGCTCTGCTCATGTGCGCTGCAGAGGTGGGTGGCGACATCTGGTCCGGGCACGGTCTGGTCGTGCATGGCCCCGTCATTCTCAGCGACACTTCGGTGCGCGGCAGTGTGTTCTTCAAGGGAGCCCGCTTCGACGTCTCTTCCACCATGCCGAGTACAGATGCTGCTCTGAACGCCTCCCGACTGCGCGTGGGCGGCGACCTCAACTGCCGAGATGGATTCATCGCTCAAGGCATGATCAACCTGCGTGACTCGCGGTTCGGTGGCTCCGCTCTCTTCGAAGGCGCCGAACTCAACGCACTCAACGGCCAACCCGCCCTGAACGCCAACGGAGTTGAGACCGGCGGCGCGCTCCTGTGCACTGGCTTCACCGTGCACGGCAGGATATCCCTCATCAACGTCACGGTCCGCAGCCGTGTCTGCCTCGATGACGCTGTCCTCGACACGCCCGCCGACGAGTCGGCCCTGAGCTTTCTCGGATCATCCACAGCCACCCTCTCGCTTCGCATGCGCGAGGCACCGGCCGGCGTGATCGATCTACGCCACAGCAAAATAGGGCTGCTGGAGGACGCTCCCGCGGCCTGGCCCACCGGAATGATCCTCGACGGCGCCGCATACGACAGCCTGCACCCCGCACTCCCGGCTCGGGAACGCTTGCCCTGGCTGGGCCGTGACCCTGCCGGGTTCGTGCCCCAGCCGTACGAACAGCTGGCCGCCACCTATCGGCGTCAAGGCCAGGACGCCGATGCCAGAGCCGTCTTGGTCGCAAGGCACCGCAGAATGCGGCGCACGCTGCCGCCCCCTGCCAGGTTGTGGAGCCTTCTCCAGGACGCGACGGTGGGCTACGGCTACCGCCCCCTTCGTGCCGTATGGCTGCTGCTGTGTCTGCTGACAACTGGAACGGCTTGCTTCGCTGTCTGGCCACCCATGGCCGTGGGCGACGGCACGCCACCGCCGTTCCAGCCCGCGATCTACACGCTAGACCTGCTGCTGCCCCTAGTAGACCTGGGACAGGAACGCTCCTACGCGCCGAGCGGAATGATGCAATGGAGCGCCGTCGCACTCATCGGCACTGGCTGGCTTCTGGCCACGACGGTCGCGGCAGGCGCAACCCGAGTGCTACGCCGGAATTAGAGCCGGGGCTTCCAGCTACGGTCGCCGATCCACATCGCCGTGAACGGCCGAGACAACTCCGTGAGCGGTCGGAGCCATCACGGAAGCGCGGTCACAACCAACTGGCGTGCTGCTCAGTCACAGGAACTGAGCCGAAGCACGCTAGTCGTGACATAGGCAGGCTTGTTGTCACCTGCGGGGGTCAACGCCGGCAGGTCGTTTTCTGAAACCGTTGGCAGCCTCTGTGATCTTGCAGGGCGGCCTGGGCGGGTGTGAGGTGCGTGGTGTCGACGACACCAACATTCGCAGGACATCACTGCTCCCGCTGCCGACACAACTGCACAGCCACTCCCACGTACCCTGCGCAGCCGCCGACCGCCTCCAGGTCGACGAAGTCGCCGGCGATCAGCTCCATTCCCCGACCACCGTCTCGCTGGCCACATCGAAGAACTCATCGACGCCTGCTGACCATCGCCCGAACGCCGACGCGCTGCCCCAACGCCGTCGAGGACATCTTCTGGTGGAGCGGATCCGGCAGGCGGAGCAGGACGCGCCGAAACCGAAGAAGGGCTTCGCTGGTACACCTTCCGCGCGCAGCAGCGCGTCGGTCAGCTCACACGGCCTTCCTCGTGAACTCCGGTACCCGGTCGCAGAGTTCAGGATCACAAGGAAGGCCGCCCTCATACCCTGCGATCACTCCAAAGAGTCACCACGCGACCGGGCCCGAGGTTAAGGAACAAGCTAAGGAGGTGTTTCTCTACCCGAAGCAGATGCGTTGGAGTCGACCCAGATCAGCCGTCACTGCTGGCTTCCGTGTCGCGCGTTGATCATCACGCTGGGATATCGGATAGCGGCCTGCGGTACAGCGCCCTGCCCATGGGAGAGCCTTCGCCTGTGACGTGAGCGCGGATGGACGCGATGTAGTCGTCGCGGCTGATGCGGCCGTCGCCGTCGGTGTCCAGGGCAGTGAACGCTGCCTCGGCGTTGGTGACCGGGTTGTTCAGTGCTGTGCGCAGGGCTGTGAACTCGCAGAGGTCGAGGGCGCCGTCGTGGTTGGTGTCGGCGAGGTCGAAGAGGGCGCCGAGGACGGGTGCGCAGACGTTGTCGAATGCCTCGGCGCCGGCCCATGCCGCGTACTCGTCGAAGGTCATCTTTCCGTCGCCGTCGGCGTCCATCAATGCCCACGCGCGCTCGCCGAGGGTGCGTGCGGTGACGACGAGCTGGTCGTCGTCCTTGAGTCCCATAGCCAGCGCCGCGTTCCTGGTGCGCGCCATGTATTCCTCCCTGGAGACGATTCCGTCTCCATCCGCGTCCAGCATGGCGAAGACGAGCTTCTGCGCAGCTGTCTGGTCCATCGAGGTTCCTTCCTCACGGTGTTCGAGTTGAGCGCTTCGATCCGAGTGGGCTCTCCTACCCGTCGGCCGTGATGATCAGGGCGCCCGTTCGGGGGGCGTGGGGGTCATTTCCCACGCGCACCGCGCGTGGTGCGCCGGTGGCGTGACTCATGAGCCGGGGACAGCAGAAGCGGCCTGGGGTAGTGACAACCCTCGTGAAGAACGGATTCCGTGGAGGGTGGATGTTCGGCAGACATGGCACAGCAGTTGTGATGAGTTCCCTGGCCCTGGTGGCCTCGTCGGTGGTCTGGGCTCCAGCGGGTCAGGCCCATGAGCCTGTGCACCGAGAGAACGTTCTGTGCACAGGCTCCAGCACCAGCACATACGACCCGCCCTTGACCCTGCTGCCCGGCTCGACCCGCGTCCAGACACGTGCCAGTTACACGTGCGCGGTTGCTCACGGCCGGACGGTGCCGGCCACCGGATACCTGGAAGGGAGGTCGCCGTCGGCGTCCTGCATCACGGTGAACAGCCCGCGGCTTACTGGCTCTAACAAAAGCGGGTTGATCATGTGACTGTTGAATTGATCGCTCGTTGATGTGGGCATGGGGAAACGTCAGTCGCGGCCGTGGAT
>NZ_JBITLW010000013.1:0-334311 GCF_044465645.1 Streptomyces sp. NPDC049627 | reverse complement strand
GGGGGGTCACCCGGGGCGCCCCCCGGCACGTGTCCCCCGACCGCGTGTGGGGGCCTGGCACCCGCGGGGCCGGGGACACCCCGGGGGGGGGGCGCTGCGGTGGCCCGCGCCGGGGCGCGGGGCGCGCACCACGGAGCCGTCAGCTCGACTTCCACCACGCCGCGGACGCGTCCCGCAGAGTGTTGGTGCCGCAGTGCACCTCGCCCATGCCGAGGTGGTAGGTGTACCAGTCGTCGATGTACGACACCTTCAGACCCGCTCGTGCGTACGCCGCGGTGACGGCCTGCGTGAAGATGTCCTTGCCGCCGATGACGGGACCCCACTGGCGCGGGGCGAGGTAGCGGTCGCGGGCGAGCAGGATGCCGTTGACGGCCCCGGGGACGTAGGCGCTGGTCTGGACGGCGGCCCGGGCGCCGGAGCCGCCGCGGTCGTTCCCGTCGAGCCACTTCTGCTGGCCGTGCTTGCCGAGTGAGCCGACCAGCGACGGGTCTGCGCCCATGCGCGTCAGACGCGGCACGGACACGTCCCGTCCGTTGCCCGCGGACATCTCGGCCTCCCGGGTGTACAGGGCCGGCACGTGCACGATCTCGTCGTCGGTGACGCCGGTCTCGCGCTTGAGGATGTCGAGATTGGCCTTGATGCGCTGAGCCGCCATGGTGTTGTCGGCCACGAAGTGCCGGGAGGCGAGGGCCTGTTCGACGGTCTCCCTGGGCGCAGGCTGGTTGCCCAGGTCCGGAACCGAGAACATCTTGGTGCGGCCGTGGCCGTCACGCTGTGCGTCGCGCAGCAGCTTCAGTCCGGCCTCAGGGTCGGCGACCCCGATCCGCCAGCCGCGCGGCGTGTCGGCGGGCAGGAACTGCACGAACTCGTCGACATGACCGACGCCCAGCCATGAGGTGTCCAGCAGGAGCGGGTCCTGCAGGCCCTGGGACTTCAGCAGGGTGCGCATCGCCTGCGCCGGCCTGGAACCCGTGTCCTTGCGATGGCCCGTGATGATGCGGCCGGCCGGGAAGGAGCGCCCGCCGTGCGTGTAGGGCGGGATGGTCTCCAGGTTCCCCATGGAGTTGAGCGTCCGCTCCTCCGAGTCGCGCACGCCGGAGACCTGCACCACCCCGATGTCGCGGCCGCGCACCTTCTCGAACAGCTCCCGGCCCGCCTCGCGGTCGGGCTGCGCCGACCGCAGCATCACGCGCATCACCTGACGGTGCCCGCCCGGGCCGGTCATGCTGACGTAGGCCGGCTCGACGAAGTCCTGCGCCCAGATGTCGCCGTACTTGTCGAAGGTCACGAGCGGCTTGGTGATCCCCGCGCGCTGCACCTCGTTGCCCAGGTTCGTGACGAACTGCCGGTAGGGCCGGTCGGCGGGGTCGTTGCCGGGCAGCTTGGTGACCATGACCTGCTGGGTGTTCTGCAGGTGGTGGTGGGTCAGGAGCGGGGCGACGCGCAGGGTGACCGCGTCGGACGTGGTCCGGCCGCCGGAGGTCACGGTCAGCCGGATCACCGCCCGGCCGTCCCACTTCGCGGTGTCCCGGATGACGTCGGTGGCCTCGACGCCGAACTCGGCGCCGGAGCGCAATTCGGCCGCGGACAGCCGGGTGTCGGGAGTGACGAGGACCCAGGCGCCGGAGCGCTTGAGGAAGACCCGGGTGTACTCGGCCCCCGCCGTCACCCGCACGCCGCCCCGCGCGCCGGACACCAGGTCCGGCATCGGTACGGACCGTATGCGGGCGAGATCGGCGGCGTCGCCCTGCCCGTTGACCTTCTTGTCGGAGGCGTCGTTGCAGGCGGCCAGCCCGGCATCCGGCAGTGGCCGGCCGTCCGGGCCCTTGACCGGGCAGCGCTTGGTGTCGTCGTCGATGTTGGGCAGATAGACCGCTCCACGGCCGGCGGACCAACCGTCCTCGCCCGCGGTGTCGGTGTCGCCCGTGACGTCGACACGGCCGTCGCGGTCGACGTCCGCGCGGAGGTCCGCGGTCACGGGCGACGGGGCCGCAAAGGCGGGAGGAAGTGGGGTGGCGAGCACGGAGCCCGCCGCCGTGAGGGCGAGGATCACCTGGCCCGCAGGAGTGGTGCGTATACGCGTACGTCTGCGCACGGCGTATCCCTTTCGGTGGGGGGTGTTTCGCCGTGCAAGAGGAGGAACGTGCGCTGGGCGTTCACTGTGGGGGCGGGAGTTCGTCCCTGGGGCTGAGCCAACTCCCGGGAAGACAGGGAGAATTACTCGTCATCACTCTCGCGACGTCAGCATGCTCAGCGTGTTGGCCGCCACGATGGCGCCGATGCCGGCCCATTCCGGCATGCCCAGGTCCTGGCCCAGACCGATCAGGCCGACCATCGCCGCGAGCACCGGGTTGACGCTCATGAACAGTCCGAAGGCCCGTGCCGGGACGTGTCGCAGGGTGAACAGGTCCGCGAGGTACGGCACGGCAGAGGAGAGGACACCGGCGGCGACCGCGAAGGCGAGGGCGCCTGCCGTCGGCGGATGCCGGAGGGCGACGACCGCGCCGATCGGCAGGAACAGCAGGGCGGACAGACAGGACGCGGCCGCCGCGCCCTGCGCTCCGGGGATGCGCCGGCCGACGGTGCGGTTGAGCAGGATGTACGACGCCCAGCAGACGGCGGCCAGCAGGCCCAGAGCCATCCCGGCGTAGTCGGTCGAGGGCCGCGGACGCATCAGGGTGACGACGCCGGCCGCGGCGATCACCGCACCGCAGACGTCGATGCGGCGGCGGGACGTCGCCAGGGCGATGGTGAGCGGGCCGAGGAATTCCAGGGTCACCGCCAGACCCAGGCCGATGCGGTCGATCGCGGAGTACAGCGAGAGGTTCATGGTGCCGAACACCACGGACAGCAGGGTGACCGGCCACCACTGCCGCCACGTGAACGTCCGCAGCCTCGGCCTGCCGACGGCCATCAGGACGAGGGCGGCGACGTACTGGCGTACGGCGACGACGCCGACGGGACCGAGGACCGGGAAGGCGAGGGAGCCGAGCGCGGCGCCGGTCTGGTTGGACAGACCACTGCCGATCATGGTGGTCACACCGGCGAGACGGTCACCGGCCGGGTCAGCGTTCTCGAGCGGGGCTGCGGGCGTCGGGGCCGGGGCCGACGCGGGTGCGGGTCGGGTTCGCATGCGCCGATCGTCAGGCTGTTCGATCTTTGCCCAAAATGCGCTCGCACCATCATCCATACGCTTGACGCATGGATGTGGAGCTGAGGCAGTTGCGCTGCCTCGTCGCGATCGTCGACGAGGGCACGTTCACCGACGCCGCCATCGCCCTCGGCGTCTCCCAGGCGGCCGTCTCCCGCTCACTGGCCTCGCTCGAACGCGCCCTGGGGGTACGGCTGTTGCGGCGGACCTCCCGCGAGGTGACCCCGACGGGGACCGGCCTGCGCGTCCTGGCGCACGCTCGGCGCGTGCTCGGTGAGGTGGACGACCTGGTCCGGGAGGCCGGCTCCGGGCACGACCGGCTGCGGATGGGCTACGCCTGGGCGGCGCTCGGCCGGCACACCGCGGACTTCCAGCGCCGCTGGGTCGCCGCCCGCCCCGGGACCGAGTTGCAGCTCGTGCGCGTCAACTCCGCCACCGCGGGTCTGGCGGAGGGCGCCTGCGACCTGTCCGTCGTACGCCGACCGGTGGACGACCGGCGGTTCGACTCGGCCATCGTCGGGCTGGAGCGGCGGCTGTGCGCCGTCGCCGCCGACGACCCGCTGGCCCGCCGCCGCGCGGTCCGGCTGGCCGACCTCAGCGGCCGGACCCTGCTCGTCGACCGCCGCACCGGCACCACGACCACCGACCTGTGGCCGCCCGGCGCGCGCCCGGCGACCGAGGAGACGCACGACGTCGACGACTGGCTCACCGTGATCTCGACCGGCCGCTGTGTCGGCGTGACCGCCGAGGCCACCGCCCACCAGTACCCGCGCCCCGGCGTCGCCTACCGGCCGGTCCGGGACGCCGAACCCATCGCCGTACGGCTGGCCTGGTGGCGCGACGACCCGCACCCCGCCGCGCAGGCGGCGATCGAGCTGCTCAGCGCGTTGTACCGGGGCGACTGACCATGTGCGCCCTCCGTGTCCGTGCCCCGAGGGGCCGACCGGGAGCACCCTCTCGCCCCGTCACCCGGTCTTCTGGCTCCAGCGGGGACCCACCAGCTCCCACTCCCGGCCCCACTCGGCGATACGCCGCCGTTCGAGCCGCCACCGGACCAGGGCACCCGTGCCGAGCACCCCGCCGACGGCCGCGAGCGCGGCGGCCGTGCCCAGGACGCCTGCCTCGACGGCCGCCTCCGCGCGGCTCGGCGGCTCGGAGGCGAGCCCGCCCCGGCCGTCCAGCCAGACGGTGACCTTCGCGCCGGCCTTCTGCCCGGTGGCCACCAGCGTCGTGTCCGTGTGCGTCGTGCCGTCGGCCGTCGTCCAGCGGACCTTCCCCAGCCCGCGCCGGGTCGTCGACGCGGCGGTGTCCGGCACGTCCACGAGCAACACGGCGCGCACGGAGTGCCGTTCGGCGCGCTGCCGCTCGAACTGCTCGTCGGCGGCGTGAGCCGTCACCAGGCCGGCGAGGGTGCCGGCCACGAGCACGACCGTCCACACGGCGAGCACGACCCATGCCTCGACGATGTCGGCGCGTCGCCGCAACGGATTGCCACGCCACCGCCAGAACCGCTTCTTCGTGCAGGTGCCGTCGCTCATCGGTCCGCACCTCCTCCGTCTCCGTGTGTCCGCTGTCCCGACGGTGGCAGCCGGCGCCCGGCTCCGGCATGGGCCGATCAGACGGCGCCGGGGGACCGACCGGGACCAAGGCGGGGCCGAAGCCGGGCCGTTCAGCCCTGCTCGGGACGGGGCGCCCGGCCCGTATCGCCTGCTGGGTCAGCCGGCGGCCGTGACGGTCATGGCCTCGGCATCCAGGGACGCGGGCCAGCCGGTGTGGATCTCGAACACGCCCGCCAGACCGGCGAGGCGCAGCAGACGCAGGATGCGCGCGTCGCGGATGATCAGCCGCAGCCGGCCCTGCCGGGCCAGGACGCGACTGCGGGCTCGGCACAGGACGCCGAGCCCGCTGCAGTCGATGAAGGACACGTCACGCAGGTCGAGCACCAGATCGGGGCACGTACCGGCCGTCAGTTCGTCCAGCCGTGCCGCCAGGGTCGACGCCGCATGGAGATCGACCTCGCCGCGCAACTGCGCGACGGTCGTACCGGCGACGATGCGCGCCGGGAGGGGCGGCGCGGACCCGGCGTGGTTTTCGTACATGGGTACAGCGAAGCCCTCGCGGCGGGGGAGCGGTAGGGCCGGTCGGCCCAGCCCGCCCGATTCCGCGGGGCCGACCGGACCCTGTGGCGCACACCCTCCTTGCGGCCGGGGTGATCGGGGCCGACCGGCCCAAGCCTGCTCGCCCGGGCGCGCGACAAGCTGGAATGTGCGGGCCGATACGGGCACAGCTGCGGCCCCGGTCCAGCCCCCTGGCAACCGACGGGAGAAGGATCGTCATGAAGGGCTTCGTCTTCCACGGTCCCGGACGCTCCTCCTGGGAGGACGTCCCCGACCCCGGTCTCAAGGACCCCACCGACGTGATCGTGCGCGTCGACACGGTCACCATCTGCGGCACCGACCTGCACATCCTGAAGGGCGATGTGCCCGAGGTGCGCCCCGGTACGGTGCTCGGGCACGAGGCGGTCGGCGAGGTCGTGGAGACCGGCGCCGACGTGCGCACCGTACGGCCCGGGGACCGGGTCCTGGTCTCCTGCATCACCGCCTGCGGCCGCTGCGCGTACTGCCGCAAGGCCATGTACGGCCAGTGCAGGGGAGGCGGAGGGTGGATCCTCGGCCATCTGATCGACGGCACGCAGGCCGAGTTCGTGCGCGTGCCGCACGCCGACCTGTCCGTCCACGCGCTGCCCGGCACGCTGGACGGCCAGGACGCCGTGCTGCTCGCCGACATCTTCCCGACCGCGTACGAGGTGGGCGTGCTGAACGGGCAGGTACGGCCCGGCGACACCGTGGCCGTCGTCGGCGCGGGTCCCGTCGGGCTGGCCGCGATCGCCACGGCCCGGCTGTTCGCGCCCGAGCGGATCGTCGCCGTGGACCTGGCCGCAGCCCGGCTGGAGACGGCCCGGCAGCTCGGCGCCGACGCCGTGGCCGACGCCCGCGAGGACCCCGAGCAGCTGATCGCCGACCTCACCGACGGGCTCGGCGCAGACGTCGTCATCGAGGCCGTCGGCGTGCCCGAGAGCTTCGAGATGTGCACGCGCATGGTCCGGCCCGGCGGGCACGTCGCCAACGTCGGCGTGCACGGCAGGCCCGCGACCCTGCACCTCGAAGACCTGTGGATCAAGAACGTGACCATCACCACCGGCCTCGTCGACACCCACTCCACCCCCACCCTGCTGCGCATGACGGCCGCAGGCCGGCTGCCCACCGCGCAGCTGGTCACCCACACCTTCCCGCTCGACCTCATGGAGGAGGCGTACGACGTCTTCGGCAAGGCCGCCGAGACCGGCGCCGTCAAGGTCGTCCTGGGCGGAGAGCGGCACGACACGGTGGCCGTCCGGGAGGCATGACGAGGGGGCTGACCGGCTATGACGGAGCAGGTCCCCTCAAGGGCCGGCCGAGCGGGCACCCTCCGCAGGTCATGGAAGCGTCCCCTTGGGCAGCTTCGGTGGTGTGGGCTGCGAGTCAGCGCGACTCCTCCGCCGTACGGCACACCGGGCACGTCAGCTGTCGGGCCGGCTGGTCGTGTATCACCTTGCCGGGGTTGGCTGTCTCGCGTATTTGGATCTTCTCTGTGCGCACGTGCTCGGCGCAGATGGCGGCACCGCACAGTCGACAGACGGCTACTGCCTCGGAGGAGCGCCCCGACTGGACGCATTCATAGCACTTCATGTCCAGACCTCTCAGCCGCGGGTGCTGAGCGCGACGGCCTGACGGGCTTGCTGTGGACCAGGGACCTTTGGTGCCCACTGTGATGCCCCGGCTCTGGTTCTCTGACGCCCCTCGGAGTCCCCCCACAGCAGCTTCGCAAACGTGGCCCCGCACACCCCCGGCGACGGCGTCTTCGCCCCCGGAGCGAGACGTGGTGGGCCGGCCCGGAGTGTCTGCTCCGGGCCGACCCACCATGGGACGTCAGCGTGCGGCGGGGACGGGGTCGTGAGCCGGTGCGGGTGTCTCCTTCGGGTCGGGCTCGGCCGGCACCGCGGAGGGCGCGGGGGCGGGGGCGTAGGGGATCTCGCCGCGCAGGACGGCCTTGGCGCGGGCCTCGTCCAGTTCGCCCTCCCACCGGGCGACGGCCAGGGTGGCGACGCCGTTGCCGACCAGGCTGGTCAGGGCGCGGGCTTCGGACATGAACCGGTCGATGCCGAAGATCAGCGCGAGGGCGGCGACGGGGACGTGCGGGATGGCGCTGAGCGTGGCGGCCAGGGCGATGAAGCCGGAGCCGGTGACGCCCGCGGCACCCTTGGAGGTGAGCAGCATGACGGCGAGCATGGTCAGTTGCTGGGTGAGGCTGAGGTCGATGCCGAGGGCCTGGGCGAGGAAGACCGAGCCCATGGTCAGGTAGATGGCGGTGCCGTCGAGGTTGAAGGAGTACCCGGCGGGCAGCGTGATGCCGACGACCGGTTTCGAGGCACCCGCGTGCTGGAGCTTGGCCATCATGCGGGGCAGGACGGGCTCGGTGGAGGAGGTGCCCAGGACGATCAGCAGTTCTTCCTTGATGTAGCGCAGGAAGGGCAGCAGCCGCAGTCCGTTCAGGCGCATCACGGTCCCGAGGACGACCAGGACGAAGAAGAGGGCGGTCAGCCAGAACGAGCCGACCAGCAGGGCGAGATGGCGCAGGGTGCCCAGGCCGTAGTTGCCGATGGTGAAGGCCATCGAGCCGAACGCGCCGACGGGGGCCAGCCGCATGATCCAGCGGATGAGCGCGAACAGGACCGCGGAGAACTTCTCGATGCCCCGGGCGATGCCCAGCCCGGCCTCCCCGCCGGCGTGCAGGCCGAAGCCGAACAGCACCGACACCAGCAGCACCGGCAGGATCTCGTTGCCGGTCAGGGCGCTGACCAGGGTGGCCGGGATGATGGCGAGGACGAACTCGGCGAAGCCCTCGTGGGCCGTGGTCGCCTCCGGAGGCAGGCCCTGGGTGGTCAGGGTCGAGACGTCGACGTGCAGACCGCTGCCCGGCTTGACGACGTTGACGACGACCAGGCCGAGCACCATGGCCACGGTGGTCAGCACCTCGAAGTAGACCAGCGCCTTCAGGCTCACCCGGCCGACCGCGCGGGCGTTGCCCATGGAGGCGATGCCGTGGACGACCGTGCAGAAGATGATCGGCGCGATGAGCATCTTCACCAGGGCGATGAAGCCGTCACCGAGCGGCTTGAGGTCGGCGCCGAAGGAAGGCCACAGCCCGCCCACAGCGGCGCCGAGGAGGACGCCGATCAGGCACTGGACGTAGAGGTGGGACAGCGTCCGGCGGATGCGGCCGGGTGGTGCGGTGACGGTACCCGGGGCGGCGTCGTTGCGGCTCATGCGGGGCGACCTTCCAGGACGGGAACGAGGAGTTCGGCTCGGGCGATACGCCGGGCGGCGCGGTGCAGCAGCACCGTGGGGGACGCGCTGTCCGGTGCGGGAACGGCTCGGGTGGTGATCACGCCGGCGGGGGTGCCCAGCCGCAGCGTGCCGTCGGCGGTCTGCCGGGCGACGCGGTGGGCGAGGGTGCCGGGGGTGGCGGCGGCCGTGGCCAGTGCCACGGCGGAAGTCAGGCCGATCGCCGGATGCGGGGCGTGCATGGAGACCATGCGGACGGCCAGGTCGTACTCGTCCTGGTGGACGAGTATGCCCTGCGTGGTGCGATAGGGGGCGGGCCGGGCGACGATGCCCACCTTCGGCACCGCGTGGCTGACCGGATCGCCCTCGTGGGCCAGGCCCATGGCCAGCGCTGCCTGGCGACGCAGCAGGGTCAGCGCGGGTACGGCGGTGGCGAACGCGGCGAGGGATTCGGTGCCGTCGAGGCCGAACGCCTTGGCCTCGAACAGCGCGGCCGGCGCGCCCGCGTCCACCAGGGATGCCTCGACGGGGCCGCCCGGGCCGGTCAGCTCGTCCAGGGCCCGGCCGGTCGGCAGGGCGTGGCCGGTCGTCGAGCCCGCCGGGTCCTGGAACCCGAGCAGGACCGGCACGCCCGGCGCCGAGGTACCCGGCACCACGGCCGTGCCCGACTCCGGGGCCACGCCCGCGGGGGTGGGGATCGAACCGGTGAGGCGGGCCCCGGTGTTGACGTTGAGCATGCGGACGGTGGTGGTGTCCGACGTGATCGGCACGAGATCGTGGTGGACGGCGTACAGGGCCACGGCGGTGGCGCAGTTGCCGCAGTTGCTGGCCCACTCCACGCGCTCGTCGCCGATGCCGACCTGTGCGAAGGCGTACTCGACGTCCACACCGGCCTGGGTCGACGCCTGTACGACGGCGGCCTTCGACGTGGTGGAGGAGGCGCCGCCCACGCCGTCGATCTGGCGGGGGTCGGCGGCGTTGAAGGCGGCGAGCAACAGGGCATCGACGTCCACGCCCGTGTCGACCACGTCGCGGTGGTCGAAGATCCAGCACTTGCTGGTTCCTCCGCGGATCATCTCGCCCTGCAGACGCAGCACAACCGACTCCTCACAGACAGGGAAGGGGAAGCCCGCCGACGGTCTCGCCGTGCGTGGTGTCCTCTACGGTGAGTTACGGCAGCGTGAAGTACAATCTCGGAAATCTGCATGGCTATTAAGCTGAAGTGAACGCTCAAGGGGGCGACATGCTCGACGTCCGGCGCATCCTGCTGTTCACGGAGGTCGCCCGGCGCGGCTCGGTGACCGCCACGGCCCGCGCCCTCAACTACACCCCGTCAGCGGTATCGCAGCAGATCAGCCGCCTGGAAACGGAGGCAGGGCAGCCCTTGCTGGAACGCCACGCCCGCGGCGTCACCCTCACCGACGCAGGACGGGCGCTGGCCGAACGAGGGCAACGGATCGAACGCGAACTGCGGGCCGCGGAGAACGAACTCGCCGACTACGCCGGCCTGCGCGCGGGCACCCTGCGCATCGGCACCTTCCCCACCGTCGGCGCCTCGCTCCTCCCGCAGGCCGTCATCGCCTTCCGGGACGCCCATCCCGATGTACGGCTGACCGTCCGCAGCGCCCGCATCGCCGGGCTCTGGACCATGCTGGAGAACCGGGAGATCGAGATGTCGCTGATGTGGGACTACGACTGGAGCCGGATCGACCGGGAGGACATCGTCGTCACCCCCCTCCTCGATGACCCGCCGGCCCTTCTCGTCAGCGACGACCACCCACTCGCCGGCCGCGACGCCGCCTCACTCGCCGACTTCGCGCACGACCCCTGGATCACCCGCGCCGACCACCACCCCGTGGCCGAAGCCCTCGTCCGCGGCTGCCGCGCCGTCGGCTTCGAGCCCCACATCGCCTACGAGGCCCACGACTACCAGGAGGCCCAGGCCATGGTCGCCGCCGGCATCGGCGTCGCCCTCGCCCCCACCCTGGCCCTGGAGGGCATCCGACCCGGCGTCGACGTCCTGCCCCTCCAGCCGCCGGCCCCCATCCGCCGCATCCTCCTGGTCCGCATGGCCGACCACTCACTCACCCCCGCCGCCCAGACCTTCGCCGGACTCCTCCGCGACACCGCCGCGGCCCGAGCGCGCTGACACCGACACCGAACCACGCCACCGGAACAGCCCCGTGCTTGGCGACCCTTGCCCGGCGTTCTGCGCTCATGCCCTGAGCCAAGTGGCCCAGGTCGGCATGGCCTCAAGCATCATGGCCATCGCCTTCACCGACTCCCTGAGCGTCCGAGCGAAGCCGGCCTGGTACTCCGGACTTCCGCCCCGGTGGCCGCAGGCCATCCACAGCTGCCAAGCCGCCGCTCCCACGCGTCCGGCGAACATGCCGGTGAACGCCGACTCATCGACCGCCCCGACTGCCCCTCCGGCGGCGACGTACCCGGAGAGGCACGCTTCGACGACACGGCGCTCGGGCACTTCCGACTCGCGGCCGAAGCCGGCGAGACCGAAAGCGGTGAAGACCAGCTCCCACCACGGGTCCTGCGCCCCGGCGGCATCGAAGTCCAACAGCACCGGTCCGTCGGAGCCGGTCAGAACGTTGTGGTGCCGGATGTCGCGATGCATGACCAACTTGGATCGCCACAGCTCCTGCTGATCTTCGATCATGGCCTCGGCATGCTCCACTGAAAGCTTCAAGATGCGGACATGTTCGGCACCGAGGACCTCAAGACGTTCGGCCTGCGCGAACCACTCCGCCCACTCTCCCTGGGAGTACGACCGGTAGTCCCCATCGACGGCCGGGTCGGCTGGAATCGCGCACCGCGCGAGGTCGGCGACGAGCCCGCCGGCCCATGCCGCCAACGGTTCGGCCGCCGGTGCGGTCGGATGCGCGCCCTCGACGAAGCGCACCGCACGGGCGTAGGCACCGTCCCCGATCGGTCGCCACAGACCCGCCTCTCCCAGAGCCGTCGACTGCGGCTCGGGCATCGCGACACCGATCTCCCACGCGGCGGCTTCAAGCGCCCCTGCCTGGGCAGCCATGGGCAGCCAGAAGTCACCCCAGGGCTGGGCGATCTTCACCACCCATGCGCCGGTGTCAGTAACGACCTTCCACACCGGGCTCTGCTCGTCATCCTTGAGCAGCAGCGGGGCATCCAGCAACTGCCCCAACCCGAGCCGCTCGACCGCCTGTGCCAGGTTCATGGCCAGTCACTCAACCCGCCCGCCACCCCAGCGGCAACCGAATTGGTCGCCGCCCCACCCGACAATCCCAGTCGCCCACGACTTGCTCACGGGCAATGAGGGCTGTTGTCCGGCACGTCCGGGACCGTCGGCCCTCGCCCACGGCGTTCGCACGGCTGACGATGGAGTTCCCAGCGCACCGCTGGTTCAGGCGAAAGACGGACTGGCCCATGTACCGAAACGACGGATTCCGTGAACTAGGACTGCAGGAGTGCCTGCGCCTGCTGGCGAAGGTGCCCGTCGGCCGGATCGTGCACACGCGTCAGGCGCTGCCCGCGGTGCTGCCGGTGAACTTCGGTCTGGACCGCGACGGCGCCGTGCTGCTGCGCACCGCGGCCGGTTCGGAACTGGCGCGTGCGATCGACGGCACCGTGGTCGCCTTCGAGGCCGACGAGGTCGACGCGGCGTCGCACTCGGGCTGGAGTGTGGTGGTCACCGGCTCAGCCACGGTGGTCACCGACGGGGCCGAGCACGAGCGGCTGTGCTGCACCGGCCCACGCTCCTGGGTGCCTTCGCCCGTCGAGGTCTTCATCCGCATCCAGCCCGAGCTGGTGACCGGACGCGCACTCGTCGGCGGACGCAGCATGTACGGGCTCGACCTCTCCTGCTGACCGCGTGCACGCCCTTGCGTGCCCGTCCGGCCGGGCCGAACGGCCTCACGGCCGGGGACCTACGGCGTGTCGCCGGGTTCGGGTGGCCCCTGCTCGCGGCGCCGTGGAAGGACGAGCATCGGGACCGGAGCAGAAGGGAGAGGGCCATGACCCTCCATCATGTGATCGTCGGAGTCGACGGTTCCCTGAACGCCGTACGAGCGCTGGACTGGGCCGCGCACGAGGCCGCACGCCGCGGCGCCGAACTGCGTGTCGTGTACGCCGTGCCCGACCGCGACGAGGCAGGCCCCGTCCTCGCGTCGGCGATCGCACGCGTGCGGCAACGTCATCCGGACCTGTCCGTCGTGACCAAGGCCGACGCGGGGGGCGCGGTACCGGCTCTCCTGCGCGAGAGCGAGGGCAGCGACCTCACCGTCGTCGGCACCCGCGGCCTCGGCTCAGTCACCGGACTGCTGGCCGGCTCGGTGAGCCTGCGGCTCGCCGCGCACGTGCGCGGCCCCCTGCTCGTCGTACGCGGCGACCACCCGTGCGACGACGGGCGCGAGGTACTGCTCGGCCTGGAGAGCGACTCGGACGCCGACGCGGCTGCCTACGCCTTCCGCGAGGCGGAGCGGCGCGGAGCCCGGCTGCGGGTCCTTCACTCGACCCACCGGTACGTCACCCCGGAACTGCCCTCGCTGATCCCCGCGACGAGTCCGGGCCAGCGGCGACTCGTCCAGGACGAGCGCGCCGAGGAGGCCGTGGCCCGCTTCAGCCTGGCCACACTGCAGCAGGAACACCCCGAGGTCGAGGTCGACACCCGCACCATGCGCACCGGAGCGGCCCATGCCCTCGCGGACGCCACGCGCGAGGCGGCCGTCGTCGTCATCGGCGCACACCGGCGGGCGAGCAGGCTCGGACCGCAGCTCGGCCCGGTCGCCCACACCCTGCTGCACCACTCCCACTGCCCCGTGGCGCTGATCCCGGCAGCCGGCCAGGGGGCCCCGTGACGGCGGCGAAGTGGGGCCGGTCGTCCGGTACCCCGGCACCGTACGGCCCCTCCCGCACCGGATCCGCCCGGCAGAGGCTGGCAGTGCAGTGCACCGGACACCGATCGGGAGGACGACGGACATGAGCGTGCGCGTGGGCATCAACGGATTCGGCCGGATCGGCCGCAACTACCTGCGTTGCGTACTGGAGCGCGCGGAGACCGCAGGCACCCCGGTGGAGGTCGTGGCGGTCAACGACATCACCTCGCCGGCGGCGCTGGCCCATCTGCTGGCGTACGACTCGACGTACGGCCGCATCGGTCGCCCCGTCGAGCACGACGACGACTCCCTCACCGTGGCCGGGCACCGCATCGCCGTGACCGCCGAGCGCGACCCGGCGGCCCTGGCCTGGGGTGACTTCGGAGCGGACATCGTGATCGAGTCGACCGGCCGCTTCCGCACCAGGGAACAGGCCGGCCGGCACCTGGGGGCGGGCGCCCGCAAGGTGCTGCTCTCCGTGCCGGGCAAGGACGTCGACGCCACCGTGGTGATGGGCGTCAACGAGGGTACGTACGACGCGCAGAGCGACCACGTCGTCTCCAACGCCTCCTGCACCACGAACTGCGTGGCCCCCATGGTCAAGGTCCTCGACGAGCACTTCGGCATCGTCAAGGGCCTGATGACCACCATCCACGGCTACACCAACGACCAGGTCGTCCTCGACGGCCCGCACAAGGACCTGCGCCGCGGCCGCAGCGCCGCCGTCAACATCATCCCCACCTCCACCGGAGCCGCCCGCGCCGTCGGCCTGGTCCTGCCGGAGCTGGCCGGGACCCTGGACGGGATCGCCGTGCGCGTGCCCGTCGAGGACGGATCGCTGACCGACCTCAGCGTGGTCCTGGACCGGCCGGTCACCGCGGAGGAGATCAACGCGGCGTTCCGCGAGGCCGCCGACGGGCCGCTGAAGGGCGTCCTGCGGGTGTCCGACGCCCCCATCGTCTCCCGCGACATCGTGGGCGATCCCGCCTCCTGCGTCCTGGACGCCCCGCTCACCCAGGCGCACGGCGAGCTGGTCAAGGTCTTCGGCTGGTACGACAACGAGTGGGGGTACACCAACCGGCTGCTGGACCTCACCGAGTACGTCGCCGCCCGGTTGCCGCGCGCCTGACGGAACCGGGTCGTCACGGGCCTGCTCCGGACAGCGTGTCGTGGCGCCGGCGCACACGGTGATCCGCCCGACCGGGTACCCGGCGGTCGGAGTCCTGTCGCATCCCGAGTGCTCGAGGAGGATGCCATGGCATCGCGGCTCGACGAGAAGACGGTGGCGAAGCTGGTGACCGAGGCCGCGACCGCCCCGTCCATGCACAACGCACAGCCGTGGCGGTTCCGCTTCCTGACCGGCGAGCGCCGCATGCTGCTGTACGCCGACCCCGAGCGGGCCATGCCCCACTCGGATCCGGACAACCGGGCGTTGCACATCGGCTGCGGCGCGGCACTGCTCAACCTCCGCGTCGCCGCCGCGCACGCCGGCCTTGTCCCGGAGACGCAGCTGTTGCCCGAGCCGCACGACCGGCTGCTGCTCGCCGCCGTGCACCTGGCCGACCCGGCCGGGCGCCGGCGGGACGACGATCTGGCGCGGCTGCATCCGGCGATCCGGCAGCGACACACCAGCCGTCACCCCTTCGCCGACAAGGACGTGCCCGAGGACGTGCGGGCGACGCTGCAGGACGCGGCCGTGCGGGAGGGGGCCGAGCTGCTGTTTCCCGGGCCCTGGCATGCCGAGACCGTGCTCGACCTGGTGCACGACGCGGAAAGCCGCGACGCCATGGACCCCGACGCCAACGAGGACCTGGTGCGCTGGACCCGGCTCGGGCCGGAGGCGGACATCGCCGTCGACGGCGTCCCCGAGTACGCCTTCGGGCCGAGCAAGCGGGACGGCAGGGCGCCCGTACGGGACTTCGCGGGGCGCCGGCCGGTGGCCGACCGCGGCACCACCACCTTCGAACACGCCCCGAACCTGGCGCTGCTGAGCACCCCCGGCGACGGCCCCGCCGACTGGCTGCGAGCCGGTCAGGCTCTGCAGCGTGTCCTGCTGGAAGCCACCCTGGCCGATCTGGCCACCTCCCTGACGTCCCACGCCCTGGAGGACCGTGAGCTGCGCATGGTGGCCCGCGACCCCGGCTCGGGCACCGGACAGGTGCAGATGGTGCTGCGGCTCGGCTACGGACCGAGGGGCCCGGCGACGCCCCGCCGCCCGGTGGCTGATGTTCTCGACTTTGTGTGATCGAGCGACTCGGCCCAAGCCACCGGGATGACGTTGTCGCACTGCAGGACGCCGATGAGTTCGGCATCGTCGCGCGGTCTGACTCCGGTGGATGCCAGGCAACGATCCCCGGAGAGAGGTGCTCGTCCCATGAGCAAGGTGGTCCTCAACGCCACTATGTCGCTGGACGGTTTCATGGCCGGTCCGGACATCAGCGTCGAACAACCGATGGGCCGGGGTGGTCTGCGGCTGCATGAATGGATCTTCAATGCATCGACCAGTGACGTCGACGCCGCGGTGACACAGGAAGTCTCGGCCTCGACGGGTGCCGTCGTACTGGGCAGAAGAACATTCGACGTCGGTGTCGAGGTATGGCAGGACACGCCCTTTCCGGTGCCGTGCTTCGTGCTGACCCACGACCCTCGAGGCCGGCTCGTCATGAAGAGCGGATCCTTCACGTTCCTGACCGGTGATGTGAAAAGTGCGCTTCGGCAGGCGGAAGCGGCGGCGGACGGGAAGGACGTCACGCTGATGGGCGCGGACATCGCTCAGCAGGCGCTCAGAGCCGAGCTCCTTGATGAGATCAACCTGCAGATCGCGCCGGTGCTGATGGGTGAGGGCCGTCGGCTGTTCGATCATCTGGGGACGGAACACATCGAGCTGGAACGGACCAGAATCCTCGCCTCGCCGCATGTCACGCATCTGCGGTTCCAGGTCACGTATGCCCGCAACGCGCCCAGTGGCGGAGCACCCACCCAGGGGCTCGACGGCTGAGCAGGGCTCGGGGACCGGCGCGGCTACAGCAGGCTGCTCCAGTACGTCCAGAAGCGGGTGAGGACCAGCAGTGCGATCACCCCGTACCAGGCGGCGAGCAGCATCCAGTGCGTGTCCCGGACGACGTCCAGGACACCCTGTGGCGCGGGGACGATTCCCTGTTCAAGGCAGTGCAGGGCCACGTACCAGAACAGGCCGATGGTGACGACCCACACGACTGCGCAGTAGGGGCAGAGCTTGTTGAGCTCGTACAGCGACTGCACGATCAGCCAGTGCACGAACACCACCCCCGCCAGCGCCCCGGCAGCGAGCCCGAGCCACAGCCGGCGGTGCAGGCGCGCCCCCGAGAGCACGGCGATGCCCAGAGCCGCCACGGCGGCGAAGGCGCCCAGTCCGAGCAGCATGTTGGGGAAGCCGAACAGGCTGCCCTGCGGGCTGGACATGACGCTGCCGCAACTCACGACGGGGCTCAGGTTGCAGGGCGGCCGGTAGCCGGGATCGCGCAGCAGCCGCCAGTCGTCCACGGTGAGTTGGAAGACGGCGAGCCAGCCGATGATCCCGGTGAGGACCATCACCCATCCGGTCCAGCGGCTCGCTCCCACGGTGTGCGGGCGCCGGACGGTCGTCGCGTCCGGCGCGAGCGCGGGTCCGTGGCTCATGCGGCTCGGCGCGAGGCGGAGGCGGAGCGGGCCTGGTGCGCCGCAGTGGGGGCCGCGGTCGTCGTGGCTCGGCGCCGGTAGACCAGGTAGGGCCGGGCCAGGTAGCCGATGGGGGCGCTCCACACGTGGACCAGCCGGGTGAACGGCCAGGCCGCGAAGAGCAGGAACGCGCTCAGGGCGTGCAGCTGGAACAGCAGCGGGGCTCCGGCGATGGCCTCGGGCCGGGGCTGGAGGAGGAACAGGCCGCGGAACCAGACGGAGACGGTGGAGCGGTAGTCGTAGCCGGCGCCGAAGACGTTGTGGGCGAAGGTGGCGGTGATGCCCAGCAGGACGGTGGCGGACAACAGGGGAAAGAGGAGCTTGTCGCTGCGGTCGGTGCCGAGGCGGATCCGGCGGGTCAGCAGTCGCCGGGCGCACAGCATGCCCAGTCCCGCGACCATGGCGACGCCCGCCACCGAACCCGCCCAGACGGCCGTCGTGTGGTACGCGTGCTCGGTGATGCCCACGGCCTCGGTCCACGCGTCGGGAACGGCGAGGCCCACGACATGCCCGGCGATCACCATGAAGGCACCCAGGTGGAACAGGGGACTGCCCCAGCGCAGCCAGCGGTGTTCGAGGAGCTGGGTGGTGCGGGAGGTCCAGCCGAACTGGTCCTGCCGGTAGCGCCAGACGTGTCCGACGGCGAACACCGCGAGGCAGATGTAGGGGACGGCGACCCACAGGAGCAGGTCGGCGCCGCTCGCCGAGGTGGCGGCCAGTGGGGAGAGCGGGGCGTTCATCGAGGGCCTTCCGTACGGCTGGTCGGGGCGGGCGGCACACGGGTCGGCGGGGCGGGCGTCGGCGGCACGAAGGTGCCCGGAGGTGCGAACTCCCCGTCCCCGTACGTCCCGTAGGGGTCGAGGCCGACCTCCTCGTTCGGCGGGCCCTCGGCAGCCAGCTGGGCCACGGCCGCGCGGTCGGCCTCGGTGGCCGGCGGCAGCAGGGTGAGCTGGGCCGCCAGGACGTGCCGGTAGGGGGAGTCGGCGTCGGTGAGGGCGCGGTGGATCAGCTCGATCCCTCGGCGGTGCTGGCGCAGCGGTGCCTCGCCGCCACGCGGACCCGCCAGCGCGGCGAACTCCAGGACGACGGGGAGGTGGTCGGGAAGTTCCCCGCTGTCGGTGTCCCAGCCGGCGGCGCGGTAGCGCTGGTTCAGGGTGAGCAGGGCCATGCCGCGGCGGCGGGTGTCGCCGTGCAGGTAGTAGGTGAGGTAGAGGCTGCTCTTGCGGCGCAGGTCGAACATCTCGACGTAGTGCCGCTCCAGCGCATCGGGTTCCTGCCCCGCGAACCAGGCGGTGAAGGCGGCCAGATGCCCGGCGGCGGGGGAGGGCGGCAGAGCCTCGACGGTCGCGGTGAGGACCGGCCGGGCGGCGGCGAGTTCGGCGTCCGGGTACTGCAGCAGCAGCGAACACAGCCGCAGCAGCAGGGCGCGTGCCTCGGCCTCCTCGGGCGTGAGCCGGGCGGGGCGGCGTACGGCTGCCCGGACGCGGGTGCGGACGAGGGCGGGAATGGTCGCCGGCAACGGGGTCACGGACGGCCTCCAGCGGTATTGCGGCGCAGGGTGGGGATGCCGAGCATCACGCGTCGGCCGGTGGTGTCCGCCGGGTCCCCGGAGGACTCGACCGGGCAGCGGTTCTCCATCGCGGTCAGCGCGGCGGCGTCCTCCTTGTGGGCGGCGGGAACGACGTACCGGTCCGCGTACTTGGCGACGGCGAGCAGCCGGTGCAGGTCCTCCGCCTCGCGTGCCGTGAGGCCCACGGCCTTGAGCGCGGCCTCGTCCCCGGCCTCGCCCAGGGTGCGCTCGCGCATGTACGAGCGCAGCGCGGTGAGCTTCATCAGCACCCCGGCGACCACGTCGGTGTCCCCGGCGGTGAACAGCTCCGCGAGGTACTCCAGCGGGATGCGCAGCCGGGTGACGGCGGCGAAGACGTGGTCGGGATCGTCCTGATCGCCGCCCGCCGCGCCGACGGCGTCGAGGACGGGTGAGAGCGGCGGGACGTACCAGACCATCGGCAGGGTGCGGTACTCCGGGTGGAGGGGGAGGGCGACCTTGTACCGCATGACCAGGTCGTACACCGGGGAGCGGCGGGCCGCGTCCAGCCAGTCCTCCGGTATCCCCGACTCCCGTGCCGCCGCGGCGACTTCGGGGTCGTGCGGGTCGAGGAAGACGCCGCGCTGGGCGTCGAGGAGGTCCTGCTCGTCCGGGGTCGCGGCGGCCTCGCCGACGCGGTCGGCGTCGTAGAGCAACAGGCCCAGGTAGCGCAGGCGTCCCACGCAGGTCTCGGAGCAGACGGTGGGCTGTCCCGCCTCGATGCGCGGGAAGCAGAAGGTGCACTTCTCGGCCTTGCCGGTGGCGTGGTTGACGTAGACCTTCTTGTACGGGCACGCGGTCACGCACATCCGCCAGCCACGGCAGCGGTCCTGGTCGACGAGGACGATGCCGTCCTCGACCCGCTTGTACATCGCGCCGGACGGACAGGCGGACACGCAGGCGGGGTTGAGGCAGTGCTCGCACAGGCGGGGCAGGTGGAAGAGGAAGGTCTGCTCGAACTCGAACTTCACCTTCTGAGCCCACTCGCCCGTGAGGTTGGGGTCGCCGCCGGCGTTCTCGGGAGCGCCGCCGAGGCCGTCCTCCCAGTTGGCGCCCCAGGTGATGGCGGTGGGCTTGCCGGTGAGGACGGAGCGGGGCCGGGCGACGGGGATGTCCTTCCCGGCCGGGGCGCTGACGAGATTGTCGTAGTCGTAAGTGACCGGCTCGTAGTAGTCCTCGAGGCTCGGCAGGTCAGGGTTGGAGAACAGCGACAGCAGACGCTTGAGGCGTCCGCCCGAGCGCAGGACGAGCCGGCCGCGCTTGTCGAGCATCCAGCCGCCCTTCCACTGCTCCTGGTCCTCGTAGCGGCGCGGGTAGCCGACACCCGGCTTGGTCTCGACGTTGTTGAACCAGGCGTACTCCACGCCGGTGCGGTTGGTCCACGTCTGCTTGCAGGTGACCGAGCAGGTGTGGCAGCCGATGCACTTGTCGAGGTTCATCACCATCGCGATCTGGGCCATGACGCGCATGTCAGTACTCCACTTGCTGGCTGCGGCGGCGGATGACCGTGACCTCGTCGCGCTGGTTGCCGGTCGGGCCGTAGTAGTTGAAGGCGTAGGTGAACTGCGCGTATCCGCCCGCGAGATGAGTGGGCTTGAGCAGCAGCCTGGTCAGCGAGTTGTGGATGCCGCCGCGCTTGCCGCTGACCTCGGTCTTCGGGACGTTCACGTTGCGGTCCTGGGCGTGGTACATGTACACGGTGCCCTCGGGCATGCGGTGGGTGACCACGGCCCGGGCGGCGACGACGCCGTTGCGGTTGTACGCCTCGATCCACTCGTTGTCCTTGACGCCGATCTTCTCGGCGTCGGCGGTGGACATCCAGATCACCGGGCCGCCGCGGGACAGGTCGAGCATGTGCTTGTTGTCCTGGTAGTTCGAGTGGATGGACCACTTGGAGTGCGGGGTGAGGTAACGGACCGTCACCTCGGCGCGGCCGTCGTGGAGTTGCTGGTCGCCGTAGTGCCGAGGGGTGTTCAACGGCGGTCGATAGACGGGGAGTTGCTCACCGAGTTCGGTGATCCAGTCGTGCTGGACGAAGAAGTGCTGGCGTCCGGTGAGGGTGTGCCAGGGCTTGAGGTGCTCGGTGTTGATGACGAAGGGCGAGTAGCGGCGCCCACCCGTCTCCGAGCCCGACCACTCGTACGAGGTCATCACGGCCCGGGGCTGGGTGCGGGTGTCGGCGAAGGTGATCCGCTCCGCCTCCCGCTCGGCGGCGAGTTCCACCAGACCCTCGCTGCCGGTCTGCCGCTCCAGTTCCCGGAAGCCCTCGGTGGCCAGGCGCCCGTTGGTGGTGCCGGACAGGGCGAGGATCGCCTCGCACATGTCGGTGGCGGTGGCCAGCGAGGGCCGACCGGCGGCGATCCCGTCTCGTACGGTGCCGCAGCGCCGGCGCAGCTCGTCCAGCTCCTGGTCCGGATGGACGGTGATGCCCTTGGTGGTGGTGCCCAGGGTGTCCAGCAGAGGGCCGACGGCGCGCATCTTCTGCGCGGTCGCCGCGTAGTCCCGCTCCACGACCACCAGCTTCGGCATGGTCCGGCCCGGAACCGGCTCGCACTCCCCGGCCTTCCAGTCCCGTACCGTCCCGCCGGGCTGGGCGAGTTCGTCCGGGGTGTCGTGCAGCAGCGGCACGGCGAGGACATCGGTGCGCGTCCCGAGGTGCTCGGCGGCCAGCTCACTGAACCGGTCGGCGATCGTCAGGAACGTGTCGTAGTCGGTGCGGGCCTGCCAGGGCGGGGCGATGGCCGGGGTGAAGGCGTGTACGAAGGGGTGCATGTCCGTGCTGGACAGATCGTCCTTCTCGTACCAGGTGGCCGCCGGGAGGACGACGTCGGCCAGCAGGCCGGTGGAGGTCATCCGGAAGTCCACCGTGACCAGCAGGTCGAGCTTGCCCTCGGGAGCCTCCTCCCGCCACACCACGTCCTTCGGGCGCCCCTCCGGCGGGGTCTCCTCGGATCGGACCGCCGCGTCGGTGCCCAGCAGGTGCCGCAGGAAGTACTCGTTGCCCTTGCCGGAGGAACCCAGCAGGTTCGCCCGCCACACGGTGAGTACACGGGGGAAGTTGGCCGGGTCGTCCGGGTCCTCGGCGGCGAACCGCAGCCGCCCGGACTTCAGCTCGTCGACGATGTGCTCGGCGACCTCCTTGCCCTGCGCCCGCGCCTCGTCCGTCAGGTCCAGCGGGTTGCGGTTGAAGCCGGGGTGCCCCGGCGTCCAGCCGAGCCGCACGGCCTGCGCGAGGCAGTCGGCGAAGCCCTTGCCCGCGAACCGGCCCTCGCCCAGCGGAGAGGCCAGCTCCTCGGGCCCGAACGCCTCGTACCTCCACTGGTCGGAGTTGAGGTACCAGTACGAGGTGCCCGCCATGTGCCGGGTGGGCCGCTGCCAGTCGAAGGCGAACGCCAGGTGCTGCAGGCCGGTGATCGGGCGGATCTTCTCCTGGCCGACATAGTGCGCCCAGCCGCCGCCGTTGACGCCCTGGCAGCCCGTCATGGTCACCAGCGCCAGGAACGCCCGGTAGATCGTGTCGGAGTGGAACCAGTGGTTGGTGCCCGCGCCCAGGGCGATCATCGACCGGCCGTTCGTGCGCTCGGCGTTGCGGGCGAACTCCCGGGCGATCCGGCCCGCCTGCTCTGCCGGCACGGAGGTGATCGTCTCCTGCCAGGCCGGGGTGTACGGCTGCGACGCGTCGTCGTACGACGACGGCCAGCTGCCGGGCAGCCCCGGCCGCCGAACGCCGTACTGGGCCAGCATCAGGTCGAAGACCGTGGTGACCAGGCGCCCGCCGATGCGCCGTACGGGCACCCCGCGCACCATGACCGAGCCGCCCTCCGTGCTGCCCTCGTCGAAGCGGGGCAGGGCCACGGCCACGGTGTCCTCCGCGCCGTCGAGCAGGCTCAACTCGGGCACCGTGGTGCCCAGATCGAGGTTCCAACGACCCGGCTCGGCTTCCCCCCAGCGGAAGCCGAGCGAGCCGTTCGGAACCACCGGTCGCCCGGTGGCCGCGTCGAGGAGAACGGTCTTGGACTCCGCGTGTTCCGTGTCGCGCCCCAGGTCGGCGGCGGTCAGGAAACCGCCCGGGACCAGACCGCCGTCGGCACGCTCCCGCAGGGTCACCAGGAACGGCGCGTCCGTGAACTTGCGCAAGTAGTCCTGGAAGTACGGCACTTGGCGGTCGACGAGGAACTCACGCAGGATCACGTGCCCCATGGCCATCGCCAGGGCCCCGTCCGTGCCCGGATGCGGGGCCACCCACTCGTCGGCGTGCTTGACGTTGTCGGCGTAGTCGGGGCTGACGGCCACGACCTTGGTGCCGTTGTAGCGGGACTCGGTCAGGAAGTGCGCGTCGGGCGTGCGCGTGACGGGAATGTTGGAGCCCCACATGATCAGGTAGCCGGCGTTCCACCAGTCGGCCGCCTCGGGCACGTCGGTCTGGTCGCCGAAGACCTGCGGCGAGGCGATGGGCAGGTCGGCGTACCAGTCGTAGAAGGAGAGCAGGGTGCCGCCGATCAGCGACATGAAGCGGGCGCCTGCCGCGAAGGAGGCCATGGACATCGCCGGGATCGGGGAGAAGCCGGCGACGCGGTCGGGGCCGTACGCCTTGACGGTGTGCACATGGGCCGCGGCGATCAGCTCGCTCACCTCGTCCCAGTCGGCACGCACCAGGCCGCCCTTGCCGCGGGCGCGCTTGTAGGCGCGGGCCTTGGCCGGGTCGGACGTGATCTCGGCCCACGCGGCCACCGGGTCACCGAGGCGACGGCGCGCCTCGCGCCACAGCTTCAGCAGCGCACCCCGCACATAGGGGTAGCGGACCCGGCTGGGGGAGTACGTGTACCAGGAGAACGACGCGCCGCGCGGGCAGCCGCGGGGCTCGTACTCGGGGCAGTCCGCGCCGATCGACGGGTAGTCGGTGGCCTGGTGCTCCCACGTGATGATGCCGTCCTTGACGTACACCATCCACGAGCAGGAACCGGTGCAGTTGACGCCGTGCGTGGAGCGCACCACCTTGTCGTGGGCCCAGCGGTCCCGGTAGAAGCCCTCCCATGCCGGGTCGCCCTCGCCGAACACGGCGCGTCCGTCGGCCGACACCTCGCGGCGGGTCAGCAGCCTGCGGGCGGCCAGCGGCCACCCTTCCCCGGCGCGCGGCGCCTGACGCCGTGCTGTCTGATCGTTCTCCATGCCCAGGAACGCTAGGTGGCGCGGACCCCCGTGCACCTGGGGCCGGCGGTCCCCGCCGGACGACCTTCCGGCCCAACCCCGCTGGTCGGAACAGGGACCAATGGTCCCTGCGATGAGGCCCGGTCGGCCAGGGAGTCGGTGTGGCCGGCGTTGCATGCTGGGCGTTGATCGAACCACGGATGCGCCTCTTGCGCGACCGCGTCTCGTGCCTGCGAGGTGGCCGATTCCCCCGTCCCCGGCCGTCACAGGCACAGCGCGTGCGGCGGGTGGCGTCCGGTTCGCTCGCGCGTCCGGGCGCGCCTCGCGTCCGGACGCAGCACCCTCCTCCCCGGGGCCGCCACCGCGGAATGCCCTGCCGACCGCACCGGCCGGCCCTACCGCCCCGCACTGGCCGGCCGTGCCGACCGTGACCTGCTGGAGACGCCGTCATGAGCCTGCTCACCCTTGCCTCGACCCCCGAGGACGCCACCGCCCTTGAAACCGCCGAGGCGCACCACGCCCGCCTGGCCGGTGAGCTGGCCGGCCGGGTGTCCATGCTGCTGACGGCCGTAGAGCGCGATCCGATCGCCGCGGAGAAGATCCACGCCGGGCTCGTGGCCTTCTGCGACCGCTCACTGTTGCCGCACGCCGTCGCCGAGGAGGCCGTGCTCTACCCCGCCGCCCATGGCATGCCCGACGCCCGTCTTCTCATGGAGAGCCTCATCGGCGAACACCGCTGCCTCACCGCGCTCGTCGACGCCTTGCGCGGCGCACAGGGCCCGGCGGGCGCGGCGGCCGACGCCCGGGCCCTGCAGGTGCTGTTCGAGGAGCATGTGGCCAAGGAGAACGGCCTCGTGCTGCCGTTGCTCGCCATGACGCCCGAGGTGTCCCTGGCCGCGCTGCTGTCGGACATGCACCAACGGCTCGCGGACGGCACGGACAGGCAAGGGCAGATCGAGGAGGCCGGCGGCTGCGGCGGGGCATGCGGCTGTGGTGACGAGGAGGCTACGGCCGATCCCGAACTGGACGTGCGGGACGTTCCGCACGCCCTGCGGCACGCCACCGTCTTCGGCGCCCTGGACGCCGTCCCGGCGGGCACCGCGATGGTGCTGGTCGCCCCGCACGATCCCCTGCCGCTGCTCGCGCAGATCGAGCAGCGCAGCCCGGGAGTCTTCGCAGTGGAGTACCTGCAACGCGGCCCGGAAGCCTGGCGGTTGCGACTCAGCCATCGCTGATCCGCTGCTGGATCACTCAAGCACACGAGGAAAGCTCAAGCACACGAGGAAAGAAGGACAACACGTCATGGACGGATCGCACCGTCGGGCCGGCGCCTTGCTCAGGACAATCGGTGTGGCCCTGGCAGCATCGGGGCCGGTCATGGTGTGGCGCGGCCGCAGCGGCAGAAAGGAGATCCGCAGCGAGCTGGCCGCTCAGAAGATCTCCTTCCCCGAGCGGGGACTCCCCGCCGAACTCGCCGCCTACGCCGGCCGCCGGGTGGAAACCGGCCCCGAGGCGCACGCCTACGCCGAGTTCATCAAGGGCAATGTCGCCCATGCCACCGACGGCCGCACCTATGCCGAGATCAGCGCCGAGTTGCACGCCGCCGGCGGTGACGACGACAAGCTCGCCGAGCTGCGCCAGACCGCGTTCATGGGCCAGTCCTTGCGCGCCTCGCTGATGTCCGCGTATCAGGGATGGAACCTGACCACCCTGGTCACGGGTCTGGGCGCCGCACTGACCGGTCTGGGTATCGCCTTGGTGGCCACGGCGGACGCCCTGGCGCCCGGCCCTTCGAACCGCTCCTGAAGCCCATCCCGGCCCCGGCCGACCTGCCGCAGTCCATCCGGCCTCGGCCCACCTGCCGCAAAGAGGGACCATCGGCCCTGTTCGACAAGACCATCGGCCGCCGCGCCGACCACCACCGCCGGTGGATGCTGACGGCGACCGATCCGGAGGTAACCCGTGCACGACCACGTCGACCGCCCTCAAGGCCGATTCCACCGCTGTCGCTCGCGGTGGGTGCCGCGCACGGTCCGGATCGGTCACCGTCCGACCGCCCGACTCGTCTGCCCTGACTCCTGGGCGGCCGGACACAGTGCCAGGGCGCTGGGCTGGACGGTGCGATGAGCGCCACCGCCCAGGCCATCCGCCGCCAGCGGCACAACGCGGGATCGCGGCCGTTCATCGTCATCTGGGAATCGACCAGGGCCTGTCCGCTGGCCTGCCTGCACTGCCGTGCCGAGGCCGTGCCCGACCGCGACCCGCGCGAACTGGACACCGCCGCCGCGAAGGACCTGCTGCGGCAAGTGGCCGCGTTCGGACAGCCACCCCCGCTGTTCGTCATCACCGGCGGTGACCCGTTCCAGCGCCCGGATCTGACCGAGCTCATCGCCTACGGCCGAGAGGTCGGCGTCCGGGTCGCGGTGTCCCCGTCCGGTACCCCGACGCTCACCGCAGAGCGGTTGCGGGACCTTCACGCGGCGGGCGCGGTCGGCCTCTCGCTGAGCGTTGACGGCTCCACCGCCGACATCCATGACACCTTCCGCGGAGTGCCCGGGGTGTTCCGCTGGACCCTCGACGCCTGGGACGCCGCCCGTGCCCTCGGTATGAAGGTCCAGATCAACACCACAGTGGCTCGGCACAACCTGCACGACCTCCCGGCCATCGTCCGCCTCGTGGCCGACCATGGCGCGATGCTGTGGAGCGCCTTTTTCCTCGTGCCCACGGGCCGCGGCCGCAGCCTCGGCGCCCTGACCGCGGGCGAGGTGGAGGACGTCCTCAACTTCGTCTACGACGTGGGCCTGACCGTCCCGGCCAAGACCACCGAGGCCCACCACTTCCGCCGTGTCGCCCTGCAGCGGCAGATCCTTGCCGCCACCGGCGACGACCACGTCACAGCACTCGAACTGGGCACGCTCTACCGGGAGTTGCGCGAGAAGGCTGCCGCACTGGGACTGGACGCGGGAACCCGCCGGGTACGCCGTCCGCCGCTGGACGTCAACGCCGGCCGCGGCTTCGTCTTCGTCTCCCACACCGGCACCGTGCACCCGAGCGGCTTCCTGCCCCTGGGCGCCGGAAGCGTCCGCGAGACGCCCCTGACGGAGATCTACCGCACGTCCGAGCTGTTCACCGGGCTGCGGGACGCCGACCGGCTGGGTGGCCGGTGCGGAGCGTGCGAGTTCCGCCGTGTCTGCGGCGGTTCGCGATCGCGCGCGTACGGCGTCACCGGCGACCCGTACGCCGAGGAGCCGTGGTGTGCCTACGTCCCCGGCTCGTTTCCCCGGCAGCGGGAACTGGCCGCGCTGCTGTCCGGCGGTGCCGGCGCCACGGGTTCGACAAGCACCGAGGAGTGACATGACCGGCATCGCCAGCGGGCCCCCTGGGACCGGCAGTGCGGGCGGGCCCCCTAAGACCGGCGACGCGAGCGGGCCCGGCAGGTACCCGAGCAGGTTCCGTGCGTCCGGCGTGAAGGCCCGGCATCTGCGCGCCCACGTTCTGGTCGTGGTGTGGCTGGCCCTCGCCCTGTCGGCCACCGCCGCCCAGGAGTCGCCGCCGGTGGCCCGCTGGCTCGCCGTGCACATGTTCCTGCTCGGCGCCGTCACCACCGCCATCCTGATCTGGAGCGAGCACTTCGCCGTCGCCCTGCTGCACGCGAAGATCCCCGACGAGCGCTGGAGCACCGCCCGGCTCGCGACGGCGAACCTCGCCGTGGCCGGGCTGCTCATCGGCGTATGGACGGCACGGCACGTGCTGACCGCCGCCTCCGCTGTGGTGCTGGTGGCCGCGGCCACCGCCCACCTCGTGATGCTGGTCCGCCTCGGGCGGGGCGCACTCGGCGGGCGGCTCAAGCCGATCGTCGCCTACTACCGGGCGGCCACGGTAGCCCTGATCATCGGTACCGCCCTCGGTGGGCTGCTGGCCACGGGCGGTGCCGGCGGACCCGACCGGTACGCCGGACTGCGCCTCGCACACGTGCACGTCACGTTGCTCGGCTGGATCGGACTGCCCGTCCTCGGCACGCTGTTCATGCTGTGGCCGACCGTGCTGGGCGTGCGGATGAGGGACCGCACCACGAAGGTGTCCCGGTGGGTGCTGTGGCTCACCGGCGGCGGACTGCTGGTGGCGGTCGCCGGACTCGCACTCGGCCTGCGCTGGTCGGCTGTGGCGGGCCTCGCCCTGTACGTGGCCGGAGCAGCCCTCGCCGCCGGCCTGTTCGTCCGTACCGTACGCGGCAACCGTCCCGTCTCCGCGGCGGCGGCCTGGATGCTCGCGGCGGCCACCGGCTGGTTGCTGACCGCGGTGGCGGCGGATCTGGCCTGGCTGGCCGCACGGCCGCTCGCGGCGGCACAGTCCGGGATCGATGCCCTGGTCCCGGTGCTGCTCATCGGCTTCGTCGTCCAGATCCTGGTCGGTGCGCTCACCTATCTGTTGCCGGTCGTCCTCAGCAGCGGCCCGAAGGACCGTGCGGCGGTCAGGGCGCTGCTCGAACGGGGTTGGCTGCCGAGGCTGGTGGCCCTCAACGCGGGTGTCGCACTGGTTGCCCTTCCGCTGCCCGGCTCCGCCGCCACGACCGGCATCCTGCTGGCCGCGGCGGCCGGGGTCGCGTTCCTCGCTCTCGCGGTGCCCGTGCTCGTACGCACGGCACGGGGTCTTCCGCAGGACGCGGACAGGTCCGGTTCGGCGCGGGGCCCGGTCCTGTGGGGCGCCGCCGCAGGTGCCGTACTGACCGTGCTGGCGGTACTCGTGGCCAACAGCGGCGGCGACACGGGCGGCGGGACGAGCGCCACCGGGGCCTCGGGTGCGGGCGCCGGGACCGCCCGCACGGTCGCCGTCACCCTGGCCGACATGCGCATCCGCCCGGCCCGCATCGAGGTCACCGCGGGAGCCGAACTGCGGCTGCAGGTCACCAACAACGACGCCCAGCGCCACGACCTCAAGGTCGAGGACGGTCCCGCCACCCCGATGCTCGCCAAGGGCGACACCCGCGTCCTCGACCTCGGGCGGATCACCGGGAGTCGCGAGGCCTGGTGCACCCTGCCGGGCCACCGAGCGGCCGGGATGACCCTGGACATCGTCGTGAAGGACGACACGGCAACGCACAGCGGCGATCACGAGGTGCATGCATCGGACGCCGACGACACCGGCTCTGCCCTCTCCGGCGCCTTCTCCAAGGGCTGGCAGTCACGCGACGCCGACCTGGCTCCCGCGCCCGGCGGGACGATCCACAGGGTCGAAATGCACGCCGCGCACACCACCGTCGAAGTGGCGCCGGGCGTCAAGCAGCAGATGTGGACCTTCGGAGGCACCGCACCGGGCCCCACCCTGCGCGGAAAGATCGGCGACGTCTTCGAGGTCACCCTCGTCAACGACGACGAAGGCATGGGCCACGGCATCGACTTGCACGCCGGATCCCTCGCCCCCGACCGGCCCATGCGCACGATCCAGCCCGGCGAACGCCTCGTCTACCGCTTTCGCGCCGAGCGGGCCGGGGCATGGCTGTACCACTGCAGCACCGCACCGATGCTCCAGCACATCGGCAACGGCATGTACGGCGCCGTCGTCATCGACCCGCCCGGCCTCGCGAAGGCCGACCACGAGTACGTGCTGGTCTCCTCCGAGCTCTACCTCGGCACGCCGGGCAGCACCGCCCAGGTGACGAAGATGCACAAGGGCACCCCGGACGCCTGGGTGTTCAACGGCGCCGCCGACCAGTACGCCCAGCAGCCCCTGAAGGCGAAGGCAGGCGAACGGGCCCGGTTCTGGGTGGTCGCCGCCGGACCGAGCGACGGCATCGCCTTCCACATCGTCGGCACCGTCTTCGACACCGTGTACAAGGAGGGCACCTATCTGCTCAAGCCGGGGCAGGCGGGCGGCTCGCAGGTCCTGGACCTGGCCGCGGCGCAGGGTGGCTTCGTCGAGACGACGTTCCCCGAGGCCGGTCACTACGCCTTCGTCGACCACGACATGCGCCACGCCGAGTCCGGGGCGCACGGCATGGTGGAGGTGAGCCGCTGATGGACACCGTCGGCTGGTGGTCGCTGGTGCGGTTCGCGCATGTGGCCGGCGCCGCCCTCTGGGTCGGCGGCCAACTGGCCCTCTCCCTGGTGATCCTGCCGCTGGCCCGCCATCTGCTCGCCCCGGAGGTCAGGGACCGCTTCACCGCCGCGGCCGGCCGCCGGTTCGGGATGCTGACCGGGGCGGTGTTCCTGCCCGTGCAACTGGCCACCGGAGGGGCGATGGCCTGGCACAGGGGCGTGACCTGGGCCTCCCTCGCCGACCCCGGCTACGGCCGTACCTTGGCCACCAAACTCGCTCTCTTCGTGGTCGTGATGCTAGCCGCGGCCGGACACGGCATCGCCCACGCCAAGGGCCGAGCGGACCTGGCGCGGGCGCTGGCGGTCGTGTCCCTGGTCGGCTCACTCGGCGTCGTCCTGCTGGCGACGGCTCTGCCTGCCACGTGACAAGGGGCCACCCCGGTTCCCAGGTGCGCTGCGTCCGGCCTCCGCCTCGTCGCAGCCGCGTACGGCTCACTCGATGTCGAGCACCTCATGCACGGGGCGGCGCGGCGTCCGGGGCCCCGAGGGGCCGTATCCGAGCCGGAGCACGATCTGTACGAAGCCGATCGCCGACTGCGGATCGCGGACGGCCCAGCGGATGTCCGGCCATTCGAGGGCGTGGGAGGTGAGGGAGGTGGCGAGCCCGTCCAAAGTGGCCTGGAGCAGGACGCGTTCCAGGGCCTGGCCCGCCCGCAGCCAGTCCCTCGGCCGGTCGTCCGCGGTGCCCAGCAGGGCGAGCTGGGGCACGTCCTCGAACGTGGCGGCGTCGCGCCCGGGCACGGGATGTCGGCCGGCGAAGTCCCGCACGGGCGCCTTGCCGCCGTACTTGCGGGGTCCGAAGGCGTAGTCCGGGATCCCGTCCGTCGCCGCGCTCACGGATTCGGCGCCGATGCGGGTCCAGCGCCGCAGCTCTTGCGAAGCCGAGGAGTCCATGGCGTCGTGCCCCTCCGCATCGTGGACCAGGTCCAGAAGCGTCTGCACGTGCCATGCGTCGGGAAACGTCAGCCGCGCTCCCTCCAGCAGGGCGGCGGCGCCGAGGGCGTCCTTGATGGCTTGGGGTATCTCCTCGTCCGTGAACGGGTGGCGGCTGGTGTGACGCCGGTGGATCGCCGGATACAGCGCGGCGAGGTCGGTGTCGTCAGGGGCGGGGTCGCCCAGTCGCACCGTGGCGAGCAGGTGCGGGTCTGCGGGATCGGGCAGCAGGTCGGTGGCCGGCTGAAGGCCCGCATGAGCGGCGGCGACCCGCAGATTGAACAGGGCGGCGCCACAGCCCAGGTGAAGGGCGCGGGTGGTGGGGTCGGCCCGCGGGATGGCACGCTCCGGGTCGGAGCGCACCTGCAGGGCGTCGTCGGCGCGGCGGAAGGCGAATTTCCACGGCTGCGCGTTGTACATCGACGGGGCGGCTGTGGCGTCTTCGACCAGGGCCGTCACGGTCTTCGTGTCGAGCGCGTGTACTGACACCGGAGCCTCCCTCCAGGAGCCGACCGGCCCGTCACGGAACGCTGTGTCCGTCTCTTCCACTATTCCACCGGAGTCCGAGCAGGCACACGGGCGAGGAAGCGCGCCGGCCCCCTGTCCGCGAATCGGCGGGGGTCCTTCGGAGTCGCCACGGTGGGCTGTTCGGCCCATGCCCAGCAACCGTTTCACCGCCCTACCTTCCGGCCACACGGACACACAGGAAACGCACAGGGAGGTGGCCGATGAGCTTCACGGACCGCGAAGTGTGGGGGCTGATCCACGGCATGGTCCTCGGCGCGGTGTTCCTGCTGGCCTTCGCCGGCGGACTGGCCGACCTCTACGGGCTCAGGACGGCGCTGGTCACCGGCACCGGTGTCGTCGAGCGCATGCGGCGGCTGAAGATCGGGGTCACGGCGATGGCGGTGGCCGCCTGGGGGACCGTGATCACCGGCACCTGGGTGGTCTACCCGTGGTACCGGGAGAAGGTGCCGAACAGCCCCAGGTCGCAGTTGCTGGCCGATCCGGACACCGCGGACTGGCACGAGTTCGGCATGGAGTGGAAGGAGCACATCGCCTGGATCAGTCCGATCCTGGCCACCGTGGTCGCCTTCATCGTCCTCTACTACGGCAAGACCCTCATCCGCCACGAGCGTGTACGGCGCACCACGATGCTGCTGTTCGTGCTCGCCTTCGCCTTCGCCGCGATCGCCGGGGCGTTCGGCGCCCTCATCACCAAAGTCGCACCCGTCGAGTGAGCCGGAGAGTGATCGAGATGACCCAGCACGAGGAACACTCGCAGCACACCGGCCGGCCGCTCCCACCGGCCCCGGTGACCGAGGAGAAGAGCACGGCGGACGTCGACCGACCCGAGGGACCGATCTCGGCCGCCATCATCGCCGCCGGCATCGGTGCCGCGGCTCTGGGCCTGTTCACGACCCTGGCCGAGGCCAGCGCCGATGTCGCGGAGTGGCTGCAGTGGAACGACCGGGTCGGTCCGCTGTCCGGAAAGACCCTCATGGCGGTGATCGTCTGGCTGGTGTCCTGGGCGATCCTGCATGTGGCCCTGAGGAACAAGCCACGGGAGACCGGCCGCGCACTCGCCGTGGCCGTGGTCCTGATCGGGCTCGGGGTCCTCGGTACCTTCCCGACGTTCTTCCAGCTCTTCGCATCCGAGTAGTGACGAGACCGATGTCGTCCTTCGAGTCCACGGCAGCGCCCCCGCCCGCCAAGGCAGCCAGGCTTCCGTAGCATGAAAGCTGTGACAGCCCGTGCACAGCTTCGCCGCGCGCTGTCGCCACTGACGTGGTGGCCGGCGCTGCTGGTGCTCGGGTTGCTGACCGGGTTGTTCGGCATGCATGGGCTGGCTCCGGGCAGCGCGACCGCGGTCGGCGGCCACCACTCGGCTGCCGGACATCACACGCCGGCCGCCGCGCATGCGGACATGACCGGCTCGATGAGCACGGAGTCCCTCTGCCACGGCGACAGCGACGGCGGCGGCCACGCCCAGCATGCCGACGCGACGTGTTCGTCCGGCGCCGTCAGCACGGGCCCGGCCCTCCCCGCGCTGCCGCCCGACCCCGCCGGGCAGGCGGCGTCGGGCGTCGGCGGTCACCGGTCCACGGCGACCGAACCTGACGGCGGCCGCGCACCTCCTTCGCTCGCCGAGCTGCAACTCCTGCGGATCTAGGACAAGGCCCAGCCGTTTCCGCCACTGCCGCGCAGGCCGCGGCCGGCGGACTACGGCCTTCAGCCATGTCCCGCGCCCTTGGCGCATCATCACTCACTCCACAGGGGTTTCCGCATGACCAGCACCCGTTCCACGGCCCGTCGCGCCGGCCTCGTCGCGACGGCTGTGACCGCAGCCCTGGTACTCGCCGCCTGCGGCAGCGACGACGACAGCCAGCGGCCCACCAGCAGCCCGGTCGTGGATGTCATCGTGGCACCGCCCGCCCGTCACGCAGTTCGACGATCCGGTCGAAGCGCTCCTCGTCGGTGACGAAGTGGCTGATGATCAGCACCGCGCGGCCCTGCTCACGGCGCTCGGCGACCTGGGTCCAGAACTTGAGGTAGGTGTCGAAGTCGAAGCCCGCGTACGGCTCGTCAAGCAGCAGCACCTCGGGGTCGGCCAACAGCGCCAGGCCCAGGTTGAGTTTGGCGAGGGTGCCGCCAAAGAGGCGGTCGGTGCGCGTGTCCGCGTACCGTGTGAAGCCCAGCGCCTCGTACAGCTCCCGGCGTGCGTGGCGTTCGGCCTGGTCGGTCAACCCGTAGGCGCGGCCGAAGAGTTCGAAGTACTCGTCGCAGGTCAGACGTTCGTAGACGACTGGTTCCTGCGGGCAGTAACCCAGCCGGCCCGCGTGGACGACCGTCCCGGTGTCCGGGGCCAGGGCTCCTACGAGGATCTTCATCAGGGTGCTCTTGCCGGCGCCGTTCTCCCCGACCAGGCCGACCACTTCACCGGGCGCGAGCCTCAGGTCGACGCCCCGCAGGACAGGGAACCGGTGGCGGGTGGGCCATATGCCACGCCGGTAACTCTTCTCGATGCCCGTGGCCTGCAGCAGCGTGTCCGGGCCGGTCATGGCAGGTCACCTCGTCACGGGGGTGCGCGATGTACGCGGGTGGGCGGGGTGGCGCGGGTGACGGGGCCGGAACGCCGGCGTGACGGCGGCGTAGGCGGTCCACCGCTCGCCGAAGCGGCCGGCCACCTCGCGTTCCTCGCTGCGGGCGAGGCGGGCGTAGACGTACACCAGGACCGGGAACATGATCAGGGTCGGGATCGTCGGCCACTGCAGCAGGAACCCGATCATGATGAGCAGGAAGCCGTCGTACTGCGGGTGGCGCACCCAGGCGTGGACGCCCGTGGTGGCCAGGTCGTCGTGCTGGGCGGCGGCGTGCACGGTCTTCCACGCCGTGGCGATCAGCCAGAAGCCACCGCCGATCGCGACGTAGCTGACCAGGTGGAAGGGGCTCAGGTGCGGATCGCCGGACCACCCGGTCAGGTAGATCGTCAGTGGGGTGCCGTACATCTCGGTGAACAGCGCGACGAGGAAGGCGCTGTACGCGCCCATCGCGCGCCAGTCCCGTTTGCTCTTCGGGTGGAAGAAGCTCGCGGCGAACGCGATGAAGAGCAGGGTGTTGAGGACCACCAGCGGCCACAGGCCGTATGCCGCGTCAGCCATGGCGTGCTCCCACGGCACAGACCGGTCCGGTGGGAATGCGGCGCCGTCCGCGGGCGAGGGTGCTCATGCGGCGCTGGTAGGTGACCGCGTCGATGCGGTGGTGCAGGCGCAGGCCCACCAGCCACACTTCCGCTTCCTCCAGCGCGGCACGCCGTCCGCGCAGGCGGGCCAGGATCAGAGCCCCGACCAGCACGGCGATCACGGCAGCCATGGCGCTCACCCCCTGCCCGGGCCGGGGGGCTCAGGCCCGCCCGGGCCCGGTGTGGTGGTCGTGCTTGTGCAGTGGGTCCTGGTCACGGTCGGCACGGTGCCGGTCGTGACTGCCGTGCATGTCCTGGCCGTGCATGCCGCGCATCATGAAGAACATCATCAGCGGGCAGGCGGCGACGAGGGCGAGCCAGACCAGGCTCTCCAGGGACGCCCCGACGATCAGGGCGCCGACCAGGACGATCGCGGCGGCAATGGCGTACATGCCGTAGTTGCGCCGGTCGTTCGTCTCGGGCATCTCACGCCTCCTTCAGCGGAGGGCCACGGGCCGCAACCGGGGCGGCCCGGTTTCAGGGTTTGGTGAGGGGGCCGGCGTGCAGCGCGGTCAGGCGGCGCCGGTACTCCTCCTCGTCGATCTCCCCGCGGGCCAGCCGCTCGCGAAGGATGTCCTCGGGCGGTGTGGGTGCGGCGGGGGCGTGCGTCTGTTCGTGGGGGGTGTTGAGGGCGCGGATGAGCAGCACGACGGCCGTGATGATCAGCGCCCAGAACAGGATCATGCTGGCCGACATCGCGAACCAGCCCCATCCACTGACGTCGTGGTCGTACCAGAACATCATCGCCACTCACCTGCTTCGGCTTGCCGGCGACCGGGAGCCGGGCGGGCTCCCGGAGGCTTCTTGCCCTTCACCTGCATCGTCCCGCTGCCCGGTGCGGCGGTCTGGGGCCGGACGGGCCAGGGCCAGGGGGCCGTTCAGCCCCTACCCGGCAGGGGTACCCGGCCGCAGGCTGGTGAGTGACCGCCAAGGGAGGCGAGAAGCCCATGGGTGCCGTCGATGTCGTTGTGGTCCTGGCCTCGGTCCTGCTGGTCTGCGCGCTGGGCTGGTACTTCTTCGGGCCGCGCAGGGCTGGTGCCGCCCGGCTGGAAGGCGGCGTACAGCGAGTGGAGGTCACGGTGCGGGGCGGCTACACCCCCGACCTGATCAAAGTCCGGCAGGGCACGCCGGTGGAGCTGGTCTTCGACCGGCAGGAGGCCGGCGAGTGCACCTCCCGCGTGGTCTTCCCCGATCTCAAGGTCGGGGCGGGACTGCCCGCACACCCCCGCACGACAGTGCGACTGAATCCGGAGCATCCGGGCTCCTTCGGCTTCGCCTGCGGCATGAACATGATCCACGGCACGCTTCTGGTCGAACCCGAGGAACAGGCTGCACCCCCCGGCCCTGACGGCGCCGGTACCACGGCCGCACCTGCTCCTGCGGGCGGCGGGCCGCCTCCGGCGGGTGAGCAAGCGTCTGCCGCAGAGTCGGAGGCCGCGGACGCCGCCGAGCGGCAGGCGGAGATCAAGGACCTCGCCCGCAGGGTACTGACGGGCGCTGTGCTCACCGCCCCGGTGCTGTTCGCCGTGATGGCACACGAAGTCTTCGGCGCGGACTGGGTGCCCGGCTGGATGCTGAACCACTGGCTGCAGCTGGCCCTGATCACGCCGGTGATGTTCTACACCGGGTGGCCGATCCATGTGACGGGCTGGCTGATCCTGCGCCACCGGGCCGCCGACATGAACTCCCTGATCACCCTGGGCACGAGTGCCGCCTACGGCTACAGCCTGCTGGTCACCCTCGCCCCCGGGCTGCTGCCCGAGGACGTGCGGGAGGTCTACTTCGAGGCCGTCGGCGTGATCCTCACCCTGATCCTTCTCGGACGGCTGCTGGAGGCCCGTGCGAAGGCCGGCACCGGCGAGGCCATTCGCGCCCTGCTCGGTCTGCAGGCCCGCACCGCCCGGGTGGTGCGCGACGGCACCGAGACGGAGATCCCCGTCGAGGACGTGATGGTCGGAGACGAGATCGTCATCCGCCCCGGAGAGAAGATCCCGGTCGACGCCGAGGTGCTCTCCGGTTCCTCCGCCGTGGACGAGTCGATGGTCACCGGTGAGCCGATGCCGGTGACCAAGCGCGCCGGGGAGACGGTGGTCGGTGCGACCGTCAACGGCACCGGCTCCCTGCGGGTCCGCGCGGCCAAGGTGGGCGCGGACACGATGCTGGCCCAGATCATCCGCCTGGTGCAGCAGGCCCAGGCGTCCAAGGCCCCCATCCAGCGGCTCGCCGACGCCGTATCGGCGTACTTCGTGCCCGCGGTCATCGCCATCGCGATCGGCACCTTCGCCCTCTTGTTCACCCTCGGGCCGTCGCCCGCCCTCACGTTGGCGCTGGTCTCCGCGGTGGCGGTGCTGATCATCGCCTGCCCGTGCGCCCTCGGACTCGCCACTCCGCTGTCCGTGATGGTCGGCACCGGCAAGGGCGCCCAGGCCGGCATCCTGATCCGCTCCGCCGAAGCCCTGGAGACCGCGCACAAGCTGGACACCGTGGTCCTGGACAAGACCGGAACCGTCACCGCGGGCAAGCCGGTCCTGACCGATGTCCACCCCGTCGGCGGATTCGACGAGACGACGCTGCTGCGGCTGGTCGCGGGGGCCGAGGCCGACAGTGAGCACCCGCTCGCGCAGGCCATCGTCACGGGCATCCGCGACCGCGGCCTTCATCCGCTCACAGCGGCCGGCTTCGACTCGGTCACCGGCAAGGGCGTCCAGGCCACCGTCGACGGGCACCCCGTCCTCGTCGGCACAGCCAGGCTGCTGGACGACATCGGCGTCGACACCTCCGCGCTGACCCCTGTGGCAGCCGCCCTCTCCACCGAGGGCAAGACCCCCGTGCTGGCGGCCGTCGACGGACGTCCGGCAGGTGTGCTGGCCGTCGCCGACACCGTCAAGCACGACTCCGCCGCCGCCATCGCCGCCCTGGGGCGCCTTGGTATCGAGGTCGTCGTCATCACCGGAGACAACGCCCGCACCGCCGCGGCGATCGCCGCCCAGGTGGGCGTGGACCGGGTGCTGGCCGAGGTGCTGCCGGAGCACAAGGCCGAGGAGATACGCCGCCTGCAGGGCGAGGGCCGCACCGTCGGCATGGTCGGCGACGGCATCAACGACGCCCCCGCCCTGGCCGCCGCCGACATCGGCCTCGCCATCGGCACCGGCACGGACGTCGCCATCGAGGCCGCCGACATCACCCTCATCTCCGGCTCACTGAGCGGTGTCGTCACCGCGATCCGCCTGTCGCGGGCCACCATGCGCAACATCCGGCAGAACCTGTTCTTCGCCCTGGTCTACAACGCCGTCGGCGTCCCGCTGGCCGCGGGCGCCCTGTACCCGCTGTGGGGCCTGCGCCTGAGCCCGATCATCGCTGCCGCGGCCATGGCGCTGAGTTCGCTGTCGGTCGTCACCAACGCCTCCCGGCTGCGCCGCTGGCACACCCAGCCGCTGCCCGACGCCCGGCCCGCCGGCGGCAGGCCCCGGGTCGAGTCCCATGCCGACCGCGCCCCCGACCGCATCACGGCCGCCGCCGAGGACCATGAGCACCACCACCCTGCTTCCCCCGGCGGTGACGACCTGGTCACGGACCCGGTGTGCGGCATGCAGATCGACAGGACCGCTGCCGCCGAACAGCGGCAGACCGAGCAGGGCACCTACTACTTCTGCTCCGCCCACTGCGCCACCGCGTTCGACGGCGACCCGGACCGCTGTACGGCCCCCACGTCCAGCGGTATGAGCCAGGGAGGTGAACCTCGATGACCAGTGCTCCGGCCACCCCACGCCGTGCCCATGGTCCACACGCCCAGGCACCCGGTTACGCCGACCACAAAGCCGACCACCTGGCCCGCCTGAACAAGATCGAAGGCCAGATACGCGGCATCTCCCGCATGGTCACCGACGACCGTTACTGCATCGACGTGCTCACCCAGATCAGCGCCGCCGGCCGCGCCCTGCAAGAGGTCGCCCTCGGCCTCCTCGACGACCACGTACGTGGCTGCGTCACCGACGCCGCCCGCACCGATCCCACCCAGGCAGAGGAGAGGTTCGCGGAGTTCAGCGACACTTTGCGCCGCGCACTGCGTCTGTAGCTCCATGGCGGTACGTCCCTCCGTACCGCGCCACTGGTCCGCGTACCCCCATGGGGTACCTTGACGGATAGCGGCCGTTCAACCGAAGCACGGGATGGAAGCGATGACGACAGCCAGTCACCGAGGGGGCACCGCTCATGGTGCCGTGCTGCGGTGGACCCGGGCTGCCGTCATCACGCTGGTTGCGGCGCTTGCCGTGCTCGTCCACCACGAAACAGTCGGCGCCATCACCCATGTACCACCCGCCCGGGCTTCCGCGACGAGCGGTCAGGCGGGCGTGCACCACACGGACGTGCCCGCAGACGGGTATTCCATGCCGCTGGACGTCAGAGACCCGGCCACGGCCCACGACGATGACGGGGCCTGCTCGGCCACCCTGATGCAGCACTGCTCCGCCGCCGGCGTGGACAGCGTGCAGCTCCCCCCTCCTCACCAGCCGTCCATCGGCTCGGCCACGGCCCTCCCGCCCGGAGCGGCCGTCGGCCGTGACGTACCGGGCACCGCAGGCAGAGCCCCACCCGATCTCTCGGTCCTTTCTCGATTGCTGCTGTAGGCCGCGCCCGCGGCTGCGCACGCTCACGTGTGCGCCCAGCCGTGTCCGCCCGCGAACCGAACAGAAGCGATATCGAGAAGAGGGCATCCCAGTGAAGATCCCCGTGAACAGCATGAACCGTCGCTCCGCCCTGCTGGCCGGCCTCGGCGTCGCGGGCGCGGGCGCGCTCGCCGCCTGCAGCGGCTCCAGCAGTACGCCCGCCCTGATCAGCCCCTCCGGGCCGGCCGTCACCGCCGCCGACAAGAAACGCACCAAGACAGGCAGGACGCACGCTCTGACCCTCACCGCCGCCCAGGCCATGGTCGATCTCGGCGCCGGCATCACGGCCAGGACCTGGACCTTCAGCGGCCGACTGCCGGGCAAGGCAGTACGCGTCTCGACCGGTGACACGCTGGCCGCCACGCTGTCCAACCAGCTGCCGAACCAGGCCACCACCTCCATCCACTGGCACGGCATCGCCCTGCGCAACGACATGGACGGCGCGCCGCCGGCCACCCAGAGTGCCGTCCGGGCAGGACGCAACTTCACCTACCGGTTCACCGCGGACGCACCCGGCACCTACTTCTTCCACCCGCACGTCGGTGTTCAGCTCGACCGGGGCCTGTACGCACCCTTGATCGTGGAAGACCCGAGGGAGCCGCTGTCGTACGACGAGGAGTGGGTGGTCGTCCTCGACGACTGGCTCGACGGCGTCACCGGCACACCGGATGAAGCCTTCGCCGAGCTGAGGCAGGGCATGGGCGGGATGCACATGGGAGAGTTCATGCTGATGGGCGCCCGCAGCCCGCTGCTCGGGGGCGACGCCGGCGACGTGCGGTACCCCCACCACCTCATCAACGGCCGCGTTCCGGCCGACCCGGACGTCCTGCGCACCAAACCCGGCAAGCGCGTCCGGCTGCGCCTGATCAACGCCGGTGGCGACACCGCGTACCGCGTCGCTCTCGGCGGCCACCGGCTCACCCTCACCCACACCGACGGCTTCCCGATCCGGCATCAGCAGGTCGACGCCGTGCTGATCGGAATGGGCGAGCGCTACGACGCCCTCGTCACCCTGGACGACGGCGTCTTCCCGCTCGTCGCACTGGCCGAGGGCAAGAATGCCACCGGCATGGCGCTGGTCCGCACCGGCTCGGGCGGGCCGCCGAAGCCGACGACGCGTCCCAAGGAGCTGGACGGAAAGATCATGACCGCTTCTGAGCTGCGCGCGGCGGACGACGTCCGACTGACGCCGAAGAGGACGGATCAGGTCCACCGCATCGAGCTGACCGGCGGCATGATGACCTACAACTGGGCCGTCAACGGCAAGCGGTTCGACATGAACAACCCGGCCGCGGACCCGATCACGGTCGAGGAAGGCCGGCGGGTACGGCTGGACTTCGTCAACGGCACCACCATGTGGCACCCGATGCACCTGCACGGCCACACCTACCAGTTGGGCAGCGGCGGCCCTCGCAAGGACACGGCGATCGTCCTGCCGAGGAGGACGCTGTCCGTGTTCTTCGACGCGGACAACCCGGGGCAGTGGATGCTGCATTGCCACAACGCCTACCACGGCGAGGCCGGAATGATGGCGCTGGTGGCCTACCAGAGCTGATTGCCCCCCATGGGGGAGGCTGGGTGCCTCCGGCTTCCCCCGCAGAGCCGACGGGGTGCCGGCCCACCATCGTTCTCCCAGCGGTCTGCCGCCCTTGTCGCAGGCCCGTTCCGCGTCGTGCTGCTGCCATTCGGGGCCTCATGGCCCACCGGGAGGGGCCGGTCAACCCTCCTCCTGAGCAGGGGAGCGGCGGAGGGTTGACCGAATAGGGGAGTCTTGCGAAGGAGCCGACATGCAGACCCGGGAAGTCGACGCCACAGCCGTGCAGGCCCTGCTGGCCGCGGCGGTGGCGGCGCCGTCGATCCACAACACGCAGCCCTGGAGGTTCGGCCTGGACCCGGAAAACCGGTCGATCGAGGTCCGTGTCGACCGGGGGCGGCGGTTGCCGATGGCCGACCCGGATACGCGGGCCCAGCACCTGTCGGTGGGCGCGACCGTCTTCAACCTCCGCGTGGCCGCGGTGCATTTGGGCTGGGGTCCCGTCACCCGGCTCCTTCCCGCCGCCGACGATCCGGATCTGCTGGCCACCGTGCAACTGGCCGGGCCCGCCACGGACGGACAGTTGCCCCTGGGGGAGCTGTACGAGGCGGTCGAGCGGCGGCACACGAGCCGGATGCCGTTCACCGGGCGCCCGGTTCCGGACGCGATCGTGACCGAGATGATCAGCTCGGCCCGAGCAGAGGGCGCCCAATTGGACGTGCCCGACATCCCGGCGACCCGGCGTCTGCTGCGCCTGACCCAGGCGGCGGAGGCACGCAACGCCCTCGACCCGGAGCGTGCGGCCGAGGTGCGCAGGTGGATCAACGCTCCGGGAACGGACGCCTTCTACGGCATTCCCCTCACGGCCCTCGGCCCGCTGGACGCGTCCGGGCGGATGCCGGTGCGGGACTTCACCGGTGGGCTGCCCGCTCCCCACCTGCCCGCCCTGCGTTTCGAACGCCACGCCCAAGTCGCACTGCTGTGGACCTTCCACGACCGTCGGGAGGACTGGCTGGTGGCGGGTCAGGCGCTGGAGCGGGTGCTGCTCACCGCGACCCGGAGCGGTGTGCGGACCTCGATGCTGCACCAGGCGATGGAGTGGCCGGACCTGCGGACGGCGATGGCAGGAGCGCGGCGGAGATGCCGCCCGCAGCTGCTGATCCGCTTCGGGTACGGTCCCGAGGGCGGCCGTACGCCTCGCGCGGCCGCGGCGGATCGTCCCTCACTGTGAGTCGCGCGTGCCCCTGAGCTCGCGTCCGGTGACCATCTCGGACTCGATCCGTACGAACACCGGGTCCCGCAGGGGCATCCAGGACGTGGGGCCGACCTCGGACAGCCGCTCGAGCTCGCCGGGGTCGGTCACCACGGTGGCCCGTCCGGTGACGACCACGCTCCAGCCGGACCGGGTATCCGCGTCGAACTCATCCGCCTCGAAGGCCACCACGACACCGTCGATGGCGCGGACGAGGTCGGAGTCGGGGGAGGTCCGCAGCAGGACCGAGGCGTCCGTGTCCAGGGCGAAGTTGACGGGGAGGACCGCGGGCAGCGCCTGCCGGGTGTAGACGACACGGCCGATCGGCACCTTGGCGAGCAGGCGCAGGCACTCCTGCCGGTCGAGTGCGCGAAAGGCGTCGTTCTGGAACATCAGTCCATCGTCCTCGCGGTCGTGGTGAAGGGGGTAGGGCCGGTCGGCCCTACCCGCCGGGGGCCGTGCGCAGGGACGGCCGGGTCCGCACCCGGGGACGTCCGGACACCGGCAGGGACCCATGGCCCATGCCTCCGATGGGGTCCCGGTGCGGACAGTGGTGACGAGGTGCCGTGCTGCGGGCAAGGGGCCCGCGGTGCTCGTGCACTCCCGGTGGCGCAGTACCACCACACTGAGGAAAGGGACGGACAACATGGTCCAGCCGTTGAAGTCGAAGAGCGCCGGTTCACCATCAGGTGCGCCGGTGTCCGGCAGAGCCTGGCTGATGCTGGCCCTGGCCACGGTCGGTTTCGCCGTGAACTTCTGGGCATGGGCGCTGCTCAGCCCGCTCGGCCCGCGGTTCAAGGACAACCTCGACCTGTCGTCCTTCCAGCAGTCGCTGCTGGTGGCCGTGCCGGTGGTGGTCGGATCCCTGGGGCGGATCCCGGTGGGTGCGCTGACCGACCGGTTCGGCGGCCGGATCATGTTCCCGATCGTGTCGGCGGCCACCATCGTGCCGGTGCTGTACCTCGGCCTGGCCGGGCACTCCTCCCTCGCCGCCCTCCTGGCCGGCGGATTCTTCCTCGGCATCGGCGGCACCGCCTTCGCCGTGGGTGTGCCGTTCGTCAACGCATGGTTCCCGCCCGAGCGGCGGGGCCTTGCCATCGGCGTCTTCGGGGCCGGCATGGGCGGCACCGCCATCAGCGCCTTGACCACGGTGAAGCTGGTCGACGCGAACAGCATGTCCACCCCGTTCCTGATCACCGCGGCGGTACTGGCCGTGTACGCGGTGGCCGCCGCGCTGCTGCTGCGTGACGCACCCGGCCGCAGCGTGCCCACCGAGAAGCTGACCCGTCGCCTGGCCGCCACGGTCCGGCTGCCCATCACCTGGCAGGCGTCCGCGCTGTACGCGGTCGCGTTCGGCGGCTATGTGGCCTTCTCCGTCTACCTGCCTACCTACCTCAAGACCGGCTACGGACTGACCCAGGCCGACGCCGCCAATCGGATGGCCGGGTTCGTGATCGTCGCGGTGGCGATGCGGCCGGTCGGCGGCTGGCTCTCCGACCGGCTGGGCCCGGTGCGCGTGCTGGCCGCCTCGCTCGCCGTGGTCGTGGCCGGGGCGGTGACGCAGTCGTTCACCCCGGCGCTTGCCCCCGTGGGCACCCTCGCCTTCCTGCCGATGGCCGCCGCGCTCGGGGCGGCCAGCGGCGCGACCTTCGCCCTGGTGGCGCTGCTGACCCCGGCGAACAAGGTCGGCTCGGTCACCGGTGTCGTCGGCGCCGCGGGCGGCCTGGGCGGGTTCCTGCCGCCGCTGGTCATGGGATCGCTGTACGGCGAGTACGGGACGTACGCCGCCGGCCTGGCACTGCTCGCCGTCGTGGCCGCCGCCGCGCTGGCCTACACCCTCACCGGTGTCCGCGCGGCAGCCGAAGGCGGCGAGCGGAAGCCGCGCACCAGCGGCCGAGGCGGGCACCGCACCGCGGACACCACCGCCTGAGGCGAGCGGACAGGAACGACGGGTAGCGGATCGAGGAGGATTCCGGTGTGCGAGTACTGCGGCTGCCAGGCCCTGGAGACGATCGACGAACTGACCCAGGAGCATGACGAGGTGGTCCGGCTGATCAGCCACGTTCGCACCGCCCATCAGCAGGGCGGGGTGGCGAGGATGGCGGAGGTCGCCCGGGAGATCGCCAGGGTGCTCGGTCCTCATACCGAGGTCGAGGAGCACGGCCTGTTCCCCGCCCTGGCCAAGGACTTCCCCGAGCAGATCGCCGCCCTGGAGGCCGAGCACCGCCATGTCGAGGCGGTGCTGGCCGAGGCGAACGGCCCGTTCCTGACCGATCCGACCTGGCCGGACCGGCTCATCGAGGCGATGGCGGTCCTGCGCGACCACATCCTCAAGGAACAGGACGGCGTGTTCCCGGCCGCGCTCGCGAACCTCAGCACCGAGGAGTGGGAAGCGGTCGAGGCCGCGCGCGTCGAGGCGGGCGGCACCCTGTCCCGGCCGACCGCCTGACCCGCTCGGGCAACAGGGCGGCACACGCGCCGGGGCGTGCGGCCGGCTCAGCGGCTGCGGTGGTCGTGGGCGTAGGCGGACAGGACCTCCTGCCGGGTGCCCCGGGTGTGCAGGAAACGCTCGTCGAGCACGGTGGCGAGGTCGTCGAGCGAGACCGCCAGCATCGCCGCGGCGTCCCGGGCGCCGGAGTGCCCGGTCCGCCGTGTCTGCTCGGCGACCTCCGCGGCGTAACCGAGGGTCAGGGCCAGGGAAGTGTCGCTGAGGCCGTCGTGGAAGTAGTAGGACTCGGGGTACTGGAGGAAGTCCACGCAGGCGCGTGCGATGTCGGCGGCGAGCTGGTCGAGGATGGCGGCTCCCGCGTCGGAGGCCAGGTGCGCGGCCGGCGGGCCGGCGCGGCGCAGCTGGGAGATGCGCAGGGCCAGCGCCCGTCGGCGGGCCAGGGCGGGATAGATGCCGAGGATCCAGGAGACGGTGGCCGTCAGGAGCGCGAAGCCGACCAGAGCCTCCAGGGGTGCGACGATGCGCACCCAGTCGGCGGAGGGTGCGATGTCTCCCAGGCCGAGGGTGGCGACGGTCACCATGGAGAGGTACAGGGCGTCGACGGGACCGGAGTGTTCGGAGGGCTTCAGCGCGCCGGAGAAGGAGAACGCCTCCGGCATGTGCGGCCAGTACACCAGGGCCCAGCCCACGGCCATGGCACAGGCCCACGTGGCCACGACGGCCACCATGCCGACGGGGCCGGCCAGCCCGGCGGCCCTCCGGCCCTTGCGGCCCCGGGTGGACAGCCGCCACAGCAGATTCATCACGAACCTGCTCAGGCCCCCATGGCGGGTCGGGTGCCACAGGGTGTGGAACACATCGCGCAGGATGACCAGCACCACCGCCGCGCCGACCAGTGTGACCAGCCATTCCATGCGACCTCCCCGGACACGCGCCTCGGGTCCAGCATGCGGCCGCCTTCACGCGGACGCGATCAGGCTTGCGCTCGTCCCGCACTCGGCAGGGCGCACCCTTGATCCGACTGCCGATCTACTCGGCTGCCGAGGCGGGCACGGGAACCGTCCACTCGACCACGGTGCCGGTCGGCCGGTTCGGCGTGAGCGTGAGGCTGCCGCCGAGGTCGGCGGCGCGCCGGCTGAGGTTGTCCAGGCCGCTGCGGCGGGTGACGGCCGGGTCCATGCCGCGTCCGTTGTCGGCGACCCGTAGCCGCACCCGGGTGCCGTCGGTCTCGGCGGTGACCTCGACGGCGGTGGCGTGCGCGTGCCGGGCGGTGTTGGACAGCGTCTCGCGCAGCACCGCCAGCAGGTGCTCGGCATGGCCTGCGGGTACGTCGGTGTCCAGCAGACCGGTCATGCGCAGGGCGGGGGCGAAACCGAGCACGGTGGCGGCCCGGTCGGTCTCGGTCAGCAGCTTCGCGCGCAGTCCGCCGTGCCGGCCGGGCCGGTCGCCCTCACGCAGGGCGTAGATCGTGGACCGTACGGTCTTGATGGTGTCGTCGAGGTCGTCGACGACCCGCTGGACTCGCTCGGCCACCTCGGGCCGGTCGGAGAGGCGGCCGAGCACCGAGTTCAGGGTCAGCCCCGAGGCGAAGAGCCGCTGGATGGCCAGGTCGTGCAGGTCGCGGGCGATGCGGTCGCGGTCGGTCAGCACCAGGAGATGCTCCGCCTCGCTCCGGTGCTCGGCGATCTCCAGGGCCAGTGCGGCCTGGTCCGCGAAACCGCCGATCATTTCCATGGTGGCGTCGGAGAACTCCGCGCCGCCGGGCAGGTTGGCGACCTGAAGGACCCCGCGGGTGTGCTCGGGGCCGCCCAGCGGCAGCAGGAACCCCGGCCCCAGGGCGATCCGGGCCGCGGAGCCGCCTCCCTCCTGCGGTTCGCCGGACAGCGCGGTGCTGGTGATGCGCTCGCCTGCCTGGTACACCTTCGCGGCCAGCGTGCTGGCAGGCAGGACGAGTCCCCGTACCTGCTCGGCGCCCGTACCGTCGGCCGCCTCGATCACCAGCTCGTCGTCGGCGTCGAGCGGCACCGCCAGCGTCACCAGGTCCGCCCCGGCCAGCGTCCGGACGGTGCAGGCGATCCGGTCCAGCACCTCGGCCGGATCGGTGCCCGACAGCAGGCTGCGGGTCAGCTCGCTGCTCGCCGCCAGCCACTGCTCCCGGCGGCGGGTGTCCTCGTACAGCCGGGCGTTGTCGATCGCCACGCCGGCCGCGGCCGCGAGCGTGCGCAGCACCGCCTCGTCCTCGTCGTCGAACTGCGTCCCGCCGCGCTTGTCGGTCAGATACAGGTTCCCGAAGACCCGGTCGCGCACGCGCAGCGGTGCCCCCAGGAACGTCGTCATCGGGGGGTGCCCCTCGGGGAAGCCCACGGACTCCGGGTGCGTACCGAGGTCCGCCAGCCGCAGCGGCTCCGGCTCCCGGATCAGCAGGCCCAGGATGCCCCGCCCCTCGGGATAGTGGCCGATCGCCCGGACCGTCTCCTCGTCCACGCCGACGGTGATGAACTGCTTGATCCGTCCTTCCTCGCCCAGCACGCCCAGTGCACCGTACTGGGCGTCCACCAGGGCGACCGCGGACTCGGTGATCCGCCGCAGCACCACGTCGAGGTCCAGGTCGGAGCCGATGGTGAGGACGGCGTCCAGCAGTGTGTGCACCCGGTCCCGGGTCGCCCGTACCTGCTCCACCTGCGCCTGCAGGCCCTCCAGCAGCTCATCGAGCCGCAGTTGGGGAGCTGCGGGCATGTCCTTGCGGCCCTCAGCCGGGCTGTCCGCCATTCCCGCTCCCTCCGGACAACGTGCTCACCAGCACGTTCCCAGCATGCCCGGCCGGTCCACCCCGGACGCGAACACGTGTGTCAGTACCGCTGCCACGGCACATTCGATCCTATGGGGGCCCCGCCCCGCGGGGGACCGTACCCCGGCTGTCCGCGGACGAGGGACCATCGGCCCCTGAGCACGCTCCCGCCGTGCCTCCACTCTCGAAGGACGTCGGTACCTGTCCGACGACCCTGCGGGAGGAGGACACCATGCGCACCGAGCCTCTCGACGCGGTGACCCTGGAAGCCTGCATGTCGGCCGCCGTGGCCGCGCCGTCGTTCTTCAACACCCAGCCCTGGCGCTATCGGCTGGACCCCGGCACCCTCACCTTCGAGGTGCACGGCGCCCCGGAGCGGAGCCTGCGCCACGCGGATCCCGTCGCACGCGCCCTGCACATGTCGGTGGGCGCGTCCGTCTTCAACCTCCGGGTTGCGGTGACCCACTTCGGCTGGACACCCGTGGTGCGCCTGCTGCCGCGGTCCGAGGACACGGCCCTGCTCGCCACCCTTCGGCTCACCGCATCCCACAGCCGGTACGCCACGGGGCACCGCTCCGATCTCTACCCCGCCATCTCGCGACGGCACAGCAGCCGCGTGCCCTTCTCCGGCAGGCCGCTGCCGCCGCACGCCCGCGTCGAACTCGCCTCGGCGGCCCACACGGAGGGCGCCTCCCTGGCCTTCCCCACGGCGGACGAGACGGCCCGTCTGCTCCGGGTGACCGCGGAGGCGGAACGGCGCAACCACAGCGATCCCGACCGCGGCACGGAAAGCCGCCGCTGGGTGCACCGGGACCCGGACGACCCCGCCGACGTCGGTATCCCGCGGGAGGCACTCGGTCCGCAGGACACCCATGAGCGCATGCCCATGCGCGACTTCACCGCGCAACGGCACCTGGAGAGGCTGCCCGCCCAGGACTTCGAGGCCGACCCGGTCATCGCCCTGCTGACGACCGCACACGACCGCCGAGCGGACTGGCTGCGTGCCGGACAGGCGCTCGAACACGTCCTGCTGGTCGCCACGGCCCTCGGCCTGCGCACGTCGCTGCTGCACCAGCCGATGGAGTGGCCCGACCTGCGGCGCACCCTGAGTCCCGCCCCCGACCACACCGGGCAGCACGCCCAGATGCTGATCCGCCTCGGCCACGGTCCCGAGGGCCCCGCAACCCCCCGTCGGGTTCCCCGGGCGGTGCTCGACGCGGAGCGGCCGGACCGATAGCCCGCTCGCCCTCCCGGCCGGCCAGTCAGCAGCGGGCCGAGAGAGGCCGTTGGGCCCAGGCGTGGCCCGATGCAGGGACCGTTCGGCCCTATCAGCCCCTGGTACCCCACAGCTGATCATGTGTCGGCGGCCGGGGAGTGCCGTTCCGATCCACCGCCGGAACGGCACTTTCCGGCCCGTCGACAACAGGAACAGATGGGGAGGGCACCGTCCGGTGGACGAGGTACAGACAGAACATGTCAGGAACACGGAGGAGGCGCCGATACGCCCCGCCGACCGCGGGGAGAGCCGCACGGCTGTGCGGCTGACGCCTCGGCCGTCCTGGGTCGAGTGGGTGACCACCACCGACCACAAGAAGATCGGGACGCTGTATTTGGTCAGCGCATTCGCCTTCTTCATCGTCGGCGGCGCCATGGCACTGCTGATGCGCGCCGAACTGGCCCGCCCGGGGCTGCAGGTCATGTCGAACGAGCAGTTCAACCAGGCGTTCACCATGCACGGCTCGATCATGCTGCTGATGTTCGCCATGCCGCTGTTCACCGGCTTCGCCAACTGGATCATGCCGCTGCAGATCGGCGCGCCGGACGTGGCGTTCCCCCGGTTGAACATGCTCGCCTACTGGCTGTTCCTGTTCGGCTCCTCCATTGCGGCGGCCGGCTTCCTCACCCCGGGCGGCGCGGCCTCCTTCGGCTGGTTCCTCTACGCCCCGCTGTCCGACGCCGTTCACTCGCCAGGGCTTGGCGCGGACCTGTGGATCATGGGCGTGGCACTGTCCGGCTTCGGCTCGATCCTGGGCGCCGTCAACTTCATCACCACCGTCATCTGCATGCGCGCCCCCGGCATGACCATGTTCCGGATGCCGATCTTCACCTGGAACGTACTGCTGACCGCCCTGCTGATCCTGATCGTGTTCCCGGTCCTGGCGGCGGCGCTGTTCGCGCTGGAGTGCGACCGCAAGTTCGGCAGCCACGTCTTCGACCCGGCCAACGGCGGCGCGCTGCTGTGGCAGCACCTGTTCTGGTTCTTCGGCCACCCCGAGGTGTACATCCTCGCGCTGCCGTTCTTCGGCATCGTCTCCGAGGTGATTCCGGTCTTCTCCCGCAAGCCGATGTTCGGCTACATGGGTCTGATCGCGGCGACCATCGCCATCGCGGGTCTGTCCGTGACGGTGTGGGCGCACCACATGTACGTCACCGGCGGTGTACTGCTGCCGTTCTTCGCCTTCATGACGTTCCTCATCGCCGTCCCGACAGGCGTGAAGTTCTTCAACTGGATCGGCACCATGTGGAAGGGCTCCCTGAGCTTCGAGACACCGATGCTGTGGACCACGGGCTTTCTGATCACCTTCGTCTTCGGCGGCCTGACCGGAGTGATCCTCGCTTCGCCGCCGATGGACTTCCACCTGTCCGACTCGTACTTCGTCGTGGCGCACTTCCATTACACGGTCTTCGGTACGGTCGTGTACGCGATGTTCGCCGGATTCCACTTCTGGTGGCCCAAGTTCACCGGCAAGATGCTCGACGAACGGCTCGGCAAGATCACGTTCTGGACGCTCACGGCGGGCTTCCACCTCACCTTCCTGATCCAGCACTGGCTCGGCGCCGAGGGCATGCCACGCCGTTACGCCGACTACCTCGCCGCCGACGGCTTCACCGCCCTCAACACCCTGTCGACGATCGGGGCGTTCCTGCTGGGCCTGTCGATCCTGCCCTTCTTCTACAACGTCTGGAAGACGGCGAAGTACGGCAAGCCGGTGGCCGTGGACGACCCTTGGGGCTACGGCCGTTCGCTGGAGTGGGCGACCTCCTGCCCGCCGCCGCGCCACAACTTCGCCGCGCTGCCCCGCATCCGCTCCGAGTCCCCGGCGTTCGACCTGCACCACCCGGAGATCGCCGCGACCGAAGCGGCGGGCTGAGCCGTGCCGCACGGCGTCCTGGCGCTGGGTTTGGCGCTGGTGGCCGTCGCCGGCAGCGTCTGGTACGTCCCCGCCCTGGCCGACCTGCGCGCGGGAGCCGACCGGCCGGACTCGCGCCGTAGCGCGGCGGCCGCCTGCCTGAGCGGCTGGGGCACGGTCGCGGGCAGTGCCGTGCTGCTGTTCCTGACGGACACCTGGTGGCTGCCGTGTGCCGCGGTCGGGGCGGGTGCGGCCCTCGCGGGCGTATTCCGGATCCGTGCGGCGGTGCGCCGGCGATCCGAGGCGCGCGAGAGCGCCCGTCACCGGGCGGAACTCGGGCAGGCCGCACCTCGACGCGGCCAACACCGGGCCCGCACGGTGTTCGTGGCCCTCGTCGGTACCGGACTGGCCGCGGCCACCCTCGCCGCCCTCGCCGTGACGACCGGCCCCGGTGCCCGCCGGGACTGGGCGACCGTCGTGCTCCCCGTCGTGGTCACGGGGCTGTTCCTCGCCATGGCGATCGGCTGGGCGTCCGCGGGCCGGAGCGGGGTGGAGGACCGTCGGAGGATGCGTCGGCAGAATCCGTGAGCCGGCCTGGCTCCGGGCGACGCGGACGCAGCGGCGGCGCGGCGGTGTGCGAGCGCGGCTTGAGACGTCGGTCAGGGACGCGTTGACAGCCGGTGTGGACGGCGACGCCGCGTTCCTGAGACAGCGGCGGCACTCGATCGCCGGGGAACTCGGCCTCGAACGCGGATCAGAAAAGCGGACGCGCGGCGCGTGCCGCGACAAGGTGGCTGGACAGGATGACGACGGCCCGGTCGGTGGACCGTCACCGACCGGGCCGTGCTCATCGTGGACCTACGCGGAGCGCCGTCCGCCACGCCACGGCGGGGCCGCGGTTCGGCGGCGGTCGTCCCACGCGTGGGCGGCCTTGTCGGTCTGTCGGCGCAGCCGGTCCTGGAGCTGGTCGACGAGCTCGCGGCCGGTGGTCTGCTCGGCGAGGACGACGACCTGCCGTCCGCCGACGTGCAGGTCGGCCGTGGCCGACCACGGCCGGTCCAGGTGCGGAACGGTCGCGCGCACGATCCGCACCTCGCCGGTGACGGCGGGCAGTCCCGGCCGGGTGACGACAGCGTCGATCTTCGTGCGGGCGTACGTCAAGGTGTCCTCGTCGACGGGGCCCTCGTGGCGCAGCCGGACCGCCGGTGCGGCTTGCTGGTTGTCGCTGGTCATGCGGATTCCTCCAAGGTTGCGACGCAGGGTGGGGTCGGGGTGCTCAGGCCGTCGGGCCGGGCAGCCACAGGTCGGGTCCGAAGACCTCGTAGCGGATGGCGCGAGCCGGGACGCCGGCGGTCAGCAGCCGCCCGCGTACCTCCCGCATGAACGGCAGCGGGCCGCACAGGAACACCGTGGCGCCGTCGGGCAGTTCGATGCCGTCGAGGTCCATCAGGCCGGTGCGGGCGTCCGGTTCCTCGGAGCCGGAGCTCTCGTACCAGAACACGGCGCGGGCGCCCGGCAGTTGCCCGACGAGCTGTCGTGTCTCGGTGCGCAGGGCGTGCTCGGCGGGCGAGCGGTCGGCGTGCAGGACCAGGACCGGGCGGGTCGATCCGGTCGCGGCGAGGTGGGCCAGGATGCCGGTCATGGGCGTGCAGCCGATGCCCGCGGAGACCAGGACGACCGGGTCGGTGGCGTCGGCCGGGTCGTCGAGGAAGACGTCGCCGAAGGGCGCGGACAGGGTGAGTTCGTCGCCCTCGTGGACCTGGTCGTGCAGGAGGCCGGAGACTTCTCCGTCCGGTTCGCCCGCCGTCCCGGTCACCCGTTTCACGGTGATCCGCCGCAGGTCACCGCCGGGGTCGCAGGACAGGCTGTACTGGCGCAGCTGGTGCACGCCGTCGGGCATGCGGACACGCACGCTCACGTACTGGCCCGCCCGGGCCCGCGGCGCGGGTCCGCCGTCGGTGGGGCGGACCAGGAAGGACACCACGTCGTCGGTCTCGGTGCGGCGTTCGACGACCGTCCACCGCCGCCAGATCCTGCCGGGCTCCACGCCCGCGTCCTGGTACAGGCGGGCCTCCTGGGCGATCAGGGCACCGGCCATCAGCCAGTACACCTCGTCCCAGGCGGCGGCCACCTCCGGGGTGACCGCGTCGCCGAGGACCTCGGCTATCGCGCCGAAGAGGTACTTGTGGACGATCGTGTACTGGTCGTCGGTGACCCCGACCGCGGTGTGTTTGTGCGCGATGCGGGCCAGCAGGGCATCCGGGCGTGTGTCCGGCTCGTCGAGGAGGGCCGTCGCGAAGCCTGCGATCGAACCGGCCAGTGCGCGGCGTTGGGCTCCGCTGGCCTGGTTGCCGCGGTTGAACATTCCGTCGAGCAGTTCCGGCCGGTCGCGGAACATCGCGCCGTAGAAGCGCGTCGTGATCTCGTCGAGTGCTCCGGCCACGACGGGCAGGGTGGCACGCACGACGGCAGCGGATTCTGCGGACAGCATGAAGCCTCCCGGGCAGGGGGGATGAGAGGGAAAGAGCGCCGCGTCACGGGAGGGCGGCGGGTCTTCTGTGTAGCAGGCATCCGACCGTGTTTCGGTGCCGTTTCGCGGCGCTGAGCGAAGTGAGGACCGAAGGCCCCGTCAACTCGGGCGCATCGGCCCAACGGCCACGGCGCTCGCAGGGCCGTACGGCGCCCAAGCGCTCTCCCATCGGCCCTGTCCCGTTGCCGCCCGCCCGAACGTGCCGCAAGTCGGGACCAACGGACCGCGTGGGGGTCTTGTGGCCGCTGACGGCGAGGGGGGTGGCGCAGAAGGATCGTTCGCGGATCAGAGTTGATCCACAGCGACCCGCACAAGGAGCGCAGCCATGTCCAGGACCACACGGAGCGGCTCGAGACCCGCTCCCGACGCGGCACTCGGTCTACCTGCCGCGTCCGCTCTCGTGATCGGCAGCATCATCGGCACCGGAGTGTTCGCCCTGCCCTCCGCCCTCGCACCGTACGGGCCCATCTCACTGGTGGCGATCGTCGCCGTCACGCTCGGCGCGCTGGCGCTGGCCCTCACCTTCGGCTCCCTGTCGAGGCGCGTCCCGGCGAGCGGCGGGCCGTACGTCTATGCCCGGGAAGCCTTCGGCGAGTTCGCCGGCTTCCTCAACGCCTGGTCGTACTGGATCACCGTCTGGGCCGGCAACGCGGCGATCGTCGTGGCCTGGGTCGGGTACGTCGAGGTATTCGTCAACACCGGTCACAAGACCTGGATTTCGATACTCATCGCCCTGGTCGGGCTGTGGATCCCCGCCGCGATCAACCTCACCGGAGCGCGGAACACCGGCGCCTTCCAGGTGATCACCACCGTGCTGAAGTTCGTGCCGCTGGTCTTCATGGCCACCGTCGGGCTGCTGTTCATCGACCCGGACAACTTCGGCGTCTTCAACGCCAGCGGCCAGTCCGCGGTCGGAGCGATCTCGGCCGCCGCGGCCATCGCCCTGTTCAGCTACCTGGGCCTGGAGGCCGCCTCGGTCGTCGCCGGCCGGGTCCGCGATCCGGAACACAACGTCCCGCGCGCCACCGTCTACGGCACCCTCGTCTGCGCCGCCGTCTACATCCTCGGCACCCTCGCCGTCTTCGGCACCGTCTCCCACGCGCAACTCGGCGCCACGACAGCACCGTTCACCGACGCCGCGAACAACATCGTCGGCGGCAGCTGGGCCGGGGACGCCGTCGCGGTGGCCGCGATCGTCTCCGGCATCGGCGCCCTGAACGGCTGGACCATGCTGTGCGCGGAGATGCCGTACGCCGCAGCCCGCGACGGACTCTTCCCCGGAGCCTTCGCGAGGCTGCGCGGAGACAGCGGCGTCCCGGCCTTCGGCATCGTCGCCTCGACGGTGCTGGCCTCCCTGATCACCGTGTTCAGCTATACGCGCTTCGAGGACGTCTTCACCAAGATCGTGCTGCTGAGTGTGCTGACTGCTGTGATCCCGTACCTGTTTTCTGCCGCCGCGCAGCTGTACTGGCTGCTGGTGCGCGGCCGGGAGAGGCTCAGCCGCCGGCGGCTGGCCCGGGACGTCACGGTCGCGGCGCTGGCGATGGCCTTCTCGTACTGGTCGATCCAGGGCAGCGGCTACCAGACCGTCTACTACGGGCTGTTCGTGCTGCTGCTGGGCCTGCCCGTCTACGTCTGGCTGAAGCGCGACCGCGGCGAGTACGGCGAGCCGGAACCGACACGGCTCCCCGTCACGCAAGCGCGGGCGCCGGAGACCCCGCCGGTCGCGCGGGCCAAGCGGGCAGCGCAGCCGAGCCGGCCGAGCGGTTTCCGGAAGAACCTGCCCCGCCACCACGACTGAACCCGACGGCAAGGAAGCTCCGCCATGAACACCTTCCACGTCGACTCCGAAGCAGGCCGCCTGCGCCAGGTGATCCTGCACCGTCCCGGACTCGAACTCTCGCGGCTGACCCCGCGCAACGTCGACGCCCTTCTCTTCGACGACATCCTGTGGGCCAAGCGGGCCCGCGAGGAGCACGACGCGTTCGCCCAGGTGCTGCGTGACCACGGCGCCCGTGTGCATTACTTCGCCGACCTGCTGGCCCGGACCCTGGACATTCCCGAGGCCCGCGACTGGCTGCTCGACCGGGTCGTCACCCGGGCCACCGTCGGTCCCGCCCTGGTGGACCCCGTGCGTGACCTGTGCGCCGAGCCGGACGGCGAAACCCTCGCCGGTTATCTGATCGGCGGGCTGCTCAAGAGCGACCTGCCGCTCGCCACCCCGCACAGCCTGGTGTGGAACGCGCTGAACGCCGAGGACTTCGCCCTCGCCCCGCTGCCCAACCACCTCTTCCCCCGCGACAACTCCTCCTGGATCTACGACCGGTTGTCGGTCAACCCCATGGCCAAGCCCGCCCGGCTCCGCGAGAGCCTGCACGCCGAGGCCATCTACCGATTCCACCCGATGTTCGCCGCCACCGCGCCCGCGCCGATCCTCGACGGACCGGTGGGCACCCTCGAAGGCGGTGACGTGCACGTCCTGGGCAACGGGGCCGTGATGGTCGGCATGGGGGAGCGGACCACCGCGCAGGCCGTGGAGAACCTGGCCGTCCGGCTCTTCGCGGCCGGCACGGCGACCAGGCTGATCGCGGTCCAACTCCCCGCCACGCGCACGTACATGCACCTCGACACGGTGCTGACCATGGTCGACCGGGACGCCTTCGTCCTCTACCCGGGGCTGGCCGACTCACTGCGCTCGTGGACCCTCACGCCCAGCGGCGCGCACGAGGCCGGGTTCGCCGTCGCCCCGAACTCGGACCTGGCGACCGCCCTCGCCGAAGCCCTCGGCCTGGACAAGGTCCGGATGCTCGCCGCCCCGCAGGACAGCCTGGGCGCCGAACGCGAGCAGTGGGACGACGGCAGCAATTTCCTCGCCCTCGCCCCGGGAGTGATCGTCGGCTACGAGCGCAACGTCACCACCAACACCTACCTGCGCAAACAGGGCATCGAGATAGTCACCATCGCCGGCGCCGAACTCGGCCGCGGCCGGGGCGGCCCGCGCTGCATGAGCTGCCCCATCGAACGCGACCCGGTCGCCTGACCGCACCGCACGAGGACCCGCCATGACCACCGTCACCAGTACGGACCTGCGAGGCCGCTCCTACCTGAGCGAACTCGACTTCACCGCCGACGAGGTCCACCACCTCCTCGACCTCGCCGCCGAACTCAAGACCGCCCGGCGCAACGGCGCCGAACAGCCCCGGCTGACCGGCAAACACCTCGCGCTGATCTTCGAGAAGACCTCCACCCGCACCCGCTGCGCCTTCGAGGCCGCCGCCGCCGACCAGGGCGCCGCCACCACTTACCTCGGCCCCGGCGACACCCACATCGGCAGCAAGGAGTCCATCGCCGACACCGCCCGCGTGCTGGGCCGGATGTTCGACGCCATCGAGTACCGGGGCTCCGCCCAGCCGGTCGTCACCGAGCTCGCCGCCCACGCGGGCGTCCCCGTCTACAACGGACTGACCGACACCGCGCACCCCACCCAGAGCCTGTGCGACGTGCTCACCATGCGCGAGCACACCTCCAAGCCGCTGCCCGAGATCAGCTACTGCTACCTCGGTGACGCCCGCAACAACATGGGCAACTCGCTGCTGTCCATCGGTGCCCTGCTCGGCATGGACGTCCGCATCGCCGCCCCCGCCGCTCTGTGGCCCGACCCGGCCCTGGTCACCACCTGCCGCGCGCTCGCCGACCGCAGCGGAGCGAGGATCACCCTGACCGAGGACGCCGAGACGGCCGTACGCGGTGCCGACTTCCTGCACACCGACGTCTGGGTCTCCATGGGCGAGCCCGCCGACACCTGGCGGGACCGGATCGGCCTGCTGCTGCCGTACCGGGTCACCGCCGGGACGCTGGCCGCCACCGGCAATCCGGACGTCAGGTTCATGCACTGCCTGCCGTCCCTGCATGACCGCCGCACCCGGCTCGGCCACGATCTGCACGCCACCTACGGCCTCGACGGCCTGGAGGTCACCGACGAGGTGTTCTCCTCGCCCGCCTCGATCGTCTTCGACCAGGCGGAGAACCGGCTGCACACCATCAAGGCCGTACTCGTCGCCACCCTCGGGGAGTGAACCATGCGCATCGTCGTCGCCCTCGGCGGCAACGCCCTGCTGCACCGCGGCGAACGCCCCGACGCGGCCGTCCAGCAGGCCAACATCGAGCGGGTCGCCACCGCGCTCGCCGCCCTCGTCCACGAACACGAGGTCGTCATCACCCATGGCAACGGCCCGCAGATCGGCCTGCTCGCCGTGGAGAGCACGGCGGATCCCGCCCTGACCGGCCCCTATCCGCTGCACCTGCTCGGTGCCCAGACCGAGGGCATGATCGGTTCCCTGCTGGCGTGCGCCCTGCACAACGCCCTGCCCGGGCGCCGTATCGCCGCGCTGGTCACCCACACCCTCGTCCGGGCCGACGACCCGGCCTTCGCCCGGCCCACGAAGTTCGTCGGCCAGATGTACTCCCGGAAACTCGCCGAGTCCCTCGCCCGCAGGCACCGCTGGCACATCGCCGAGGACGGCACAGGGTGGCGCCGTGTCGTCGCCTCGCCGGCGCCCGAGCGCATCGTGGAGACCGACACGATCCAGGAACTGCTGAACAGCGGCTCCCTCGTGATCTGCGCGGGCGGCGGGGGCGTCCCCGTCACCGCCGACGGCGACACCGGCGCGCTGGCCGGCGTCGAGGCGGTCGTCGACAAGGACCTCACGGCAGCCCTGCTCGCCGAGGACCTCAAGGCCGACTTCCTGCTGATCCTCACCGACGTCCCGTGCGTCTACACCGGCTACGGCACCCCCCGCCAGCAGCCCGTCCTCGACGTGACCCCCGCCGAGCTGCGGCGCGGCCATTTCGCGGACGGCTCCATGGGCCCCAAGACCGAGGCCGCCGCGCGGTTCGTCGAACACACCGCGGGGCTGGCGGCGATCGGCGCCCTCGACGCGGCGTACGAGATCGTCCACGGCAGGGCGGGCACGCTCGTCCGGCCCGACCTGGTCGGCGGCTGACAGCGGCGTCACAGGTGAGCGCTGGGGCCGAAGGTCCCGGCGGGCCGGGTCGGACAGGGCCGTCCCGTGCCCTGTCCGGCACTCGCCGCGATCACCGCCGGCGACAACCATCGGCTGTGAGAGAAGCCCTGAAGGAAAGGACCTGTGATGACCGCGACGGTGACAGCCGGCAGCCGGACCGCCGAAGCCTGGCGAGGCTTCGGCGGGACGACCTGGCGGGAGCGGATCGACGTCCGCGACTTCATCCAGGCGAACTACACGCCGTACGGAGGCGACGCGGACTTTCTCACCGGTGCCACGGATCGCACGAAGGCCGTCTGGGAGCAGGTCAGTGCGCTGTTCCCGGAGGAGCGACGCCGCGGCATCCTCGACGTCGACACCGCGACCCCCTCGACGATCACCTCCCACGAGCCCGGCTACATCGACCTGGCGCGGGAACTGATCGTCGGTCTCCAGACGGACGCCCCGCTCAAGCGCGCGATCATGCCGAACGGCGGCCTGCGGATGGTGGAGAACGGACTGAGGGCGTACGGCTACGAGCCCGACCCGTTCGTGACGAAGGTGTTCGGCACCTACCGCAAGACCCACAACGACGGCGTCTTCGACGCGTACACCCCGCAGATGCGGGCCGCCCGCAAGGCCGGGGTCATCACCGGTCTGCCGGACGCCTACGGCCGCGGCCGGATCATCGGCGACTACCGGCGTGTCGCGCTGTACGGCACCGCCCGGCTGATCGATGCCAAGCGGGCCGAGCGGGCCCTGCTGGACGCGCGGCCGTCCGGCCCGGACGTCATCCGGGACCGGGAGGAACTGGCCGAGCAGATCAAGGCGTTGGGCGAGCTGACGGAGATGGCCGCTTCGTACGGCTGCGACGTCTCCCGCCCCGCCGCCACCGCGCACGAGGCCGTGCAGTGGCTCTACCTCGGCTACCTCGCCGCCGTGAAGGAACAGAACGGCGCCGCGATGTCGCTGGGCCGCACCTCCACCTTCCTGGACGTCTACCTCCAGCGCGACCTGGAGGAGCAGATCATCGACGAGACCCGCGCCCAGGAGCTGATCGACGACTTCGTGATCAAGCTCCGGATCGTGCGGTTCCTGCGCACCCCCGAGTACGACGAGCTGTTCTCCGGCGACCCGACCTGGGTCACGGAGTCCATCGGCGGCATCGGTGCGGACGGCCGGCCACTGGTCACCCGCACCTCGTTCCGGTTCCTGCAGACGCTGTACAACCTGGGGCCGGCCCCCGAGCCCAACCTCACGGTGCTGTGGTCGCCCCGGCTGCCCGAGGGCTTCAAGCGGTTCTGCGCCCAGGTGTCCATCGACACCAGCGCCGTGCAGTACGAGTCCGACGATCTGATGCGGCCGAGCACCGGCGACGACACCGCGATCGCCTGCTGCGTCTCCGCCATGGCGGTCGGCAGGCAGATGCAGTTCTTCGGGGCGCGCGTCAACCTCGCCAAGGCGCTGCTCTACGCGGTCAACGGCGGCCGTGACGAGATGACCGGCGAGCAGATCGCGCCGCGGACTGCCCCGCTGACCGGGGAGTACCTGGACTACGAAGAACTGTCGGCGGCGTACGACCGAGTTCTGGACTGGCTGGCGGAGACCTACGTCAACACGCTCAACGTCATCCACTACATGCACGACAAGTACGCCTACGAGCGCATCGAGATGGCGCTGCACGACCACCCGGTGCACCGCTTCATGGCCTGCGGTGTCGCCGGTCTGTCGGTCGCCGTGGACAGCCTGTCCGCCGTCAAGCACGCACGGGTCAAGGTGTTCCGTGACGCGACCGGGCTGGCCGTGGACTTCGAGACCCAGGGCGAGTTCCCGGCCTACGGCAACAACGACGACCGGGCCGACTCCCTCGCCGTCGACCTCGTGGAGTCGTTCATGGCGAAGGTGCGCAGGCATCCCACCTACCGGGACGCCGAGCACACACAGTCGGTGCTGACCATCACCTCCAACGTGGTGTACGGCAAGCACACCGGCAACACCCCCGACGGCCGCCGCGCCGGCCGGCCCTTCGCCCCCGGCGCCAACCCCATGAACGGCCGCGACCGGCACGGGGTGGCCGCCTCCGCCCTGTCGGTGGCCAAGCTGCCGTACGAGGAGGCCCGCGACGGGATCTCGCTGACCACCACGATCACGCCGGAGGGACTGGGCCACTTCCCCGAGGAGCGCGCGGCCAACCTGGCCGGCATCCTCGACGCGTACATGGCCTCCGGCGGCTTCCACATGAACGTCAACGTGCTGGACCGGGCGACGCTCGAGGACGCGATGGAACACCCGGAGAAGTACCCGGAGTTGACGATCCGCGTCTCCGGATACGCGGTCAACTTCGTCCGTCTGACCCGCGAGCAGCAGCTCGACGTGATCAGCCGCACCTTCCACGGCTCGCTGTGACGGCCATGGCGGACATGACGGCTGAGACGGCGATGACGACGACCGGGCGCATTCACTCCTGGGACCTGTCCACCGGCGTGGACGGTCCCGGGACCCGGTTCGTACTGTTCCTCAAGGGCTGCCCGCTGCGGTGCCTGTACTGCGCAAACCCCGACACGTGGCACATGCGTGGCGGGTGGGAGGCGACGGTCGACGAGGTGATGGCGGAGATCGACAGGTACCGGGGCTTCATCACCACGGCCGGGGGAGGCGTGACCGTCACCGGCGGGGAGCCGCTGCTGCAGCCGGCCTTCACCGCCGAGGTGCTGCGCCGCTGCAAAGAGGCCGGACTGCACACCGCCCTGGACACGTCCGGCTTCCTGGGCTCCCGGGCGAGCGACGAACTCCTCGCCGGCACCGACCTGGTGCTGCTGGACATCAAGTCCTTCGACGTCACCACGTACCGGAAGCTCACCGGTGGCGAACTGCGCCCCACGCTCAACTTCGCGACCCGACTCGACCGGCTGGGCGTGCGGATGTGGGTCCGGTACGTCCTGGTGCCCGGCTGGACCGATGCCCCCGAATCCGTCGAGGCTCTCGCCCGCTTCGTGGCCGGTCTCGGGAGCGTCGACCGCGTGGACGTACTGCCGTTCCACAAACTGGGGGCCGCGAAGTACGACGCCCTCGGCCTGCCCTTCCCGCTGCGGGACACCCCGACTCCGGGGCCCGAACTGGTGCAGCGGGTGCGTGAGCAGTTCCGTGAGCAGGGCCTGGCCGCCTTCTGAACCCGAGCACCGGCTGCTGAACAGCCCCCGACCACCGCCTGCTGAACCAGACCGGGGCACCGCCGCACATCTGCGGCGGTGCCCCGGTCCATTGCCTGCCGCCAGGCCTACACGGCAGCCGAGTCCGTCCGGCCGTAGAAGGCCTCACGCATCAGCTCCTGCATGTCGTCGAGCATCGGCATCCGCGGGTTGGCGGGCGCGCACTGGTCCTCGTAGGCGCCCAGGGCCTGCTGGGGCAGGGAGGCGAGGAAGGCGGACTCGTCGATGCCGAGGGTCTGGAAGGACGGCTCGATACCCACGGCGGCCCGGAGCCGCTCCACCGCGCGGGCAAGCGACTCCACGGCCTCGGCCGGGGTGGCCGAGGCCAGGCCCAGGGTGCGGGCGATGTCCTGGAAGCGTTCCGGGGCGCGGTAGTTCTCGTACTTGGGCCAGCCGGTGAGCTTCGTCGGGACGGTGCCGTTGTAGCGGATGACGTGCGGCAGCAGGACGGCGTTGGTGCGGCCGTGGGCGATGCGGAACGTGGCGCCGAGGGTGTGGGACATGGCGTGGACGATGCCGAGGAAGGCGTTGCCGAAAGCCATGCCGGCGATGGTGCCCGCGTTGTGCATCTTCTCGCGGGCGTCCGGCCGGCCGGTGCGGTCGTTCACCGCCGCCTCGAGGTGGGCGAAGATCAGGCGGATCGCGTGCAGGGCGAGGCCGTCGGTGAAGTCGTTGGCGTAGACGGAGACGTACGCCTCGATGGCGTGGGTGAGGGCGTCGAAGCCGCTGTCGGCGGCCAGTGCCGGAGGCAGTTCGGTGGTGAGCAGCGGGTCGACGATGGCCACGCTCGGAGTGAGCGCGTAGTCGGCGAGCGGGTACTTCTTGCCCGTGGCGGGGTCGGAGATGACCGCGAACGGCGTGACCTCGGCGCCGGTTCCGGACGTGGTGGGGATGCACACCAGGCGCGCGAGCTTGCCGAGGACGGGGAAGCGGAAGGCGCGCTTGCGGATGTCGGAGAACTTCTGCCGCATGTCGGCGAAGTCGATGTCCTTGCCCTCGGCCTGCTGTTCGTACAGCAGCCACATCACCTTGGCCGCGTCCATGGGGGAGCCGCCGCCGAGCGCGATGATGGTGTCCGGGCGGAAGTCGCCCATGAGACGCGCTCCGCGGCGGACGGAGTCGATGCTCGGTTCGGGCTCGACGTTGTCGATGATCTGGAGCGTGACCGGCTCGTGGCGGCGCTGCAGGACGCGTGAGACACGGTCGACGAAGCCGAGACGGGTCATCGTCGCGTCGGTGACGATCGTGACGCGGTGCACGTCCGGCATCGCCGTGAGGTAGCGGATGGCCTGCGGCTCGAAGTAGATCTTCGGCGGGACCTTGAACCACTGCAGGTTGTTGCGGCGCGTGCCGACCCGCTTGACGTTCAGGAGCTGGGCGGCGGAGACGTTGTTGGACACCGACGTGCTGCCCCAGGAGCCGCAGCCGAGTGTCAGCGACGGCAGCAGGCTGTTGTAGATGCCGCCGATCGCGCCCTGGGAGGAGGGTGCGTTGACGATGATCCGCACGGTCTTCATCCGGCGGCCGTACGCCTCGGCCAGCTCCCGGTCCTCGGTGTGGATGACCGCGCTGTGGCCCTGGCCGTGGAAAGCGACCATGTCGGCGGCGAGGTCGAAACCCTGCTGCGCGGAACCGGCGCGCAGCACGGCCAGCACCGGGCAGAGCTTCTCGCGGGTCAGCGGCTCGTCCGGGCCGACCCGTTCGGCCTCGACCAGGATGAGCGAGGTGTCGGCGGGCACGGTGAATCCGGCCTGCTCGGCGATCCATGCCGGGCTCTGCCCGACGGCCGCGGAATTGACCTTGGGCTCGCAGCCGCCGCCCTCGACCTTGCCGGTGGGGAAGAGGAAGGTCTCCAGCTTCGCCTTCTCCTCGGCGGTCGCCAGGTGGGCGTGCAGCGTGCGGAACTCGGCCAGTGCGGCGTCGTAGATCTCGTCGTCCAGGACGACGGCCTGCTCGGACGCGCAGATCATGCCGTTGTCGAACGACTTGGACAGCACCAGGTCGTTGACGGCCCGGCGCAGCTTCGCGCTCTTGTGCACATACGCCGGTACGTTGCCCGCGCCCACGCCCAGGGCGGGCTTGCCGGCCGAGTAGGCGGCCTTGACCATGGCGTTGCCGCCGGTGGCGAGGATCAGTGAGACGCCCGGGTGGCGCATGAGCGTGCCGGTGGCCTCCACCGACGGGGTCTCGATCCACTGGATGCAGTGCTCCGGCGCACCGGCTGCGACCGCGGCGTCCCGTACGATCCGGGCCGCCTGAGCGCTGCACCGTTGCGCGGAAGGGTGGAAGGCGAAGACCACCGGGTTTCGGGTCTTCAGCGCCATCAGCGCCTTGAAGACGGTCGTGGAGGTCGGGTTGGTGACCGGCGTGACGGCGCACACCACGCCGACGGGTTCCGCGATCTCGACCATGTCCTCGATGTCGTCGCGGGCGATGACGCCGACGGTCTTCAGGTGCCCCATGCTGTGCGTGACGTGCTCGCACGCGAACATGTTCTTGGCCGCCTTGTCCTCGAACACGCCGCGTCCGGTCTCCTCCACCGCGAGGCGCGCGAGTGTGGTGTGCTGGTCGAGCGCCGCGACCGAGGCCTTCTTCACGATGTGGTCGACCTGCTCCTGGTCGAGGGCCTCGTAGTCCGCGAGCGCCTTGAGCCCGTTCGTCACCAGCCTGTCCACGGCGATGGTGATCTCCGTGGGGGCCGGGATGGGGTCGGTGGTCGAGGTTCGGGCGTCGCGCGTCATGGAAGCGTGCCTCCGTCGTAGAGCCGAAGCCGGCGTGGAGAGCCGAAGCCCCCAGTCGGCGGTGCGGGTGGGAGCGGCACCGCGGGGGATCGGCACCGCTCCCACCAGCAGCGTCTCTCGCCGACGGTTCCTGCGAGCAGGCCCCGTTGGTCCCCGTGAGGGACTGACGGGCCCGCACGCCGTTGGGTCGTACGGCCCGCACGCCGCAGTGGCTAGGTGTGTGTGATTCCGGCGGCGGGTGGTTTGTCCGACGTGCGGGTGTCATCCGTGCGGAAGGCCAGGCCGTTCACCACGCCGACCACTCCGTCCACCCGATAGGTGAGCCGGAGCACGAGCGGGATGTCGCTGCGACGCTCCAGGCGCCCTTCCAGGGCCACCACGCCGTCACGGACGGAGACGAGCACGGTGTGGGGCGTGGTGGCCGCGCCCGTGACGCGGCTCAGTACGTCCTCGATGACCTCCTGGCGGATCTCGTCGTCCGTGCGCAGGAAGACGCGCAGCAGGTCGCGCCGCGTGGCGATGCCGATCAGCCGGTCCTCCTCGTCCACGACCGGGAGCCGCTCGACACCGTGGCGCTCCATCATGCGCGCGGCGTCCGCGACCGGCTGCTCAGGGTGAACCGTGATCGCGGGCGTCGACATCAGGTCTCCAGCCGTGACGGCTGGGGCAAGGGCAGCCCTGGTGCGGACGGAGCGGCGCAGCGCGGGTATCCGGAACCGGCCTGCCCGGCCGTGGGCGTGCCGGGCCGCCTGGCAGCGGACCAGGTCGGTCCCGGAGACCACGCCCACGACCTTGTCGTCGTGGTCCACCACCGGCAGCCCGCTGATCCGGTGCCGGTCCAGCAGCCGTGCGACATCCTTGAACGGTGTCTCCCGGCGGGCTTCGACGACCTCACGCGTCATCACCTCTCCGACGATGCGGGGCATCGCACTCACTCCCTTCCCACCCGCGGCGCGGCTGCGCGCCCAGCGGGCCACCGGACCAGGGGCTCTTGGCGGTCGCAGCGGTTGTCGCCGGTCCCGGGGGGAACCCGGACATCGGCCTCCGTTCCTTTTCAGGCTCCCTGAAGGGCGGGCGCCGCCGCAGGGGCCGAGCGTCCCGTGGGCGAGGACAGCAGGGCCCAACGGCCCTGGTCCGACAGCCCCGGATCGCGGATGATCGTGCTGGACGCGTACAGATTCATACGACGCAGAACAAGGAGCATGTGATGGCGGACGGCGAGCTGCCCGGCCCCGACACCCCGATCCGGGTGTTCCTGCTGGACGACCACGAGGTGGTGCGGCGGGGGGTGCACGACCTGCTGGACGACGAGCCGGACATCACCGTGGTCGGTGAGGCGGGCACGGCTGAGCAGGCTCTGGTCCGGGTGCCCGCGCTGCGCCCGCAGGTGGCGGTGCTCGATGTGCGTCTGCCGGACGGTGACGGTGTGAGCGTGTGCCGGGAGTTGCGTTCGCGGATGCCGGAGCTGGCGTGTCTGATGCTGACCTCGTTCGATGACGAGGAGGCGCTGCTGGACTCGATCATGGCCGGTGCGTCGGGGTACGTGCTGAAGCAGATCCAGGGCTCGGATCTGGTGTCGGCGGTGCGAACGGTTGCGCGAGGGCAGTCCCTGCTCGATCCGAGTGCGACCACCAAGCTGATGGCCCGGCTGCGGCACGGTCAGGAGAAGGAGGAGGAGCCGGACGCGCTGCCGGGTCTGACCGACCGTGAGCGGGAGATTCTCGCGCTGATCGGTGAGGGACTGACCAACCGGCAGATCGGTCAGCGGCTCTTTCTGGCCGAGAAGACGGTGAAGAACCACATTTCCCGGCTGCTGGCGAAGCTGGGTGTGGAGCGGCGTATCCAGGCCGCGGTCATCGCCACCCAGGCCCAGGACCGGATGAAGCAGCAGGGCCACTGAGCCCGCCTTCTGGGGCCCCCGCTGACCGGGACTGGTCCGGCCGCACGGCCGATCCGCTACCGTCCCCTGCCCTGGACCATTAGCGTGGCACTTGCCCGCAACGGTCGGCTTCGGGTGAGTCGAGGGGACGTGGAGGAGCACCGGTGGAGAGCCAGGAGCAGGCCGGTCAGGCCCGCGTGAGGCTGCCGCAGCTGAAGCTGGACGAGCTGCTGGAAGAGCTGCAGGCCCGTCTCGACGCGGCCCGTGGCACCCGCGACCGGGTGCACAGCCTTCTGGAAGCGGTGCTCTCGGTCGGCCGGGAGCTGGACCTCGAACAGGCGCTGCACAGCATCGTGGAAGCCGCGGCGGTCCTGGTCGACGCGCAGTACGCCGCGCTCGGCGTCATCGGCTCCGACGGCAAGCGGCTGTCCGCCTTCCACACCGTCGGGGTCGACGAGGAGCAGATCGCCAGGATCGGTCACTACCCGGAGGGCCACGGCATCCTCGGCGAGCTGATCCGGCACCCCGAGCCCCTGCGGCTGTCGAAGATCTCCCAGCACCCCGCCTCGTACGGATTCCCGGCGGACCACCCGCCGATGAACACGTTCCTCGGTGTCCCGATCCGGGTCCGTGACCAGGTCTTCGGCAACCTGTACCTCACCGAGAAGCGGGGCGGGGTGCAGTTCGACGAGGAGGACGAGTCGGTCCTGTCGACCCTGGCCGTCGCGGCGGGCGTCGCCATCGACAACGCCCGCCTGTACGAGGAGTCGCGGCTGCGGGAGCGCTGGCTGCAGGCCAATGCGGAACTCACCCAACGCCTGATGTCCGGCAGCGAGCGCGGCGAGGCCATCGGCCTGATCGCCGAGCGCGCCAGGGAGATCACCGGCGCGGCTCTCGCCGTGGTCGCCATGCCCTTGGAGGACGCCGAAGCGCTCGAGGTGGAGCTGGCCGTCGGACAGGGCGCCGAGGCCCATCGCGGGCTCGTTCTGCCCATGAACGAGAGCCTGATCGGCGAGGCCTTCTCCACCGCCGCCCCCCTCACCAGCCCTGACATCACCCATGACGAGCGTGTGACGTCCCCCCTGCCTCGATTCGAGGGGCTGGGGGCAGCCGTGGCCGTGCCCATCGGGAGGGGCGACGGAGTACGCGGTGTGGTGCTGCTGGTGCGTGAGGCGGGGCAGACGGTGTTCTCCGACAAGGAGATCGAGCCGCTCCAGGGCTTCGCCGCGCAGGCCGCGATCGCGATGGAGCTGGCCGAGCGCCGCGCGGACGCGGAGCAGATCGCCCTGCTGCAGGACCGTGACCGCATCGCGCGGGACCTGCACGACCTGGCGATCCAGCGGCTGTTCGCGACGGGTATGACACTGCAGAGCGCCGGCCGCTTCATCGAGCACGAGCAGGCCTCGGACCGCGTGGCGCGAGCGGTGGACGACCTGGACGAGACCATCAAGATCATCCGATCGACCATCTTCGGCCTGCGTGCCCGCGACGGAGCCTCCGGGACCGGGCTGCGGGCCCGAGTGGTCCGCGTGGCCGGCGAGGCCGCCGCCGTACTGGGGTATGCGCCGAGCGTGCGCATGGAGGGCCTGGTGGACACCGACGTACCCCGCGAGGTCGCCGACCATGTGGTGGCCGTGCTCTCCGAGGCCCTGACCAACGTCGGCCGGCACGCCCGCGCCGACCGCGCCGAGGTCGGGCTGGTGACCGACGGGAATGAGGTGCGGCTGACCGTGTCCGACAACGGCATCGGTATCCCGGCCGAGGGGCGCCGCAGCGGCCTGGCCAACATGGCCGAGCGGGCTCAGCAGCTGGGCGGCGAGCTGACGGTGACCACTCCCGAGGGCGGCGGGAGCACGCTGGTGTGGCGGGTGCCGGTGGCGGCGCAAGCGCAGTAGGCGGCGCCCCCGGAACGGGGCCGGTCGGACCTCTGTCACGGGCCTTTCGGTTCTGCCTCTTCATGGTGCGCGGTGTCACGCTGAGGGTCGGCCCACGAGGCACATCGGCGGATGGGAACGCCTCGTGCGGCCCCTCGGGAAAGGGCAGGGCAGGCCGCCTTGCCCGTTGCCGGGCCCGCGTCAGGCCGGCGGCGGTCGTGCTGGGGACGCGCTTCCGCACAGTCGGCGGGCCCGGCACACCCCGTCCAGGGGGGAGTGGGATCAGGGCCGTCCGGCCGGGCACCACGGCCACCCGGCCCATCCCGTCACACTCGACTCCGGATGACGCTGAGAGTGAGAAGGAGAACCGCCGGCGAGGGAGGCCGTCATGAAGTACCGGCGCCTGTTCCTGGTCACGGAGGAAACCGTGCTGTACGCGCTCGCCGTGGTGCTCGCGTTCCTGGCCTTCGCGCTGACCATGTCCATGGTGGGGATCATCCTGGCGCCGCTCGCGGTGCTGGGCGCCATCGGGCTGGTCGCTCTCGCGCGGCACGTCGAACACGACCGCCGCACCCTCGCCTCCGGGTCATGATGCCGTGCCCCGGCCGACAACGGACCGGGACCGGACCTCGAAGCGGGGGGAAAGTCCCACCGACCCTGCCGCAGGGGCCGAACGGCCTCTGCGGTCTCTTGTCCGGGGTGCGTGAGGCTCATGGGGCCGTACCCGCGCGAAGGCACGAGGGAGGTGCCATGGACGCTGCCGACGCCGCCTCCACATCCGCACTGCGCGCCGCACACGAGCGGTTCATGACGTCACCGCACCCGACTCCGCCGCCAGGCGTACGGCGCCTGGTGGCCGACTCGTGGCAGCGGTGCGCGGCCCGTGGCGTACGAGCCGACGGCAGCGTTCTGCCGGGATCGACCCGCAGCGTCGAGGAACTGGCCTCCTACCGGCGCGGCCACCCGCTGGCCACGGTGCTCCCGCTGTTCCGGGACCTGCTGGGGGCGGGCGCGGCCGACGACGGGCATGTCTTCGCGGTGGGCGACACCGACGGGACGCTGTTGTGGGTCGAGGGCGACAGCGGGGCGGTGCGGCGGGCCGAGCGGATGCACTTCGCCGAGGGTGCGGTGTGGTCCGAGGCACGGGCCGGGACGAACGCGCCGGGCACCGTGCTGGAAGTGGGGCACCCCGTCCAGATCGTGACCGGCGAGCACTTCAGCTCGGCCGTGCACGACTGGGCCTGCGCCGCCGCCCCCGTGCACGACCCGGGCACCGGGCGGGTGCTGGGGGTCATCGACCTCACCGGCGGAGGCAGTATCGCCTCCCCTCCGGCCCTGGCCGCCGTACGGGCCGCCGCGCTCGCGGCCGAGGCCGAGCTCGCCCGGACCGGGCCCACCAAGGCGCTGCTCGGACCCGAGGGGCGGCCGCTGTCCGCCGACGGTCGTGAGACCGTCGTACGACTGTCCGCGCTCGGGCGGGACAGCGCCCTGCTGGAGCATGCCGAAGGTGTCCAGCGGCTCAGTCCGCGGCACAGCGAGATCGTGGTGGCGCTCGCCCTGGCCGGCCGGGGAGTGACCGGTGAGCGGCTCGCCGTCGACCTGTCGGAGCGTGAGGTGCCGGCCTCGACGCTCCGGGCCGAGCTGACCCGGTTGAGGGCTGTGCTCGGGCCGGCGTTGCTCGGCTCACGGCCGTATGCGTTGCTGAGCCGCGTACGCGCCGACTTCGCCGACGTGACCGCGCTGCTCGCCGAGGGGCGGGTGCGCGAGGCGCTGGCCCGCTACCGGGGGCCGCTGCTGCCGCGGTCCGAGGCGCCGGTCGTCGTGGAACAACGGCGTGCCCTGGAGCAGCAGTTGCGCGGGGCCGTGCTCGGCAGCGGGGACCCGGGGCTGTTGCGGCACTGGGTGGACGCGGAATGGGGAGCCGACGACGTCGCTGCCTGGCGAACGCTCGCCCAGCGGCTGCCGGGCGGTTCACCCCAGCGCGCGGCGGCGGTCGCACGGGCCCACGCGCTGGACGCCGACCTGCTGTCGATCCCGCCGCAGGTCGCCCGGCATGCAGCGTTGTTGCAGCGTTCCCGCTTCTAGCGTGCCGACCATCACCACGATCGCCGCGATCGGAAAGGGGACGGTCATGAAGTACGACCCTCCGGGCAGGCCGGGCAGTCCAGTTGACGTCGCACCCCGGTACGAGAACTTCATCGGCGGCAAGTGGGAGGCACCCACCACCGGCAAGTACACACCCAATCCGTGCCCCGCCACCGCCAAGCCCATCTGCGAGGTGCCCCGGTCCGGCGCCGCGGACATCGAACTCGCCCTGGACGCCGCACACGCCGCCAAGGACAGGTGGGGCGACGCGTCCACCACCGAGCGGGCCGCGGTGCTCACCAAGGTGGCCGACGCCATCGACGCCCACCGCGAGGAACTCGCCGTCGCCGAGAGCTGGGAGAACGGCAAGCCGGTCCGCGAGACCCTGGCCGCCGACATCCCCCTCGCCGCCGACCACTTCCGCTACTTCGCGGCCGCGATCCGCGCCCAGGAGAGCGAGATCACCGAGATCGACAAGGAGACGATCGCCTACCACTTCCACGAGCCGCTGGGCGTGGTCGGGCAGATCATCCCGTTCAACTTCCCGCTGCTGATGGCCGCGTGGAAGCTCGCCCCGGCGCTCGCCGCCGGCAACGCCACGGTCATCAAGCCGGCCTCGCCGACCCCGTGGTCGATCCTGAAGCTGATGGAGGTCATCGGCGACATCGTGCCGCCGGGCGTCCTCAACGTCGTCAACGGCCCGGGTACCGAGATCGGCAAGGCGCTGGCCACCAACAAGCGCATCTCCAAGGTCGCCTTCACCGGTGAGACCACCACCGGCCGGCTCATCATGCAGTACGCGTCCCAGAACATCATCCCGGTCACCCTGGAGCTGGGCGGCAAGTCGCCGAACATCTTCTTCAACGACGTGGCCGCCGAGGACGACGACTTCCTGAACAAGGCCGTCGAGGGCCTGGTGCTCTACGCGTTCAACAAGGGCGAGGTCTGCACCTGCCCCTCCCGCGCCCTCATCCAGGAGGACATCTACGAGGAGTTCATGGGCCGCTGCCTGGAGCGGATCCGCGCCATCAAGCAGGGCGACCCGCTCGACACCGCCACCATGATCGGGCCGCAGGTCTCCCGGCAGCAGGTCGAGAAGATCGCGTCGTACGTCGAGATCGGCCTGAAGGAAGGGGCCGAGCTCCTCGTCGGCGGCCACCGGCCCACCCTCGGTGGGGAGTTCGCGGACGGCTACTTCTTCGAGCCCACCGTCCTCAAGGGCCACAACAGGATGCGGGTCTTCCAAGAGGAGATCTTCGGACCCGTCCTCGCCGTCACCACCTTCAAGGACGAGGCGGAGGCCCTCGACATCGCCAACGACACGCTGTACGGCCTCGGAGCCGGCGTCTGGAGCCGCGACACCGGCCGCACCTACCGGATGGGCCGCGCCATCAAGGCCGGCCGTGTCTGGACGAACTGCTACCACCAGTACCCGGCGGGCGCCGCGTTCGGCGGCTACAAGGTCTCCGGCATCGGCCGCGAGACGCACAAGATGATGCTCGAGCACTACAGCCAGACCAAGAACCTCCTGGTCAGCTACGGCACCGAGCCGCTCGGGCTGTTCTAGGGGGCAGCGGACATGCCCGGACACGTCCACGACGACACCGCCGGGCGCGTCACCGCGACGGAGGCGGCGCGCGAGGCCATCGCGGCCCTGCGCGCCGCCCGCGGGGGACCGGTGATGTTCGTCCAGTCCGGCGGCTGCTGCGACGGCAGCGCCCCGATGTGCTTCCCCGACGGCGAACTCGCCCTGGGGAAGGGGGATGTGCTGCTGGGCGTCGTGGCGGGCTGCACCTTCCACATCGACGCCGACCTGTACGAGGCACTCGGCCGTCCGCGCCTCGTCCTGGACGTCGCACCCGGCACACCGGGCGGTTTCTCCCTCGCAGCCGGGGACGGGCTGCATTTCGTCAGCCGGGTGAACCGCCCGGAAGTGAACCGAGTTGAGGAGTGGGTCATGAAGGCAGCAGTGGTAACCGACTTCGGCAAGCCGCTGGAGATCCAGGACGTCCCCGTCCCCGAGCCGGGCCCCGGCCAGGTGCTCGTCCGCATGGAGGCATCGGGCCTGTGCCACACCGACATCCACGCCGCGCACGGCGACTGGCCCGTCAAGCCGCGGCCGCCGTTCATCCCCGGCCACGAGGGGATCGGCCCCGTCCAGGCCGTCGGCGCGGGCGTCTCCGAGACGCTGATCGGCAAGCGGGTCGCCGTCCCGTGGCTCGGCTCCTCCTGCGGTACCTGCCGCTACTGCGTCTCCGGCTGGGAGACCCTGTGCGAGAGCCAGGTCAACTCCGGCTACTCCGTGGACGGTTGCTACGCCGAGTACACCGTGGCGAACGCGGGTGCGGTCGTCCAGGTGCCCGACGGTGTGACCTCGTTCGACGCGGCGCCCCTGACCTGCGCGGGCGTCACCACCTACAAGGCGATCAAGGTCGCCCGCGTACAGCCGGCCGAACGCGTCGCCGTCTTCGGCATCGGCGGCCTCGGGCATCTGGCCCTCCAGTACGCCCGGCTCGTCGGCGGCTTCGTCACCGCCGTCGACCTCGAACCCGACAAACTGGGCCTGGCCCACCGGCTCGGCGCCGACGAGATCGTCAACGCCCGGACACACGACCCGGTCGAGGAGATCAAGAAGGCCGGCGGCGCGGACGTGGCCGTCGTGCTCGCCGCCGCGCCCAAGGCGTTCGAGCAGGCGTACAGGTCACTCAACCGCGGCGGACGTCTCGTCATGGTCGCGCTGCCCGCCGACGACGCGGCGATCGACGTGCCGATCTTCGAGACCGTGCTCGGCGGGATCTCCGTCATCGGCTCCATCGTCGGCACCCGCCAGGACCTGACCGAGGTGTTCGCGCTGCACGCCGCCGGACGCACCCGGGTGATCGCCGAACCGCGGCGCCTGGACCAGGTCAACGACTCCTTCGAGGAGGTCCTCGGCGGACGGGCCGAGGCGCGCCTCGTCTTCGAGTTCTGACGGCCCCGGACATCCCGGGCCACAGGGAGGGCAGCAGATCATGCCAAACGTCACCGTAGGGGCCGTACGGGAGCGGGCGCCCGGCGAACGCCGGGTCGCCCTCGTCCCCGAGGCCGTCACCCTCCTGCGCCGGGCCGGACTCGAGGTGCTGATCGAGGCCGGAGCCGGATCCGGCGTCTGGTTCACCGATGCCGACTACACGGCCGTGGGGGCGGCTGTCGTGCCCCCTGAGGAGCTGTACGCGCGCGCGGACGCCGTCCTGTGCGTCGGCCCGCCGGACGAGGAGGCCGCCACCGCACTGCGCCCCGGGCAGACCCTCATCGGGCTGCTCGAACCGCTGCGGCACCCGGCCCTCGTCCAGCACCTGACCGAGCGCGGCATCCGCACGGTGAGCCTGGATCTGCTGCCCCGCACGCTGAGCCGCGCCCAGTCCATGGACGCGCTGACCTCCCAGGCCAACGTCGCCGGCTACAAGGCGGCTCTCCTCGCGGCCGACTCCTACGACCGGTTCTTCCCGATGCTGACCACCGCGGCGGGCACCATGCGCCCGGCGCAGGTCCTCGTCCTGGGCGCCGGAGTGGCCGGGCTCCAGGCGATCGCCACCGCCCGCCGCCTGGGCGCCGTCGTCACGGCGTACGACGTACGCCCCGAGTCGAGAGGGGAGGTGGAGTCGCTCGGCGCCCGATTCCTCGACATCCAGCGCTCGCCAGGCACCGGATCGGGCGCCGGCCAGGGCGGCTACGCACGCGAGCTGACCGAGGAGGAGCAGCGGGCCCAGCGGGGGGCGCTGGACGCGCACGTCGCCCGCAGCGACATCGTCATCACCACGGCGCAAGTACCGGGCCGCAAGCCGCCGTTGCTGGTCACCGCGGCCGTGCTCGAGCGGATGGCGCCCGGTGCGGTCGTCGTCGACCTCGCCGCGAGCGAGCTCGGCGGCAACGTCGAGGGCACCGAACCCGACAAGACCGACGTGCTCGAAAACGGCGTCACGCTCATCGGCGCCGGACGCCTGCCGTCCGCCATGGCGACCGCCGCGTCCACGGCGTACGCCCGCAACCTCGTCGCCGTGCTGCGCCACCTCGGGCGCGACGGCGAGATCGTCCTCGACCCGGCCGACGAGATCACGGCCGCGCTCACGGGAGTGACCGAACCCGAGGGAGGGGAGTCCTCATGAACAACCTCGATCTCCTCGCCGCGATCACCGTGTTCGTGCTGAGCGTCCTGGTCGGCATCGAGGTCATCAGCAAGGTCCCGGCGACCCTGCACACCCCGCTGATGTCCGGCTCCAACTCCGTGCACGGCATCGTCGTCATCGGCGCGATGCTCATCGCGGCCGAGTCGCACACGTGGCTCGGATACGTCCTCGCCTTCGTGGCGATGGCGTTCGGGGCCATGAACGTCGTCGGCGGGTACGTCGTCACCGACCGGATGCTGGAGATGTTCAAGGCCAAGCCGACCGGTGAGAAGAAGGAGGTGTGACCGCCATGGACAACGTCGCCGACGCCGTCCACTACATCTTCCTGGCCGCGGCCGCCTGCTTCGTCCTCGGCCTGCACCTGATGAACCACCCGCGCACTGCCCGCCGCGGCAACAGCCTCTCCGCCGCCGCCATGGCCGTCGCGATCGGCGCCACCGTATGGCTGGTGGCGTACGAGGACGTGATCACCCGCACCGGCTGGCTCGTCCTCGTCAGCGGCGGACTGGTCGGCGCCGCCCTCGGCATGTGGGCCGCGCGTGCCGTGCAGATGACCGCCATGCCCCAACTGGTCAGCCTCTTCAACGCGGTCGGCGGTGGCGCGGCCGCGCTGATCGCGATCACCGACCTGCTCCAGGCCGACGATGCCGCGCTGCTGGGCGCACGGGTGTCCCTCCCGGGCGCGCTCGACATCGTCATCGGCGCGGTCACCTTCTCCGGCTCGCTGATCGCCGCGGGCAAGCTCCAGGGTGTGGTGTCCGGCGCGCCGGTGGTCTTCCCGGGCGCGCGGCTGCTCAACGTGGCGCTGCCGGTGTCCTTCGTCGCCGGCACGGTCCGGCTGGTGTCGGCGCCCGAGTCCCGTACGGCCCTGTACGGGCTGGTGGCCGTGGCGCTGCTGTTCGGCGTGACGATGGTGCTGCCCATCGGCGGCGCCGACATGCCCGTGGTCATCGCCCTGCTGAACGCCTTCACGGGTTCGGCGGTCGCGATGGCGGGCTTCGTCCTGAACGAGACGGCGCTGATCATCGCGGGCATGCTGGTCAGCGCTTCGGGCGGCATCCTGACCAAGCTGATGGCCGACGCCATGAACCGCTCCATCGCCAACATCGTGACCGGCGGCTTCGGCACCGGCGACGGCGCCCCCGCGGCGACCGCCTCCGGGGCGCCGGCCCAGGTGCGGTCGGTCTCCGCGGACGATGTGGCGATTCAGCTGGCGTACGCGCGCAAGGTCATCTTCGTCCCCGGGTACGGCCTCGCCGCCGCCCAGGCGCAGCACGAACTCGGCGACCTGGCCAAGCTGCTCACCGACCACGGCGTCGACGTCAGCTACGCCGTCCACCCGGTCGCGGGTCGCATGCCGGGGCACATGAACGTGCTGCTGGCGGAGGCCAACGTGCCGTACACCCGGCTGAAGGAGATGGACGACGTCAACCCCGAGTTCCCGCAGGCGGACGTCGCCCTCGTCATCGGCGCGAACGACGTGACCAACCCGATCGCCCGCCGCCCCGGCAACGCGATCTCGGGCATGCCGATCCTCGACGTCGACAAGGCGAAGAGCGTCGTCGTGATCAAACGCTCGATGGGCCACGGCTACGCGGGCATCGACAACGAGCTCTACACCGACCCGAAGACCGGGATGTTCTTCACGGACGCGAAGAAGGGGCTCGGTGAACTGAAGGCCGCGGTGGGGGAGTTCGTGGGCTGACCGGAGCACAGGGGAGGGGGCCGGAGGCCGACACGGTCGGCGGCGAGGTGAGCCGGAGGGCGTTCGAGCCCTCCGGCTCTCGGCGTCACCTGATCGACTGCCGCCGCCGGATTTGCCTGGTGGGCAAATACCCCAGGGGGTATTTGACGCGACTCCGCAAGGCGCCGTACTCTCGGCGCCAGGACACCCCCGGGGGTATTTGAGGAGGCAATGAAGTGGCCCGTGAAGCGAGGCTGGAGAGATTCGCCGCGGCCTGGGTCGAGGGAGGCCTGGTCGTGGACGTACGCGAACCCGACGAGTACGAGGCCGGGCATGTGCCCGGCGCGCGGCTGATCCCGTTGCGCACCGTCCCGGTCCGCTGCGACGCGTTGCCCACCGGCCGGCCGGTGTACGTGATCTGCGCCGGCGGCAATCGCAGCAAGACCGCTGCCGACTGGATGACCGCCCGCGGCGTCGACGCCTACTCGGTGGCCGGCGGCATCCTCGCCTGGGCCGCCAGCGGCCGTCCGATGGCCGCCGGGCTCCTGTCTGCTCCGGCGCGGCAATCCCCCTACGGCGCCCGCCGTGCCCACGCCGGACCACGGGAACAATTCAGACTCCGGGCGCGCTTCTCTTAATACCCCGGTAGGTATACGGCGGCGAGGTGCCGTCGGGCGGGGGAGTGCTCGAGGGAATGTCCCCCGGGAAGGGTGTGAGACCGATGACGACGGCGGGAGAAGGCCGGTCGCGCACGGCCGGCGACGCGGCTCTGGTGACGACGTGCGGCCGGCGGATCGTGGTGAAGTGCCTGAGGCTCGCTCCGGCGGACCGGCCGATCGGCCGGGTCACGCTGGACGTGGGCCCGGACCGGGGTGGTGAGCCGGGCGTCTGGGCGGCGCTGACCGCCGACGAGGCCCGTGACCTCGCTCAGCACCTCCTTGCCCACGCCGCACTGGCCGAACGCGGCCCGGTCGGGCCGAGCGCCGGTTGAATCGAATCGGGCGTACGATACCCGTAGGGGTATTGATCCGGGGAGTGATCGTGGAACTCGAACTCGAAGGCGCGGACCTCAAGGCCGTACTGAACCGGCTGCGCCGGGCGCAGGGGCAGATCTCCGGCGTCATCCGGATGATCGAGGAGGGCCGGGACTGCGAGGAGGTCGTGACGCAGCTGGCCGCCGCCTCGCGGGCGTTGGACCGGGCCGGCTTCGCGATCATCGCCACCGGGCTGCAGCAGTGCGTGATCGATATCGATTCCGGCCGGAAGAACGGCGCGGACACCGACCAGATGCGTGCCCGCCTGGAGAAGCTGTTCCTGTCACTGGCGTAAACAGAAGGACCCCACCATGCGCTACGACCGCACCGTGCACCTCGACACCGACTTCGCCACCGCCGTCGGCCGCGTCCGGGACGCCCTCGCCGCGCAGGGGTTCGGGATCCTTACCGAGATCGACGTCACCGCCACGCTCAAGGCCAAGCTCGACCAGGACATGGAGGACTACGTGATCCTGGGCGCGTGCAACCCGCCGTTGGCCCACCGCGCCCTGGAAACGGACCGCTCCGTCGGCCTGCTGCTGCCCTGCAACGTGGTCGTCCGCGCCGACGGCGACCGCACGGCCGTACAGGCGCTGGACCCGAACACGATGGTGGCCCTCACCGAACTCGACGCCCTGCGCCCGGTCGCCGAGGAGGCCACACGCCGGCTCGACGCGGCCCTCGCCGCACTCACGACGCAGGCCTGAGGCCCCCCTACTCCTCAGGCACCATCTCCATCGCCCCGCACGGACACTCGGCCACACACAGCCCGCACCCCTTGCAGTAGTCGAGGTCGATCGCGAAGCCCTGGCCCGGCCCCAGCTTGGTGATCGCGTTGTCCGGGCAGACGCCGTAGCAGTTGTCGCACTCGAAGCAGTTCCCGCACGACATGCAGCGCCGCGCCTCGAACAGGGCGGTGGACTCGTCGAGACCCTGCATCACCTCGTCGAACGTCGAGACGCGGCGGGCCAGTTCGAGCCGGGGCCGCACCGACGCAGGAGCGTCCGAGTAGTACCAGGTGTTGAGCCGGTCGTAGCCGGCCGGAGCGTGCTTGGCGCCGGGCGCGCGGGGGGTCCCGCGCAGATACGCGTCGATGTGCCGCGCGGCCTTTCTGCCGTGGCCCACGGCCACGGTCACCGTGCGCTCGTCCGGCACCATGTCGCCCCCGGCGAAGATGCCTTCCTGCCCGGTGATCAGCCCTTCGGCGACCCGCACCGTACCGTGGTCCACCGTCAGGCCGGGCATGCCCTTCAGCAGCGACAGGTCGGAGTCCTGCCCCAGCGCCAGTACCACCGTGTCGGCGTCCAGTTCCTCGAACTCGCCCGTGGGCTGCGGGAATCCGCTCTCGTCGAGCCGCATCCGCTCGACGGTGAGGCGGCCGCCGCCGACGTGTTTGATGGTGGACAGCCACTTCAGCCGCACACCCTCCTCCAGCGCCTCCTCGACCTCCTCGTCGTGCGCGGGCATCCGGTCCCGGGTGCGCCGGTAGACCACCACGGCGTCGGTCGCGCCCAGCCTGCGCGCGGTGCGGGCCGCGTCCATGGCCGTGTTGCCGCCGCCGTAGACCGCGACCGTGCGTCCCAGCAGGGGAGGATCCTCGCCCTCCATGCTGCCCAGCAGCGCCACCGCGTCGAGGATGTGCGCGCTGTCGCCCGCCGGGATGTACGTGCGCCTGCCGATGCCCGCGCCCACCGCCAGGAACACGGCGTCGAAGCCGCCGTCGCGCCGGGCGGCGAGCACGTCGTCGACGCGGGTGCCGCATTCCAGCGTGACGCCCAGCGCCAGGATGCGGTCGATCTCCGCGTCCAGCACCTCCCGGGGCAGCCGGTAGCGCGGGATGCCGTAACGCATCATGCCGCCCGGACGCTCCTGCGCCTCACGGATCGTCACCTCGTGCCCGAGAAGCCGGAGATGGTACGCGGCGGACAGCCCGGCCGGACCGGAGCCGACGACCAGGACCTGCTTACCGGACGAGGCCGCGGGCGCCTCCACCCGCCAACCCCGCTTGATCGCCTCGTCGCCCAGGAAGCGCTCTACGGCGTTGATTCCCACGGCGTTGTCGACCTGTACGCGATTGCAGGCGGTCTCACACGGGTGGTAGCAGACCCGGCCCATGACGGCCGGCAGCGGGTTGTCCCGCATCAACTGCCGCCAGGCGGACTCGTAGTCGCCGCTCTCCGCGTGGAACAGCCACTGCTGGATGTTCTCGCCGGCCGGGCAGGCCTGGTTGCACGGCGGCAGCCGGTGGACGTACTCGGGGCGCTCGGTGCGCCAGGCGCCGGTGCGGTTGGCGAGGCTGGACCCCACGTCCAGGGTGATCGCGAACGGCTTCTCCTTCACGGCGCTGCCTCCTGTGCCTGCTCGTGTGCCCGCTCCTGAGGCAGGAGCCCGAAGCGGGCGATGTTGCGGTCGGCGAGCCGCTGGAGACGGGCGATGACGTCCGTGCGCGGCTCCGGCCGGAAGAGGTGCGCATACCGCTTCTGCGGTCGCAGATACTCCTCCACCGGCACCCGCCGCCGGATCGGCGTCACGTCGGTGACCTCGCCGTGCTCGGCCTCGAACACCGGGAACAGCCCGCTCTGCTCGGCCAGCCGCGCGATGCGTACGGTGTCACAGGACGCCGTGCCCCAGCCCAGCGGGCAGGGCACCAGCACATGCAGATAGCGGGCGCCGCGCATCCCCATCGCCCGGTGCACCTTGGCCTCCAGGTCACGCAGCCCCGCGACGGTGGCCGTGGCGACGTACGGGATCTCGTGGGCCATCGCGATCAGCGGCAGGCTCTTGCCCTGCCCGAAAGGCGCGCCCGGCTCCTCGCCGACCGCCTGGGTGGTGGCCGTGCGCGCGGCCGGGGGAGTGGCCCCGGAGCGCTGGACGCCGGTGTTCATGTACGCCTCGTTGTCGTAACAGACGTACAGGACATCGTCGTTGCGCTCGAACATGCCGGAAAGACAGCCGAAGCCGATGTCCACCGAGCCGCCGTCCCCGCCCTGCCCGACCACCCGGACGTCCATGCGCCCCTTGGCGCGCAGCGCGGCGGCGACCCCCGCGGCGACGGCGGGTGCGTTGCCGAACAGGGAGTGCAGCCACGGCAGTTGCCAGGAGGTCTCCGGGTACGGCGTGGAGAACACCTCCAGACAGCCCGTCGCGTTGACCGCGATCACCTTGCCGCCGGCCGCCCGCTGTGCCGCGTCGAGGACGTAGCGGGCGCCGAGCGCCTCGCCGCAGCCCTGGCAGGCGCGATGGCCGGAGGTGAGCGCGTTGGCCCGCTCCGGGTCGGCCTGGTCGGACCGCAGTTCCGGGCTCAGCAGCCGGTTTCCGGCGGCGAAGCTGCCGACCTGGTAGAACTTCACCTGCCGCGCGGCACTCATCGGTTGCTCCCCACATCACGCAGGATGTTCTCCGCCGACGGCCCGGACCTGCGGGTGCGCGCCATGCGGTCCAACTCCCGCTCCACCAGGCCGGTGTCGAGATCCAGGAACGTGAGATGCCCGAGCCGCCCGACGACCGCGTCGGCGAACAGCCGGTGCAGCGAGGTCTTGGTGATCGGGCGCCCACCGAGCCCGGCGATCACCGTGTGACCGTCCAGCCGGATCCCGGACAGCGCGGTGCGCACGTTCTGCGAGACGATCCCGCCGACGCCGACAGCGAGTGCGCGTTCGAGAACGACGACCCGGCGGGCCCCGCCGAGCACGGTCCGTACCGCCTCCAACGGGAACGGCCGGAAGGAGGTGATCCCCAGCGCCCCGATCCGCACCCCGGCCGCGCGCATCTCGTCGACGACGTCGCACACCGTGCCCAGGACCGAGCCGAGGGCCACGACGATCGTGTCGGCGTACTCGCACGCGTACGGATGGATCAGGCCGCCCGAGTCCCGCCCGAACGCCTGCCGGAACTGCCGTGCGATGTCCGGGATCGCCTCCAGCGCCTGCATCTGCTTGGCGTGGGCGAGGTAGCGCACCTCGGTGAACGCCTCCGGCCCGACCATCGCGCCGATCGACACCGGCTCGTCCGGGTCCAGGACCTGGCGTGGCTCGTACGGCGGCAGGAACGCGTCGACCTGCGCCTGCTCCGGCACCTCGATCGGCTCCCAGGCGTGCGTCAGCACGAAGCCGTCCATGCACACCATCACCGGCAGCGACAGCTCCTCGGCCAGCCGGAACGCCTGCGGGTGCAGGTCGGCCGCCTCCTGGTTGTCGCGCGCGTACAGCTGGATCCAGCCCGAGTCGCGCTGGGACATGGCGTCGCTGTGGTCGTTCCAGATGTTGATCGGGGCGCCGATCGCGCGGTTGGCCACCGTCATCACGATGGGCAGGCCGAGCCCGGAGGCGTTGTACAGGGCCTCCACCATGTAGAGCAGGCCTTGGCTCGCGGTGGCCGTGTAGGCACGGGCGCCCGCCGCGGAGGCCCCGATGCACAGCGACATCGCGGCGAACTCCGACTCGACGTTGACGTATTCACACGGTGTGAGCGATCCCGACTTCACCCGCCGGCTGAGCTCCTCCACGATGTGCGTCTGCGGGGAGATCGGGTAGGCGGCGATCACTTCGGGGCGGCAGTACGCGACCGTCTCGGCGACCGCCCGCGAGCCCTCAGTCTGCTTGAGCATGGGCGGACTCCTCCCGCTGGACACGGATATGGTCGTACGCCTCCTCGGCCGCGGCCGCGTTGGCCGTGCCCAGACCGCCCGGGAAACGGTCCCGCACGGCGGTGGTGAGCGCGTCGATCGTGACGCAGCCGGTGAGAGCGGCGAGGCCGCCGAGCAGAACGAGGTTGGGGACCGGGCGGCCGAGGTGGCGTACGGCGAGGGCGGTGGCGGGTACCGTGAGGATGCGCCCGGTGAGCGTCGCGAGGCCCAACTCGTCCGGGCTGTTCGGCGAGTTGATCAGTACGGAGCCGCCAGGCACGAGGCCCTCGAAGACGTTCACCTGGTGCAGCAGCGTCGCGTCCTGGATCACCAGCGCGTCGGGCCGGGTGACCGGTTCACGGACGCGGATCGGGCGGTCGTCGATCCGGCAGAACGCGACGACCGGCGCTCCCGTACGCTCCGAACCGAAGCTCGGGAACGCCTGCGCGTACCGGCCCTCCAGAAAGGCCGCCACCGACAGCAACTCGGCGGCCGTAACGGCGCCCTGGCCTCCGCGGCCGTGGACACGAACCTGGAACACGGCGCCCCCCTTGGGTGCGTGCCCTGCGGGCATCGGTGGATACGGGTCCCTCCCGGCCCGGGCCCTGTCATCCGGACCGGGAGGGACGACTCACCCGTGCGCGACGACGGCGACGGGGCACCGGACGTGGTGCATAGCGGCATGTGCGACCGGCCCCGTGCGCATGCCGATCCTGGCCGGACGGTTCCGGCGGCCGACGACCAGCAGACCGGCGTCGTCCGTGGCATGGAGCAGCCGCTGCGCCGGATGTCCCTCTTCCGCCATCTCGACGACCTCGACCGTCGGGTACTTCTCCCGCCACGGCCGCAGCGCCGACGCCAGCGCCTTGTCGGCGGCCGCCCCCATCGTCCTGCGCACCTTCGCCACCGCCGCACTCTGGACGTACGGCAGGCGCCAGGCGTACACGGCCCGCAGCGGGGCGGCGCGCAGCAGCGCGCTCTCGAAGGCGAAGGAGAGGAGCTCCTCGGACGGATACGCCGGGTCCACGCCGACCACGACGGGGCGGTACGGCGTGTGCGACGACAGCCTGCCCTCCGCATCCGGCAGATGCTCGTCCTCAAGTGTCTGATCGGCCCGTACAAGTACGACGGGCCGCGCCACATGGGCGACCGTGGCCAGCGCCACCGAACCGGCCAGGAACCCGCCGAAACCGCTGAACGCCCGGCTGCCCAGCGCCAGCAGCTCGGCCTCGTCGCTCGCCGCCACCAAGGCGTCGGCCGCGGGCCGGGAGATCTGCTCGGCGCTCAGATAGACCTGCGGGTAACGCTCGTTGAGCCGGTCCATGGCGCCGCGCAGGATCCGCCGCGCCCAGTACCGCGGTGCCTCCAGTTCGGGCAACTCCGACTGGTCGGGCGACACACCGCCCTCCCAGGCGTGCACCAGGCGCAGCGGCAGGCCGCGCCTGAGCGCCTCCCGGGCCGCCCAGTCGGCGGCGGCGAGGCTTTCGCGGGAACCGTCCAGTCCCACCACAACGGGGCGAAGCACGGCCAACACCTCCCCGGGTCGGTGCCCGCACGCCGGTGTGCGGACCCCTTCGGTTCCAGAATCCCCGCGCGGGCACCGGCTCGGGCAGGGGCCACAGCGGCCCGCGGCGGGGGGCCGAACGGCCCTTCGGTACCGGTCGGTGCGGCACGAGGCCGGTACCGAGCCCGAGGCGATCAGCGACGTCCGCCGGCGGGCCGACCGCACGCGCTTGTCGCCTGCCTGACCGGCCATGGGCCCTTCGGCCCTACCGGAGGGCGGACGCCCCTCGGTTCACTGCCTCAGACGGGTCGTGACAGGGAGAGGACCAGGCATGTTCGGCAGGACGGGGCGGGGCCGGTGATCGTCGCCGTGGGGCACGCCGATCTGACCGTGCCCACACTGGAGTTGGTGGAGGCCGAGCTGAAGGACCGCCTGGCACGCCTCACCGAGGGCGCCGGCGGTCTTGTACGTGCCGGGGCAGGGCTGCCTCTGACGTTCGGACGGGCGGTGCGGGAGGCCGGGCGCAGGCTCGTGGTGCTTTTGCCGACAGCGCTCGGTGCCCGCGATCCTGCCGGAACCCGACCGTTCGGCGGCCGCGGAGCTGCTGATGCTCGCCGAGCACGTACGGCTGCTGGCCTTCGACCCCGCCGACAGGGACGCCCGCATCGGCGCCGACGAGCGACTCGTCGCCGCGAGCCGGAAGGTGCTGGCCGTCTGGGACGGTTCCCCGACCGATGGCAGGGACGCCACCGCGCACCTCGTCGCCTGTGCACGGGCGCGGGGCATCCCGGTCGAGGTGATCTGGCCCAGGGGTGCGGCGCGGGTCTCCGCTGCGGTTCGGCAGCGCTGAGGGTTCGCGGGGCCTTGTCTCGGTGCGTTCCCCTCGAACGGGGTCGCCCCGATGCGAGGGAGGTCGAGAGACTCGGCGGAGCGCTCAGCCGATGTCCCGCCGTCGGAAGCCCGCCACACCGGCCGCCGTGAGGGCGGCCGCGATCGCCGTGAGGAGCGCCGGTGCCGTGAGGCCCAGGTCGGCCGCCGGTGCGTGCGGTATGTGCTCGAACGGCGAGATGTCCCTGACCCGGCCCGGGAGATCGAGGGCCTCGCCCAGCAGGCCGATGACGAAGCACGCGAGGAGGGCGGCCCAGGCGGCGATTGTGCCGCGCGGGACGAGCCCGTACAGGGCGATCGCGAGACCCGCGAGCAGCCAGAGCGCGGGAGTGTAGGCCAGTGCGGCGCCGACGAGGCGGGGCACCTGGCCCAGGTCACCGCTGGTGATGCCGTACGCGAGCCCCGTGCCGAGACCGGCCGCGACGAGCATCGCGACGCTGCCGGCCAGCGCCACCGTCAGGTGACCGGCCACCCAGCGGCCACGGGAGACCGGCGTGGCGAGCAGCGGCTCGGCGCGCAGTCCGCTCTCCTCGCCGCGCAGCCGCAGGACGGACTGGACGGTGTAGCCGGCACCGAGGAGAGCGACGACGAGGAGCGACTGGGACAGGTAGGAATCGGTGAGGCTCGCTCCGCCGTACCCCGTGATCAGGTCCTCCAGGGCCTCGTTGTCGGCGACGAAGTCCTCGACATCGTCGGCGACCCAGCCGTAGGCGAGACCGGTCAGGAACACACCGCAGCTCCAGCCGATCAGGCTTCCGCGCTGCAGGCGCAGGGCCAGCCCGAGCGGCCGGCCGAGGCCGCGTGCCGCCCTCGGCGGGCCCGGCCGGGGCGGCACGAGGCCCGCACCGAGATCTCGCCGGTCGGACAGCGCGTGCGCCCCGAGCACGGCGGCGGCGGCGAACACGGCGGCGATCAGCAGGGGCCACCAGCGTTCCCCCGCGAAGGGCCGTGTCTTCTGGACCCAGCCGATCGGGGAGAACCACGACACCGTGCCGTCCCCGATGTCCCCGACGGCACGCAGCAGGAAAGCCACGCCTAGCACGGCCCCGATGCTGCCGTGCACGACCCTGGTGTTCTCCGAGATCTGGGCGACGACGAGGGTGATGGCGGCGAAGACGAGTCCCAGCGCGCAGAAGGAGACGCCGAAGACGACCGAACCCGTGACGGGCAGGTCCATGGCGATGAGGCCGAGTGCCACCAGCGCCCCGACGACCACGTTCATGCCGGACACGACCAGCAGAGCGGCGGTGGCGTTCGCGTGTCCGCCGACCGGAAGCGAGCCGATCATCTCGGCGCGGCCGGCCTCCTCCTCGGCGCGCGTCTGCCGCCCGGTCATGAAGGTGCTCATCACGGCCACGAGGACCAGTCCGAAGGTGCCGACCTGAAAGGCCACCTCACCGCCCAGCGTGTCGAGGCCCTGGGCCGGTCCGTTGAAGGCGATGGCCGCGGCGTTGCCCTCACTGGCCTCGGCCGCCACGTCGAGGTCGTGCTGGGTGGGGTAGAGCCCCTTCACGCTCGCCGCTGTCAGCAGCACCAGCAGCGGAATGGCGACGGTCCAGATCAGGATGCGGACCCGTTCGCGGCGCAGGATCAGCCGGGTGAGGACTGCCGTGCCCGTCTGATCGGTCGCGAGGGTCATCGCGTCTCGTCCTTCACGCGTGGGACGGGCTCCGCGTCGTAGTGGCGAAGGAACAGTTCCTCCAGGGTCGGGGGCCGGCTGGTGAGGGTGCGGATGCCGAAGTCGGCGAGCCGGTGCACGGCCTCGTCCAGGCGATCGGTGTCGACGTCGAAGCGGGCCCGGTGGTTCTCGACCCGCAGATCGTGGACGCCCGCGAGCACGCCGAGGCCGCTGGGTGGGCGGACCGTCTCGACGTCGATCGACGTGCGTGTCAGATGCCGTAGCCCGGCCAGCGTGCCGCTCTCCACCGTGCGGCCCGCCCGGATGATGCTCACCCGGTCGCACAGCGCCTCCACCTCGGCCAGGATGTGGCTGGACAGCAGCACCGTGCGGCCCTCGGCCTTCACCTCGCGGATGCAGTCCTGGAAGACGCTCTCCATCAGCGGGTCCAGACCCGAGGTCGGCTCGTCCAGAAGCAGCAGTTCGGCGCGGGAGGCCAGCGCCGCGACCAGGCCGACCTTCTGCCGGTTTCCCTTGGAGTAGGTGCGGGATTTCTTTGTCGGGTCCAGCTCGAACCGGTTCAGCAGCTCATCGCGCCGGACCGGGTCGAGGTCGCCGCGCAGTCGGCCGAAGACGTCGATGATCTCGCCGCCGGTGAGCTTGGGCCACAGGCTGACATCGCCCGGCACGTAGGCGAGCCGCCGGTGCAGGGCGACGGAGTCGCGCCAGGGGTCACCGCCCAGCAGCCGGGCCTCGCCCGCGTCGGCCCGGAGCAGTCCGAGCAGGACACGGATGGTCGTGGTCTTGCCGGAGCCGTTGGGTCCGAGAAAGCCGTGCACCTCGCCCGTGGTGACGGTCAGGTCCAACCCGTCCAGCGCACGGGTTCGCCCGAAGGTCTTCACCAGCCCCGAGACGGCCACGGCGACGGAGCCGTCACCGCCCGGCTCACCGCGGAGCTGTGGAGCGGAAACCGTGGACATGAAGCCTCCCGTGTCGGCTGCTTCAGACGCTGTCGCACGGCGTACGGACCTCGGCAGGGGCCGAAGGTCCCGGGCGGCCGAGCGGTCGGCCCGCATCAGGACGCCTCGGCCGCTCCGCCCGTGTCCGAGGCCGCGGGGCCTCGTCGGGCGGCAGCCGCAGACCTGTTGTGCGGAGAAGAGGTGCACGGCGTGCGCGCGCGGCGCGATGGCAGGTGCTCGCCCTTGCCGTGGGCATTGCGCCGGACCGGTGCCCGGACCACGAGCTCGGCGTTGATCGGCGAACTGGTCCACCTGGGCATCCTGCTTCAGCCGCACGTGCAGGGGACCCGGCGGCTCCGGGCGCGGAGGCTGTTCCGCCGCAGCGTCGTCTCGTCCACCTCCGGGGAGAGGAGAAGGAATCGGGACGGTTTGCAGATTCATCCTGCGCTTTCCGAGACAGCGAGGCGACTCGGGCGACGCCGCACCCCGGGGACGGAAGAGAGTTCGTGGCGCGGCAGGAGCGCGGTCGCACTGTGATCGAAGCCGGCGGTCATGTTTCCTTCGCCCGCTTGGCCGGCCGCCCGGTCTGCCCGGCGGAGGCGATACCCGGGGTGCGGGTCCGTGGGGTCCGGGGCGGCCGTAGCTCAGAGCCGGGTGGCGAGGCAGCAAGGTGTGGTGGGGCGGCGGCGCTCTCACTCTCGGCTGTCGGGGAGTGCGATCTCCGCCCAGATCGTCTTGCCGCCGGCGTGGTGTCGGGTACCCCAGCGCTCAGCGAACTGAGCCACGAGCAGCAGTCCGCGCCCGCCCTCGTCGAAGGTTCGCGCCCGCCGCAGGTGCGGAGCGGTGCTGCTGCTGTCGGAGACCTCGCACAGGAGCGCGGTGTCATGGATGAGACGCAGTTGGATGGGTGGTTGGCCGTAGCGGATGGCGTTTGTGACGAGTTCGCTGGCCACCAGCTCGACAGTGAAGGCCACATCGTGCAGACGCCACCGCGTCAGCCGGGCCAGGATCTCCGCACGGGCTTCGGCCACCGCGGCCGGGTCGGACGGCAGCTCCCACGTGGCGACCTGGTCGGCGTCGAGGGCCAGGGTACGGGCGACGAGCAGGGCGGCGTCGTCCTGCGGCTGGGTGGGCAGAAGGCTCCGGACCAGGTCGTCGCAGGTGGCCTCGAGCGAGGGGCTGGGCCGTTCCAGGCGCCGGCGCAGTTCTGTCTGGCCCTTGCCGAGGTCCAGTTCGGCCCCCTGGATCAGGCCGTCCGTGTACAGCGCCAGGAGGCTGCCCGGGGGCAGTTCCCACTCGACCGTTTCGAAGGGCAGACCGCCCACACCCAGCGGAGGCCCGGAAGGGACCTCAACGAAGTCCGCCACGCCATCAGGGGTGACGACGGCGGGCGGCGGGTGGCCGGCGGTGGCGGCCGTGCAGCGACGTGTGACCGGGTCGTACACGACGTACAGGCATGTGGCGATCAGGTCGGTGGAGATCCCGAGGTCGGACTCGGGGCCCTCGGTGGTGTCCTCCTCAGCTGCGAGATGGGTGACCAGGTCGTCGAGATGGACGAGGAGCTCGTCCGTGGGCAGGTCGACGTCCGCCAGGGTGCGTACGGCGGTCCGCAGGCGCCCCATGGTGGCGGAGGCACGCAGGCCGTGCCCCACGACGTCCCCGACGACCAGCGCGACCCGGGCGCCCGACAGAGGGATCACATCGAACCAGTCGCCCCCGAGCCCGGCCCGGGTACGGGTCGGCAGGTAGCGGTAGGCGACCTCGACGGCGTCCTGGGCGGCGAGCCGACGGGGCAGCAGACTGCGCTGCAGCGCCAGTGCGGTGGTGCGTTCGAGCGTGTAGCGGCGGGCGTTGTCCACGGCCACTGCGGCACGTGCGCCGATCTCCTCGGCGAGGAGCAGATCGTCCTCCTCGAAGGGATCCGGACGCCGGTGGCGGACGAGGACGGCCACGCCGAGGGTGATGCCGCGGGCCCGGAGGGGAATGACCATGACCGAGTGGATGCCGAAGGCACGGACCACCCCTGACCGCCCCGGGTCGGCCTCTTGCCACTCCCTGATGGCCTGGTCGTCCAGGGTCCGGTGCAGCGAGGACCGGCCGGTGGCGAGGCAGCGGACCGGGGGCGTGGACTCGGGGTAGTAGTCCACGTCTCCCTGCTGGATCACGGCCTCGGGTACGCCGTGGAGGACGGACTGCTGTGCCGCACGGCGCAGGGCGACGGTGCCAGGGGCGGAAGGCCTCGGCTCGGCACCCCGGAACAGGGAGTCCAGCAGGTCGATGCTGATGAAGTCGGCCAGCTTGCCGACCGCCAGGTCGGCCATCTCCTGGGCCGTGCGCATCACGTCCAGGGTGCTGCCGACCTGCGTGCTGACGTCGTTGAGCAGGGCGAGACGCTCTCGGGCGAAGTGCTGCTCGGTGACATCGAGTGCCGTGACCTCTACGTGCCGGACCTGCCCTGCCCGGGTGAGCGGGGACACGGTCACGGCCCAGACCCTTTCAGGCGCGTCGGGGCGAGGTCGGCCGCGCACATGGAAGTGTTCGGGTTCCCCCGTGGTGAACGCGCGATGCATGCCGTCCTCCACCCGCCGGCAGATGTGCGGCGGCAGAATGTCCGTGACACGTCGACCACACATCTCCTCTTCGGTGAGACCGAGTTCCCGGACGGCGCCGGCGCTCGCCCGCAGCGCCCGCAGACGGGAGTCGTACACCATCAGGGGCAGGTCGCACTGGGCGAAGGCTTCCTCGGTGATCAGCCCGTTCGGTGTCAGCTGATCCGGTGTCAGCTGCTCCGGTTGTGGCTGCTTCTGTGGCGTGATCACCACGAACTGCTGCGCATTGCCCTCGCCATCACATGACGGATAGGCCCGCACACGTACGTCCACTCGCCGACCACTGCGGTGCCGGAGCCGGATCGTTCCACCGCGCTCGCCGGGGACCGCCGGGAATCCCCTTTCGACGTCCGCGCCCGAACCGAGCAGGCCTTTCACGGGACGGCCGACGATCTCCCCGTATGCATACCCGAGCAGCCGTTCGGCGCCCCCGCTCCACCCCCTGACGATCCCCTGCGTGTCGACGAGCGCCGTGGCCGGGCCGGACGCGGCCGCCGGGTCCGGACGGGGGTCGGAGCCGTTGCCGAGTGGGGTGCCACTGGTGTCACCGTGCATGTCGATCTCGCCCATCCTGCCCCGCGGACACTCGGGCTCGAGACCATCGGGACCACGGGATGACTGAGGCGTCCGGGCGACGCTGCGCCCTCCCCCCACTTCTACCGTTCTTCACCAAGCCCCGCACGTCGTGAGGCCGTGACGCCATCCGTCGGGTCATGGGCGGCGACCATCGCCATGTTCTGGTGCACCACGGCGCACACCCTGCGGCACGGCATCATCCGAGCCGTTGGATGGCGAGCTCGCGGGTCGCGGGTCCCGGGCGATGCGGTCCGGCACGTCGAGCCGGGGGCGTGACGGCACCGCCGCCTGGGGCACTGATTCGGACATTCCCGCCGTTCCTGGACCAGATCTTGGTCGGCGGCGTGCGGCGCGGGCAGGGGCGCCCGTCATGTCTTGAGCGTCTCGCGGCCAAGAGGGCCGGTCGGGCCGGCCCGGCGGGCGCAGGAGATGCGGAATTGCAAAATTTCGCAATTGCCTAGATGCTGTGTTTGCTGTGCCCGTTCTCCGGCAGCCGCCGGCGCAGCGTTTCGTGTCCACCCCGAGGTGGGGTGCTGTAGGGGAAGCCGAGGGATCGTGTCCGTTCCGCTGTACCAGGCCAAGGCCGAGTTCTTCCGGATGCTGGGGCATCCCGTGCGGATTCGGGTACTGGAGCTGCTGCAGGACGGGCCGAGGCCCGTGCGGGAGCTGCTGACCGCCATCGAGGTGGAGCCGTCGACTCTGTCCCAGCAGCTGGCGGTGCTGCGGCGGTCCGGGATCGTCACCGCGACCCGGGAGGGCTCGACCGTCGTCTACGAGCTGGCGGGTGGGGACGTGGCGGATCTGATGACGGCCGCGCGCCGGATCCTGACCGAGATGCTCGCCGGGCGCAACGAACTGCTGGCCGAGCTGCGGGAAACCGAGGTCGCCGCGCGATGACCTCGGCGATCGGCCGGGCCACGGCCCGGCTCACCGCGCTCCTGCCCACGCGCGACGACCTGACGGACATGCGGCGTGCCCCGCGGCGGGACCTGCTCGCCGGCCTGACCGTGGCGATCGTGGCGCTGCCGCTCGCCCTCGGCTTCGGCGTTTCCTCCGGTCTCGGCGCCGAGGCGGGACTGGCGACCGCGGTGGTCGCCGGTGCGCTCGCTGCCGTGTTCGGCGGGTCCAATCTCCAGGTGTCCGGACCGACCGGGGCCATGACCGTGGTGCTGGTGCCGATCGTCGGCGAGTACGGTCCGACCGGCGTGCTGACCGTGGGGCTGATGGCGGGCGTCATACTCGTGGTGCTGGCCGCGCTGCGGTCCGGCAAGTACATGCAGTACGTGCCCGCGCCGGTGGTGGAGGGCTTCACGCTGGGTATCGCCTGCGTGATCGGGTTGCAGCAGGTCCCGAACGCGCTCGGCGTGCCCAGACCCGAGGGCGATCGCGTGCTGGTGGTGACCTGGCGGGCCGTCGAGGAGTTCGCGCACCGTCCGAACTGGACGGCGGTCGGATTCGCCGTGTCGGTGGCCGCGGTCATGCTGATCGGCGCCCGCCGCCGCCCGACCGTCCCGTTCTCCATCCTCGCGGTCATCGCCGCCACGGTCGTCGCCGAGGTCGCGGGCCTGGACGCGGCGCAGCCGATCGGCGACCTTCCGTCCGGGCTGCCCGCGCCCTCGCTCGGCTTCCTGGACCTCGGCTCGCTCGGGACGCTGGTCGCACCGGCCGTGGCCGTGGCGGCGCTCGCGGCTCTGGAGTCGCTGCTGTCCGCCTCGGTGGCGGACGGCATGACGGTCGGGCAGCGGCACGACCCCGACCGCGAGCTGTTCGGCCAAGGGCTGGCCAACATCGCGGCCCCGCTGTTCGGCGGAGTGCCGGCGACGGGCGCGATCGCCCGGACCGCGGTCAACGTCCGCACGGGTGCGGGCTCCCGGCTGGCCGCCCTCACCCATGCGGCGATCCTCGCCATGATCGTCTTCGCGGCGGCTCCCCTGGTGTCGAAGATTCCCCTCGCCGCCCTCGCCGGTGTACTGCTGGCCACCGCCGTCCGCATGGTCGAGGTCGGCTCGCTCAGGGCCATGGCCAAGGCCACCCGCTCGGATGCGCTGATCCTCGTCCTGACCGCGGTCGCGACCCTGGCACTGGACCTCGTGTACGCGGTGATCATCGGCCTGGTCGTCGCGGGCGCCCTCGCCCTGCGCGCCGTGGCCAAGCAGGCCAGCTTCGGACAGGTCCCGCTCGATCGGGGCGACCACAGTGAAGAGGAACACGCACTGCTGGCCGAGCACATCGTCGCGTACCGGATCGACGGACCGCTGTTCTTCGCCGCCGCACACCGCTTCCTGCTGGAGCTGACCGAGGTGGCCGACGTACGGGTCGTGATCCTGCGCATGTCGCGGGTGTCGACGATGGACGCCACCGGCGCCCTCGTACTCAAGGACGCGGTGGAGAAGCTGAAGCGGCGCGGCATCCTCGTCCTGGTCTCCGGCATCCGCCCCGAGCAGCGTCAGGTCCTGGAATCCGTCGGCGCGCTGGAACTGCTGCAGTACGACGGCCGGGACTACGCCACCACGCCGGAGGCCATCCGGGACGCTCGGGATCACCTGGAGCAGGCGGGAATTCTGCCCACGGGCGCAGCCCGGCAGAAGCAGAAGGCAGTCCCGAGCCCCGCCGGGTCTCCCGCCGAGTTCAGTGAAGGGTCCGCGCGATGAGTCTTCCCGTCGAGGCCCGGCGCATGGTCGAGGTTTCCGGTGCGGAGGCCCTGTGGCTGGTGGAGGGGAGCAGCCTCGGGCGGCTGGTGTACCCGCAGCGGGGGCAGACCGTCGTACGGCCTGCCCGGCATGTGTGGGAGTACGGGCGTCTGATCGTGCGAGCTCCTGTCCAGGCGGCTGTCGTGCCCGAAGCGGCGACGTACCAGGTGGACGAGATCCGGGCCGTGGCCGGCACCGGCTGGACGGTGACCCTGTCCGGCCCCGCCGAGGTGATCACCGATCCCGACGAGGCGGCCCACTACCGACGCACCCTGACCGGCTGGACCCACGGCCCGCACGACACCGTGCTGCGCCTGCACCCCAAGACGGTCAGCGGCTTCCGCCTGGTCCGCGCGGAGTCGTGATGTCGAAGCGACTGGAAACCCTCCCACTCCGGCACGTGCTCACCCTGCCGACCATGCCGGCTGCCGTGCGCATGGCCCGCGAGACGGCCGAGCAGGCGCTGGTCGAATGGGGGATCGGCCTGCGGCACCCCGCCGTGGACCCGGCGTTACTGATCCTGGGCGAGCTGGTGACCAACAGCGTCCGGCACGCCGCCGTCTGCTCCCCGCAGCTGACCGTGATCTACGCGGCGGGGCGGGACTGCATGGCCTTCGCCGTCCACGACCGCCACCCCTACCAGCCTCCACTGCGCGGTGCGTCCGGCGGGACCGGTGGGCTGGCCACGGTCATGGAGCTGACTCTGGGGCTGGGCGGCAGCGCGGTCGTCCGCGCGGACGCCGACAGGCTCGGCAAGAGCATCTGGATCACCCTCCCCCTCTGAATCCGTGACTGAACTCCCCGCTGAATCCGACCGAACCCCCCTCTGAACCCGACTGAATCCGACGGACCGCACCACAAGGAAGTTCACCCCCATGACCATCGAGTGGCGGTACACCATCGAGCAGGATCTCGGCATCCTCTCCGTCGCCGGATACCTGGGTCCCGACGCTGTCCGTCGTTTCGGTGGCGCAGTCGGCTGGGTCGTCGCCCGCGGTACCGGACCGGTCATCCTCGACCTGAGCGAATTGCGCAGCTGGTCCACCGAAGGCCAGCTGGCCATCATCGAGGCCGCACACCGCCTCGCCGCAGCGGGCCGACACCTGGAACTGGCCGCCATCCCCGCCGACGGCTCGCTGGTCCCGCCCGGCGACTGCCCGGACGTCCCCGTCCACTGCGACCTGGCCGCCGCACTCGCCGCCCACGCCCGGGGGCCGGCCGCTCCCGAGGAGAGCAGGCAGGCGTGGCGCACCGACGGCTGGCCCGCCTGATCCCCGCCAGACCCCGACCTGACCCACGTATCGGCTCACTGACTGAAAGATCCATGCCATGAGTGACAACAGCCTTCCCGCCTGCCCCGAATGTTCCGGCTCGTACACCTATGAGATGGGTGCGCTCCTGGTCTGCCCCGAGTGCGGGCACGAGTGGTCGCCGTCCCAGGAGTCCGTGGAGGGTGCCTCCGGGGACAGGGTGATCCGCGATGCGGTCGGCAACGTGCTCGCCGACGGTGACACCGTGACGGTGGTCAGGACGCTGAAGGTCAAGGGCAGCCCGACCGGGATCAAGGCGGGCACCAAGGTGCGCAACATCCGCCTCGTCGACGGCGTGGACGGCCATGACATCGACTGCAAGGTCGACGGGTTCGGCGCCATGCAGCTCAAGTCCAGCGTGGTCAAGAAGGCCTGACCGACCGGCCCGGGCCAGGGCGGTTGCCCTGCGCGCATCGGTTCGATGTCCGGTTCGGTGAATCCGGTGGCGGTGAGCAGGCGGCGCAGGCGATCGAGGTCGGACAGTCACCCGCGAGTGCGGGGTGGCCGGTGCCGCAGGCGAGGATGGTCGTATGTTCTTGACGAGCGAAGCGAGATGGGTCCCCCCGCCCGAAGGGTGGGGGAGGGTGGATGCGATGCGCCGCGTTTCGGCCGGTCGGGCCGTGCTGTGGTGTCGGGGAGAGGACGGCACGATGAGTGCACCGCTGTACCAACTGAAGGCCGAGTTCTTCAAGACTCTGGGTCATCCGGCTCGTATCCGGGTCCTGGAGCTGCTGAGCGAGCGCGAACACGCAGTCGCCGAGATGCTGCCCGAGGTCGGCATCGAACCGGCGCATCTGTCCCAGCAGTTGGCCGTGCTGCGGCGGGCGAATCTGGTGGCGACCCGCAAGGAGGGCTCGACCGTGTACTACTCGCTGACCAGCCCGCAGGTCGCGGAGCTCCTGCGAGTCGCGCGGACCATTCTGTCCGGGGTGCTCGCGGGGCAGGCCGAGTTGCTGGCCGACCTGCAGGCCGCGCAGGGCGAGGGAAAGCCGACGTCGTAGCGAGGGTCTCCCACGGCGACCGTCTCACCAGGACAGCGTTCGGCGAGGAGTTCCTCGGGCGAGTCGGTGTGCGTCCGGCCGGCGCTCCCCTCCTGACCGCCGGCCGGACACCGGATTCCCCACCCGGACGCGGGAGGTTGCCGGGCAGGGAAAGCCCGTCCGGGGCCGACCGCCCACGGCCGATTCCTGAGCAGCGGCCGGGGGCTGATGCCCCGCACACGACCCTAGGCTGCCGGCGGTCCGGCGAGGAGAGCCGTTGGGGACATCCGGCCAGGCCAACCGGCCTATTGATGTGTACGACTGCTCAGCACGCCGGTCCGATGGTCGTCCTCCCCGCGAACGCACCCGGCTCCGGCCCGCCCCGCTCAACGCGTCCTCGCTCAGCGGCGATTGGCCCGGCGGCCGCCAATGCGTGCGGCAACGCCGGAAGGAGGGTCGTCGTCCGCGCTTCTGATGCCGCGTCACCGACGCCCGGCGCGACCCGAGTCGATGCCGTACGGCCTGCTCGTCAGGGCCGTACGGCACTTGGGGCGGGTCTCCCGGGGGTGTTGCCTGGAAGGGTCGGAGGAGGCCGCCATGCGCACAGAAATCTCCACCAAACCCATCTCCCACCGGCTGCGGCGACCGATCGTCCTGGCTGCCGCCGCCCTGCTCCTGTCCTCGGCGGCGACCGCGTGCGGCACCGACACCGGCAGCGGTGCCCCGGGCACCACTCCCGGAACCGGCATGCCGGGCACGTCGAACACCGACGGCAGCAGCGGCGGCACGACGGGAGGCAGCCCCACGGCACCCGGCCGGGACGACACCACCGCACCCGGCCGGGACGGGACCACCACACCCGGCACCCCCGCGCCGACGACTCCGCTGCCCCCCCCCGGTGGCGGACCGCGCCAGGTGCGTGCATCGGTGTACTTCCTGCACGGCGAGAAGGTGTCACCAGCCCCGCGCAGCGTGACCGCGCCCACCACCGCCGCGGGTGCCCTGCGGGCCCTGCTGGCCGGACCCAGCCGTTACGAACGCGATCACAGGCGCACGACGGCCATTCCGTCGGGCACGACGCTGCACTCGGTCGTGGTCGACCGCAAGGTGGCCACGGTGGACCTGTCCGGCCGTTTCGACGACGGCGGCGGAAGCCTGTCGATGCGTGCCAGGCTCGCCCAGGTGGTGTTCACCGCGACCCGCTTCCCCACCATTGAGAAGGTGCGCTTCGAGCTGGACGGCAAGCCGGTGACGTCCTTCGGCGGGGAAGGCATCCTCCTCAACGGGCCGGTCGGCCGGGCCGACTTCGAGGACCTCACGCCGCTCGTCCTGGTCGAGTCGCCGCTGATCGGCGACACCATCCGCACGCCCGTCCGGGTGTGGGGGAGCGCCAACACGTTCGAGGCGACCTTCCGCCTGAAGATCACCGACGCTGCCGGACGCACCGCCGCGAACATCTACGGCGTGGCGACCTCCGGCACCGGGACGCGGGGCACGTTCGACGTGACGATCCCCTACAAGGCGACCCGCTCGGGTGCCGGCCTCCTCACGGCGTACTGGGACTCCCCTGAGGACGGCCACGCGGTGATCGAGGACACCGTGCCGCTGACGGTCAAGCGCTGACGGCCCCCGCGCGTCACCCGCCGCGTCGTGCACACATGCCCACTGGGACCCTGGACGAGGGCCGGTCGGCCCATGCTCTCCCCGCGCCCGTGGCCGAGGCTGAAGACAGGCGACGTACGCCCACGACGACGGCCGTGCCGGCCGGCGCACGAGGAGGCGCACCATGACGACCGCGACAATGCCCCGGCCGGCCACGACGCTCCCTGCGGAGTACCGCGGCAGGCTCATGAGCCTGGCTCACGAGGCGCGCTTCCCGGCGGGCATCCGGCTCTTCGGCGAGGGCGGCCGGGCCGACCACTTCTGGATCATCCGGTCCGGCACCGTGGCCCTCGACATGCGGGTGCCCGGCCGTAGGCCGGTCGTGCTCGAGACACTGGGCTTCGGTGAACTGCTCGGCTGGTCCTGGCTGTTCCCGCCCCACGGGTGGCGGTTCGGTGCCGAGACGGTGGGCCTGGTACGCGCCCACGAGTTCGACGCCGGGGCCGTACGCCGGATGTGCGCGGACGATCCCGCGATGGGGCACGCCGTCACGCTGTGGGTCGGCGGGGTCGTGGCCCGTCGGCTGCACGTCGCCCGCAGCCGCATCCTCGACCTGTACGCCCCCTCTGGGAGCGGAAGCCGGGGCTGATCCGGGGCTTGCCCGCCCGCTCGTATCGGAATTCGCCGGAGGACACCATGTACGGCACCCCGACCACCGTGGGCGATGTGATGACCCGCACCGTCGTGGCTCTTCGGCGTGGGGCGACGTTCAAGGACATCGTCAAGGCCATGCAGCGGTGGGGGGTCAGCGCTCTTCCCGTCATAGACGAAGGAAACCGGGTCCTGGGCGTCGTGACCCATGCGGACCTGCTCCACAAGGAGGAGTTCCGCGACGACGACTCAGCCGGTGTCGGCCGGATCGAGCACGCGTCCGATCTGGTCAAGGCCGGGGCCCGGACCGCCGAGGAGCTGATGACGACGCCGGCTGTCACCACCGAGACGCACCATCCCGTCGCACGGGCCGCGCGGATGATGGCGTACTTCGGGGTCGAGTCCCTGCCGGTCGTCGGCGGCGAGGGCGTACTGCAGGGCATCGTCAGCCGCTCCGACCTGCTCAAGGTGTTCCTGCGGAGCGACGAGGACATCGCACGGGAAGTGCGGTACGACGTCGTTGGCCGCCTCTTCCGGGACGCGCCCGAGACGGTTCGAGTGGAGGTCCGCGAAGGCGTCGTGCGGCTGACCGGCCGGGCCAGGGACGCCACGCTCATACCCCTTGCCACGCGACTGACGAAAGCCGTGGAAGGCGTGGTGGCTGTGGACTGCGAGCTGCTCGGACCACGCCGCCGCCCCGTTCTCGACCCGGACCTTCCCGACGACGGCTCGGCCGTACGACCGTCCGCAGCCTCAGGGCCCGCCTGACGACGAGCTCACCGGGCGGCCAGGGGCCGACCGGGGCCACCAGAGGGCCGGTCGGCCCAGGCACACCCCTGGCCTGCGGCGTCACGATGGAAGAGGGAAGAAGGGAGGGTGACATGAGCAGCATGATCGAGCGGCTGCCCGGCTGGCCGACGCTTCCCGACCTGTTCGGCTGGGTCGAGGGCGGGTTCCCCGCGGTGCACACCGTTCCGGGTACCCACGGCATCCGCATCGAGGAGCGCCTGACAGAGGGAACGTACGAGCTGCGGGCCGAGCTCCCGGGCATCGACCCCGCGAAGGACGTCGAGATCACCGTCACGGAGGGTCTGCTCACGCTGCGAGCCGAGCGCGCCGAAGAGACCAAGGAAAAGCACCACACGGAGTTCCGTTACGGCACCTTCACCCGTACCGTCCGGCTGCCTGCCGGAGCCAAGGGGGACGAGGCGACCGCGGAATACAAGGACGGAGTTCTGACCATCACGGTTCCGGTGCCGGAGGTGAAGGCGGGCACCAGGACCATCCCCGTGCGGCACGCGTGAGCGTTGCTCCGCGGTGGGAGACCGTCGGGGGGGGGGGGCGGGGGGGGGGGGCCCCGCCCCCCGGGCGGCCCCCCCGCCCCCCCCGCGCCCCCCCCCCGGGGGGGGGGGGGGGGGGGGGGGGGGGGGGGGGGGGGCGGGGGGGGGCCGGGGGGCCGCCCCCCCCCCCCCCCCACGGCTCTGCCGCGTCGACCACGCATGGTCACCAGCAGTTGCGACTGCGCGTGCGCAAGAACAGGACGGGTCTCCCGTCTGTGACAGCAGCGCGCGGCGAGCCTGCCCATGGCCTCGCCGCGATGCTCGACGAGCCGCCCAACCGGCCGTGCACACACGCCTGTCAGCGGTGTCAGGCGGCGGTCCGAGTTACGGCGCCAGCTCGATGTCGACCCGCGGCGGCTGATGCAGCGTGTTGTGGACCGTGCAATGCGACGCGACCGCGAGCAGGGCCGCGTGGCGCTGCTCGGACAGCGCGGGCGGAGGTGTGAGGACCAGCCGGACGGACGCGACGCGCGCCGGGCGGTCGGTCGCCATGGCGAACTCGGCGCGCACCCGCAGCCCGGTGCGCTGCAACCCGTGGCGCCGGAGATAGCGGCCCGCGTAGAAGGCCACGCAGGTGGCGAGGGATGCCGCGAACAGTTCGGTGGGGGTGGGCGCGGTGTCCTTGCCGCCCACCTCCGTGGGCTGGTCCACCAGGACCTGGTGCCCGCGCACGCCGACGACGTATGCGTCCCCGTCGAGATGAGTGACTTCGAGAACCTGAGCCGCGTCGTCCTCCGGTCGAGACGGCGTCCCCGACGCTGTGCTGGTCATGGCCGCGCCTCTCTCCTCCACGTCGATTGCTCCGGTTTCCAGTGGAACGCGGGGGACAGGGCGCGCCCAGGGCCCAGGGGGAGCAGTGACGGGGCCTTTCGGCCCTCTTTCACGGATATACCCCTATGGGTACCCGGCCAGGGACCACCGGCCCCTCACTCCGCCTCATCTCCCGCACAAGAGTGGAGACATGAGCAAACACATCGTGATTCTCGGCGGCGGTACGGCCGGCACGCTCGCGGCCAACCGGCTGCGCCGTGCGCACGACGAGCGGGAGTGCCGGATCACGGTCGTCGACCAGGACGACGACCACGTCTACCAGCCCGGGCTGCTGTTCGTGCCGTTCGGGATGGCTCAACCGCACCACCTGATCCGGTCCCGGCCGCGTCAGCTCCACCGCGGCATCGACTACATGCGGGCGAGGATCGACCGGGTCGACCTGGACGCGCGGAGGGTCCACTTCGCGGTCGGCGGCCGGCTGACGTACGACGTTCTGATCGTGGCGACCGGCGCCCGGATCCTTTCCGAGGAGACCGCGGGACTGACCGGCCCCGGCTGGTGCGAGAACGTCTTCACCTTCTACGACCTGCCGGGCGCCGTCGGCCTGCACAACGCGCTCGAACGCTTCGACGGCGGCCGCGTGGTGGTGAACGTGGCCGACCTGCCGGTCAAGTGCCCTGTCGCGCCACTGGAGTTCGCCTTCCTCGCCGACTGGTACTTCCAGCGCTGCGGGATCCGCGACCGCGTCCGGCTCACCTACGCCACCCCCCTGGACGCCGCCTTCACCAAGCCGGTGGCCGCCAGGTCGCTCGGCGGACTGCTCGCGGAGAAGGACATCGAACTGATCACGGAGTTCACGCTGGGCGAGGTCGACGGCGCCGGCGGGCGGCTCGTGTCGTACGACGACCGCGAGGTGCCGTTCGACCTGGCCGTCGTCGTGCCGTTGCACGGCGGCGCCGCGTACGTGGACCGCTCCCCGGGACTGGGCGACGAACTCGGATTCGTCCCCGTCGACCCGCACACCCTCCAACACCCTGACCGCCCCGAGGTGTTCGCTGTCGGCGACGCGGCGGGCCTGCCCGCGTCGAAGGCGGGCTCGGTGGCCCACTTCGAGGGCGAGACGCTGGTGCACAACATCGGCCGCTTCCTCGCCGGAGAGCCGCTGGACGCCTCCTTCGACGGGCACACCAACTGCTTCGTCGAAACCGGCTTCCACAAGGCGCTGCTCATCGACTTCAACTACGACACCGAGCCGCTGCCCGGCCACTACCCGGCCGGCGTCGGCCTGCCGCTGCTGAAGGAGTCGTACGCCAACCACCTCGGAAAGCTCGCCTTCGAATGGCTGTACTGGCACAGCCTGCTGCCCGGCCGCGAGCTGCCCGGCATCGGATCACCGATGCCGGAGCGCGGCAAGCAACAACTCCCCGTCTGACCCGGAGGACACCACCATGGCCACCACCACCTACGACGACACCGCCGTCCCGGTCGACGACGAGGGGTTCTTCACCGACCCCGACCGGTGGACCGAGCCGATGGCCGAGCAGATCGCCCGCGAGGCCGGCATCGAGACGCTGACCGACCGGCACTGGACGGTCATCCGCTTCATGCGCGCCCAGTACGCCCAGAAGGGCACCGGACCGACCGTCCGTGTCCTCGGCAAGACGTCCGGAGTGAGTGTCAAGGAGCTCTACCAGCTTTTCCCGAAGGGACCGGCGAAGACCGCCGCGAAGATCGCCGGCATTCCCAAGCCGCGCGGCTGCATCTGAGGAGCGTGCCGTCATGACCGACACCGCATTGGACAGGGCAACGGCCGAGTCGAGCAGGGCGACGGCCGAGTCGACCAGGGCGACGATCGACAAAGTCTCGATCATCGTCTCCAAGGGATCCCTGGAGGGGATCTACCCGGCCCTGATCCTGGCCAACGGTGCCCGCGCCGAGGGCATCGACGCCGACCTGTTCTTCACCTTCTTCGGCCTGGACGCCATCACCAAGAAGCGCTGGGAGCACATCAAGCTCGCCACGGTCGGCAACCCGGGCCTGCACCTGCCGACCCTCCTGGGCGGCCTGCCGGGCGTACCCGACCTGGTCACCCGGTACATGGAACGCAAGATGGACCAGCTCGACATCCCACCGATCCCCGAGTTCCTCGAGATGATCGCCGACACCGGCGCGGGCATCTACGCCTGCAGGGCATCGGTGGACCTCTTCGAACTCGACAAGGACGACCTCGTCGAGCACGTCCAGGACATCCTCACGGTCGGCGAGTTCTACGAGCGGGCGGCCGGGAGCCAGATCATCTACACCTGAAAGCCGCCCCGTACCCCGGCACGAGAACCAGCTTGGAGAAAGGGCGGAAAGGACCCATCCGCTTCTCGCGGATCCTGATTGCGCGGTGCACGGCCCGAAGCCGCTTCTCCGCGTCCGGAAAAGGGGTCCTTCCCGTCGTCTCAAGCACACCACAGGAATCGTGGAACCACCAGGGCCGATCGGCCCGACCACGAAGGAGACCGGCGTCATGACCACCTTGGTAGTCGACCCGGAGAGCCGCACCCCGACCCGAGCCCGGCCGGCCCTGCTGACCTTCCTGGGCGGCGTCGGCACGGTCACCGGCAGCAAGTTCCTCGTCGAGAGCGACCACGCGCGCGTACTGATCGACTGCGGCCTCTTCCAAGGCCTTGCCGAACTGCGCAGGCGCAACTGGCGCGGTCTGCCGTGCGATCCGGCGGACATCGAAACCGTCGTCGTCACACACGCCCACCTGGACCACTGCGGGTATCTGCCGCGACTGGTACGCCACGGCTTCCGTGGCCGGATCGTGACGACGGAGTTCACCGCGCGGCTCATGGAGATCGTGCTGCGGGACAGCGCCAAGCTCCAGACGGAGGCGGCCCAGCACGCCAACGAGCACGGCTGGTCCAAGCACCGTCCCGCGCAGCCCCTGTACGACGACGCGGACGTCGACCGCACCATGAAGCTGCTCGCCCCCGTCCCGGCGTGCACGTCGACGGACATCGCCGTCGGCACCCGGCTCACGCTGCACCCGGCCGGGCACATCCTCGGCTCGTCCTGGGCCCGTCTGACTCTGGAGGACGGCCGCACCCTGGCCGTCAGCGGCGATCTGGGCCGCCCGGGCCATCCGCTTCTGCGCCCGCCGGAACCCTTCTCGGGGGCGGACGTACTGCTGATGGAGTCGACCTACGGCAACCGGCGCCACGAGGAGGAGGCCGGCCGCGCCCACTTCGCGGACGTACTGGTCCGGACCCTCGTTCGCGGCGGCACCGTCGTCATCCCGGCGTTCGCCCTCGACCGCACCGAGGTCGTCCTGCACGAGCTTGCCCAACTCCGCGGGGCCGGCCGGCTCCCGGCACACGTGCCCGTGTACGTCGACAGCCCGATGGCCCTGGCCGCCCTCGACGTCTACCGTGATGCCGTCCGCTCGGGGGCGGCGGAACTGCTGCCCGAGGTCGCCCTCGCTGGAACGGCGGCATTGAGCCCGGAGCCGTTCCGTCCCGTTCGGTCGATCCAGCAGTCCGTCGAGCTGAGCCGCGCGGGCGGACCCGCCGTCATCGTCTCCGCGTCCGGCATGGCCACCGGAGGGCGCGTCCTGCACCACCTGCGGCGCCTGCTGCCCGACGCGCGCAACAGCGTCGTCGTCGTGGGCTTCGCCGCGCAGGGTACGCGCGCCCGCGATCTCGTCGACGGGGCGAAGGTGCTCAAGATGTTCGGCGAGTACGTCCCGGTCCGCGCCGAGGTCGCCGACGTACCGCACTTCTCGGCGCACGCCGACGCCGGACAGATCATCCAGTGGTTGCGTGGGGCGCCCGCACCGCACGCCACCTATCTCGTGCATGGAGAGCCCGACGCGGCCGAGGCGCTGCGCGACCGCATCGACCGGACCTTGGGCTGGACCGCGGTCGTCCCGCGTTCCGGGGAGCGGGTCCTCGTCCGCTGACGGACCGGGACCCGTCCACCCTCAGTACGGACGGGGCCGCCCGGAGGGGGTGCGCAGATCCTGGGGCTCCGGCCCGCGAGGGCTTCGGGGGCGCTTGGTCTCCTGTGTCCGCCTCATGACCGCCGCCTCCTCGGACGTGGTGTGCGAGCTGCCGGTCACCCGGTGCTGCGCGTACCGGCAAGCCTTGTCCGGACCTGGCGTGCGCACCATGAGGCGACCGACCCGACCCTTTGGGCCATGTCGGCACAGGCACCGGGACCAAACGGCCCGGATGGACCCGGACGCCGGACAGGACTTTTCGTGGCGTGGCGGCACCCGGCGGCAGGGACGAGGCTGGAAGGACGGCGGACGGACGGCGGCACGGAGATCTCTTGGAGGAGTCATGACCGGAGCGGACGGACGCCGGCCGATAGTGGTGGGCGTCGACCCCGACCCTGCGAAGCGGCTGTCGCTCGCCTGGGCGGCCGACGAAGCGGGCCGCCGTGGCCTGCCACTGCGGCTCGTCCACGCCCAGGGCGTACCGACCCGCGGACACCGGTCGGGGGAGGTACGACCGTCGTGGGAGGAGTGGAACCGGGCGCTGCACGGGATGGGCGACCAGGTCCTGAAGGAGGCGGTCGCCTTCGTGGAGTCCCGGCAGCCGACGGTGGAGGTGTCGACGCTGCTGGCGGAGGGAGAGCCGGCGTGGGTTCTGGGAGAGGAGGCCCGCGGTGCCTCCCTGGTCGTGGTGGGCTCCTGGCACCTGAGCAGACGGCGTGAGCTGTTCGGCTCCGCCTCGGTGGCGCTCCCGCTCACCGCCCGCGCCGCGTGCCCGGTCGTGGTCGTACCGGAGCCGGAGCACATCACCCAGCAGCCTGCGTACTTCGTGGTCGGCGTCGACGGCAGTCCGCATTCGGCCGCGGCGGTGGACCTGGCGTTCGAGGAGGCGGCCCTGCGCGGTGCGCACCTGCGGGCCCTGTACGTGTGGCATCCGCCGCTCCTCGGTGCCCTGGACGAGGACGCCGCGGTGCGGGAGTGCCGCCGCGTGCTGTCCGAGACGGTCGCGGGTCGCTCCGCCGGGTTCCCGAACGTGGAACTGCACCATGAAGTCGTCCTCGGACACCCGGTGCAGGTTCTGACGGACGCCTCGGCACACGCCCTGGGGCTGGTCGTGGGAACCCGGGGGCACGGCGGCTTCACGGGCATGCTGCTGGGCTCGGTGAGCCAAGGAGTACTGCACCACGCCCACTGCCCCGTCATCACAGTCCCGGCGTGAGACGGCGAACGGCCCGGACCTCTGGCCCGGACGGCCCTGGTGGCGTCGGCGTGCCCGGAACACGATGGGACGGCCGTCCATCGAGGGCGGCGAACCGGCGCAACGCCCGCCGAGCTCCCTGGAGTCCGTGATGGCAGCCTCAGCCAAGGCCCTGTGCGCAGTGAGACCGATGCCCGCGGCGACGGTGATCCCGCCACCGCACAGGATCGGATGATGCACAGCCGAACGGATCCCCTCGTCCAAGGCGGGGCGCAGAGCGAGGCGGTCCACGCCACGTCCGTCCCGGTGACGCAACTGGCTGTCGGTGACGTCTTCACGGCACTGGACACGTCACGGCGCGGCCTGTCCGCGGCGCAGGCACGGGCCGGGCTCGAGAGCCACGGGGCCAACGAACTGCCCCGGCCCCGGCGGCGCGCCGTGTGGCGTCAACTGGGGGCACAGTTCACCGACCTCTTCGCGGTCGTGCTGATCGTCGCGTCGGGGATCACCTTTCTGGCATACGGGCTGGAAGAACCGCGCGATATCGGGACCTTGCAGCTGGCGGTGGCGATCCTCGGCGTCGTCGTGCTGAACGCCGCCATCGGGTTCGCCCAGGAGTACTCGGCCGAGCGCACGGCCCAGGCGCTGGCGGCGATGGTGCCCCACACCTGCCGCGTGCTGCGCGGCGGCGAGCGGCTGGAGGTGCCCGCCCGGGAGCTGGTGCCGGGCGACATGGTCGTGCTGGAGGCCGGGGACGCGGTGTCGGCGGACTGCCGGGTGGTGGAGGCGCACGAGCTGGCCGTGAACAACGCGCCGCTGACCGGGGAGAGCAACGCGGTGGGCCGTACGGCCGATCCAGTGGCGGCCGGGCCGCCGTTGGAGGCCCGTAACTGCGTGTTCATGGGGACTGAGGTCGTCGCCGGGTCGGGGCGGGCGGTGGTCTTCGCCACCGGCGCGCGGACCGAGTTCGGGCGCATCTACCGGCTCGCCGCGGCGGCTCCCCGGCAGAAGACCCCGCTGCAGCTCCAGGTGGCCTCCATGGCGCGGCGCGTGGCGGGTGCTGCGCTGGCGATCGGTGCCCTGATGTTCGCCGTGCGGCTGCCCACCGGGGAGTCCCCGGTGACCGTCTTCGTGTTCGCCTTGGGAGTGATGGTGGCGCTGGTGCCGGAAGGGCTGCCCGCCACCCTCTCGGTGTCCCTGGCGATCGGGGTACGGCGGATGGCGCGCCGCCACGCCCTGATCAAGCAACTGCTGGCGGTGGAGGCGCTCGGGTCGACCACGGTGGTGTGCACCGACAAGACCGGGACGCTCACCCAGGCGGAGATGACCGTCACACAGGTGTGGGCGGGGGGTGCGGCGCACTCGGTGAGCGGGGTGGGGTACGCCCCCGGCGGCGAGGTCGCCGACGCGGGGCCCGTGCGTGAACTGCTGCGGGTGGCGGGTCTGTGCTGCAACGCCCGGCTGGTTCCCCCGGTCGGCCCCCGGGGGCACTGGCGGGTGCTCGGCGACACCACCGAGGGGGCGCTGCTCGTGGTGGCGGCCAAGGCCGGGCTCGACCTGGACGCCGAGGAGGCTCAGGCCCCGCGGGTGACGGAGTTTCCCTTCGACTCGGACCGCAAGCTCATGACGACGGTGCACAAGAGCGGTGTGGGTTGTCAGGCGTGTGTGAAGGGCGCGCCCGTGGAGTTGCTGGCGCGGTGCACCGACGTGGAGTGGGCGGGGCGGCGCGGGTCGCTGACCGGCGAGGACCGGGCGGCGGCCGTCGCGGCGAGTGATGCGCTGGCGTCTCAGGGGCTGCGGGTGCTGGCCGTCGCGCGGCGGGAGCTGGACGGGCCGCGCCCCGCGCAGGACGAGGCGGAGTCGGCACTCACGCTGCTCGGCCTGGTCGGCATGCTGGACCCGCCGCGCCCGGAGGTCTCCGACGCGGTCGCCGCCTGCCGCCGGGCCGGCATCCGGATCGTCGTGGTCACCGGCGACCACCCGCTGACCGGGGAGGCGGTGGCCCGTCGCGTCGGGATCGTACGGCGCCCGGATCCGATCGTGGTGACGGGCGCCCGCCTTGACGCGATGGACGACGAGGAACTCGACGCGCTGCTCGCCGAGCCGTCCGAGCTGCTGTTGTGCCGGGTCAGCCCCGAGCACAAGATGCGGGTCGTCACGGCCTTCCAGCGACGCGGCGAGGTCGTGGCCGTCACCGGGGACGGCGCCAACGACGCACCGGCCCTCAAACACGCCGACATCGGCGTGGCCATGGGTGTCTCGGGCACCGACGTCGCCCGGGAAGCCGCCTCGATGGTGCTGCTGGACGACTCGTTCGCGTCCATCGCGGCGGCGGTACGGCTCGGCCGGGCCGTCTATCAGAACATCCGCAAGTTCCTCGTCTACCTCTTCAGCCACAACATCGGGGAGCTGGTCCCGATCCTGGCGGCGACCTTCGCCGGCTTTCCGCTGGTCCCGATCAGCGCGGTGCAGATCCTGGCGATCGACCTGGGATCCGACGTGCTGCCCGCACTGGCTCTCGGGGCGGAGCCACCGGAGCCCGACGTGATGGACCGCCTGCCGCGGTCCCGCCAAGAACGCCTGTTCTCGGCCGCAGTCGTGGGGCGGATCCTGTTCCTCGGCGGCATCCAGGCGATCTGCGTGACCGCCCTGTTCTTCTGGCACATCGGTTCCTCGGGCATCCCGTACGACGACTTCACCGAGGACACCCTCGTGTACCAGGAGGCGATCACCATGGTCCAGGCCGGGATCGTGCTCAGCCAGTTCTTCAACGCGCTCGCCGTGCGCACCGACCGCCAGAGCGTCCTGAAGGCCGGTCTGCTGTCCAACCCGGCCCTGCTGGCGGCCGGCGGCTTCGGCGTCGCCCTGATGGCCGCCATCAGCTATCTCCCGCCGCTGCAGGCCGTCTTCAACACCGCCCCGCTCGACGCCGCCGACTGGGCGGTCCTCGCCGGGCTCGGCACCCTGCCCCTGATCGCGGACGAGGCCCGCAAGGCATGGCTGCGCCGCCGCGCGGAGCGCCGGAAAGGAGCCCCACGGTGAAGGTGATCGTCGTTGGCTGCGGACGGGTGGGGTCGATGCTCGCCGGTCTGCTCGCCACCGAAGGGCACGACGTGGTTGTCGTCGACCGGCGTCCCAAGGCGGCCCAGCGGCTGCCCGACAGCCCCCGCATCCGCTTCCACGAGGGCAACGGCTACAGCCGCGCCGTCCTCACGGCCGCCGGGATCGAGCACGCGGACGCGTTCGTGGCCGTCACGTCGGGCGACAACAGCAACATCGTCAGCGCGCGCACCGCGAAGGAGACCTACCGGGTGCCGATCGTCCTCGCCCGCATCTACGATCCCCGGCGCGCCGACATCTACCGCGACCTCGGCATCCCCACCATCGCCAGCGTCCGCTGGACCGTGCACCAGATCCACCAGATGCTCCTGCACCGCCACCTCAGTCCCGAACTCAGCTTCGGCAACGGAGAGACGCTGCTCATCCGCTCAGAAGTACCCGCCTACCTCATCGGGCGGCGGCTCACCGAGTTCGATGTCGACGGTGAGATCCGCGTCGTCGAGGTCACCCGCGGGGGCCGCTCCCTGATCCCCGCGCACAGCACGCCCGCCCAGGCGGGCGACCTGGTCACCTTCGCCGTCGCCGCCACCGCCCTGGGCCGGCTGCGCGGCTTTCTCGACAAGGAGCTGGGGACGTGAACGTGCTCATCGCCGGCGCGGGACGCCTCGGCACCCAGATCGCCCAGGTGCTCGCCGCGGCCCGCAACGAGGTCACTCTGATCGACGCCGACGACGACCGCCTGGCCGGCCTTCGGGGCCGCATCGCCGCACGGCTGGTTCCGGGGGACGCCTGCGAACCGGCCCTCCTGGAACACGCCGGTGCGCTGACCGCCGACCTCGTCATCGCCACCACCGGAGATGACGAGGACAACCTCGTCATCAGCCTGCTCGCCAAACGCCAGTTCTCCGTCCCCCGTGTGGCCGCCAGGGTCAACGACGCCGAGAACGCCTGGCTGTTCGACGGGCGCTGGGGTGTCGACGTCGCCGTTCCGGCCGCCACGCCCCTGGTCTCCCTCATCGAGGAGGCCACCGGCGCCACCGACACGGTCGCCCTGCTGCGGCTCAGCAAGGCCGGCGTCGACGTCATCGAAACGGCCATCACACCGCAGTCCAGGGCGGTGGGCCGGGCCCTGGGCGACGTCCGGCTGCCCGAAGGGACGGTCGTCGCCACCATCGTCCGCGAGGGGCAGCCCACCGTGCCCGATCCGGCGATACGGCTCCATCCCGGCGACGAACTCCTCCTGGTCTCGCACTCCGCGACCGAACAGGAGATCCACGCGGCGTTCCAGTGAACCGCCGCCTGCTGCGGAGGAGCACACGGCAGAGCGCGACGGTCACCGCTCCGCGGTCCGAGCCACCCAGCGGCGCCGGACGCCGTCCTCGTGCTCGGCCTGCTCCAGGGCCAGGTCGGCCTGGCCGAGGGCCTCCCGCAGGCGGGGGATCCAGTGGCGCCGCAGGGCACGCACCCGGTGCCGGGTGCCGAGGACCTCCGCACCCACCAGCTCGTCGGCGGCGTGGGCGGCCGCGTACTCGGCGGCGGCCCGCAGGGCACGGCCGTAGGCCGCCTCGGCGTGCACGAAAGCCGTGTTGGTGGGAGCGGCGGCGGTGGGCGGCCGGGCGGGCACGGACGTGGTGACCGACGCCGGATGGCGAACCCCCATGGAGGTGGCCCAGTGCACCGCGATCTCGGCGGGACTGATGCCCGCGGCGGCCGAGTCCAGGGCCCGCTCCCCGCTCAGCAGCAGGCCCCGCAGCAGCCATCTCTCGGCCTCGGGCAGCGCGTCCCGCCAGACCCGGGCGGCCTCCTGCTCCGCCCGCAGCAGCCGCTGGTGCTCGGAGCGCAGGATGCGCAGCTTCTGCTCGAGCAGATCGGCTCCGCGCTCGGCGACATCGAGGCTGTGCCGCAGCCGCAGGCGTCCCGCCCGCCCGGGCGGCGTACGCCGGGCGCCGGTCATCGCGGCACCCCCTCGCCGGGATCCCCGAGAGCGTCGAGGTCCCTCGCCCCATGGGCGTCGAGGAGCCGGGCAGGGAGCATGGAGAGCTGGCTGCGGGGCAGGGTGAGCAGGGCCCGCCAGCCGCGTTCCAGCGAGGTGTCGAGGTCGCGTGGTGCGTCGGCGCGCTGGTTCGCGAAGTCCCGCAGGAACGCCTCCTCGTAGTCCAGGTAGCGGCGGTCGGTCGCGCTGAGAGCTGCCTGGCCGACCAGGTCCGCGAGGTCGCGCACCTGCCGGGCCCGGGCCAGCGCGGCCAGCAGCTGGGCCGCGACGTCGAGGTGGTCGTCACGGGTCCGGCCGGGGCCCGCGCCCTTGCGCATCAGCCGGGACAGGGAGGACAGGGCGTCCAGCGGCGGGTACACGCCCCGCGCGTGCGTCTCGGGCGAGAGCACGATCTGCCCCTCGGTGATGTAGCCGGTCAGGTCCGGCACGGGGTGGGTGATGTCGCCCGCGGGCATGGTGAGCACCGGCAGCACGGTGACCGAGCCGGGGCGGCCCCGGATGCGTCCGCAGCGCTCGTACAACGAGGCCAGGTCGCACACCGACGGCGACGGCCTCCTCACCGATGTACAGGTGGACGAAGCCGCGGATCTTCGCCGCGCTGTACAGCTCGACGCACCGCTCCTCGAAGCGCCGGATGCGCAGCATCGCCTCCAGGAGGTCCGTCCGGTGCCCGGCCGGCCCGCGCCCGGCCGGCGGCCCGGCACTCACCTTCCGCTCGGCCGTTCCGGCCGCCTTGTGCGTCGCCGGTTTGCCGGACTTCGAGGGCGCCGAGTCCTTCCGTGCGCGGGCGGGGCGGGTCACGCTCATGCGGATCCCTCCAAAGTCGACAAGTCGCCGGTGGGCAGGCCGAGTTCCCGTGCGCGCAGCAGACGGCGCATCACCTTCCCGCTGCGGGTCTTGGGCAGGTTCTGGTCGAAGGCGATCTCCCGGGGAGCGACGGCCGGCCCCAGCTTGCGGCGGCCGAAGGCCAGCAGCTCCCGCTCCAGATCCGGGGTCGGCTCGACACCGGGGCGCAGCGACACGAACGCCTTGACGACATTCCCGGCGACCGGGTCGGGCCGTCCGATCACCCCGGCCTCGGCCACCGCCGGGTGCTCCATCAGCGCGCTCTCCACCTCGAAGGGGCCGATCAGATGCCCCGCCGACTTGATGACGTCGTCGGCGCGCCCCACGAACCAGTACCAGCCGTCCGCGTCCCGGCGGACCAGGTTCACCGGTCAGGTCCCAGCCGTCCGCGAACGCGGCGTCGTAGCGCTCCATGTCGTGCAGATAGCCGCGGAACATCGACGGCCAGCCCGGACGCAGGGCCAGCTCGCCCTCGACATCGGGGCTTCCCACCTCCGTGACGCGGCCGTCGACGACCAGTGCCCGGCCGTCCTCGCCCTGCTTCAGCACGGCAGCCTCGACGCCGGGCAGCGGACGTCCCATCGAGCCGGGCCGGATCTCGCAGGCCGCGAAGTTGGCGATCATGATGCAACCGGTCTCCGTCTGCCACCAGTTGTCGTGCACCGGCAGGCCCAGCACGTCCCGGCCCCACACGACGGCCTCCGGATTGAGGGGCTCGCCGACGGAGGCGACGAAGCGCAGAGCCGACAGGTCGTAGGAGCGCGGCAGGTCGTAGGGCCCCTGGCGGGGCGTGGCGCGCATGAGCATCCGCAGGGCCGTGGGGGCCGTGTACCAGACGGTGACCCGCTCCTCGCCGAGGATCCGGTACCAGCGCCTTGCGTCGTAGTCGCCCTCGTCGACGACCACCGTCACACCGTGCACGAGCGGGGCGACGATGCGGTACGACATGCCGGTGACCCAGCCGGGGTCGGCCGTGCACCAGTACACGTCCTCGGGGTGCAGGTCGAGGGCGTACGCGGCGGTGGCGTAGTGCGCGAAGACGGCCTCGTGGACATGGACCGCACCTTTGGGAGTGCCGGTGGTCCCGCTGGTGAAGTGCAGCAGGGCCATGTCGTCGGGTGAGGTCGGCGGAATGGTGAAGGTGTCCGGTGCGGTGGACATCAGCTCGTCGAAGGAAGCGGTTCCGGGCAGGTCCTCGGCGCCGGGTCCGACGATCAGGACGTGCTTGAGTCCGGGAACCGATGCCCGGCGCTCGGCGACCTTGCGCCGGAAAGGGGCGCGGTGGTGACGAGGACCTGCGCGTCGCCGAGCGCCAGCCGCTGCTGAACGGGGTCGGGGCCGAAGGCGGAGAAGAGCGGGCACAGCACGCTGGTGTTCTTGAGCGTGCCCAGCACCGTCGTGTAGAGCTCGGGGCAGCGGCCGAGGAGAGTGAACACCCGGTCCGCGTGGCCGACCCCGAGCGACCGCAGGACGTTTGCGAAGCGGGCCGCACGGCGGGCCAGTTCCGCGTACGTCACGGACGAGACGGAGTCGCGCCGTCATGCAGGGCAGCGAACGGGCCCTGGACGCGCCGGCCCGCGGTGCCGACCGCGCGGTGCCCGGCGGCGGCCGGGTTCAGCCATGCGGAACCACGGCGACCGGGCAGCGCCCGTGATGGATGGCGGCCTGCGCCACGGGCCCGAGGTGGGGCGCCAGGGCAGGACGGTGTTCGCGACGGCCGACGACCAGTAGGGCGGCGCCCTGGGCGGCCTGTACGACGGCTTTGGCGGGACTCGCGAGACGGATGCTGTCGGTCACGTCCACCCGGGGGTACTTCTCGCGCCAGGGGCGGAGCGCCGTGCTCAGCTGCTTGCGGGCCTCCTGGGTGATCTCTTCCGTGACGTCGTGGTCCACGCCCCAGGGCACGCGTGCGTGCAGCGGCACGCTGTGGCCGTGCACGGCCTGGAGCGGAACGCCCCTGGCCGCAGCCGTATGGAAGGCGAAGTCCAGCAGGTCGTCGGATGACCCGTGCAGCTTCAGAGCCACGACCACGCGATCGGCGGCTGCCGCGGGCGGCCCCTCCTCCCGGGATTCGGCGCGGACCAGTACGACCGGTCGCTCCGCCCGTGCCACCACGGGCATGCTGACATCGCCCAGGAAGTAGCTCTCGACGGGCTCCAGCCCGCGGGAACCGAGCACCAGCATCTCGGACTCGGACGCCGCTTGGAGCAACGCGTTCTGTGCGTCCTCGGCGACCAGGTTCCCGACGATGGACAGACCCGGGTGGCGCGTCCCGAGTTCCGCCCTCGCGGTGTGGACGAGACGCTTGGCCCAGAAGTTCTGATCGACTTCCGGGGGAACGCCTGCCGACTCCGGCACCAGCAGCGGCCACGCGTGCAGCAGACGGAGGGTGAGGTTGCGCTTCTCGGCCTCGTCGGCGGCCCAGCGGGCCGCGGCAAGGCTCTCGGGTGAGCCGTCGAGGCCCACGGTGACGACTGCTTGCATAGCGGCGGCCTCCGTCCCGTCCGAAGGTGGGAACGCCGGTGGATGGCGGTGAACGAGCCCGATGGCCTGGGATGCTCCGGACGTCGCGGCATGCCGGGCGTGGCGTGTCCTCTCCTACGAGGAGTACCTCAATCCCCTTCGCGGCGCATGCGGAACGAGGAAGCGGGGTGCGCAGGAGCCGCGGCCGGGGCCGTAAGCGGACCGCGGGGGGACGTTCGGCCCAGTGACCGAGATCCGCCGCCGTCCGATGGTGGGACCGAGGGGAGGAACGGACCAGCGAGGTGCCGGAGGCGTACTCATGAGCGCACAGGAATCGCCGCTTACCCCTGGTCCGCCGCCGCGGCGCAAGGAGCACGTACCGATACGGGAGAACCCCCTGAGGCGTACGTCCGACCGGTTCGAATGCTGGTTCGGCCGCTTCCTGACGCTGGTCTTCGTCCTTGCGCTGCCCGTGGTGGCGCTCAGCGTCGGGTGGACGGCGTACGAGTCGTCGATGCGCACCGTGCACGCCCAGGAGGCGGCACGGCATGAAGTCGCCGCCCGACTGGCTTCGAAGCCCGAGGGTGACGCCGAGGGAGCGAAGCAACCGGCGCAGGTCCGCTGGACGGACAGGGACGGGACCGTGCGGACCGCAACCACGCTCGTGGAGGTGAGTACACCCGAGGGCGCCACCGTCCGCGTGTGGGTGGACCGGGACGGCGGCCTCACCGGTCCACCGATGAACGCGCTCAACGCGACGACCACCGGCTGGTTCGTGGGCGGCATGGCGGCGCTCGGCGTGGCCACCGCGGCCTGGGGGGCTCGGGTGGGCATGCACCGCCTGCTGGACCGCAGAAGGTACGCGCGGTGGGACGCCGAGTGGGATGTGGTCGAGCCTCAGTGGTCCGGGCGCTCCGGCCGGTGACGGGGCGGCGACCGGACAGGTCCGAGTGACCGGCGGTGCCCAAGTCGGGCGCGGCCGAGTTCGGCGGGCGCAGCCGGGCGAGATCGCTCAGGTGCCCGTGGGAGGACGCCGGGCGTCGTCGGTCCCGTATGCGATGTGCCCGTCGACCGACACCACGCCGTCGACACTGCGGCACAGGCGCTCGATGACGGGGACCAGACTGCTGAACTCGACGGAGCCACCGAGGTCGACCCGCCCGTCGCGCACCTCGACGGTCACCTCCCAGGGCCGGAGCCCCATGGTGCGGCGCAGCACATCCTCGGTGATCTCGTCGCGGATGGCGTCGTCACGGCGCAGGAAGATCCGCAACAGGTCGCTGCGGCTGACAATGCCCAGGAGACGGTCCGCCTCGTCCACCACGGGCAGCCTCTTGACGTGGTGCTTCTCCATCAGACGGGCCGCCTCGACCACGCTCCACTCAGGACGCGCGCACACGGCGGGAGCCGACATCAGCTCCTCGGCGCGGGAACCGGTGGCCTTGGCCCGCTCCCACGCCTCCAGGTGCGGAACCGGGGCTCGTCCGGACGGGTCGGCCTGGTCGGCACTCTTGCGCAGCAGGTCGGCCTCGGAGACCACGCCCAGCGGGTGGTCCTGTTCGTCCACCACGGGTACGGCCGTGACGTCGTTCTCCGACAGCAGCCTGACGATGTCCTTGAACGGCGTGTCACGCCGCGCCCGCACGACGTCACGGGTCATGAGCTCCGCGACCGTTCGGTGATGCATGTCGCCTCTCCCGTCCCGGGCGTGACAGCCCATGGTCCCTACGCGGTCCGGGGCTTGAGACCGGTCGTCTCGACGCTCTCTCGGACAAGGGCCGGTGGACCCATGCGGCGGTGTGCCGCGCGTGGCACGTTGGATACAGCACCATTGTGAGGAGAGGGCGGCGACCATGCGAGCTCACCTCGGCGACCACCTCGTCATCGAAAGCCCGGCCACCGGCGCCACCAGGCGCGACGGCGAGATCGTCGGACTGCACCACGAGGACGGGACACCTCCCTACGACGTGCGCTGGTCGGACACCGACGAAGTGACGCTCGTGTTCCCCGGTCCGGACGCACACGTCCACCACGTCGAACACGAGCCACCCAGCACCCACCAAGGGCCTGCCCGTCCCGGCACGGGTGAGGCGCGGAGCGAGGCCGCGGCGCCGCCGAGGACACCCAATCCCGGCGACATAGGCCGACGCCTTGCGGCCGAACGCCGCCGACAGGGGCTCAGTCGCGAGGAGACGGCCAGCCGCGCCCGCATGTCGCCGGACTACCTGACGTACCTGGAGGAGCAGCCCGCCGACCCGACCCTGGCGACGCTCGTCCGGCTGGCCGACGCGCTGGGTACCACCGCCGCCACTCTGCGCGGGGGAGGCATCGATCTGCCCCCCGGCCAGGGCCACGCGCTGCTGCACCCCCAGCTGCGGGACCTCAGCCCCGAGGAATGCCGGGCCAAGCTGTCCACACACGGGGTGGGGCGCATCGCGGTGTCGGCGCCCGATGGCCGCCCGGCGATCGTCCCCGTCAACTACGAGATCGTCGATGACGAGATCGTGTTCCGGACCGCGCCCGGCACCGTGCCCGCGGCAGCCGTCGGCACGGAGGTCGCCTTCGAGGTCGACCACGTGGACGAGACAATGAGCCAGGGCTGGAGCGTGCTGGCCGTCGGCCCCGCGAGCGCCGTGACGGAACCCGATGCCATGCGCAGGCTCGCCCAGCGCGCCCACACCACGCCCTGGGCAGGCGGTGAACGGGACATGTGGGTGTCGATCCGGCCCACACGCCTCACGGGCCGCCGCATCACTCCGGCCGACGAGCAGGCGGCCCGGGGCCGCTGAGGAGCCCCGGCTCAGCGTGCCGCCGCCTCGGCGAGGAAGGCCGCTGTGCGGCCGACGAACGTCGTCCGACGAGAGGACGGCGCCCTGGCCCAGGACGCCGCGACCGCTCCGTCGCCCTGCCGCCCGCGGCCTCCGTCCCGGGCGCGGCACGGCAGTCGACACGTGCGACGTTCCGCGCCTCATGGCCTCGGAAACATGCCGTCGGACGGTCCAGGAGGCCGAGGCACGCACCGTCACTTTCCGCGCCGACGGCCAGAACCGGGCCGGCAGACCCGGATCGACGCGTCGTCGATGCACCACCGACGACCGAGCCCCGCACCCGGCCGCCGGTTCTCCGCCACGCGGGTGTCTGCCTGCCGGAATGCGTGCGGAAGGCAGCCAATCGAAACTGGTTCCGACAAGCAGGCAGGTCATTTCGGCGAGATCATGCGCGCCTCCCTGACCGATCCTCGGCCGTCGCATGGGTCAGGAGGACATCATGGGACGTCTCGACAACCGGGTGCGAAGGGGAGAAGCCGGCGGCGGAACTCGGTGGCCAGGCCCGGTACGCGCACCTGGACGTCAGCAGCGAGGACGGCTGGCAGGCGGTGGTGGCGCAGGCCGATCGGGAACTCGGGCCCGTGTCGGTGCTGGTGAACAACGCCGGGGTCATCGAGTGGGGGACCATCGAGGAACAGAGCCTCGAATCCTTCCGGCGGGTCATCGACGTCAAGCCTCCAGGGTGCCTGGCTGGGCATGCGCACGGCGGCACCGTCACTTCGCCGCGACGACGGCGGTGTGATCGTGAACATCTCCTCGATCGCCGGCATCACCGGATACGCCGGCATCGGAGCGTACGGGGCGAGCAAGTGGGGACTGCGCGGTCTGACCAAGGCCGCGGCCCTGGAACTGGCCCCGGACCGGATCCGTGTCTGCTCGATCCACCCCGGCGCGGTGCGCACCGCGATGACGGCCGACTTCGACGACTCCTTCACAGCCGGACAACCCCTCCCACGGCCGCGAGCAAGGGCCGCTCCAGCCCTGCGTTCGGGCCGCATGGCTCATGTGCCCTCGGCGGTAAAGGAGTTGGCTGGAAGCAGAGGGGGATCGAAACCCGACCCGAGGGGGAGAGGACCGTGGGCACGAGTCTCACACCGGAGTTCTGGGAGCGGTTCGCGCTCCTGCTGTTCGCGGCGATGGGAGTGACCTTCGCCCTCGCCGCGCTCTTCGACGCGCTGGCACTGCGCAGGCAGAGCCGCCGCGCGCACCGGCCGCCGACCGAGCCGGTCATGCCGCCCCGGGCCCCGCACCGGCCCAGGACTTCGGATCACCGTACGTCCGTGCACACCTGAGGCGTGCGTCCCTCCATACCTGACGGCACCACGCCGCCCGGCCGGGAATCTCAAGCGCGCAGCAGCTCCGCGGCGATCCCGGCCGCCCAGCGGTCGATGGCGTCCCAGTCACGGAAGTCGCCGTACCGGCCGCCCGTCAGCCGGAACCTGATCCGTCCGCCGAGCGGCAGCTGGGAGGCGCGGATCACGCCGGAGAAGAGCTCATGGCTCCGGTACGACAGACCGGCCGGCAGGCTCCGGACGATCACCGGGGCCTCCATCGGCCCCAGCCGCTTCCACGGCCCCCGCAGCGCTCCCGGCATTCCGACGCTGTAGATCCACACGGGGCGCGACACCAGCAGATCGAGGTTTTCGCTCACGAACTCCTTCGCCGGACCGAGCCAGTTCTGATTGTGCACGGCGCTGCCGAGGACGAACGCGCCGTAGGCATCGGCGTCGTGGACGGCCTCCAAGGGGCGCACGTCGGCCTTGAGACCGGCCCGGCCCAGGCGGGCGGCCAGTCGCTCGGCGACCCCGCGGGTGGAGCCCTGCGCGGTCGCGTATCCCACCAGAACATCCATGACGCTCACCTCGGAGCGGCTCGGTCTCTTCGGACTGCTATGCGGCTCCGCTGCGGACTGCGCGAGACGCTCCGACAGAGTGCAGCTCGGGGGTGGCAGTCGCATGCCGTTCGCCGGCGGGCACCGTCACCACGGGAACGGTGGCGTGCCGCAGGCACTCGCGGCCCACCGCGCCGATGGCAGGCAGCTCCCACTGCGCGTGGGCCCTGCGGCCCAGGGCCAGCAACCGCGCTCCGCGGGCGTGCCGCAGCAGCACCCAGGCAGGCGGCCCTTCCTCCACGACGGCGTGCAGGTCGGGGCCGGTGCGGGGCCCGATGGCCGCTCGCACGGCCGAGGCGAGGAGTTCGGCGGCCCGCTCTCGCTGATCCGCCGCCGTCGGACGGGCCGCTGTCGGCGCGTAGGGCGCGTACCCGGCCGCCGGGACGCGCTCCCAGGCGTGTACGGCCAGAACCGACGTGCCGAGGTTCCGTGCCTGCTCAGCGGCCCAGCGCAGCGCGGACACGGACGCCTCGGATCCGTCGACTCCGACCACGATGGCGTCGGTACGTTCGGTCATGGTTGCCTCCCCGGACGGCCTGTGTTCCCACCGTGCCGCGCCCCGGCGGGCGATGCGTGGGCCGAGTGTCTCGGGGGCCGTGCCCAACGGTCCCTTGTCGACGGCCGGGCTCAGTACAGCGAGCCCGGCCAGCTCAGGGCCACGGCGGCGATGACGCCGATGTCGAGCAGTACGCCGAGCGACAGCCAGGCGTTGAACCACACGGACTTCAGCACCAGACCGACCGTCGCCGCGAGCACCGCGGCGTCGGCCCAGCCGCTGCCCTGTGCCGCGGTGGCCGCGCCGGCGATGACGTAGAGCATCGCGGTGACCGATGCGAGACCGATCGCCGTCCTGTCGACGACCCCGGCCCGCGGCAGCCCGGCCGAAGCCAGCGCCCACGAGTGCCGGGGGTCGAAGGGCTGGTCGGTGTCGTCGTGCGGCAGCCACACGGCCAGATGGACCAGTCCGTGCGCGAACAGGAACGCCGAGACCAGCGCGGTGATCACGACAGCGCCTTCGGTTCGTCGCCGCCCATGTCGAGCCGGAACGGCGGGTACACGTCGGTGAGCAGCGCCGCGTAGGCCGCCACGCGCAGGACCCAGCGGTTGAGCCCGATGATCAGATCGAAGATGCCGCGCGGATAGCGGCCGGTGAAGGCCAGCGCGACGCCCGCGAACAGCGCGAGCAGCCCGATCAGTCCGCCGGAGGCCCACACCACCCGGATTCCGCCGAGGAGGAACGCCAGCACCAGGTAGTGCGGGAGGGCCAGCAGCCACCACTTCACCAGGACGAGCCCCCGGGACAGCTCCTCGGGGTACGCCACGTCCCAGTGGGCCGGGTAGTCGGGCACGTCGGCGAGCGTGAACGGCGGGTAGCGGTCGGTGCCGAGGGCGCCGTACGCGTAGTACGCCACCCGCCAGCTCCACCGCAGAACACCCGCGTTGAAGTCGAACAGCGCGCGCGGATAGCGGCCGGTGAACAGCACGGCGAAGAACGCCACCACGCTCACCAGGACGAACGCCACCCACAGGAAGGCGAGGACGACGTAGTGGGGCAGGGCGAGCAGCCACTTCACCAGCCACAGCCAGCGCGACAGGTGCGGATCGAGCGTCGCGGTCAGCCGGGCGGGATGAGCCGGGCGCAGTGCTTCGGTAGCCATGGGTCGATCCCTTCGAAGGGCGTGGTGATCACGTGCGGTAGCGCTGGTGGTCGGCGAGGCCACCAGGCTTGCGCCCAGCACGGCCGCACCGATCAGGCTCACCTCCACCCTCCCGGTCCGGCGCGGCCCGTCCCAGGGGCTGCTCGGGCCTGCGGTCGGACCGATCGGCCCTCACTGCCGGCGTGGGCCGAACGGTCCCGGCGCGGGGCCGACTCACCCCTGCTGCGGCCCCGCCCTGCGTGCGACCGTGGAGTGGGACCCCGCGCCGCACCCCGCTGCGGCCCGACGAAAGGCGGTGGGTGCCATGGAGCTGCCCCTGGTCGTGGGCGTCGACGGATCGGAGCCCAGCCTCCAGGCGGTCGACTGGGCCGTGGCCGAGGCGGCCCGCCACGGACTGCCCCTGCGCGTGGTGTACGCCTCCCTGTGGGAACGGTACGAAGGTGCCGTCCCGGCCGACGAGGAGGATCCGTCCGAGCAGGCGATGGCCGAACGCATTCTGGGCACCGCCACGGAGCGCGCCGTACGCGGCGCTCCCGATGTGAAGGTCTCCGCCGACGTGGTGCCCGAGGACGCGGTCTCCGCGCTGCTGGAGGAAGGTCACCACGCCTTCGCCCTGGTGACCGGGTCGCGTGGTCGCGGAGAGCTGGCCGGCCTGCTCCTGGGCTCGGTCTCCCTGGCCGTGGCCGGCCGAGCGCACTGCCCCGTCATCGTGGTCCGAGGTGACAAGGCGGGCCTCGCGGGTACCCATGAGCGGATCCTGCTGGGCGTGGGAGAACCGTCGAGTGGAGGTGAGGAGGCCGTGCGGTTCGCGTTCCGCGAGGCCGACGTGCGCGGATGCACCCTGGACGCCGTACGCGCGTGGCGCCGGCCCGCGCACGAGAGCGCCGACCATCCCCTGCTGGGCGGGAGCCCGGCGCACTATCACCAACAGCGGGCGTCCGAGGAACTCGACGCCGCGCTGCACGACGCGGCGACGGACCACCCGTCCGTCCGGGTGCGCCGCGCCACCGTCGAGGGGCCCGCCCGCAAGGTGCTGCCGGCCCGGTCGGCCGCCGCGGACCTGTTGGTCATCGGCGCCCGACGGCGACACGACCACGGCGGCCTCCAGCTCGGCCGCGTGGCGCACACGTTGCTGCATCACGCGGACTGCCCGGTGGTCGTCGTCCCGGAGCAGGGGTGAGCATGCGCCGGCCGGTCAGCTCCGAGACGTCCCCCGCCGTGCTCGCCCCGGTCCTGCGGGACGTACGCGCCGTCGTCTTCGACACCGACGGAGTGATCACCGACTCGGCCCGGGTGCACGCCGCCGCCTGGAAGACGGCCTTCGACGCCTTCCTGCGCGCCCATCCGCCCGCGGACCCCGCCATGGGCCGCCCGTTCGACGAGCGGGACGACTATCTGCGGCACGTCGACGGCAAGTCCCGCCTGGACGGAGCCGCGGCCTTCCTCGCCGCCCGCGGCATCGATGCCTCGGCCGAGACGGTGCGCTCGGTGGCGGCGGACAAGGAACGCCTCTTCACCGAGCGGCTGCGCGAGCACGGCGTCGACGCCTACCCGGGGACCGTACGGCTGGTCCGGGCACTGCGCGACGCCGGCGTGCCCCGCGCGGCGGCCTCCGCGTCCCGGCACGCCGGTGAGCTGCTGAGCCGGGCCGGTGTGCTGGACCTGTTCGACGTCCTCGTGGACGGCGGCGAGGCGGCCCGGCTGGGCCTCGCGGGCAAGCCGGAGCCCGATCTGTTCCTGGAGGCGGTCCGCCGGCTCGGCGCCCCCGCGGACCGTGCCGCCGTCGTCGAGGACGCCCTGGCGGGTGTGGAGGCCGGCCGGCGCGGGGGTTTCGCCCTCGTGGTCGGCGTGGACCGGGCCGCCGGCGCGGACACCGGGGCGCGGCTGCTGCGGCACGGCGCCGACATCGTCGTACACGACCTTGCGGAACTCTGCTCGGGAGGAGCGCCGAAGTGACCGGCTGGAGCTGGGAGTACGAGGGCTACAGGCCCGCCGACGAACGTCTGCGGGAATCGCTGTGCACCCTCGGCAACGGCTACTTCGCCACCCGGGGGGCGCTGCCGGAGTGCGCCGCCGACGAGATCCACTACCCGGGGACGTATGTGGCGGGTATCTACAACCGGCTCACCTCCGAGGTGGCCGGCCGCCAGGTCGAGAACGAGGACATGGTCAACGTCCCGAACTGGCTGCCGCTGCGCTTCCGCCTCCCCGACGGGCACTGGCTCACCCCCGACAACACGACCGTGCTCGACCACCGCCAGATGCTGCACCTGTCCGCGGGACTGCTGGAGCGCCGGACACGGTACGACCTCGGCGACGACCGGGTGCTGACGGTGCGTCAGCAGCGGCTGGTGCACATGGCCGATCCCCATCTGGCCGCCCTGCGCACCGAGTTCACGGCCGAGGGATTCTCCGGGCAGCTGGAGGTCGAGGCCGCCCTCGACGGCGGCGTCACCAACGCCGGAGTGGCCCGCTACCGGGATCTGGACGGCCGCCACCTCACCCATGTGCAGACCGGCACCGCCGACCCCGACACGGTCTGGCTGCGCTGCCGTACCCGCACCTCCGACATCCGCGTCGGCATCGCGTCCCGGCTCACGGCCGACGCGTCCGCCACGATCCGCCACGAACTGCCGTACGCCGTCCAGCAGCTGACCCTCGACCTGGTCCCCGGCCGCACCGTCACCGTCGACAAGACCATCGCCCTGCACACCTCCCGCGACCCGGCCATCAGCGACCCGCTGCACGCCGCCGTCGACCGGGTGGGCCGGGCCCCCGGCATCGACGCGCTGCTCGAGTCGCACCTCACCGCATGGGACCAGCTCTGGCGCCGGGCCGAGCTCGACGTGCCGGGCGATTCGGGCCGCATCCTGCGGCTGCACCTCTTCCACGTCCTGCAGACCCTCTCCCCGCACACCGCCGACCTGGACGTCGGCGTGCCCGCCCGCGGGCTGCACGGCGAGGCCTACCGCGGCCATGTCTTCTGGGACGAACTGTTCGTCCTGCCGTATCTGAACCTGCACTTCCCCGAGGTCTCCCGGGCCCTGCTGCGCTACCGCCACCGGCGCCTCGAACAGGCCTCCACGGCCGCGCGGCGAGCCGGCCGGCGGGGCGCGATGTACCCCTGGCAGAGCGGCAGCGACGGACGCGAGGAGACCCAGCAGCTCCACCTCAACCCCCGCTCGGGACGCTGGCTGCCCGACCACTCCCACCTCCAGCACCACGTCGGCTCGGCGATCGCCTACAACGTGTGGCAGTACTGCGAGGCGAGCGGCGACATGGAGTTCCTGCACACCAAGGGCGCCGAGATGCTGCTCCGGATCGCCCGCTTCTGGGCGGACAGGGCGGAGTACGACGAGAGTCTGGGCCGGCACCGCATCAAGGGCGTCGTCGGCCCCGACGAGTACCACGAGGCATACCCGGGCGCCGACGCGCCCGGCCTGGACGACAACGCGTACACCAACGTCACCGCCGCCTGGGTGCTCGCCCGCACCCTGGAGCTCCTGGACGCACTGCCCCAGCCCCGCCGCCGCGAACTCGTCGAACGCACCGAGCTGGACGGCGGCGAACTCGAACTGTGGGAGGACGTCTCGCGCACGCTGCACGTCCCGTTCCACGACGACGTGATCAGCCAGTTCGAGGGCTACGGCGAACTCGCCGAACTCGACTGGGACGGCTACCGCGGGCGGTACGGCGACATCCGCCGCCTGGACCGGATCCTGGAGGCGGAGGGCGACACCGTCAACCGCTACCAGGCCTCCAAACAGGCCGACGTGCTGATGCTCGGCTATCTCTTCTCGCCGGCCGAACTCCAGGGACTCTTCCGCCGGCTGGGGGTGCGGCTGGACGAGGAGATCTGGCAGCGCACCGTCGACTACTACCTGCACCGCACCAGCCACGGCTCCACCCTCAGCGGCCTCGTCCACGGCTGGGTGCTGGCCCGGTGCCGACGCGCCGAGGCGTGGAAGTTCTGCCAGGAGGCCCTTCAGGGCGACATCGCCGACGTCCAGGGCGGCACCACCGGCGAGGGCATCCACCTCGGCGCCATGGCCGGCACCCTCGACCTCGTCCAGCGCGGACTGACCGGCCTGGAGACCCGCGGCGGCGCCCTGTGGCTCGACCCCGTGCCGCTGCCCGAGCTGTCCTCGTACGGGTTCGCCCTGCGCTACCAGGGCCACTGGGGGGTGCGGCTGCACCTGGAGCGCGGGAAGCTGGACATCGCCGTACCGGCGTCCGACGCGTCCCCGATCGAGGTGCGGCTGCCGGACCGCGCGGTGAGCGTGGAACCGGGGGAGACGGCCCGGCTGGAGCTTCCGGACTGAACCGCCCCTTCCCGGTCGCCGTTGCGTGACCGTCGTCAGGCGGGCTTGATGCCGGAGATCAGCCGCGTCGCGAGGTCGGACTGGACCATCAGCCGGGTCCGGTGGACGTGCTTCCCGGCATCCTGCCAAGTGAGCGTGACGCGAGTCCAGCAGTGCCCCATGCCGCTGTCGTTGTAGACCACCTGCCAGGAGATCGGCACGCCCTTGGCGCGCAGGACGCCGTCCTTGTGGTGGGCGGCCTCCCAGCGGGCCAGGCTGCTGCGCAGCTTCGGGGTCAGGTAGTGGCCGCGCAGCGAGTCGGCCAGTCGGCCCCGGCCGGAGTCGTACAGGACGTCGATGTACGCGCCGTAGAAGTCGGCGACCCGGTCGACCACGCTTGCCGGGCTCCCGCTGCGAGCCTGGTCGGTCACCGTGGTGACGGTGGCCGGGGTGTCCGCCCGGACGCCGCTCGCGGTCACCGGCGCCGACGCTCCGAGGGCCGCCACCGCGCCTACGATCGCGACACGACTGAGTGCACGTGCCGTTGCCATGACCTGACTCCTCTCCTGACGGAGGAACCGACTTGTCCCTCAACTCCAGTACACCGCACTGAAGTTGCCGGGATCGTGGGCCGACCGGCCCGAGGTCGGGCCGATCGGCACGGCGAGGCGTACCTCACGCCCCGGGGTCGGTCGTCACCCGGTGTCGCAGAGCCAGGGAGGCAAAGGCGAGGAGGGCGGCGGCGAAGGCGGCCAGGACCGTGAGTTCGCGCAGGATCGCGGACAGGTCCCCGCCCCGGGACAGCAACGTCGTCCACGCGTCCACGGCCCAGGCCTGCGGCACCGCATGCCCGGCCGTGCGCAGCCAGTCGGGCACGAGCGCCAGGGGCCACATGCAGCCGCCCAGCATGCCCAGGCCGATGCCGAGCGCCGGGCCGACCGCGTGCACCTGCTCCGGCGTACGGAACAGCGCGCCGGCCAGCACACCGGCGCCCGTGCCGACCAAGGCCCACACCATCACCAGGACCCCGGCGGCGAGCGGATCGCCCCAGGAGACGTCGAACACCAGCGCTCCGATGCCGACGATCAGCAGGGACTGCAGGACGGCCAGCAGCAGGTAGGCGACCGTCTCGCCGGACACCAGGGTGCGGGCGGACACCGGCGCCGCGAGCGCCCGGGCGTACACCCCGGTCCGGCGTGTCTGCACGATGGCCGCGCCGCCCGCCAGGGCGTTGATGAACACGAACAGCACCAGCATGGTCGGCGTGCTGTAGCTGTAGCCGAGCGGCAGGTAGTCGCTCTGTCCGTTGACGGTCTCGGTGCGCACGGCGATGGGCGACGCGGCCCGTTCGGCGCCGCGCGCGAGCGCCAGGGTGTCGTCGAACGTGCCGCCGGTCTCCTCACCGGCGAAGCGGGCGGCCTGGATACGCGCCGCATGCTCGGCCACCACGGCCGACACCGAGGTCACCGCCGAGTGCCCGGCACTGCCCGAGGGCTCCACCAGTACCCGTACCGTGACAGGCCGCCCGGCTCGAACGTCCGCGTCGAGCCCGGACGGCACCACGACGACCGCGTCCAGCTCGGCCCGGCGCAGCGCGGTGCGGGCGTCGGCCGCGGTGTCGTAGGTGCGGGCCCGCAGCCCGGGCGCGTCCTTCAGGTCCGAGGTCAACTCCCGGGCCACCGGACCCGGCTGGGCGGCCGGCACGAGACCGATGCGGAACTGATCGAAGCCGCTGACGGTCACGCCGATGACGACGATGATGGCGACCGGGAGCAGCACCATGAAGAACAGCGCCGTCCGGTCGCGCAGCACCCGCGCGAGGGTGGCGCGGGTCACGGCAAGAGCGGTCATGGCGTCCTCCTCAGCCGCAGCAGCAGTGCCGTCACCGCGGCCACGGCCGCCGAGAACACGGCGATACCGAGCAGCGGAGCACCGACGGCGTCCCAGCCGCGCACCCCGGTGCCCAGATCCGTGAACCCGCGAAGGGCCCAGCCGTTGGGCGTGAACAGGGCGAGCGTGCGGATCGCCGGTGTGGTGCCGGAGGCGAAGACGAAGTTGCCGCCGAGCAGGACCAGTGCGAAGACGACGATCGAGGCGAGCCCCTGCGCCTGCTGTTCGGTCCGCACGAGCGAGATGACCAGCGCGGTCAGACACACCGTGCACACCGCCATTGCCACGCTGAGCGCCGCGACGCCGAGCGGGTCGGCCCAGCGGGCGCCGAAGGCGAGCCACGACACGACCGTCACGGTGGCGAGTCCGGCCAGGCTGTAGACGAACGTCGACACCGACTTGCCGATCAGCAGCGCGCCCCGTCCGACCGGTGCCGCGGCGATGCGGTCGAGGGTGCCCTGCTGCTGTTCGACGAAGTAGCTGCGCGCCCCGAAACCCACGGTGAACAGCACGAAGAACATGCCCATGCTCGGCCCGAAGTAGCTGATCACCTTCAGCGGGTCGTCGGGCAGCCCCTGCGCCCGCACCTCCTCCGGCAGCCGCAACAGGGCGGCCTTCGCGGCGAGTTCGGGGATGTCCGACTGCGCGGCCCCCGCGGCGACGGCCGTGGCGACCGACAGTCGGTCGGCGTTGACCTGGGCCACGTACGACTCGGTGACCGCCTTGGCCAGCTGGGCCTGGAGGCCGTAGTCGACGCTGTCCAGAACCCTGACCGGCTCGGCGGCACCGCCGTGCAGCGACTCGGTGAAACCCTTCGGCACGACGATCGCGGCGTGCACGTCCCCCGCGTCCACGGCTCTGCGTGCCGCGCCCTCGGTGTCGTACGACCGCATGTGGACCGTGTCCTGGAGCTCCGGGCTCTTCAGGACCTGGGTGAGCCCGGCGGCGGCCGGACCTCGGTCCAGGTCCACGACGCCCAGATTCGCGCGGAACTCGTCGTTGTTGTTGAACGCCAGAGCCATCAGGGCGGAGATCAGCACGGGTGCCAGGAACACCAGCACCCAGGCCGACCGGTCGCGCAGCCGCTGGCGCAGATCCTTGGCCGCGATGGCGAGGACGACACGCACGGCGGCTCACTCCCTCAGCGCGGTGCCGGTCAGGTGGAGGAACACCGCCTCCAGGTCGGGTTCGTCGATCTCCACGCTGCGGATGTCGACGTCCATGGCGTGGGCCAGATCGAGGAGGTCCGGCAGCAGACTGCGGGCGTCCTTGACGACCAGTTCGACCACGTCGCCGTTGTCGCCGCCGCGTGCCGCGCCCTCGACCCGGGCGAGGCGGCGGCAGGCGTCCGTGTAGGCGGCGAGGCTGCCGACGGCGGTCAGGCGGACCCGGTCGCGCTCGGCCACCAGGGCCACCAGCTCACGCGGCGTGCCCTCGGCGACCAGGCGGCCCCGGTCGATGATGCCGACCCGGTCGCACAGGCGCTCCGCCTCCTCCATGTAGTGCGTGGTGTAGAGGACGGCCATGCCCTCCTCGCCGAACCGCGTGACGCTCTCCAGGATCGCGTGCCGGCTCTGCGGGTCGACGCCGACGGTCGGCTCGTCCAGCACCAGCAGCGTCGGCGAATGCACCAGCCCGGCCCCGATGTTGAGGCGCCGGCGCATGCCGCCCGACAGGGAGTCGACGCGATCACGGGCCCGGGAGCCGAGGTCGATGAGGTCCAGCACCTCGTCGACGCGGCGCTCCAGCCGACGGCGCGGCAGCCGGTAGAGGCGGCCGAAGAAGCGGAGGTTCTCGCGGACGCTCAGGTCCGGGTAGAGCGCCACGTCCTGCGGGACGAAACCGATGAGCTGCTTGGCAGGTCCGGCGGCGGTGTTCACCGGGCGGCCCGCGACGTGCACGGCCCCGCCGTCGGGGCGCAGCAGTCCGCACACCATCCTGATCGTCGTCGTCTTGCCCGCGCCGTTCGGGCCGAGCAGGCCGTAGGTCTCGCCCGGGGCGATGGTGAGGCTGACGTCGTCGACGGCGGTGCGCTCGCCGAACCGGCGGACGAGGTGGGCGCATTCGAGCACGTTCTGCCGGGTTTCAGGGATGCTCTCCGGTCCGTTCATCAGGCGTCACCTCAGGGCGCGAGCGAGAAGTAGTCCTCTTCTTCTTGCGTGAAGTGCAGCCGCAGCACCGTGTGCAGCCCGTACAGGCAGGCGCGCAGGTCGTCGAGCTGCTCCGGGGCCAGGGTCCCGTCGGGGCCCACCAGCGCGAGGTGGGTGGCGATTCGGCGGGCGAGGCGGTCGATCTCGACATGGGCGCGGCTCATGGTGGCCGTCGCCTCGGGGCCGCCGAGCGTGGGAGCGAGGGCGGGATAGAGCTGGTGCTCCTCGGCGTACTCGTGCGGCAGCAGGCGTTCGGTGAGCAGGCGGTGCACCTTCCGAACAGTCGCGAGGGCCTCCGGTCCGGGACTGTCCGAGAGACGGTCGGCGGCGGAGCGCACGGCCTCCAGGACGTCCTGGAGATCGTCGTGCTCGGCCGCGAAGCGGTGGATGAGCGCCTCGGTGGAGGGCTGAAGTGCCGGCCGCGCCGAGCGGTCGTCGCCCAGCGCCCGCAGCGCGTTGAGGATGACCGCGACGTCGATGCCCTCCTGGAGAAGCGCGCCGACGGCGGGCGGGAGCAGTCCGGCGGCGGCCGCGGCCATCGCGGCCAGCGACATCAGCATGCCGCCGAGCGCGCTCTGCACGGCGATGCGCCGGGAGCGTACGGCGATGGCGACGGCGTCGGCCAGACGGTCCACCCGGTCGGTGGTCAGCACGATGTCGGCGGCTTCGGAGGACGCCGTGTAGCCGCGGGCGCCCATCGCCACGCCGACGTCGGCGGCGGCCAGGGCGGGAGCATCGTTCACGCCGTCGCCCACCATCACGGTGACCGCGCGGTCGCGTTCGGCGCGCACCGCGGCGACCTTGTCTGCGGGGGAAAGGCCGGCCCGGACGTCGTCCAGGCCGAGGACGGCACCGACCTCGCGGGCGGGTTCGGCACGGTCGCCGGTGAGCATCACGAGCCGTTCGATGCCGGCGGAGCGCAGCCGGCGCAGGGTGCGCGGCGCGTCGTGGCGCAGCGGGTCGGACAGCAGGACGGCCCCGACCGGGCGGCCCTCGACGGTGAGCCAGACGACGGTCGCCCCGTCCAGGACGGCGCGGTTGTCCACCGAGCGGGCCCAGGTGGGCCTGTCCGCACCGTCGTCGAGGCGTCCGACGGCCATCCGGCGGCCGGCCACCGTGCCGACCGCGCCGCGGCCGGGCTCCTCGGACATGTCCGCGGGCACGGTCAGGCGCAGACCGCGCTCACGGCTCGCCTCGACCAGGGCCCGCCCCAGTACGTGCGGCGAGTACTGGTCGAGCGAGGCGGCCAGCCGCAGCACCTGCGACGGCTGCCAGCCCCGGGCGGCGACCACGTCGACCACACGGGGCCGACCGCCGGTGAGGGTGCCGGTCTTGTCCAGCAGCAGGGTGCGCGCCCGGCCGAGGTTCTCCAGCGCACCGCCGTCCCGGATCACCACGCCGCGGCGCGACGCCCGCGACAGACCGGAGACGACGGCCACCGGCGCCGCCAGCAGCAGCGGACACGGCGTGGCGACCACCAGCACCGCCACCGCCCGCACGGCGGAACCGCTGATCAGCCAGGTCAGCCCCGCCACGCCCACGGCGAGCGGCAGGAACCAGGCGGCGTACCGGTCGGCCAGCCGCACCACCGGCGCCGACTCCGCACCGGCCTGCCGGGCCAGCCGTACGATCCCGGCGTAGGTGCTGTCCCGCTCGGTGGCGGACGCGCGCAGCTCGAAGGCACCGCCCGCGTTGACCGCGCCGCTGCGCACCGACCGGCCCGGGGCGTGGCGCACGGCCAACGGCTCTCCGGTGAGGACCGACTCGTCCAGTACGGCGGTGTCGCCGACCACGGTCCCGTCGACGGGGACGACCTCGCCGGGCCCCACCACGAGCAGGTCCCCGACGGCGACCGAGGCCAGCGGCACCGTCCGCACCTCGCCGCCCGTGCGACGCCGGGCGGTGCGGGGGGCGTGCTCCAGCAGGGCGCGCAGATCATGGGAGGCCCGCTGGCGGGCGGCGGCCTCCAGGGCGCGGCCGGTGGCCAGCATCAGGGCGATCAGGGAGCCGGCCAGGTACTCGCCCACGGCGAGCGTGCCGCCCAGTGCGAGGACCGCGATGAGGTCCACGCCGGCCTGACCGCGCCGCAGCGCGGCCAGCACCCAGCCCACCGCCGGGCCGACGGCGACGACGGTGCCCAGGGCCCAGCACAGGTCGGCGAGATCGTCGGCACCCGCCAGCCGAAAGGCGCCGCCGATGGTCAAAGCGACGAGCGTGTCGGCCAACAGCAGCGATTCGATCGGCGGCATACGGAGAAGGGCCGTCAGCACCCGATGCAACGGCCTCTCCGGAAGGACACGGTCCATCACTGCCTCCCCCGTCCTGCTCAGTCGTGCGGCACGACAGCGATGGGGCACGGCACGTGATGCAGGGCCGCGTGGGCGACGGGCCCGAGCTTCCAGGTCAGCTGCGAGGGATGGGTTTTGCGGCCGATGACGGCGAGGCAGCCGCGGGCGCAGGCGGTCAGCAGGATCTGGGCGGCGGGGCCCGTGGCGACGTGCTGGGTGACGGGCACGTCGGGGAACTTGTCCCGCCACGGCACCAGGGTCTCGGCCAGCCGCACACGCTCCTCGACCTCGAGGTCCTCGTCCGGCAGGGGCACGAGGGAGGTCAGTGGCAGCGCCCGCACCGCCCGCAGGCGTGCTCCGCGCGCGGCGGCTGCGGTGAACGCGAACCCCAGCAGAGGATCGGCCGCCACGCGGGTCTCCTGCAGCCCGACGACGACCTCGTCACGCTCCGCCGCCGCGGGGTGGGCCCATCCTGCCTCGACGGCGGGGTCTCCCGCCCGAACGGCGACGGCCGGGCACGGCGCCAGGCCCAGCACGTGCAGGCTGATGGAGCCGAGCAGGAAGCTCGCCACGGAACCGAACCCGCGCGAGCCCAGCACGAGCAGCGATGCCGATGCGCCGTGTTTCAGGAGGGCCTGCGCGGCGGGTGCCGAGACGAGCTCGGTGGTGACGTCCAGCTCCCCGTGGCGATGCAGCAGCTCGGCCTCGGTTCGCTGCAGAACGTCCTGGCCATAGCGCTGCTTGGTGTGCGCCTCCTGCCGGATGGGCACGTCCAGGGGCTGCGTGGTCCACGAATGGAGCAGCACCACCGGCAGACGCCGGTCCGCGGCTTCGCGCGCGGCCCACCAGGCGGCCGTCATGCTCGCGGGCGAACCGTCGAGTCCGACGACGACTGGTCCGGTCATGACGCACCTCCGGTGTCGGCGCGACACCGAAGCCCGAGGTGCCGCGCGTGGCTCCCTCCCCTTGTTCCCAGGGTCGGAGCGCGGCCGCCCGGGGGCGAGGGCCGGATGGGGCGCCCCGCGGGCCCGTACGGCCCTGTGCGGGGTCCGGCCGGCGGGGCGAGGCTGGGGAGAGCAGCAGTGAGGACGGGCCGCCGGACCGAGGCCGGGGGCCGGTCGCACGGTGCTGCCCTCGCCGCGTGACGGGGAACGGGGCGGGGACCCGCACGGAGAAGGCCGTACGGACCCGGCAGAACCTGCCCGCAGACGTCGTACGGCACCCGCGGATCTTGACTGGAAAGGGGAGCGCGATGAACCGGCCGGTTGTGGTGGGTGTGGATGGCTCACCGTCGAGCATGGCGGCCGTGGAGGTCGCGGCGCGCGAGGCCGGACTGCGGGGAGTGGGGCTGCGGCTGGTGCACGCCTTCGGCTGGCCGGCCGCGCACGTGCCGCCCGGCCAGCCCTGGGAGCCGAGCGGCGCCGGACTGCGTGAACTGATCGACGGCACGCTCGTCAAGGCCGAGCGGCGCGCCCACCAGGCCGCGCCCGCGATCGAGATCATGCGCGAGGTCTTCGTCGGCGAACCGGTGATGGTGCTGGAGACCGAGTCGCGCACCGCATCCCTGGCGGTCGTCGGCAGCCGGGGGCTCAGCCGCTTCGGCAGCCTGCTTCTCGGGTCCACCGCCGGTCATCTGGCCGCCCACGCCGCCTGTCCGGTGCTGGTGGTGCGCGGCAGACCGACCCCCGAAGCGCCCGTCCTCCTGGCCGTCGACGGCTCGCCCGCAGCTCATGGAGCCGTCGAGTTCGCCTTCGCCGAGGCCGCCCTGCACGGCACGGACCTGATCGCGCTGCATGCCTGGAACACCCGGACCGAGCGCGCCTACGACGGCCCGGGCGACCCGCCCTTCGTCACATACGACGAGGACCGGCTGCGGGACGAGGAGCAGCGGGTGCTCTCCGAGGCGCTGGGCGGGCTGGGGGAGAAGTACCCCGACGTCGCCGTGCACCGCAGGCTGGTGCGTGGCCGGATCCGCCACACCCTCATCGAGGCCAGCTCCGAGGCCGGCCTCGTCGTGGCCGGCGCGCGGGGCCGTGGCGGGTTCACCGGGCTGCTGCTGGGCTCGGTCAGCCAGGCCCTGCTGCACCACGCGCACTGCCCGGTGGCGGTCGTCCGCACGGGTGAGGAGTGACCATGGGCGGGGGGCGGGCAGCGCAGGTCGCGGCGGAACCGGCGGCGGTGGCGGACGTCCACGAGCTGGCTCCGACAGAGGTGGCGACCCGGCTCGGGGTCGACCCGGCGACCGGACTGAGCATGGGCGAGGCGGCCGTGCGCGCGGCGGCCTTCGGACCCAACAAGCTGGCCGAACCGGCCCGACGACCCGAATGGCTGAAGTTCCTCGACCAGTTCCGCAACTGGCTCATCGGCATCCTGCTGATCGCCGCCGTCGTGGCCGGCGCCATCGGTGACGTCAAGGACGCCCTGGTGATCACCGTCGTCCTCCAGATCAACGCCGTGCTCGGCTACCTCCAGGAGAGGCGCGCCGAGCGCAGCATGGAAGCGCTGCGCCGGATGCTCGTGCCCACCGCCCGGGCCCGCCGCGACGGCGGGGAACGGGAGGTGGAGGCCCACACTCTCGTCCCCGGAGACATCGTCCTGCTGGAGGCGGGTGACCGCGTGCCCGCCGACGGGCGGCTCACCGTCGCGGAGTCGGTGGAGGTCGCAGAGGCGGCCCTGACCGGCGAGTCCCAGCCGGTCGCCAAGAGCGCCACGGCGGTCGGGCCGACCGCGTCCGGCACGGTGCCGCTCGCCGAGCGCACCAGCATGCTGTTCATGAACACCGCCCTGACCCGGGGCCGCGCCGAGATGATCGTCACGGCCACCGGCATGCGTACCGAACTCGGCGCGATCGCCGAGGCGTTGCGCAGCGGTACGGAGCCGCCCAGCCCGCTCCAGATCCAGCTCGACAGCCTCGGCCGCCGGCTCGCCCTGCTGAGCGGCGTCGCGGTCGTCGCCTACGCACTGGTCTCCCTGATCCGCGGCGAGGCACTCGCGGACATCGCTCTGCGGGCCGTGGCGCTGGCCGTCGCCGCGATTCCCGAAGGGCTCCCCGCCGTCCTGGCCCTGACCCTCGCCCTCGGGGTGTACCGCATGGCCCGCCGCGGCGCCATCGTCAAGCGCCTGGCCTCGGTGGAGTCGCTCGGCTCGGCGACGGTCGTGTGCAGCGACAAGACCGGCACGCTGACCCTGAACGAGATGACCGTACGGGCTCTGTGGACCGCAGGCCGCCTCTACGACGTGACGGGCGAGGGCTACGGCACACAGGGCGTCGTCCTCGGCGCGGAGGGGCGCACCGAGCAACTCCTGTCCGCCGTGCTGCCGTTCGCTCTCTGCAACGACGCGCGCCTGACCGACGACGGCTTCGTCGGCGACCCGACGGAGGCCGCGCTGGTCGTCCTGGCCGCGAAGGCCGGGATCGACGCAGACGGACTCCGCGCCGAGCTGCCGCGCACCGGCGAGCTGCCCTTCGACGCGGCGACCAAGTACATGGCCACCTTCCACACCGAGCCCGACGGGCGCACACGCGTCCACGTCAAGGGCGCGGTGGACGTCCTGCTGGGTCTGTGCAGCGGCGTACTCACGGGGGAGGGCGTACGGTCGCTCGACGCCCCGCACCGCAGCGAGGCGGAGGCGGCGGCCGCGCGGCTCGGCGGCGCGGGCCTGCGCGTCCTGGGCGCCGCCACCGCCGAGGTGGACCGCCCGGCCGACGTGACCGCCCTGCCCGTGCTGACCCTCGTCTCCATCGTCGGAATCGCCGACCCGCCGCGCCCCCAGGCACGGGACGCGATGGCGCTGTGCCGCTCGGCGGGCGTCGCCGTGAAGATGATCACCGGGGACCACGCCGACACGGCGACGGCGATCGCGCGCGAGCTGGACATCGACGGCGAGGTGGTGACCGGTGCCGAGCTGGACCGGATGACGGAGGAGCAACTGGCCGCCCGCATCGACGACATCGGCGTGTTCGCTCGTGTCGCCCCGGAGCACAAGGCCGTGATCGTGCGGGCCCTGTCCGGCCGCGGCCACATCGTCGCCATGACCGGCGACGGCGTGAACGACGCGGCGGCACTGCGGGCCGCCCACATCGGTGTGGCGATGGGCCGAACCGGCACGGACGTGGCCAAGGAGGCCGCGGACGTGGTTCTCACCGACGACGACTTCTCCACGATCGTGCGCGCGGTGCGCGAGGGACGCGCGATCTACGCCAACATCGTCAAGTTCGTGCGCTTCCAGCTGGCCACCAACATCGGCGCCATCCTGACCCTGCTCGGCGCCTCCCTGGCCGGCCTGCCGGCCCCGCTGACGGCGGCCCAACTGCTGTGGATCAACATCATCATGGACGGCCCGCCCGCCATGGCCCTGGCCGTCGACCCCGCCCGCGACGACGTCATGCGCCACCCGCCGCGCGACCCCGAAGAGCGGATCCTGGACGCCCGTCGTCTGCTGGCCATCACCCGGGCCGGCGTGGTCATGGCCCTCGGCACGGTGGGGCTGCTGGCCACGGCCCGGTCGTGGTTCGACACGGACACCGCGCTGACCATGGGGTTCACCACGTTCGTCCTGTTCCAGCTGTTCAACGCCCTCAACGCCCGCGTCGACGACGGCCCGCTGCTCGGCCGCCACCAACTGCGCAACCGGACACTGTGGCTGTGCCTGGCCGGTGTGCTGGCGGTGCAGGTCGTCGCCGTCCATCTGCCGTGGGCGCGCACCGTCTTCGGCACGGTGCCGCTCGACGCGGGCCAATGGGCGCTGTGCCTGGGCACGGCAGCCTCGGTGCTGCTCGTCGAGGTGGCGGTCCACGGGATGCGACGGATCCCTCGGCGGCGGCCGGCCTCTTAGCGCCGACGGCGCCCGACGGTGTACTGGCCCATCATTCCGTGGTTCTCGTGGCCGGCAGGTGGCAGTGGAACGGCGAGTCCTTGCGGCCCGCCAGGGCGAGAGGCAGCCGGTGCGTCGGGGGTCGTACGGGTGCCCGTCGATACGGGAGGCGCGATTGACCCGGCCTTGGACGGCCGCCGTTCGGATGCCTCATACCGGGGTGCTTGCTCAGAACCGGCCGGGTCGGGTCAGCTCCCCGGACCGTCCCGCCTCCGGTCAGCGCACTGGACGGTCGGCCTTCGGCCCGGGCTGCTCCAGGTGTGTGGCGAGCACGGCGGCCTGGACACGCCGCTGGACGCCCAGCTTGGCCAGCAGCCGTGAGATGTGGTTCTTGACGGTCTTCTCCGAGAGGTAGAGCCGCTTGCCGATCTCGCGGTTGGTGAGGCCGTCGCCGATCAGCGCGAGGATCTCCCGCTCGCGAGGGGACAACCCGGCGAGCTCCGGCGCTTCGGCCGGCGCCTCGGCAGGCTCGGTGCGCAGGGAACGCATCAGGCGGGCCGTCGTCGCGGGATCGAGCATCGACTGGCCCGAGGCGACCGTGCGCACCGCCGACACCAGGTCCGAGCCGCGGATCTGCTTGAGCACATAGCCGGACGCCCCGGCCATGATCGCGTCGAGCAGGGCGTCCTCGTCGTCGAAGGACGTCAGCATCAGCACGGCCAGCTCGGGCATCCGGCTGCGCAGCTCACGGCAGACGGTGATGCCGTCGCCGTCCGGGAGGCGTACGTCGAGGACGGCCACGTGGGGCCGTACGGCAGGGGCCCGCACCAGGGCGTGCTCGACGTTCCCGGCGTCGCCGACGACGGAGATGTCCGGCTCGGCGTCGAGCAGGTCGGACAGCCCGCGCCGGACGACCTCGTGGTCGTCCAGCAGGAAGACACGAATCGGGTCCTGCGCCGTGAAGGTGCGTACCTCGGTCATGTCGGCCCTCGTTCCGCGGTGTGTGACGGACCTTCGGGCCGCCTGACTGCGATCATGACGCGCCCGGGCCTCGGCCACTAGGGCCGACCGGCCCCACTCCGTCACCGGGGTACGACTGACCGGCACGCCGCACGGTGGGCAGGCGTGCCGTGTGCCGGCCGGCTCACTCGGCGGGTGTGTCCTGCCCGTCCAGGTCGAACCCCACGTCCACGACCCCCTCCACCGCACGCACCAGCCGCGCGGCGACGGGCACCAGCGAGGTGTCCCGGAGCCGGCCGGCCAGCCGTACGACGCCGTCCCGGACCTCCACCCGCACCGCCGATTCCGGCGCCGGGAAGAGATAGGCCACGACCTCCCGTCGTACCTCCTCGGCGATCTCCTCGTCGTCCCGCAGGAACACCTTCAGCAGGTCGGTCCGGCTGACGACCCCCTCCAGGCGTCCGTCCGCGTCGACCACGGGCAGGCGCTTGACCCTGGCCCGTGCCATGGTGCGGGCGGCCTGCGCGAGCGTCGCGCCGGCCGTGACGGTGAGGGCGGGACGGGTCATCAGCTCACCCGCGGTCACCGAACCGGCCTTCGCGAGGTCGGACAACCGGCGCAGCTGGGTGTACCGGTCGGGGTCGCTGTCGCGGAACTCCTCCTTGGGCAGCAGATCGGCCTCGGAGACGACCCCGAGGACATGCCCCGCGCCGTCCACCACGGGCAAAGCGCTGACCTTGCGGGCCTGCAGGGTCCGCACGATGTCCTTGAACGCGGCGTCGCGGTCGACGACGGCGACGTCGCGGGTCATCACGTCTCGCACGATGTGCGGGGATCCGGGCACCATTACTCCTCGAACTTCTCGAACTCCTCGAATTCCGCGAACGGTTCGCCCGTGCGGCAAAGGGCAGGGCGCGGTCAGCGCACGGTCCCGCTGCCGTACGGGGCGTACAGGTCCAGCAGCCGGACACGGGCCTCCTGCAGCCGGTGGGCGACGACCTCCCCGACCCACCGGGCGATGTTCCGGCCGAACTCCGGATCCTCCTCGCACAGCGCGCGCACCAGCGTCGCGTCGAACTCGTACGCCCGCAATGGCGAGGCCGCCTCGGCGCCCAGATGCCAGGTGTGCGGTGGGTACAGCCACGACCAGCCGACGAGTTCGTTGTGGCCGAGGGACTCGATGACCGCCGGCCGGCGGCCGGGCACGCGCATGTCGAGCTCGACCGTCCCGGTCCGGATGATCCAGAACCGCTCGGCGTGTCCGCCCTCCTCGAAGAGCCGGGCGCCCTGCGGGTACGACACCTCCCGCGCTATCCGCAGCAGCCGTTCCCGGTGTCCGGCGGGCAGCGCGCGAGGCATGCTCGCCGTTGCGGGTGCGTTCATGGGGTGCCTCCAGGTCGGGCGTACGGAGCTACCACCTCCAGGGTGGGCAGTCCCGACCGCCGGGACCATGGGCCACCAGGCCCGCCGGCAGGGCCGGCCGGCGGGCCGGGGGAGCCCTTCGGCCCGCTGTGCGGCCGGACGGTCCGCCGTTCGATGATGGAGGGGGTGGGAGAAAGGCCACTCGGCGCCGAGTCGAAAGAAGCGAGGCGGGAACCATGCGCATCGTCGTCGCCCTCGGCGGCAACGCCCTGTTGCACCGCGGCGAACGCCCCGACGCGGGCCTGCAGGAAACCAACACCGTCCGCGTCGCCACCGCGATCGCTGCGCTCGCCCACGACCACGAACTCGTCGTCACCCACGGCAACACCCCCCAGCTCGACCTCCTCGCCGCCGAGAGCACGGCCGACGCGGCCCTCACCGCCCCCTACCCGGTGGATCTGCTCGGCGCCCAGACCCAGGGCATGATCGGCACCCTCCTCGTCCGCACGCTGCGCGCCGTCCTGCCCGGACGCCGGGTCGTCACGCTCGTCACGCACACCCGGGTGCGCTCCGACGACCCCGCCTTCGACCGTCCGACGCAGCTGGTCGGGCCTCTCTATCCCGAGAAGGCGGCCCGGTTCCTGGCGACGAAGTACGACTGGCACATGGTCGAGGACCGGCACGGCTGGCGGCGCGCCGTCCCCGCGCCGTCGCCCGAGCGGATCCTGGAGGCCGACACCGTGCGGGTGCTGCTGGAGATGGGGACCCTGGTGGTGTGCGCGGGCGGTGGAGGCATCCCCGTCGTGTCCGACTGGGCCACCGGCGCGCTGAGCGGAGTGGAGGCCGTGGTCGACAAGGACCTCGCCGCCGCCCGGCTGGCCGAGGATCTGAAGGCCGACTTCCTGCTCGTCCTCACCGACGTCCCGAATGTCTACGCCGGCTACGGCACGCCCGACCAACGGCCCGTCCTGGACGCCACGCCCGCCGATCTGCGCCACGCCCGCTACCCCGATGACTCGATGGGCCCGAAGGCGGAGGCCGCCGCCCGGTTTGTCGAGAACACCGGCCGACTGGCCGCGATCGGGGCGCTGGATGCGGCGTACGAGATCGTGCACGGCCGCTCCGGCACGCTGGTGCGGCCCGATCTTCCTGTCGCCTGACGTCCGTCACCGCATGTCACTGTTTCCGGCCCCACGTCCGGTACGCCGCCACGGCCGTCGGCAGCGTGGGGAAGATCCGCTCCCGGCCCACCGAGTCCGCGAGCCCATAGGCCTGCAGGTCGTCCATCAGGTCCTGCTTGACCCTGGCCAGGGCGAAGACGATGCCCCGGCGGCCCAGCTCGCGGCGCAGGTCGTCGACCGCGTCCAGCGCGGTGATGTCGACCTCCACGTTGGCCTCGGTGTTGAGCACGAACCAGCGGACCGGGCCGGTCTGTTCGTCGACGGCGGCCAGGGCACGGCGGTGGAAGTCCTGCGCGTTGGCGAAGAACAGCGGGGAGTCGTAGCGGTAGACGAGCAGCCCGGGGATCGTGCGGGCCTGCGGGTAGTCGTCCACGTCGTGCATGCCGGCCACGCCGGGGACCAGCCCCTCGACGGCGTCGTGCGGCCGGGCCACCCGGGTCAGCAGCTCCGCCACGGACAGGCCGACGGCGACCAGCACGCCGTACAGCAGATCCAGGGCGAGCACGCCGACCAGGCAGCCGACGGCCAGCAGCAGCTCGCGGCGCCGGAAGGCGGCCAGCCGGGCGAAGCCCGCGAGGTCCGTCATGCGGACGGCCGCGTACACGACGAGCGCGCCCAGGACCGCCGACGGCATCCGGGTCAGCAGCGGGCTGAGGAACAGCAGCACGGCGAGCACCACCGCACCCGCCACCAAGGAGTACGCCTGGCTGCGGGCACCCGCCGAGGAGGCGAGCGCGGTGCGGCTGGCGCTGCTGCTCAGCGGGAAGCCCTGCAGCCAGCCCGCGCCGAGATTGGCCGCGCCCAGCGCCAGGAACTCCTGGTCGGCGTCGAGAGGTTGTCCCTCCTCGCCGCGGCCGGCGAAGGCGCGGGCGGTGAGGATGAAGTCCGTGTAAGCGACGAGCAGGACCCCCAGGGCGGGCAGCACCAGGTGCGGCAGCTCGGTGAGGTCGGGTGCCGCGACGGAGGGCAGCCCGGCCGGCACCTCGCCGATCACCGCGATGCCGAACCGCTCGTCGAGGTCGAGGACGGCCACGGCCGCGGTCCCCAGCACGACCGCGAGGAGCGGACCCGGCACCGTACGCAGCAGCCGCGCCACCGTGAACAGCAGCACGAGCGTGATCGTGGAGAACAGCACCGTCGCCGCGTCCGCCTGCCCGATGTGCCGTAGGAACGACCACAGTTGGGGGAAGAAGCCCGCGCCCGTCGTGTCCACGCCGGTCAGCTTGGGCAGCTGGTCCACGATCATGATCAGCGCCACGCCCGCCAGATAGCCGATCAGCACCGGGCGGGACAGCAGGTCGGCGACGAAGCCCAGGCGCAGCAGCCGGGCCGCCAGACACAGCAGGCCGACCGTCACGGCGAGGGTGGCGGCCAGTGTGGCGTAGCGATCGGGGTCGGAGCCGGCCAGTGGGGCCACCACGGTCGCCGTCATCAACGCGGTCGTCGACTCCGGGCCCACCGACAGCAGCCGGGACGAGCCCAGCAGCGCGTACAGGCCGAGCGCGGGCAGGATCGCCCACAACCCGGCGACCGGCGGCAGCCCGGCCACGCCCGCGTACGCCATCACCTGCGGCACCAGATACGCGGCCACCGTGACGCCGGCGAGCAGGTCGCCGCGCAGCCAGGAGCGGCGGTAGCCGGTGAGGGTGGAGAGCCCGGGCGCGAGACGGCGGATCAAGGGCACCGGACGGTGTCTCCCCGAGGCGCGCCCGCCCGAGCCGTGGGACATGGGGTTCCTTTCGCCGACTGCCGTGGGGTTCAAGGTTCGGAGGCCCGACAGGACCAGTGGAAGGGGCCGTTCAGCCCCCCGGACACCGACCTTCGGCATCCGGCGACGGCCGTCCCGCCGCCCGAAAGTGAAAGCGTCAACAACGAATCCGCCCGAAGGGGTTGAGCAATCATGGCAGTTCACGATCACCCGCACCGGCACGTCGGCTTCCGGTTCCCGGCGCGGCGCGGGGCCGGGACGGCCGAGGCGGCGGGCGTCGACACCGTGGCGACGAGCGCCTATGTGTTCGCCGGGCTGCGTCTGCTGACCGGGTTCATTTTCCTTTGGGCGTTCCTCGACAAGACCTTCGGCTACGGGTACGCCACCCCGTCCGGCAAGGGCTGGATCGACGGCGGCTCGCCGACCAAGGGCTTCCTCAGCGGGGTCGCGGCCGGGCCGATGGGGTCGACCTTCCACGACTGGGCCGGGGACACCTGGGCGGACTGGCTGTTCATGCTCGGTCTGCTCGGCATCGGTGTCGCCCTGATCCTGGGCATCGGACTCCGCCTGGCTGCCGTCGCGGGCACGCTGATGATGGCGCTGATGTGGATCGCGGAGTGGCCGCCGGCCAAGCATCTCTCCGACGGGTCGCCGAGCATGTCGACCAACCCGTTCGCCGAGTACCACGTCGTCTACGCCGCCGTCCTGATCGCCCTCGCGGTTGTCGGTGCCGGCGCCGTCTGGGGGCTGGGCAAGGCCTGGGCACGGCTGCCGTTCGTCAGCCGCCACCCCTGGCTGCGGTGAGTCCGCCCCTCCCCGATGCAGGGGGCCGTTGGGCCGGTCGGTCCCGGCCGGGGACCAGCGGCCCCTGCACCACCGGCACTTCCCGTCAGACGCTGGAATCCGAGGAATCCGACGCCGGAAACAGATCCCCGTTCAGGAGGCATGACCATGGTCCGCAGTGTTGTCGTAGGTCTCGACGGCTCGTCCGAGAGCAGGGCCGCGGCCGAGTGGGCGGCGCGCGAGGCGAAGCTGCGCGACCTGCCGTTGAAGATCGTCCATGTCTGGGAGCCCGTCCCCGAGCCCATGGCCCAGGCCCCGCTGCTCGGCGCCGAGACCCAGCAGCACTGGACCGAGCGGGTGCCCCGCGAGGCCGCCGAGGGCATCCGGCTGCGCCACCCCGGCGTCGAGGTCACCACCGAGCAGCTGACCGGAAGTCCGGCCGACACCCTGGTCAAGGCGACCGAGGCCGCGGAACTGCTGGTCCTCGGCTCCCGCGGGTTCAGCGGGATCGGCGGATTCATGGTCGGCTCCGTCGGCCTCTCCGTCGTGGCGCACGCCGAGCGTCCCGTCGTCCTGGTGCGTGCGGGGGAACAGGCCTCCGACGAGCATGAGCCGGACGGGGCGGGCATCCCGTCGGCCGCCACGCCCTACCGACCCGTCGTCCTCGGTCTCGACGCGGCGAGCCCCGCCGACGCAGTGATCGAGTTCGCCTTCGAGGAGGCCGCACGCCGCAAGACCGGCCTGCGGGCACTGCACGGCTGGAACCTGCCGCCGTACTACGTCTACGGCCTGTCCGCCGACATCGAGCTGCACGACGAGATCACCCGGCAGCAGGCCGCCGCGCTCGCCGAAGTCCTGCGTCCCTGGCGGCAGAAGTACCCCGACGTGGAGGTGGCCGAGGAGGTCCCGTCCGGCAGCCCCGGCATCCGCCTGGTGGACGCCTCCCGCGAGGCCTCCCTCGTCGTCGTCGGCCGGCGTGTCCGCCGCAGCCCGTTCGGCGCCCACATCGGCCCGGTCACCCACGCCGTCCTGCACCACGCCACGGCCCCCGTCGCCGTCATCTCCCACACCTGACGGACCGAACGCGCACCCCTGACGGACCGATCGCCCACCCCCGCCACTCACCCCCGACCACCACCCCCGAGGAGTTGACCCCATGAAGGCAGCGGTCGTCCGAGCCTTCGGCGAACCCCTGGTCATCGAGGAGCGCCCCGACCCGGAACCCGGCCCCGGCCAGGTCCGCATCCGCGTCGAGGCCTCCGGCCTGTGCCACACCGACATCCACGCCGCCCACGGCGACTGGCCGGTGAAGCCGAGTCCGCCGTTCGTGCCGGGCCACGAGGGCGTCGGCCTCGTCGAGAAGCTCGGCGACGGCGTCACCCACCTCGGCGTCGGCCAGCGGGTCGCCGTGCCGTGGCTCGGCAAGGCCTGCGGTCGGTGCGAGCACTGCCTGTCCGGCTGGGAGACGCTGTGCGAGCAGCAGATCAACACCGGCTACGGCTGCGACGGCGGGTACGCCGAGAAGATGCTCGCCTGGGCCGACTTCGCGCAGCCCGTCCCGCAGGGCGTCAGCGCCGTCGACGCCGCCCCGCTGACCTGCGCGGGCGTCACCACGTACAAGGCGCTCAAGGTCGCGGGCGTCCAGCCCGCCCAGCTGGTGGCGATCTCCGGCGTCGGCGGGCTCGGTCACCTGGCCGTGCAGTACGCGAAGATCGCCGGGGCCACCGTCGCGGCCATCGACGTCACCGACGACAAGCTCGAACTCGCCGCCGAGCTCGGCGCCGACCTCACCATCGACGCCCGCAAGCAGGACGTCGGCGAGGTCCTGAGGCGGCACGGCGGCGCCCACGCGGCCATCGCCCTCGCCGTGAACGAGGACGCGTTCGCCGCCGTCAACTCCGGGCTGCGGCGCGGCGGCAAGCTCGTCATGGTCGCCCTTCCGGCCCACGGCACCGTCCAGGTCCCGATCTTCGACACCGTCCTGAACGGCACCTCGGTGATCGGCTCGATCGTCGGCACCCGGCAGGACCTCGCCGAGGTCTTCCAGCTGCACGCGGCCGGCCGCACCCGGGTCATCAGCGAGACCCGTCCGCTCACCTCCGTCAACGAGTCCATCGACGACGTGCTGCGCGGTCAGGTCAAGGCCCGGATCGTCTTCGACCTCGGTGCGGGGAGGTGACCGCCGTGGACCTGCCTCTGGTCGTCGGCGTCGACGGCTCCGAGCCGAGCCTGCGCGCCACGGACTGGGCGTCGGACGAGGCCGCGCTGCGCGGAGTGCCGCTGCGCGTGGTGTACGCCTGCCTGTGGGAGCGCTACGAAGGCGCCGCGCTCGCCCGGGACCTGGGCAAGCCCTCCGCGCAGGTACTGCCGCAGGAGATAACGGGCGCCGCCGCCCGGCGGGCCCGCGACCGCCACCCGGACCTGAAGGTGACCACCGACGTGGTGTTCGAGGAGCCGGAGTACGCCCTGGTCCGGGAGAGCCGGGACGCCTGCGCGCTGGTCGTCGGCAACCGCGGCCGCAGCGGCCTCGCCGCGGCGTTGCTCGGCTCCGTCAGCCTGACGGTCGCCGCGCACGCCCACTGCCCCGTCGTCGTCCTGCGCGGCAGCCACGACAACCAGGCCACGCCACCGGTCCACGGCCGCGTCGTCGTGGCCGTCGGCGAGGACGCCGAGAGCTCGGCGGCCGTACGCTTCGCCTACGAGGAGGCCCGGCGCCGCGGGGTCCCCCTGGAGGCCGTACGGGCCTGGCGGTGCCCCGCGCACGAGAGCACCGACCACCCCCTGCTCGCCGACGCACCCGCCCGGCTGCACGAGCAGCACGCCGAGGAGACCCTCGCCAAGGCCCTGCGGGACGCCCCGCCGGACGTCGAGGTGCTCCGCCGCACCGTCGAGGGCCACGCCCGCCGCGTACTGGTGGACGCCTCGCACAGCGCCGACCTCCTGATCGTCGGCGCCAAGCGCCGCACCGGCCACCTCGGCCTCCAGCTCGGCCGTGTCACCCACGCGGCCCTGCACCACTCCGCGTGCCCGGTCGTCGTCGTACCGCAGACGGAGTGAGAACCTTGCCTGAGCGCTCCGCTGGCTGTGTCGATATGCGGCTCCGCCGCGGGGCCGCACTATGCCGTCGATCGTCTGCGGCGCCGCCGTGGCTGGTCGCGCAGTTCCCCGCGCCCCTTGGGGGCGCTGCCGAACCGCAGGTCACTGCGCCAGGCCCCGGCTCAAAGGTCGGCCGTGCGGTCGGGGACGTACGTCTGCAGTTCGCGCGGCGTCCGCTGGTAGCCGGTCGACTCCGGGCGCTCCGGCAGGTCCAGCACCGGGGGCAGGACGTCCTTGTACGGCACGGAGTCGAGCAGGTGGGCGATCATGTTCAGCCGGGCCCGGCGCTTGTCGTCGCTCTCGACGACGAACCACGGGGCCTCGGGGATGTCGGTGTGCACCATCATCTCGTCCTTGGCCCGGGAGTACTCCTCCCAGCGGCTGATCGACTCCAGGTCCATCGGGGACAGCTTCCAGCGCCGCAGGGGGTCCTCCAGGCGGCGCCGGAAGCGCTCCTGCTGCTCCTCGTCGCTCACCGAGAACCAGTACTTGCGCAGCAGGATGCCGTCCTCGACGAGCATCCGCTCGAAGAGCGGGCATTGCCGCAGGAAGAGCTGGTACTCCTCCTTGGTGCAGAAGCCCATGACGTGCTCGACGCCGGCCCGGTTGTACCAGCTGCGGTCGAACAGCACGATGTCCCCGGCGGCCGGCAGATGTGCGATGTACCGCTGGAAGTACCACTGGGTGCGCTCGCGCTCGGTCGGCTTGGGCAGGGCCGCGATGCGCGCCACGCGCGGGTTGAGGTGCTCGGTGACCCGTTTGATGGTGCCGCCCTTGCCCGCCGCGTCCCGCCCCTCGAAGATGACGACAAGGCGGGCGCCCTCCGTGCGTACCCACTCCTGCAGCTTCGCCAATTCCGTCTGCAGGCGAAGCAGTTCCTTCTCGTACGTCTTGCGCGGCAGCTTCTCCGCCTTCTTGCCGGCCATGCCGCCTCCGCCTCCCACCGCCCGTCGACCCCGTCGACGACCCACTCGACGACTTACGGAGTCACCGATGCCCGAGCTCGAACACCAGGACAGCACCGTACTGACCGACGACGAGCTGCGCACCCTGGATGCCCACTGGCGGGCCGCCAACTACCTGGCCGCCGGACAGATCTACCTCCTGGCCAACCCGCTGCTGCGCGAGCCGCTGAAGGCGGAGCACATCAAGCCGCGCCTCCTCGGCCACTGGGGCACCTCGCCCGGCCTCAACCTCGTGTACACCCATCTCAACCGCGTCATCAAGGCGCGCGACCTGGACGCCCTGTGCGTGTGGGGCCCGGGGCACGGCGGCCCCTCCGTGCTCGCCAACTCCTGGCTGGAGGGGTCGTACAGCGAGACGTACCCGGACGTCGGCCGGGACGCGGCCGGCATGGGGCGGCTCTTCCGGCAGTTCTCCTTCCCCGGCGGTGTGCCCAGCCATGTGGCGCCGGAGACGCCGGGGTCGATCCACGAGGGCGGTGAGCTCGGGTACGCGCTGTCGCACGCGTACGGCGCCGCCTTCGACAACCCGGACCTGGTGGTCGCCTGCGTGATCGGCGACGGCGAGGCGGAGACGGGGCCGCTGGCCGCCTCCTGGCACTCCAACAAGTTCCTCGACCCGGTGCACGACGGGGCCGTCCTGCCGATCCTGCACCTGAACGGCTACAAGATCGCCAACCCCACGGTGCTCTCCCGGCTGCCGGAGCACGAACTCGACGCCCTGCTGCGCGGCTACGGCCACGAACCCCTCCACGTCACCGGCGACGACCCGGCCACCGTCCACCGCGCCATGGCCCGGGCCCTCGACGACGCCCTGGACCGGATCGCCCTGCTCCAGCGCACGGCCCGCGAGGAGGGCATCGGTGAGCGCGCGCACTGGCCGGTGATCGTCCTGCGCACCCCCAAGGGCTGGACCGGCCCCGCCGAGGTGGACGGCGTGCCCGTCGAGGGCACCTGGCGCGCCCACCAGGTCCCGCTGGCCGGCGTCCGTGAAAACCCCGAGCACCTGCGGCAGTTGGAGGCGTGGCTGCGGTCGTACCGCCCCGAGGAGCTGTTCGACGCCGACGGCCGGCCGGTCGCCGACGTCCTGGCCTGCGTCCCCGATGGACTCCGCCGCCTGGGCGCCACCCCGCACGCCAACGGCGGTCTGCTCGTGCGCGAGCTGCCGCTGCCGTCCTTCGACCGTTTCGCGGTGCCGGTCGACAAGCCCGGCACGACCCTGCACGAGCCGACCCGTGTCCTCGGCGACTTCCTCGAACAGGTCATGAAGGACACCTCGGCCCGCCGAGACTTCCGTGTCGTCGGCCCCGACGAGACCGCCTCCAACCGCCTCCAGGCCGTCTTCGACGCCAGCGGCAAGGCCTGGCAGGCACAGACCCTCCCGGTCGACGAGCACCTCGACCGCCACGGCCGTGTGCTGGAGATCCTCTCCGAGCACACCTGCCAGGGCTGGCTGGAGGGCTACCTCCTCACCGGCCGGCACGGGCTGTTCTCCTGCTACGAGGCGTTCGTGCACATCGTCGACTCGATGGTCAACCAGCACATCAAATGGCTGAAGACGTCCCGGGGGCTGCCGTGGCGTGCGCCCGTCGCCTCCCTCAACTACCTGCTCACCTCGCACGTGTGGCGCCAGGACCACAACGGCTTCTCCCACCAGGACCCCGGTTTCGTCGACCACGTCCTCAACAAGAGCCCCGAGGTCGTCCGCGTCTACCTGCCGCCGGACGCCAACACCTTGCTGTCCGTGGCCGACCACGCGCTGCGCAGCAGGGACTACGTCAACGTCGTCGTGGCCGGCAAGCAGCCCTGCTTCGACTGGCTGTCCATGGACCAGGCCGTCGCCCACTGCGCGCGCGGCGCCGGAATCTGGGACTGGGCGGGCTCCGGGAACGGCGGTGAACCGGACGTGGTCCTCGCCTGTGCCGGTGACGTACCCACGCAGGAGGTCCTGGCCGCCGCCCAGCTGCTGCGCCGCCACCTGCCCGATCTCGCCGTGCGCGTGGTCAACGTCGTCGACATGACCCGGCTGATGCCGCGCGAGGAACATCCGCACGGCATGACCGACTTCGAGTACGACGGCCTGTTCACCGCGGACAAGCCGGTGATCTTCGCCTACCACGGCTACCCGTGGCTGATCCACCGCCTGGCCTACCGGCGCACCGGCCACAAGAACCTGCACGTGCGCGGCTACAAGGAGTCCGGCACCACGACGACGCCGTTCGACATGGTCGTCCGCAACGACCTCGACCGCTACCGGCTGGTCATGGACGTCATCGACCGCGTCCCGGGCCTCGCGGTGCGTGCCGCGGCCGTACGGCAGCAGATGGCGGACGCCCGCACCCGCCACCAGGCCTGGATCCGCGAGCACGGCACGGATCTGCCGGAGATCGCGGACTGGTCCTGGAACTCCTGACCGGGCCTTCGCAGGGCGGTTCCGGCCCGGCCCGATACCCGGCCCTCCGGTGAGGGCCGACCGGCCCACCCGGACCGCCCGGACAGCCCCTGTGGCCGTCGCCCGTTCCGCTGGACGCTCGTAGTGACGAGAAGACGTGAAGGAGATCCGCGATGACGGACGACGCGCTCAGCCGGCCCACGGTCCACGCCCTGCTCGCGGACGGCACCACCGTGTGCATCCGGCCCGTGCGGCCCGACGACCACGACCAGGTCCAGGGGCTGTACGAGGAGATGTCCCCGGAGAACCTGCGCCTGAGGTTCTTCGCCGCGAGCCGGCGTTCCGCCGCACTGGCCGCCGCACGCGCCTGCGCCCAGCCGGGCCCCGGATACCGGGCACTGCTGGCCGAGACGGAGGGCCGGATGATCGGCCTCGCCGAGTACGACAGCGGCGGGACCGGGGACACGGCGGAGATCTCCATCGCGGTCGCCGACGGACTGCACCACCGGGGCGTCGGCACCCTCCTCGTCGAGCACCTCGTCTCCGCCGCCCGCGCCGAGGGCATCACCGGCTTCACCGCCGACGCGCTCAGCGAGAACCACGAGGTGCTGAAGCTCTTCGCCGACCTCGGCCTGCGCACGGCCCGCCGCTTCGACGGCCCCGAGGTGCGCTGCACCATCGCCCTCGACCAGAGCGACACCTACCTCACGGCCGTGGAGGAACGCGGCCGCGCCGCCGACATCGCCAGCCTCGAACCGCTGCTGCGGCCGCGCACGGTGGCCGTCGTCGGCGCCGGACGCAAGGCGGGATCCGTGGGCCGGGCGATCCTGCACCAGCTGCACACCGGCGGCTACACCGGCCGCCTGTTCGCGGTGAACCCGCGCGCCGGCTCGATCCTCGGCGTGCCCTGCCACCCCTCGGTCAGCGCCCTGCCCAAGACCCCCGACCTCGCGGTCCTCGCCGTACCCGCCGCCGCGGTCCCGGACACCGCGGAGGAGTGCGGGAAGGCGGGCGTACGGGCCCTCCTCGTCGTCACCGCCGGACTGGACGCCGACCAGGCGCAGGCACTGCTCGCGGCCTGCCGCGCGCACGGCATGCGCCTCGTCGGCCCCAACTGCCTCGGCATCTCCAACACCGACCCGGACCTGCGCCTGGACGCCACGTTCGCCGCCGGCCACCCGCGCCCCGGCACCGCGGGCGTCGCCGTGCAGTCCGGCGGCGTCGGCATCGCGCTGCTCGACGGGCTGTCCCGGCTCGGCATCGGCGTCTCCTCCTTCGCCTCCCTCGGCGACAAGTACGACGTCAGCGGCAACGACATGCTCCAGTGGTGGGAGAGCGACGGCCGCACCGACCTCGCCCTGCTGCACCTGGAGTCCTTCGGCAGCCCGCGCGCCTTCTCCCGCACCGCCCGGCGCGTGACCCGCCGGATCCCGGTCCTGACCGTCGACGCCGGCCGCACCGAGGCGGGCCGACGCGCCGCCGCCTCGCACACCGCGGCCGCCGCGACCCGCACCATGACGCGCGGCGCCCTGTTCACCCAGGCCGGCATCACCGCCACCCGCTCGGTCGGGGAGCTCCTCGAAGCCGCCGCCCTCATGCATTCCCAGCCCCTGCCCGCAGGGCCCCGCATCGCCATCGTCACCAACGCCGGGGGAGCGGGCGTCCTCGCCGCAGATGCCTGCGCCGAGGCCGGCCTGGAGCTCCCGGCGCCCGGCCTCGAGCTGATCGGCGACCTGCGCGCCGTCCTGCCGGAAGGCGCCGCTGTCGGCAACCCCGTCGACGCCACCGCGGCCGTCACGGAGGAGCAGCTCACGGATTGTGTGGACCGGATCATGCGGAACGGCGCCGTGGACGCCGTCCTCGTGGCCCTCGTCCCCACGGCGGTCGCCGCGGCGACCGGCGACGACCTCGTCAGAGCCCTCACGCGCACTCCCGGACGACGGCCGAAGCCGGTCGTCGCGGTACGGCTCGAACAGGGCCTGCCCGTCGAGCTGTTGCCCGCCGCCGACGCCTCCACCATCCCTTCCTACGCCGAACCCCAGGCGGCGGCGAGGGCACTGGCCCACGCGGCCCGCCGCGCGGCCTGGCTGGCCCGGCCCGCCGGGACCGTCCCCGACCTCGACGATGTCGAGACGGACCGCGCCCACGCCGTCGTCGACGCCTACCTCGACCGGCACCCGGACGGCGGCTGGCTCGACCCGCGTGAATGCGCCGAACTCCTCGGCTGTTACGGCATTCCCCAGCTGAACTGGGCCTGGGCCGCCACCGAGGACGACGCCGTCCTCGCCGCCGAGCGGCTGCGCGGCGCCGACGGCCGGGTGGTGATGAAGGGCCACTGGCCGGGCCTGGTGCACAAGACCGCCGAGCACGCAGTCCACCTCGACCTGCGAGGAGACCACCAAGTCCGCGCCGCCTTCCGGGACCTGGAGACCCGGTTCGCCGGTCTGCTGGAGGGAGTGGTGATCCAGCCGCTCGCCGACCGCGGCACCGAGCTGTTCGCCGGCGTCGTCCAGGACCAGGTCTTCGGACCGCTCGTCCTGTTCGGACTGGGCGGCACCGCGACCGAGGTCCTCAACGACCACGCCGCCCGCCTCGCCCCGCTCACCGACCACGACGTGCACGACCTGATCACGGCCCCGCGCTGCGCCCCGCTCCTGTTCGGCGCTGGGGGTACCCCCTCCGGGGGAGGCGGCCGCCCGGTCGACCTCCAGGGTCTCGAACGCCTGCTGCTGCGGCTGTCCCGCATGGCGAGCGACCTGCCGCAGCTGGCCGAGGCCGACTTCAACCCCGTTCTCGCGACACCGGGCGGAGTCACCGTGCTCGATGCGCGCGTGCGCCTGCTGCCGCGCAGGCCCCAGGACCCGTATCTGCGCCGACTCCGCTGAGGAGGGACATCCATGAAGCACAACAAGGTCGGCTCCGTGATGACCACGGAGGTCGTCCGCGCCGAGTACGGCACCCCGTTCAAGGAGGTCGCCAGGCTGCTCGGTGACCACCGCATCAGCGGACTGCCGGTCGTCGACGACGACGAGAAGGTCATCGGCGTGATCTCGGAGACGGACCTCATGGTCCGCCAGGCCGAGACCCCCGACCCGTTCGAGCCGAAGAAGCGCTTCCGCCTCGACCGGCTGACCCGCGCCGGGCGCGAGCGGGCCGTGAAGGCCCAGGCCCGCACCGCCGGTCAGCTGATGACCGAGCCGCCGGTCACGGTCCACGCCGACGACACCATCGTCGAGGCCGCCCGCACCATGGCGCAGCACCACATCGAACGGCTGCCCGTTCTCGACGAGGAGCAGCGGCTGGTCGGCATCGTCACCCGCCGCGACCTGCTCCAGGTCTTCCTGCGGCCGGACGCGGACATCCGCGCCGAGGTCGTGGACGAGGTGCTGGTACGGGCCCTGTGGCTGCCTCCGCGCAGCATCGTCGTCTCCGTGACGGAGGGCGTGGTGACGCTGCTGGGCCAGATGGAGCGCAAGAGCGAGACGGAGATAGCCGTCTCCATGACCCGTCAGATAGACGGCGTGGTCGCGGTCGTCGACAAGCTCAGCTACCGGCTGGACGACTCGCACGTCCGGCCCGACGAGCAGGCACTGCACGGTGTCGCCGACGACTGGCTGCGCAAGCTGTGACGTTGTGACGTTGTGAAAGGAGGCGGAGCACCGTGACCACCAAGGTGCTGGTCGCCTATGGGACGACGAACGGATCGACCGCGGAGATCGCCGAAGCCGTGGCCGACATCCTGCGCAAGGAAGGCCTCAACTCCGAGGCACTCCCGGCCGGCTCGGTCAAGAGCGTGGCGCCGTACGACGCCGTGATCGTCGGTGGCGGGCTGTATGCCGGGCGCTGGCACAAGGACGCGCGCCGGTTCCTGCGCCGCAACCGGCGTGAGCTGGCGGAACTCCCGCTGTGGCTGTTCAGCAGCGGCCCGCTGGACCCCTCGGCCTCCGAGCGGGACATCCCGCCCGTGCCCGGAGTGAAGCGGGACATGCAGCGGCTGGGCGCCGAGGGGCACGTCACCTTCGGCGGCTGCCTGCAGGAGGGCGCCAAGGGGTGGGTCGCCCGGATGATCGTCAAGAACGGAAAGGGCGGTGATTTCCGGGACTTCGGGCAGATCGAGGACTGGGCGCGGACGGTCGCCGACGAACTGGTTGCCAAGGGCTGAGCGAGGCTGCGCGGGCCAGGAGACTTCTGAAGGGTGGCAGCACCATGTCCGTGTCGTACGTGAGTCCCGGCCGCGTCTCCCGAGTGAGTCCCGGCCACGCCGCCCTCCACCTGGCCCGCGCCGCCTCCCTGGCACCCTCACCGCACAACAGCCAGCCGTGGCTCTTCGCCGAGGAGGGCCACGACCACGGCTTCGAGGTGCACCTGCAGGGCGGGCGGCGGATGATCCTCACCGACCCCGGTGGCCGGGAGGCGGTCATCGCCTGCGGGGCGGCACTGTTCAACGTGCGGATCGCCGTACGCGGGCTGGGGTTCCAGCCCGTGGTCGACCTCCTGCCGGAACCCGGGAATTCCGGCTTCCTGGCCCGCGTGGGGTACGGGACCCACGCTCCGGCCACCCCCGAGGAGACCCTGCTGGCCCGCGCGATGCCCCGTCGCCACACCCACCGCGGGCCGTTCGGCCCCGACCCGGTGCCGGACGCGCTCCTCGACGACCTGTCGGCCCAGGCCTGGACCGAGGGTGCCGTCCTTCAGGTCATCGACGAACCGGAGAAGCTCCGGCTGCTCGCGGACCTGGTCCGCACCGCCGAGGACCTCCAGCGTGCGGACCCACGTCAGGCCGCCGAGATCATCCGGTCCGCGGGCCCGGACGGGGTACCCGTCGGGGCCTGCCGCCACCACCCCGACGCCACCCCGCTCGCCGGGCGTGACTACCTCGGTTTCGCCCAGTACTGCATCCGCCCGCGCCGCCGGTGGGCCGGACGCACCGGCACCGTCGCCGTGCTCGCCACCCCCTACGACAGCCGCACCGACTGGCTCCGCGCGGGCCAGGCCCTCCAGCGCGTCCTCCTCCACGCCGCCGCCCACGACGTCATGGCGGCCTTCCATACCCAGCCCCTCGAACTGCCCTCCCTGCGGGCGGAGATCCGCACGCACCTCGTCGGCGGCCGGTTCCCGCAGGTGGTCCTGCGCCTGGGCCGTGCGCCTCACACCTGGGGCACGCGGCGGCGCCCGCATGCCGAGGTGCTGCTCCACGACGGCGTACCGGTCCGGTGGCGACGATGACCCGGACCGGGCGACTGTGCTGGCGCCTGAGCCGTAATCCCCTCAGGCGCCGCAGCTATGTGGTCGAGGCCTGGCTGCTGCTCCTGACGTGGACCCTCGCGTTCGCGGCGGCCTTCGGTACGGGTGTGTGGACCGCTCACGCCGTCGAGCGGACCATGGGCGGCCTGCGGGCCGAACGGCACCCCGTCACCGCCGTGCTCACCGAGGATGCGGACCTGGACGCGTCCGCCGCCGAGGGCACCGACGACGCCCGAGCCTGGGCCACCGTGCGCTGGACCGGGCCGGACGGCACCTCCCGGACGGGCGTGACCCGCGTCGAGCCGGGCAGTGAGACCGGGGACAGGACCCGTGTGTGGCTGAACGCCAAGGGGCAGCCGGTACCCGAGCCGGCGACCGTCGACCAGGCCGCGTACCAGGGCGCCGTGCTGGGCACGGTGGCCGCCGTGGGCGTCGGCGTCATGGTGGCCCTCACCGGCTGGGGCGCATGCGGATGGCTGGACCGGCGGCGGCTGTGGCACTGGGACACGGAGTGGGCCGAGGCGGATCCGCGGTGGCGGCGGAGCGCAGGCTGACAAACCCGGCTGCCTCGGACGGCGTCATCGGCTCATCCCGGACGTCGCTCCACAGGTGGTCGCCCCACCGGTTCCCCTCAGCAGATCCGCGGCAACTGCTCACCCAACGGCATCTCCACGATGCGCCGGGCGCCCACCAGGGTGCGCAGGGTCACCCGTCCCGCCGGGCCGTCCGGCAGCACCTCGCCGAGGCGTACCGCCGCCGCGCCCTCGCTCACCGACCGCATCGCGGTCAGCACGCCCTCGGCGGCGTCCGCGGCGACGAAGGCGACCAGGCAGCCCTCGTTGGCGACGACCAGCGGGTCCAGGCCGAGCAGGTCGCACGCCGAGGCGACCGCCTCGGGCACCGGCACCGCGCTCTCCTCGATCTCCACGGCGACCGACGAGTCACGGGCGATCTCGTTGAGGGCCGCGGCCAGCCCGCCGCGCGTCGGATCGCGCAGCACGTGCACGTCGGCGCCGAACGGCACCAGGGTGCGCACCAGGCGGTGCAGCGGCCGACTGTCGGAGGCGATGTCCCCCTCGAAGCCGAGTCCCTCACGGGTGCTGAGCACGGTCGTGCCGTGCAGCCCGACCGGCCCGGACAGCAGCACCGCGTCGCCGGGGCGGGCCAGCGCGGCGGACGGATGCAACGAGCCGTGCCGCTGCCCGATGCCGGTCGTGTTGATGAACAGCCGGTCGGCGGCACCGCGCCCCACCACCTTCGTGTCCCCGGTGACCACGGGCACGCCCGCGTCCTGCGCGGCCTTCCCCAACGAGGCCATGACCGACCGGAGTTCGGTCAGCGGCAGCCCCTCCTCGACGATCAGGGAGACGGACAGCGCGAGCGGCCACGCGCCCCGCATGGCGAGGTCGTTGACCGTGCCGTGGACGGCGAGGGACCCGATGTCCCCGCCGGGGAAGAACAGCGGACTGACGACGAAACTGTCGGTGCTGATCACCAGTTCCCGGTAGCCGGGCAGCAGCGCCGCGTCCTCCAGGGGGCCCGCGTCGCCGTCCAGGGCGGGCAGGATCAGCCGGTCCAGGAGTTCCGCGGTGAGACGGCCGCCGGCTCCGTGGCCGAGCAGGACGACCTCGTCGTCGTGGTGGGGGGTGGGGCACTGGATGGTCATGCCGTCCTCCTCGCAGGAGTGCGTCCGGCCGCGTAAAAGGCGGCACACGTGCCCTCGGACGACACCATGGGCGCGCCGAGAGGATGGCGGGGCGTGCAGCGCGTGCCGTACGCCGCGCAGTCGGTGGGCAGCCTGGCCCCGGTGAGGATGGCGCCGGCGATGCACTCGGCGTCCTCGACGGGACACAGCCCGCCCACGTCGAAGCGCCGGGCGGCATCGAACCGCCGGTAGTTCCCGGCCAGTTCCAGCCCGCTGCCGGGCAGCGCCCCGATGCCCCGCCAGGCCCGGTCGGTCACCCGGAACACCTCACGGACCGCGTCCTGCGCCTCGGTGTTGCCGGAGCGCCGCACGGCCCGCACGTACTGGTTCTGTACCTCGTACCGACCGGCCTCCAGCTGCCGTACGGCCATGAGGATGCCCTCCAGCAGGTCCAGCGGCTCGAACCCGGTGACGACGATCGGCGCCCGGTACTTCGCGGCGATGGGCTCGTACTCCCGCCAGCCCATCACCGCGCACACATGCCCGGCCGCCAGGAACGCCTGCACCTCGCAGTCCGGGTCGTCCAGCAGCGCCGTCATCGCGGGCGGCACGAGGACATGACTGACCAGCATCGAGAAGTTCGTCAGCCCCAGGCGGTCCGCGTGCAGCACGGCCGTCGCGTTGGCGGGCGCGGTCGTCTCGAAGCCGACGGCGAGGAAGACGACCTCCTTATCGGGGTGCTCGGCGGCGAGGCGTACGGCGTCCATCGGGGCGTAGACCACCCGGACGTCCGCTCCCCGCGCCCGCAGCGACAGCAGGTCGGTTTCCGTGCCGGGCACGCGCAGCATGTCGCCGAAGCTGGTGAGGATCACGCCGGGGCGGGCGGCGATCGCCATGGCCCGGTCCAGGGTCTCCAGCGGCGTGACACAGACCGGGCAGCCGGGGCCGTGGATCATCCGCATGCCGGCGGGCAGCAGTTCGTCGATGCCCTGACGGACGAGGGTGTGGGTCTGGCCGCCGCACACCTCCATGATCCGCCAGGGACACGTGGCCGCCCGCCGCAGCTCGTCCAGCAGCCGCCGGGCGAGGACGGGATCGCGGTACTCGTCGAGGTACTTCATCGGTCGCGCGGGCCCTTCATCGGTGGCTCAGATCCAGCTGGACGTCGACGACTCCCTCGACCGCGCGCACGGCCCGCGCCACCACGGGCACGAGCCCGCGCTCGGGCATCGCGCCGGTCAACGTCACCACGCCCTCGGTGACCGAGACCCCCAGATCGGTGGTGACCGGGAGATGGGTGAGCACGCTGCCGCGGACCTCGTCGGCGATCTCCGCGTCGCGCCGCAGGAACACCTTCAGCAGGTCACTGCGGCTGACGACGCCCTGCAGCATGCCGACGCCGTCCACGACCGGGAGCCGCTTGACGTGCCGGCGGGCCATGATGCGGGCGGCCTCGGCCAGCGAGGCGTCCGCGTGCACGGTCACCGCCGGGGTGCTCATCAGCTCACCCGCGGTCAGCGCGGCCGCCTTGAGCCGCACTTCGACATCGCTCCCGGCCTCGTTGCCGTCGCGCATCTCCTCCTTGGGCAGCAGGTCGGCCTCGGACACCACCCCGACGACCCGCCCCTCACCGGCCAGCACCGGCATCGCACTGACCTTCCACTGGTCGAGCAGCTCGACGATCTCCTTGAAGGGTGCCTCGCTGCCGACGGCGACGACGGTGTGCGTCATCACGTCGCTCACGGTGTACGGAGATTCAGGCATCGCAACCTCCCGCATGTCTCTCCTCAGGTACGGACGACCGTCAGGTCGAGGAAGTGGGTGGAGCAGGAAATGCACGGATCGTGATTGCGGATCGCCCGCTCGCACAGGGCCGTCAGTTCGCCGTCGTCCGGGTCGCCCTCGCCGATCGCCCGCTGCGTCAGCCGCCGCAGGTCGTCCTCGATCGCGCCCTGGTTCTGTGCCGTGGGCGGCACGAGCAGCGCGCTGGTGACGAGGCCCTCGGCGTCGAGTGCGTAGCGGTGGTAGAGCACCCCGCGCGGCGCCTCGGTGGCGCCGTGGCCGACGCCGGCGACCGGGGGCACCTCGGCGTACGGACGCGCGGGCGGCTCGTACGCCTCGATGATCCGCAGTGCCTCGCCGACGGCGTACACGGTCTCCACGGCCCGCACCAGGATCGACCGGAAGGGATTACGGCATACGGCCCCCTCCCGCGGATCGCCGAGCCCGGCCTCCACGGCCGCCTGCAGTGCCACCGGCGACAGCCGTGCGCCGCTGATCGCGAACCGGGCCAGGGAGCCGGTGAGATGCAGCCGTCCGTCGAGCCGGGAGTGCAGTGCCGTCGAGTGCGGCAGGTGTGTCTCGGCGACGTGCTCGGTGAAGTCCCGCACGGCGAAGGAGCCCGTGCCGCCGTCGGTGCGCAGGACGGTAGGCGTCCCGCTCTCGATGGCGTACGTGCCCGGCTCGGCCAGCGCCAGCAGGTCGGCCTCGACCCGGGCCTCGGGGAACTCGAAGCCCGCGACCCAGCGCACGGTGTCCCACGCGTCGTCGAGCGCCTGCTTCAACTCCTCGGCGACCGGTCGGAGTTCCGCTCGCGTCGGCACCCGGTGGAAGCCGCCCAGACGGACGTTCACGGGATGCACCGCGCGCCCGCCGAGCAGCTCCATCAGGGAGTTGCCCGCCTTCTTCAGCCGGAGCCCCCGCGCGACCTCGGCCCGGTGCGTGCGGGCCAGTTCGATCGCGCTCGCGCGGCCCAGGAAGTCCGGCGCGTGCAGCAGATACATGTGCAGCGCCTGGCTCTCGATCCACTCGCCGCAGTACAGCAACCGGCGCAGATCGCGGATCACCGGATCCACCGTCACCCCGCACGCGTCCTCGATCGCCGCGCAGGCGCTCATCTGGTACGCCACCGGGCAGATCCCGCACACCCGGGCCGTGATGTCCGGCGGCTCCGTGTACGAACGGCCCCGCAGGAACGCCTCGAAGAACCGGGGTGGCTCGTAGATCTCCAGCCGCGCCTCGGTGACCGTTCCGTCGTGGACGTGCAGGCGCAGCGAGCCCTCTCCCTCGACCCGGGACAGTGAGCCGACGTGCAGCAGACGGGAACCACGGTGCGTCACTTGGCCGCCTCCTTGTCGGACTTCGCGGATTTCGCAGGTGTCGCGGATTTCTCGAACTTCTCGAACGCGGCGGCGTTGAAGGTGTGCAGGAACCGCTCCACGGCGGCGTCGTCGAGGCCGTCGCGGCGCAGCAGCGGGATCAGCGCGGGCAGGTTCACCGACCCGGACGGCCCGAAGCAGCCGAAGCAGCCGCGGCCGTACGCCGGACACAGCGCCCCGCATCCGGCATGGGTGACCGGGCCCAGACAGGGCGTGCCGTGGGCGACGGTCACACAGACGGTCCCGCGCCGCTTGCACTCGAAGCACACGCTGTGGTCCGGGATGTCGGGCCTGCGACCGGCGAGGAAGGCGGTGATCACCTCGATGAGCTGGCGCTTGTCGATCGGGCAGCCGCGCAGCTCGAAGTCGACGTCCACATGTGCGGACACGGGCGTGGAGGTGGCCAGCGTGTCCACGTACTCCGGATGCGCGTACACCACGCGCCGGTACTCGTCGACGTCCGCGAAGTTCCTCAGCGCCTGGATGCCCCCGGCGGTCGCGCACGCCCCGATGGTCACCAGGTGGCGCGAGGCGGCCCGGATCGCGCGGACCCGCTCGGCGTCCTCGGCCGTGGTGACCGAGCCCTCGACGAGCGAGAGGTCGTACGGTCCGGGCGCCACCGCGCTGGACGCCTCCAGGAAGTGCGCGATCTCCACCTCGCCCGCCAGCGCCAGGAGTTCGTCCTCGCAGTCCAGCAGGGTGAGCTGGCAGCCGTCGCAGGAGGCCAGTTTGAACACGGCGAGTGTCGGGGCCATCTCACAACTCCCTTACCGACAGGAGGGGTTCGGCCTGCGCCCAGTTCACGACGGGGCCCACCTGGCACAGCAGCAGGGGTCCGAGCTGGCAGTGTCCGCAGTGCCCTGTCGCGCAGCGCATGTTCCGTTCGAGCGAGACACGGATGCGTCGGCGGGGCACACCCCGCTGGGCGAGTTCGCGGGCGGTGGCGCGGATCATCGGCTCGGGCCCGCACACGAACGCCGAGGTGCCGTCCGGCTCGAAGGGCGCCCGACCCAGCAACTGGGTGACCATACCGACGTCCCCGCGCCAGTCCGCGTCGGGCCGGTCGACCGTCACTCCGGTGTATGCCGTGGCCCAGCCCGCCACGTCCTGTCGGGCGATCAGATCGTCCGGGGTGCGCGCCCCGATCAGGACGCTGACCCGGCGGTACGCTTCCGGATCGGCCAGCGCGCTCAGGATCAGCGGCCGCAGCGGGGCGAGGCCGATGCCGCCGGCCACGACCAGCACGTCGGCGCCGCGCGCCTGCTCCAGTTCCCAGGTGTTTCCGTAGGGGCCGCGGAGGCCGACGACGTCGCCCACGCGGCTTGCGCACAGCCCCTCGGAGACGGCACCCACGGAGCGGACGGTGTGCGCGAGTCCGCCCGTCGCCTGGACGGAGCTCACCGAGACGGGGATCTCGCCCCGGCCGAAGGAGTGCACCATCGCGAACTGTCCCGGAGCAAAGTCGGGCAGCGCCGCGCCCACCGGTTCCAGGCACAGCGTGACCGTGTCCGCGGTCTCCGGCCGGCGGACGATCACGCGATGGGGGACCGGCACTGTGGTCATCGTGCTTCCTTCGTCTCGTGGATCCCGTACAGGTCGACCAGACGGGCGCGGGCCGCGTTCAGCCGGTGCGCCAGCACGCGGCCGACCCAGTGCTCGACCGCACGCCCGAACACGGGGTCGTCCAGGCACATCAGGCGGACGGCGACGGCGTCGAACTCGAAAGCCCGCAGCGGCGTCAGGGTTTCCGCGCCCAGCTGCCAGACGAACGGCTCGTACATCCAGGACCAGCCGACGAGGTCGCCGGCGCCGAGCGTCTCGACGACCGGCGGCCGACGGCCGGGCACATGCATGTCGAGGGCGGCCGTACCGTCCCGGATGATCCAGAAGCGGTTCGCGTGCCCGCCCTCCTCGAACAGGCGGGTGCCCGGCGCGAAACTCACCTCGCGGCCGAGGCGCAGCAGCCGCTCGCGGTGCTCGACGGGCAGGGCGTGGTTCATGCGCAGCGCGATCGAGGGAGGCATCAGTCCGTCTCCGTTCCAGCATGCGCGTGTTCCGGGTCCTCGGCGCGTTCGGCGTCCAGGGCGGCGACTTCCTCCGTGATGTCGATGCCGGCCGGGCACCAGGCGATGCAGCGCCCGCAGCCCACGCATCCGGTCGTGCCGAACTGGTCGTGCCAGGTGGAGAGCTTGTGGGTGAGCCACTGCCGGTAACGGCTGCGTGCCGAGGAGCGGACCGGGCCGCCGTGCAGATACGAGAAGTCCAGGTCGAAGCAGGAGTCCCAGCGCTGCCGGCGCTCGGTGTGGTCACCGGTGAGGTCGGTGACCTCCTCGGTGGTGGTGCAGAAGCAGGTCGGGCACACCATGGTGCAGTTGCCGCAGGTCAGACAGCGGGCGGCGACGTCGTCCCAGCGCTCGGCGTCGAGGCTCGCGCCCATCAGCGTGCGCAGATCGACCGGGGGCAGTGAACGGCCCATGCGGTCGCGGGCCGCGTCCACGACAGCATCGGCGGTGTCCTGGGTCACCTGGTCGGCGGTGCGGTGCGGTATCCCGTCCAGGAGTTCGGCGCCTTCGTCGCTGCCGACGCGTACCAGAAAGCGGTGCCCGCTGCCGTCCACGATCTCGGTGAGCGCCAGGTCGTAACCCGGGTCGGCTGCGGGGCCGCCGCCGGTGGACACGCAGAAGCAGGTCGCGCCGGGCTCGGTGCACTCGGCGGCGATCAGCAGCGCCTTGCGACGACGCCTCCCGTAACCGTCGTCCGCGTAGCGCCCGCCGGTCAGGACGCGGTCCTGGATCGCGATGGCCTGCAGATCACAGGGGCGGACACCGAGGAAGGCGTACGACGGCACCTCCGGCTCGTGCGGGGTGAAGGAGACGGCGCCGTCGGGCGTCCGGTCGGCGCTCCACAGCCGCTCCCTTGCCGGGTGCAGAAAGGACTTCCAGGAGTGCGGCCCGGCGCTGTGCGCGAAGGCCGCCCCGTCCTCACGGCGGACCAGCCGATAGCGTCCGGCGTCGAGTTCGACGCCCCAGCCGTAGGGCAGCGCATCCGCCGAGGTCAGCTCGGCCAGCACGATCGCGCCGTCGCGGACCGTCGGCCCGACGACCGTTCGCCCCTGCACCACCAGAGCCGCGACCAGCGCGTTCAGGCCATCCCGGTCGAGCACGGCCGGGGCTGCGGGGGCGGTCATGACGGTCCTCCTTGTCTGGGCGGCTCCGTGCTTCTCCACCGTCAGGTTCCGACGCGCAAGGGTGCCTGCGGCAGGGGCTGACCGGCCCTCTCGACGGGCCGACCGGGTACCTCCGGGGGCCCCGCCGAGGAGCAGGATGGGCGATCGCCACGGGGTGCGGGCTGCGGGTGCCGTACGCGATGACCTCGCCGCGTCCGGACAGCGTCACGTGCCTGGCCTGCCGCGAGCACGCCCGCGTCCAGCACCTGCGCCTGGCCGAACAGCTGCAACACCTGGCCACCATGCCGGGCTCCACCATCACCCCGGCCCGGGCCCACCGGGTGGCGGAGCACCACCGCGATCTGGCGCGGAAGTTCGCAGCCGGCGACTGACTCAGGACGGCCCCTCGGCGGGAAGCGGCTCGCCCAGCTCGCCCTCCACCGCGCCCGCCATCGCCCGCAGCACGTCGAGCGTCCGCCGCGCCTCCGCCTCGTCGACCTGGGTGATCGCGAAGCCGACGTGCACGATGACGTACGACCCGACATCCGCCTCGGGCGTGCAGCTCAGGCAGACCTCGCGCCGGATGCCGCCGAAGTCGACGGTCGCCATGCGCAGCCCGGCGTCGTCGTGGATCTCCAGGATCCGGCCGGGGATGCCCAGGCACATGTCCGCTCACCCCTCCTGGGCCAGCCGCGCCGCCGCGACCGCCGCCTGGCCGTAACTGATGCCGCCGTCCCCGACCGGGACCTGACCGCCGACCAGCACCCGCAACCCCTGAGCGTGCAGCCGGCGCTTCACCTCGGTGAGCAGCCGCCGGTTGACGAAGCAGCCGCCGCCCAGACACACAGTGCGCGGGGCGCCCTCGGCCACGGCCCGTGCGACGAGGTCGGCCGTGACGAGCGCGAGCGTCGCATGGAAGGCCGCCGCCAGCCGCCCCACCGGCTCCCCGTCCAGCTGACGTCGCAGCAGATCGGCCAGCGTCGCCGCGGAGTCGTACACCCACAGACCCTCTGCCCGCACCACCCGATGGGCGAGGGGCACGACATGCTCGTCGCCCGCCGCCGCTTCCAGCAGGACGGCCGCCTCACCCTCGTAACTCACCCGGTCGGCGAGCCCGAGCAGCGCGGCCACGGTGTCGAAGAGCCGTCCCGCGCTGGACGCCCGCGGGCAGTTGACGCCCCGCGCGATCATGACGGAGACGGCGGCGACCTCGTCCGCGGCGAGCCGGTCGGTGAAGGGGCGGGTGAGCCAGGCATACGGGCGCGGGGAGCCCAGCGTCTCGCCGCCCAGCAGATGACCGAGGGCGGTGCGGGAAGGATGGCGTACCGCCGCGTCGCCGCCGGGCAGGGGCGCCGAGGCGAACCGGCCCACGCGGCGGTAGCCGCATCGATCGGCGACGAGGACCTCGCCGCCCCACAGTGTGCCGTCGTCTCCCAGCCCCAGCCCGTCGTAGGCGACACCGACGAACCGGCCCCGCACCCCGTGTTCGGCCGCGCAGGCGGCCACGTGCGCGTGGTGGTGCTGGACCGGGATCCGGCGCAGCGGTTGCGCCTGGGCCCACTGCGTGGACAGGTAGCCGGGATGCAGGTCGTGGGCGAGGACGGTCGGCTCGATGCCGGTGAGCTCCTTCAGGTGGTCGTACGACGCCGTGAACGCCTCGTACGTCGCCAGGTCGGCCAGGTCCCCGGTGTGCGGTCCGATGTGGGCCCGGCCGTCGGCGGCCAGCGTGAACGTGTGCTTCAACTGGGCGCCGACCCCGGCGACGGGCCGCCGGACCGCCAGCGGCAGCGCGGCGGGAGCGAGCCCGCGTGCCCGGCGGACCGTGATCCGGGTCCGTCCGGTGAACTGCACCACGGAGTCGTCGTACCGGGAGCGGATGGGCCGGTCGTGCGTCAGGAACCCGTCCGCCACGGCGGCCAGGGCGACCCGGGCCTCCTCGTCGTCGACGGCGATCGGCTCGTCGCTGAGGTTGCCGCTGGTGACCACGAGGGGCCGGGCCAGCTCGTCGAGGAGGAGGTGGTGCAGGCCGGTGGTGGGCAGGAACAGGCCGACGCGGGTCAGCCCGGGGTGGATCCCGGGAGCGAGCGGAGCCGTACGCCCAGGCCACCGGCGCCGGCCCAGCAGGACGACGGGGCGCTCGGGGGAGGTCAGGGCCGCACGCTCGCCGGCGCCGATCTGCGCGAGCCGCGCGGCCGCCTCGATGTCCCGGACCATCACGGCGAACGGTTTCGTCGGTCGCCGCTTGCGGTGCCGCAACTCCGCCACGACCGTCGGATCGCCCGCGTCACACACGAGCTGGTAGCCACCCAGCCCCTTCAGCGCCACGATCCCGCCGTCGCCGATCGCCTTCACCGCCGCCCGCAATGCCGCCTCACCGCGCAGCTCCTCCCAGGCCAACCGCGGCCCGCAGACGGGGCAGGCGACGGGCTCGGCGTGGAAGCGCCGGTCGCCGGGATCGGCGTACTCGGCGGCGCACGCGGCGCACAGCGGAAAGCGGCGCATCGTCGTGCGGATCCGGTCGTACGGCAGGTCCTCGATGATCGTGGCGCGGGGGCCGCACTCGGTGCAGTTGATGAACGGGTAGCGGTGGCGGCGGTCGCGCGGGTCGCGCAGTTCGCCGAGGCAGGCGTCGCAGATCGCCGCGTCGGGCGGAATCTCGCGGGGCGCTGCGGCCGAGTCGCGGGGGGCGCTGCGCCGTACCTGGAAACCCGTGTCGTACGTCGACTGCCGCGCGCCGCCGGTCAGCCGTACGCGACGAACCCGGGCGAGGGCCGGGGCGTCCGTGTGCAGCCGGGCGGCGAACTCCTCGACGGCCCGCGCCGGTCCGGCGACCTCGCCCTCCACATGCCCGTTGACATTGGCCACCCAGCCGTCCAGGCCGAGCCCGGCCGCGGTGCGGTAGACGAAGGGCCGGAAGCCGACGCCCTGGACGATGCCCTCCACATGGAACCGGCGCACGGTCATGCGGGCCTCCCCGAGGCTGCGTCCCGATGGCGTGCGATCTCGTCCTCGACGGCCCGTACGAGGGGCTCCACCGCGTCCGCGACGGCGGGGGAGAGCCCCGTGCCGAGCTCACTCTCCTCGCCCTCCACGGCGTACACGATCAGCCGCTCGGGCAGCAGCCCCAGCGCCCGCGCCAGCTCGACCGCCTCACCGAGTCCCAGTCCGTGCGAGCTCGTGGTCGCAGACCGGACCAGGAGCCCGCCGTCGATCTCCAGGCGGTGCACGCGGCCGGGCGTGCCCGGGTGGGCGTGGGCCGCGTCGACGACTACCGCGACACGGGCGCCCTCCCACAGGCAGATCAGCCGTCCGGGATCGCCGTCACAGGTCGCGAGGACGGTGTCCGGCGGCAACGCCCGTTCCTCGGCCCGTTCGCGCAGGCGGCCGAGCACGGCCCAGCCCACGCCGTCGTCGCGCCGGAACTCGTTCCCGACGCCGATGACAGCGATCCCACCGCGGCCCCTCATGCCTTCACGGTGAGCCTTGGCCGCCGCCCACCGCATGGGCCGAACGACCCAACCGGGAGGGCCGACGCTCCCTGAGCGGGGTGCTCCCCAGGGAGATCCTGCTGTGAAACCCGTCGTCCGCTATGCCGGCACGACGGCGACCGGGCACCTGACCTGCCCCAGCAGCGCGAGCGCCGTGGCGCCCGAGCGGCGGCCCGTCACCAGCAGGCCGGAGTTCCCGGCGGCGTGGGCGAGTGCCTCCTCCGGCGCGAGCAGGACGACGTCCTCCAGGACGTCGACGTCCGGATACTTGGCGCGCCACGGCCGCAGCACGTCCGACAGCCGCTGCACCTCGTCGTCCTCCCAGGTGGCGCGGTCCTCCTCCAGTGCGGGGAAGGGCCGCCGCGCCGCCTGGGCGGGCAGTACCCAGGCATGTACGGCGTGCAGGCGTGCGCCGCGCAGCCGGGCCGCCTCGAAGCCGAGGCCGACGGCGCCGCTCGGCGGATTGTGCGCGTCGATCCCGAGGGCCACGCCGTCGGCGCGGCCGGGCGGTCCCTCGCCGGTGAAGGTGCCGGGGACCAGGACCACCGGTCGTTCGTACGTCCGGGCCAGGGCGGTGGCGGTCGAGCCCACGGGCGTTTTGGGATGACTGCCCTCGCCCCGCAGCCCGAGTACCAGGAGCTCCGCGCTCTCGGTCACCGTCCGCAGAGCCGCCACCGGGACCCCGGTGACATTCAGGCCATGGGCCCGCAGAGCCGGGTGCCGGTCGGTGAGTTCGGCGACCACCCGGTCCGCCACGGTCTCGGGGCGGTACGGCCACTGCCACTGCCCGGCCGCATCCGGACCGTCCGGCGGCGACACATGCACCACCCGCAGGGGCAGCCCGCGCATCAGTGCCTCGCGTGCGGCCCAGTCGGCGGCGGCACGGCTGCGTGCCGACCCGTCGACGCCGGCGATGATGGCTCGTTCCATGGTGTGCCGCCTTCCGCCCGGGGAAACCCGATGCCCGGGCCGGTCCAGCGTCGCCGCGCCCTTGGCCTCTGCACAGGGGGCCGAACGGGCCCGGATCGGAGCCCTGGCGGCCCATACCTGGCGGTAGGGCGCGGGACGACGCTGGCATGGAGGAGCAGACCGACCGCAGGAGGTGCGCGCCATGCTTCCGCCCGTCATGGCCGGAGTCGACGGATCCGCCGAGAGTCTTGCCGCCGCGGAGTGGGCCGCCCGCGAGGCGGCGCGCCGGGACCGGCCGCTGCGTCTGGTGCACGCCTGGAACTGGCACCCCCGCCAGGGAGCCGGCGAGCCGGCGACGGCAGCGCAGCGCTACCTGGCCCGGCGCGCGCTGCGCCAGGCCGAGGACCGCATCCGCCGTACCTGCCCCGGCGTCAAACTCGACGACGAGCAGATCGAGGGACCCGCGACCGCCGCCCTTCTCCACGCCGCCGACCAGGCCGACCTGCTCGTCCTCGGCTCGCGCGGCCTCAGTGGCTTCAGCGGGTTCCTGGTCGGGTCGGTCGCCCTGGGCGTGGTGGCCCGCGCCACCCGGCCGGTCGTTCTCGTCCGGGCGGGCGAGGAGGCGGCGGACGAGCACCTGCTGGCCGGCGACGGCAGCCCGTCCACCGGCACCGGCTATCGGGACGTCGTCCTCGGTATCGACCTCGGTGACCCCTGCGACGAGGTGATCGAATTCGCCTTCGAGGAGGCCCGGCTGCGCGGCGCGCGCCTGCACGTCGTGCACGCCTGGCAGGCGCAGTCCCCGATCGGGCTCGGCCCGGGCGACATCGGTCTGGTCGAGGGTCCCGCACAGGCCGACGAGTGGCTCGGGTTCCTGACCGCCGTCCTGCAGGTGTGGCGGGACAAGTATCCCGAGATCGAGGTCGTCGAGACCGTGACCGAGGGCCGCCCGCAGTCCGTGCTGGTCCGGGCCGCCTCCGGGGCGAGCCTGCTGGTGGTGGGCCGCCGGACGACCGACCGCCCGACCGGCCCCCGCACCGGCCCCGTCACCCACGCCGCCATCCATCACGTCGGCTGCCCCGTCGCCGTCGTCCCGCACGAGTGAGAGGCCGATCCCTGATGAGCGCACCCATCAAGTACGTGTACGAATTCGCCGAGGGCAGCAGGGACATGGCCGGCCTCCTCGGCGGCAAGGGAGCGGGCCTCGCCGAGATGACCCGGCTCGGGCTGCCCGTTCCGCCGGGCTTCACCGTCACCACCGAGGCCTGCAAGGTCTATCTCGCCACGGGTGAGGAACCGGACGAACTCGGCGTGGAGGCGGCCCACGCGCTGGCCGCCCTGGAGCGGGCCATGGGCCGCACCCTCGGCGCGCCCGACGACCCCCTGCTGGTGTCCGTACGCTCCGGCGCCCGTTTCTCCATGCCGGGCATGATGGAGACCATCCTCGACATCGGCCTCAACGACCGGTCCGTCACCGGACTCGCCAAGGCATCGGGTCAGGAGAGGTTCGCCTGGGACTCCTACCGCAGGCTCATCCAGATGTTCGGCCGGACCGTGATGGGCGTGGACGGCGACCTCTTCGAGCAGGCCATCGCCGCCCACAAGGCGCGGCGTGCCGTCGCCACCGACCACGAACTCGACACCGCCGAACTCGTGGACCTCACCGATGAGTTCAAGGACATCGTCCGCAAGGAGACCGGCGAGGACTTCCCGCAGGACCCCACCGACCAGCTCGCCCGCGCCATCCGCTCCGTCTTCGACTCCTGGAACGTCGAACGCGCCCGCGTCTACCGCCACCGCGAGCACATCCCCGACGACCTCGGCACCGCCGTCAACGTCCAGGCGATGGTCTTCGGCAACCTCGGGGGCGACTCCGGCACCGGCGTCGCCTTCACCCGCGACCCCGCCACCGGCGAACGGGGCATCTACGGCGACTATCTGCCCGACGCGCAGGGCGAGGACGTCGTCTCCGGCGTCCGTGACGCGCTGCCGCTGAGCGAGCTGAAGACGCTGGACCCGCGTGCGTACGTCGAACTCGGCGACCACCTGCGCACCCTGGAGAACCACTACCGCGACCTGTGCGACGTCGAGTTCACCGTCGAGCGCGGCAAACTGTGGATCCTGCAGACCCGCGTCGGCAAGCGCACCGCCGAAGCCGCCTTCCACATCGCCCACGACCTGCGGGAGGAAGGCACCATCACCGCGGACGAGGCCCTGACCCGCGTCGACGGGGCCGCGCTGACCCGGCTGATGTTCCCCCGCTTCGACACCACCCCGGCCGACGTGCCCCTGGCACACGGCGTGCCCGCCTCACCCGGCGCGGCGGTCGGCGCCGTCGTCTTCGACTCCGCCGAGGCCGTACGCCGTGCCGCGGCCGGCGAGCACGTGGTCCTGGTCCGCCGGGAGACCACCCCCGACGACCTGCCCGGCATGATCGCCGCCGAGGCGGTCCTGACCAGCCGCGGCGGCAAGACCAGCCACGCCGCTGTCGTCGCGCGCGGCATGGGCAAGGTGTGCGTGTGCGGTGCCGAGGCCCTCACCGTCGATCCGGCCGCCCGACGCTTCACCACCGAGTCGGGCGTCGTCGTCCACGAGGGCGACACCGTCTCCGTCGACGGCACCGCCGGCACCGTCCACCTCGGCGCGCTCCCGCTCACGGCGTCCGAGGTCGGCCGCGCGCTGGAGACCGCCACGAGCACCGACCCGGTCACCGACGCCGTCCTGGGCGCGCTCGCCCACGCCGACTCCGTACGCCGCCTCGAGGTACGGGCCAACGCCGACACGCCCGAGGACGCCGCACGCGCGCGTGCCCTCGGTGCCCAGGGCATCGGCCTGTGCCGCACCGAGCACATGTTCCTCGGCGAGCGCAGGGCGCTGGTCGAGGCGATGATCCTGGCCCGCGACGACACGGCGCGCGAGACGGCCCTGGCCGCCCTGCTGCCGCTGCAACGCGAGGACTTCACCGGAATCCTCACGGCGATGGACGGGCTTCCGGTGACGATCCGCCTGCTGGACCCGCCGCTGCACGAGTTCCTGCCCGACCGCACCGACCTCGCCGTGCGGCTCGCCTCCGAGGCGAACCCGGACCCGCACGACCGCGAACTCCTGCGCGCCGTCGAGCGCATGCACGAGCAGAACCCCATGCTCGGCCTGCGCGGCGTACGCCTGGGCCTGGCCGTGCCCGGCCTGATGGCCATGCAGGTGCGGGCCGTCGCCGAAGCGGTCGTGCACCGGCTGGGCGCGGGCGGCCGGCCACACGCCGAGATCATGATCCCGCTCGTCGGTACCGTCGCGGAGCTGCACCTGGCCCGCGCCGAGGCGGAACGCGTCCTCGCCGAGGTCGCGGCCGAGACCGGCACGACCCTCGACTGCCCGATCGGCACGATGATCGAGCTGCCGCGAGCCGCCCTCACCGCCGGACGCATCGCCGAAGCCGCCGACTTCTTCTCCTTCGGCACCAACGACCTCACCCAGACCACGTGGGGCCTGTCCCGCGACGACGCCGAAGCGTCCTTCTTCCCGCTCTACCTCGAGAAGGGCGTCTTCGAGGTGTCGCCGTTCGACTCGATCGACCAGGAAGGCGTCGGACGGCTCGTGGAGCTGGCCGTCGAGGCCGGACGGTCCGTCAACCCCGGCCTGGAGACCGGCGTGTGCGGTGAGCACGGCGGGGATCCCGACTCCATCCACTTCTTCCACCGGGTGGGCCTGGACTACGTCTCCTGCTCGCCGTTCCGCATCCCGGCGGCCCGACTGGAGGCGGGCCGGGCGGCCGTCGCCGACCGCGCCGGGAGCAGCGACACCAGGTGAGGCGCACGGGTGAATGCCCCGGGGCGCAGGACTGACGCCCGCGCCACCGGGGTACCCAGCGGCCCATGGCGGTGGACAGCAGGACCGGGCGGCCACGGGCGACGCCGCCCCGGCCGCGCAGGAGACTCGGCCGGGCGCTCGTGCGGTGGGCGACGACGACCGACCACAAGGTGATCGGCAACCTCTACCTGACGACCTCCTTCGGCTTCTTCCTGCTCGGCGGCGTCCTCGCGCTGCTGATGCGGGCCGAACTCGCCCGCCCGGGCCTGCAGTTGTTCAGCAACGACCAGTACAACCAGCTGTTCACCGTGCACGGCACGATCATGATGCTGCTGTTCGCGACCCCGCTGTTCGCCGGGTTCGCCAATGCCGTCATGCCGCTGCAGATCGGCGCCCCGGACGTGGCGTTCCCGCGGCTGAACGCCCTGTCGTACTGGCTGTACCTGGGCGGCGGCCTGATGGTCGTGTCCGGCTTCGTGGTGCCCGGCGGAGCGGCGAGCTTCGGCTGGTTCGCCTACGCGCCCCTCAACAGCGCCGTGCGCAGCCCCGGCTCGGGCGGCGATCTGTGGACCATGGGACTGGTGCTGACCGGTGTGTCGACCACGCTCGGCGCGGTCAACTTCATCACCACGATCCTGTGCCTGCGGGCCCCCGGCATGACCATGTTCCGGATGCCCCTGTTCACCTGGAACGTGCTGTTCACCTCGATCCTGATCCTGCCCGCGTTCCCCGTCCTCACCGCCGCCCTGTTCGCCCTGGAGGCGGACCGCAGGTTCGGCGCGCACATCTACGACGCCGCCAACGGCGGGGCGCTGCTGTGGCAGCACCTGTTCTGGTTCTTCGGGCATCCCGAGGTGTACATCGTGGCGCTGCCGTTCTTCGGGATCATCTCCGAGATCCTGCCGGTGTTCAGCCGCAAGCCGCTCTTCAGCTATCTCGGCCTCATCGGCGCCACCATCGTCATCACCATGCTGTCCGCCGTCGTGTGGGCCCACCACATGTTCGCGACCGGCGCCGTGCTGCTGCCGTTCTTCTCCCTGATGTCGTTCCTCATCGCCGTGCCGACCGGCATCAAGTTCTTCGCCTGGATCGGCACCCTGTGGAAGGGCTCACTGTCCTTCGAGACACCGATGCTGTGGGCGATGGGCTTCCTGGTGACGTTCCTGCTCGGCGGCATGAGCGGCGTCCTCATCGCCTCCCCGCCGCTGGACTTCCACCTCACGGACACGTACTTCATCGTCGCCCATCTGCACTACGTGCTCTTCGGCACCGTCGTGTTCTCGATGTTCGGCGGCTTCTACTTCTGGTGGCCGAAGATCACCGGGAAGATGCTCGACGAACGCCTCGGCAGGATCCACTTCTGGACCCTGTTCACCGGCTTCCAGACCACGTTCCTCGTCCAGCACTGGCTCGGCGAGAACGGCATGCCCCGCCGCTACGCCGACTACCTGGCCGTGGACGGCTTCACGCTCCTGAACACCATCAGTTCCATCGGCGCGTTCCTGCTGGGCCTGTCCACCCTGCCGTTCCTCTACAACGTCTGGCGCACCGCCCACTACGGCAGGAAAGTGGCCGAGCACGACCCCTGGGGGTACGGCCGCTCCCTCGAATGGGCGACCTCCTGCCCGCCCCCGCGCCACAACTTCACGGCGCTGCCCAGGATCCGCTCCGAGTCCCCGGCGTTCGACCTGCACCACCCGGACATCCCCCAGGAGAGCTGATGCGGACCGAGTCCCGACTGTTCATCGGCGTCGCGGCGTTCTTCCTCGTCACCGCCGTCGGCTACGGCTGGCGTTCCAAGGAACCCGCCGGAACCGCCGTACTGATCGTCGCCTTCCTGATGGCCGCGCTCGTCGCGTTCTTCCTGCACGTGCAGTACCGCCGGCGCGGACTGCGCGCCCAGGACCTCCCGGACGCCGAAATCGCCGACACGGCCGGCCCGCTCGACTTCTTCCCGCCGCACAGCCCCTGGCCCATCACCACCGCCCTGGGATCCGTCCTCGTGGCGCTCGGCGTGGTGTACGGCCTGTGGCTGTTCCTGCTGGGCCTGGGTGTGCTCGGGCACGGGGTGGTCGGCATGGTCTTCCAGTACGCGGACCGGGACGGTCAGCGTTCCAGCTCACCCGCGGACGGCTCCGGTTCCTCCTCGACTTCCTCCTCGACGCGGTAGCCGTAGCTCTTCAGCACATACCGCCGCTCCTCGTCGAGCGGCTCGTGGCTCTCCTCGTACCCGCCCGCGATGGTCTGCCGCACCTCGCCGGTCTCCTCACCCTCCGTCAGCCGCTCCTGGTCCTTCTCCTGCAGCGCCACACACACCCGCCTGGTGACCATGAAGGCAAGCGGCGGCAGCAGCACGAAGGCGATCCGGAACACCCACGTCAGCGCGTTCACGGAGACGTTGAAGCTGTCGGCGATGATGTCGTTGCCGCCGGCCGTGAGCAGGACGCCGTAACAGCTGATCGCCGCGACACCGAGCCCCGTACGCACCGGGTGGTCCCGCGGCCGGTCGCACAGATGGTGCTCCTCCCGGTCGCCGGTCGCCCACCGCTCGGCGAACGGATACGCGTACAGCACCGCGAACAACAGGCCCGGCAGCACGACCGCGGGCAGCAGCACGTTCCACATCACCGTGTGCCCGGCCACCGCCGTCTCCCACGGCGGCACCAGGCGCAGCGAGCCCTCCAGGAAGCCGACGTACCAGTCCGGCTGCGAACCCGTCGACACGATGTCCGCACGGTAGGGGCCGTACGCCCAGATCGGGTTGATCTGCGCCACCCCCGACAGCAGCGTCAGCACCCCGAACACCATGAAGAACAGACCGCCCGATGTCGCCGTGAACTGAGGGAACATCGGTTTGCCCACCGCATTGGCGCGCGTGCGGCCGCGGCCCGCCCACTGCGTGTGCTTCAGGTAGAAGACCAGGATCAGATGCACGGAGACCAGGGCGAGCAGCAGCCCGGGGATCAGCAGGATGTGCAGGGAGTACAGCCGTGGGATCAGCTCCTCGCCGGGGAACTCCCCGCCGAAGGCGAACATGCTCACATACGTCCCCACCACCGGGATCGACAGCATGATGCCCTGGGCGATCCGCAGGCCGGTGCCCGACAGCAGGTCGTCGGGCAGCGAGTAGCCGGCGAACCCCTCGGCCAGCGCCAGCAGGAACAGCGTCACGCCGATCAGCCAGTTGACCTCGCGGGGCCGGCGGAACGCGCCCGTGAAGAAGATCCGCAGCAGATGCAGCCCGATGGCGGCGAGGAACACCAGAGCCGCCCAGTGGTGCAGTTGACGGATCAGCAGGCCGCCGCGCACATCGAAACTGATGTCCAGCGTGGACTCGTACGCGGCCGACATGAGCGTCCCGTCGAGCGGCCGGTACGAGCCGTTGTAGACGACCTCCGTCATCGACGGGTGGAAGAACAGCGTCAGCCAGACCCCGGTCAGCAGCAGGACGACGAAGCTGTACAGGGCGATCTCGCCCAGCAGGAAGGACCAGTGGTCGGGGAAGGCCTTGCGCAGCAGACCGCCGCCCTCGGAGAGCGGCAGTCGTCCGTCGACGTAGTCGGCGGTGCGTTCAGCGGCACGACGGGCCCGCGCTCCGGCACGGGCCCTTCTCCTCCTCCACAGCACGGATCACGAGTGCCCCCGCACCCGCGCCGGGAAACGGACCGTCACGTACGATCACCCTTCGGCTTCCCCCGCTGGTCGGGAGTGCCGTGCGGAGGCGGGCTGAAGGGCTGCGGCGAGGTCGCCGGGGACACCGGGGAGCCGCCCTGACGGGCGCTGCTCTCGGGACGCAGGGCGCCCGGATCGCCCGATGACGGCTCGGCACCGGCCTGGAGCTGCTCCAGCCGGTTGGCCAGCACCTCCATCACCGCGAGCCGGTCGGCGTGGGACCGCTCGTAGGCCAGCAGCTCCTCGACCTCACCGGCGGTCAGCGACCGCACGCGGCTCTCCAGGCCGCCGATCGGCAGGTGGTCGTAGTCGGGCAGCGGCAGGGTGTGGCGCGCGGGGTCGGCCATGGTTCTCACTTCCCTCGGTGCGACAGGTGCGACGCGTACGGCGGCCCCGGGCGGGGCCGTCGGCGTCATGTACCGCCTGTGCCGCCGCTGCCGAACGACCCGCTGCCGCCCTCGTTCCAGCGCGGCCGTTTCTGCGACGGGCTCGTGCGGGAGGGGATGTTGCCGTGGGCGGGCAGATCGTGCGGGGTGACCCGGTGGTCGCTCCTCGGCACCTCGGCGGGCTCCCGCTGCTCCCGGACCTCACGGACCGGCCCCTCGGCGGGCAGCCGGGGCTGCTCCTCCGGGCGCGGCGGGCGCGGTTCCCGGCGCCTGACACGGATGCCCAGGACGAAGGCGCCGACGAGCAGCGCCACGACGACCACGCCCGCGACGAGCAGTCCGGCGGCGAGTGCGCCCCTGGCTGCGGCGATGTCCATCCAAGCGGTATCCATGGCTCGCGAGTACCCCCGGCACCCCGCGTGAACCCGATCACCCCGATCGTGCCGCGCGCGTCTGCGAGCGGTTCGCCTTGCGGATCGCGTCGAGCAGCTCCCCCTTCGACATCCGGGACCGCCCGTCGATGTCCAGATCCCGGGCCAGGTCGTACAGGTGCTGCTTCGAAGCCCGCTCGTCGACGCCTTCGCCGCTGCGGCCGCCCTGCTGCCGGGGCCGGGCGGACTGCGGGTCCGAGGGTCCCTTGCGGCCGCCCTCCTTGCGCTGCCAGTGGTCGCCGACCTTCTCGTACTTGTGCTTCAGCGCGCCGTACGCCACCCGGTGCGCCCGCTCGCCCTCGCCGTAACTCTCGACAGCCGAGTCGTGCGCCTTGATCCAGGTGCGCTGGGCGTCCTTCGGTGAGCGCTCCAGGGTCGACGGCAGTTCCTCTCGTCCGGGCATCGGGGACACCTCCGTCCGTCGTCGTCCGGGCCCACCGAGTGCCCGGCACAGGGCGCGCACAACCGGCCGGAACCCGTGCGAGCACCGGGTTTGGGCCCACCCGGACCGGCTACCCGACCGGTGTGACACAGACAACCACCCAGCAAGAGCTCGTCCAGTTCCTGGAGGACCGCTTCGCCTGCGCGCAGGCCTGCACGGAGTGCGCTCGTGCCTGTGCCCTGCGCGCGAGCCTGTGGGACCCGGACGGGACGGAGGAGCAGGAACTTCTGCGGCGCAAGGGCATCATGTGCGCCGAGGTGTGCGACGCGACCTGCCGGGTGCTGGCCGAGCAGAACCAGCTGGACGAGGCCGCCCTGCGCGCCCAGCTGGACTGGACCCGGGCGGTCTGCCTGGAGTGCGCGCACGTCTTCGACCGCCACCCGGGCGCCGAGGAGGCGGCGAAGGCGTGCCGGGACTGCGCCCGCGCCTGCACGGACTTCATGGGGACGCTCGACTGAGGCTTCGCGTCAGGCCCGCGGCCGTCATTCCCTGCGTCGCCATTCCCAATTTCTGAAACACGTTCTACGGTGTGCGCCGTCAGGACCGGCCTGGGAGCCTGGAGGCGCCGTGCACCTCGAATACACGCCCGAGCAGCAGCGGCTGCGCAGCGAACTGCGCGACTACTTCGCCGAGTTGGCGCCGGACCTCGCCCACACCCGCTTCACCGACCCGGCGGCCCAGAAGCGCCACTACCGCAAGACGATCCGACGGCTCGGCACGGACGGCTGGCTGGGCGTGGGCTGGCCCGAGGAGTACGGCGGACGCGGCCTGACCGCGATGGAACAGTTCATCTTCTTCGACGAGGCCGCCCAGGCGGGCGTACCGCTGCCCCTGATGGCGCTCAACACCGTCGGCCCGACGATCATGCAGTACGGCACGGACGAGCAGAAGGCGTACTTCCTGCCGAAGATCCTCTCCGGCGAGATCGATTTCGCGATCGGCTACAGCGAGCCCGACGCCGGGACGGACCTGGCCTCGCTCCGGACGCGGGCCGTGCGGGACGGCGACGAGTACGTCGTCAACGGGCAGAAGATCTGGACGACCAACGGCGACACCGCCGACTGGGTGTGGCTGGCCACCCGCACGGACCCCGAGGCCCCGCCCCACAAGGGCATCACCATGCTGCTGGTGCCGACCACCGACCCCGGCTACTCCTGCACCCTCATCAACACCCTCGCCTCGCACGACACCACCGCCAGCTACTACGAGAACATCCGCGTCCCCGTCTCCCGCCGCGTCGGCGCCGAGAACCAGGGCTGGCGGCTGATCACCAACCAGCTCAACCACGAGCGCGTCACCCTCGCCGCCCACGGCACCATGGCCATCCGCGCCCTGCACGACGTCCAGCGCTGGGCCATGGAGACCAAGCTGGCCGACGGCCGCCGCGTGATCGACCTGCCCTGGGTGCGGCGCCGCCTCGCCCGGACCCACACCAAACTCGACGCCCTCAAGCTCCTCAACTGGCAGATGGTCAGCGCCGTCCAGGACGGCTCGCTCACCCCGCAGGACGCCTCCGCCGTCAAGGTCTACGGCTCCGAGGCGCGCCGGGACGCGTACGCCTGGCTGATGGAGGTCGTCGCCGCACCGGGAGCGCTGAAGGAGGGCTCGGCGGGGGCGGTGCTCCACGGCGAGCTGGAGCGCGGCTACCGCTCGGCCGTCATCTTCACCTTCGGCGGCGGCAACAACGAGATCCAGCGGGAGATCATCTCGTGGATCGGTCTGCGGATGCCGAGGGTGCGGCGCTGACGGCCGTCCGTCCCCGTCTGCTCAGCAGGGCCAACGCCACCAGCAGCACGCACCCCGCGGCTTCGACCACGAGGGTCGGCTTGACCAGGTCCGCTTCGAGAGTCTCCTCGAACCCGAAGAGACCGGAAGTGAGACTCACGATCAGGGCCCCGAGTGAGCCGGCCGTGAAGAGCGCTCCCAGAGCCGCGAGGAGGGGGAGGAGGCGGGTGGGTGTGATCAGCAGCGCCAACGCGAGCAACCCGGCCCCGATCGCGTTGAGCAGGAACAGCGGGCCGATCGTGTCCAGATACCGGTAGCCGTCGTACCAGAGGTCCAGGTGGATCGCGCCCATGGCCGCGGTCGCTCCCGCCGCGGCCAGCCGCAGGACGACGAGCGCGATCGTTCGCTCAGTAGCCATTGCTGTCGGTCTTTCCGGTGCCGCTCTGTGAGGCGGTGCCACCGACGGTGAGTTCGGTCTTCATGCCCATGTCCTTGTGTCCGTCGACAGGGCAGTAGACCTCGTACGTGCCGTCCTTCAGCGTGATGGTGAGGCTCGCCGACTCCCCGGGCTCCAGCGTTCGGGTCTTCTGTTCCGTTCCGGAGCCCTCGATCTCCAGGGCGTGGTCGTGGTGTCCGTCGTTCTTGGCGACGAAGGTGTAGTCACCCGCCGCCAGCGTCGACTTGGACAGCTGCATCTTGAAGTCGGTCATCTTGACGTCCACCTGGGTGGTTCCCGGCTTGCCACTCTGTTCCGGGGGTGACGACGACGAGCCCCCGCCGTTGTCGTCTCCGCCTCCGCACGCCACGAGGATGCCCGCCAGTGCTCCGGCGGCCAGCCCGGGTCCGACGGTCCTGCGCACGCACGTCCTGAGCGTCGTCGCCATGTCTCGGCCCTCCGTGAGAATCGTTCCTGTCCAGTGGTACGGACGGACCGCGCCAGGGGATTTCCGGCCGGCGGGAGCAAGCGGGAGAATGAGGCCGTGTTCCCGCGTGGAGGCGGGGGAATCCGTTCGGCGAGGTTCGCCGTATCCACTGGTATGCGGAGATCGGGCCTCCCCCTCGGGCGGCTGTCGGACGAGGCGCTGCTGGCGGGCATGGCGACCGGCGCCCCGGAGATCGCGCTTGCGTTCGTCCGCCGGTTCCAGCGCATGGTCTTCGGTATCGCCGTCGCTGTCGTCGACGATCCCCAGCTCGCCGAGGACATCGCCCAGCAGACCTTCGAACGGGCTTGGCGGCACGCGCAGGTCTACGACTCCCGGCGCGGATCGGTGAAGACCTGGCTGGCGACCATCGCGCACAACCTGGCGATCGACGCGGTCCGCGCGCGCAAGGCGACCCCGGTCTCCCCCGAGGACCTCGACGCCCTGCTCGGCATCGTGACCCGGACGCCCGAACAGTGGGCACTGGCCGACGAGGCGGCATCCCGGATCCGGGGTGCGGTGGCCGGCCTGCCGCGCCAGCAGGCACGTGCCGTGGTCATGGCCGGGATCTACGGGATGACCGCACGGCAGATCTCCGAGGTCGAAGGGATCCCGCTGGGCACGGCGAAGACACGGATCAGGGCGGCGATGGGGAAACTGCGGACGGTTCTGGGACCCGAGCGAGCCGATCATGACTGACAGGGACTGCGCGTGGCTGAGGGCCGTCGCCGACGAACTGGCGCTGGGCATCCTCCCCGGTCAGGAGCGCGCCGAGGCCGTCGCCCACCTGGACCGCTGCCCCGGCTGCCGGAAGCACGTCGAGCAGCTGACGCCCGTCGCGGACGGACTGCTCTCTCTCCTGCCGGGCAGCGAGCCGCCCGCCGGTTTCGAGACCCGGGTGATGGAAGCGCTGCGCCTGAACCGGCCGGCGCGACGGCGGCGACCACGAGCCGGCGTGGCGGTCGCGGCCGCCGCCGCGATCGCCCTCGGGTTCGGCTTCGGCGGCTGGGCCGTCGGTACGGCCATCGAGGGAGCGCCGGCTCCCTCCTCGCGGAGTTCGGAGCCCTCCGGCTCGGAGCACGAACTGCGCGCGGCTTCTCTGCGGACCCCCGACGACCGCCCGGTGGGCCGGATCTTCGCCTACACCGGATCTCCGGGTTGGGTCTACATGTCGGTCCACCTCGACCGGGACGGCTCCGGATCCGACGTCCGGGCCGGAGACGAATCCGGATCCGGCTTCCGGGCCGGAGACGACTCCGATGCCGCAGGCTCGCGCGACGGATACCCCGAGGGCGGAAAGGTCAGCTGCCGACTGGAGCGTACGGACGGCACGACCGTCCCCGTCGGGGAGTTCGCCCTCGACGATGCCGGCCGGGGCTACTGGGGAGCCCCCACGCGAGTCGACCCGGCCACGGTGTCCGGTGCCCGGCTGCTGGACGGGGACGGCTCCGTCCTGGCCACGGCCCACTTCGACGCACCGCAGAACCGGTGACGGCAGCTCCCGATCCGGCCCCTCGACCACCGATGCGCAGCATGGGATCGTGGTCGAACGGGCGTACGCGGAGGTGGGCCGCATGACCGATGCCGACCCGGGACTGTTCGGTCCCGCCTCGGTGACCTGGCAGATGCACGGCGACCCCATGATGTGGGTCGCCGGAATCCGCGCGCTCTACCTCCAGGCCCTGCACCCGCGCGCGGTACGCGGTGTCATGCAGAACTCCGACTTCCGCCAGGACGCCTGGGGCCGCCTCCTGCGCACCGCGAACTTCGTCGGCACCATCACCTACGGCACCACCGACGCCGCCGAGAAGGCCGGCGCCCGGGTGCGGAAGATCCACAGCATGCTGAGCGCCACGGACCCGGACACGGGGGAGCGGTACGGCGTCGACGAACCCGAACTGCTGCTGTGGGTGCACTGCGCCGAGATCGACTCCTATCTGCAGGTCGCCCGGCGTTCCGGGCTCCGCCTCACGGACGCGCAGGCCGACCGTTACGTCGCCGAACAGCGGGTCGCCGCCCGGCTGGTGGGCCTGGACCCCGACGCCGTACCGGCGAGCCAGCAGGAGATGACGGCGTACTTCGAGAAGGTGCGCCCCGAGCTCGCCTGCGGGCCCGGGGCCCGCGCGGTGGACGACTTCCTCCTCCGCCCGCCGACGCACCCCCTGCTCGTCCCGGCGCGCGAGGTGCTGTGGCGGCGCGTGGCGCACGTGGCATACGCCGCCCTGCCGCCGTACGCCCACGAGTTGTACGGCAGACGGGTCTCCGGGCCTGCCACTGTCACCCGTCAGTTGCGTGTCACGGGCACCCTGCTGCGCTGCATTCCCGCACGTCTGCGGTGGCAACTCCCGCCCAAACACATCCTGCGCGCCATGGCCCGGCTCGGTCCCGGCTCACGCCCGGCACCGTACAAACTCGGACGATAGCTCGCCATACTGGACGAGCCGGGGGAGGGTGGGGCGGACCGTGACGGGGGGCGATCGCGGGCGATGGGCGACAGCAGGCTGATCCAGGGCCGGTACCTGCTGCTCGATCTGATCGGGCGCGGCGGTATGGGCGAGGTGTGGCGTGCGCGCGACGAGTCGCTGGGCCGGCAGGTCGCCGTGAAGTGCCTCAAGCCGCTGGGACCCCACCACGACCAGGCCTTCACCCGCGTCCTGCGGGAGCGGTTTCGCCGCGAGGCCCGGGTGGCCGCGGCACTCCAGCACCGCGGGGTGACCGTCGTCCACGACTTCGGCGAGTCCGACGGGGTGCTGTTCCTGGTGATGGAGCTGCTGGAGGGCCGCAACCTCAGCCAGCTGCTGGAGGACAACAAGCACCACCCGCTGCCCGTCTCCGATGCCGTCGACATCGCCGACCAGGTCGCCGCCGCCCTCGCCTACACCCACCAGCAGGGCATCGTCCACCGCGACCTGAAGCCCGCGAACATCATGCGGCTCGGCGACGGCACGGTGAAGATCTGCGACTTCGGCATAGCGCGCCTCGGCCACGACATCGGCTTCACCTCCCGGCTGACCGGTACCGGCATCGCGATGGGCACCCCGCACTACATGTCGCCGGAGCAGATCGGCGGGGAGGAGGTGGACCAGCGCAGCGACCTGTACTCGCTGGGGTGCGTCCTGTACGAGATCACCACGGGGGTACCGCCGTTCGACCTCGACGACCCCTGGGCGATCCTCGTCGGCCACCGCGACACCCCGCCCCGCCCGCCGCGCAGCCACCGCGCCGAGCTGCCCGAGTACTTCGAGCGGATCATCCTCGACCTGCTGGCCAAGCGCCCCGAGGAACGCCCGTACGACGCCCGCGAGTTGGGCCGCCGGATCGGCCTGGGCCGCACCACGCCGGCCTATGTGCCGACCGTGGTGGCCCCGCGCCCCGCCCTGCGGCCCCCGGAGCCGGTGGCCCGCGGAACCCGCCTGCCGTCCTGGACCCGCGGCATGACCACCGGCCACAAGGCCACCGGCCCCGGTCCGCGCACCACACCCCCCGACGCCGCGGCCGGGCTCACCGGCGAGTGGATCCCCCGTCCGGTCACCGGCCGGCCCGCGGAGGCCGCCGTACCGGAGGAACCGCCCGCCCCGTCGACGGCGATGCTCACCGCGCTGGCCGGCCGGCACAACGCCGGGCTCAGCCTCGGCCGGCTGGGCCGCTGGGCCGAGGCGGGCGAGGTGCACCGGGCCGTCGCCGCCGAGCGCGAGCACCTCCTCGGCCCCGATCACCCCGACACCCTCGCCAGCCGCTACGAGCTCGCCTTCACCCTCAGCCGCACCGGCCGCGCCGCCGACGCGCTGCGTGAGTACAAGCACGTCGCCCGCGCCCGCAGCCTCGCCCTCGGCCCCGACCATCCCGAGACGCTCGCCGCCCGCCAGGAAATGGCGTATGTGTTCGGCCAGTTGGGCCGCCACTTCGACGCGCACCAGGTCTACACGTCCGTGCTCACCGCCCGCGAGCGCACCATGGGCGCCGACCACCCCGACACCCTGCGCTGCCGCCACAACCTCGCCTTCAACCTCAGCAGGCTCGGCCGCCTGGAGGACTCGTACCGCATGGCCGCGGAGGTCGCCGCGGCCCGCGCCCGTGTGCTGGGCCCGCAGCACCCCGACACCCTGGTCACCCGCTACGAAGTCGCCTACGCGCTCGGCCAGTTGGGCCGCTGGGCGGAGGCCCTGCAGACCTACCGCGAGGTCGCCGCGGCCCGCACCCAGGCCCTCGGGCCCGACCATCCCGACACCCTCGCCGCCCGCTACGAGGTCGGGATCAGCCTCGGCCGCCTGGGCCGCAGCGGGGAGGCGCTCCAGCTCTACCGCGAGCTCATCGACGACCGCACCCGCGTCCACGGCCCCGCCCACCCGGAGACCCTCCGCGCCCGGCACGGCCTCGGCGTCAACCTCGGCCGCCTCGGCCACTGGGAGGAGGCGCTCGCCGAGTCCCGCGACGTGTGCGCGATCCGGGAGCGCGTGCTGGGCCCCGAGCACCCGGACACCCTGGTCAGCCGGCGCGAGGTCGCCGTGAGCCTCGGCTGGCTGGGCCGCTGGCCGGACGCCCTCACCGAGTACCGCAGGGTGGCCGCCGCCCGCGAACGCGTCCTCGGCGCCGACCACCCCGACACCCTCGCCAGCCGCACCGACGAGGCCCACTGCCTCCAGCAACTCGGACGGGGCGCGGAGGCGGCCGAGCTGTACCGGAGGGTGACGGCGCTGCGGCAGCGGCGGGCGGCGGGCGGGCAGTGATCCTGGCACGCTCAAGGGCTGAGCGCCAACTGCCGCAATCTGCCCTCTTGTTGCGACTTCAGATGGAGGCTCACACTGCGTCGGGCAACGCTCCGACCGAGACGGAGGGCGCCGTGTACAACGCCGCCACGCTAGCTGTTTCACTCATCGCCCTGGCACTGTCAGGGTTCGCCACCTTCCGGCAGACGCGGCACGCGCGAACCATGAGCGACATGACCATGGTGCTCGAGGTTGCCATGCGCAACATCCGTGACAAGGAGTTCCAGAGCGACCAGCGATACGTCCTGACGGAGCTCGCCACAGACCATCCGCCGGACGGTGGAATGGACGCGCTCCCTGAACCGGCTCGATCCATGACGCGCAACGTCGCCTTCACCTACGAGTACATCTCCATCCTGTATGCGTTCGGAATCGTGGATTCACGTGTCGCCCTGGGCATCTTCCACTTTCGTGTCAACCAGGTGTGGGAAGCCCTTGAGCCGTACATCCGAGCGGAGCGAGTGGCCCGGCGAGCACCGTGCTGTCCATTCTTCGAGAGTCTCTACCTCCACGCCCGGAGCAAGCCCGCAGAGGAGACCCTGCGGTCCCTCGGGCTGCGCAGCGTGCGAGGCTTCAGCCCGGACGTCTGAGCCGACGTGTGCGCCGACGGCTACGCACCTCTGGCCGACCTAGATCATCACGTGTTACGAAGAGGCATGGCCGCACACGAGGGACACCCGGGACACCGCACCTACGACGCCGTCATCGTCGGCGGAGGCCACAACGGCCTGGTCGCCGCCGCCTACCTGGCCCGGGCCGGACGGTCCGTGCTGGTGCTGGAGCGGCTGGACCACACCGGGGGCGCCGCCGTGTCCACGCGGCCCTTCGCCGGTGTCGACGCGCGGCTGTCGCGCTACTCGTACCTGGTCAGCCTGCTGCCGAAGAAGATCGTCCGGGACCTCGGACTGGACTTCCGGGTCCGCACGCGCAACGTCTCCTCGTACACGCCCGCCGAGCGCGACGGACAGCCCACCGGCCTGCTGGTGGGCGGCGGCGAGCGGCGCACCCGGGAGGCGTTCGCCCGGCTGACGGGCGGGGAGCGCGAGTACGCGGCCTGGCAGCGCTTCTACGCCATGACCGGCGAGGTCGCTCGGCGCGTCTTCCCGACGCTCACCGAACCCCTGCCGAGCCGCGAGGAACTGCGCCGCCGGGTGGACGACGAGGAGGCCTGGCGGACCCTCTTCGAGGAGCCGATCGGCGCCGCGATCGAGGAGCGTTTCACGGATGACCTGGTGCGGGGCGTGGTCCTGACGGACGCGCTCATCGGGACCTTCGCCGACGCCCACGATCCGTCGCTGAAGCAGAACCGCTGCTTCCTGTACCACGTCATCGGCGGCGGCACCGGCAACTGGGACGTCCCCGTCGGCGGCATGGGCGCCCTCACCGACGCCCTGGCCGCGGCGGCCCGGCAGGCGGGCGCGGCCATCGCCACCGGGCACGAGGCGGTACGGATCGACACGGACGGTCGTACGGCCGAGATCACTTATCGCACCGCGGACGGCGAGGGCGTAGTCGCCGCCCGGCACGTCCTGGTGAACGCCTCCCCGCAGGAGCTGGCCGCCCTCACCGGCGACACGCCCCCGGCTCCCGCCGAGGGCGCCCAACTCAAGGTGAACATGCTGCTCAGGCGGCTGCCCCGGCTGCGCGACAGCTCCGTCGACCCCCGCGAGGCGTTCTCCGGCACCTTCCACATCGCCGAGGGCTACGACCAACTGGCCGCCGCCCACGCCCAGGCCGCCGCCGGAGAACTCCCCGCCGCGCCGCCGTCCGAGATCTACTGCCACTCGCTGACGGACCCGACGATCCTCGGACCCGACCTCGTCGCCCAGGGCTACCAGACCCTCACCCTCTTCGGCCTGCACACACCGGCCCGGCTCTTCGCGCGCGACAACGCCGCCGTACGCGAGGAACTGCTGAAGTCGACACTCGCCCAGCTGGACACCCACCTCGCCGAGCCGCTCGCCGACTGCCTGGCGACCGACGCCGACGGCCGCCCCTGCATCGAGGCGAAGACCCCGCTGGACCTGGAGCGCGACCTGCGCCTGCCCGGCGGCAACATCTTCCACCGGGAGCTCGCCTGGCCGTACGCCCAGGAGGGCACGGGCCGCTGGGGTGTGGAGACCCGGCACCCGAACGTGCTGCTGTGCGGGGCGGGCGCGGTGCGCGGCGGCGGGGTGAGCGGCGTGCCGGGGCACAACGCGGCGATGGCCGTCCTCCGGGCCCACGAGGAGTGACGTACATGCCTCCGACGAGGAGGGGTACTGGGCAAAAATGGACAATTCGCTCGAATCACCTCGACTCACGGGGAGGCTGTCATGGCCGATCTCAGTCCCACCGACCTGCAGAAGGCCCTCCGCGGCGCCGACTACCCGACCGACAAGCAGCATCTGGTGGAGCGAGCCCGCAAGAACCACGCCGACGAGAAGGTCGTCAGCCGGCTCGACGGCATGAAGCGTGACCGCTTCGACGGACCGAACGACGTCCAGAAGGCCGTCTTCAACGAGTAGCCGAGCAGTCGCGAGGAGTGCCTCAGTCGGCCGACGGAGTCCACCCGTTCGCCTCGATGCGCGCCCGGTCCGCCGGGCGCGCGTCGTCGAACAGGACACCGTCGGCCGTCTCGACGCGCAGCCCGTCGACATAGGCGCCGCGTCCCACGTACAGCCGGTCCGTCGCATACCGCCAGCGCAGCGCGAGCTGCCGCGCGGCGGGCAGTTCGGCCGTGAGCCGGTGCCAGACGCGCCCCGACCACCCGGTGACCGTGCCGGTCGGATGGTCTTGGGGCCGGTCGCCGTGGCGGGTGGTGGTGAAGGCCAGCGGCTGCCATGTGGTCCCGCCGTCACTGCTCGTCTCCAGGGCGAGGAGGTCCGACTGCGGTTCGGTGTCCCACCACAGGGCGCAGCGCAGGCATGCGGGGTCCGAGGACGTGTCGAGTGCGGGGAGTGCCAGGGTGGCGGTGGTGGCGTTCGCCATTCCGGAGAACCATGCCGTACGACCGTGCCGCGGGCGGATCGGTACCGCGCGGGCCAGGTTGTCGGCGGCGGCGACCCGGGGTGCGGAACCGGAGCGCCAAGTGCGCACCGGGTGGACGGAGTTGCCGAGGACGACGAGGAAGGAGTCGGTCGTCGGGTCGAGGACCAGCGAGGTGCCGGTGAAGCCGGTGTGCCCCGCGGTGCGCGGGGTGGCCATGGCGCCCATGTACCAGTGCTGGTAGAGCTCGAAGCCGAGGCCGTGCTCGTCGCCCGGGAAGGCGGTGTTGAAGTCGGTGAACATCAGCTCCACCGACTCCGGCTCCAGAATGCGGGACTTGCCGTAGGCACCGCCGTTCAGCAGCGTCCGGCCGAGGACCGCGAGGTCCCATGCGTTCGAGAACACGCCGGCGTGCCCCGCGACCCCGCCCAGGCTGAAGGCGTTCTCGTCGTGCACCTCGCCCCATACGAGCCCCCGGTCCAGGCCGGACCAGGGTGTGCGGGCGTCCTCTGTGGCGGCGATCTTCGGTTTCCAGGCGGCGGGCGGGTTGTAGCGGGTGCGGTGCATGCCGAGCGGGGCGGTGATCTCGTCCCGGAGCAGGGCGTCGAGCGTGCGGCCGGTGATCTTCTCCAGGACCAGCTGGAGGGAGATCAGGTTCAGGTCCGAGTAGAGGTACTTGGTGCCCGGCGGGTTCAGCGGCGGCTCGTTCCAGATGAGCTGGAGCTTGTCCTCGTACGTCGGCGCGTTGTACAGCGGGATCCAGGCGCGGAACCCCGAGGTGTGCGTGAGGAGCTGACGGATCGTGATGTCCTGCTTGCCCGCACGGCCGAAGTCCGGGAGGTAGGAGGCGACCGTCGCCTCCAGCCCGAGCGCCCCCCGTTCGATCTGCTGCACGGCCAGGATCGAGGTGAACAGCTTGGACACCGATGCCAGATCGAAGACGGTGTCCTCGGCCATCGCGATCTGCCGGTCGGGCGGGAACTCGACGCCGGTGTCGGTCTTCTCGTCGTACGCCCGGTAGCGCACCGCCGCCCCGATGGGCCGGTGCAGGGCCACGGTGCCGCCGCGTCCGGCGAGCAGGACGGCGCCCGCGTACCAGGGGTGCTTGGGGGAGGGGCCGAGGAACGCCTCGGCATCGGTGACGAGTCGGCGGAGGTGCGCGGGGAGGAGGCCGGCACGCTCGGGGGAACCGTGGCGGAGAGTGGGGTGAGCGGACGTGGGGGCTGCTGCGGCCGGGGCGGCGGGTAAGGACGCGAGGACCAGGGCGCCGCTCACAGCCCAGGTGCCCAGCTGGCGGCGGGTAGGTCTGGGGGCCACTTCATCGGTCATCGTGAAACCTTGCTGTCGGGTGCCGGTCGTGTCAATGAGGTGGGTGCGGTCCACGAGGCGAACAGAAAACTGATGGGCCATCAGGAAACCTCTTCCGTCCTCCGGAGGACTCCGGCATCCTGCGCCCATGCAGACGGAGCTGAGCAAGAAACTGGGAGTCGAGCACGCCATCTTCGGCTTCACGCCGTTCCCCGCCGTCGCCGCGGCCATCAGCCGGGCCGGCGGCTTCGGGGTGCTCGGCGCGGTCCGCTACACAGCCCCCGACGACCTCAAACGCGACCTCGACTGGATCGAGGCACATGTCGACGGCAGGCCCTACGGCCTGGACGTCGTCATGCCCGCGAAGAAGGTGGAAGGCCCGGACAACCGGACACTCACCGAGGCCGACGTCGAGGCGATGATCCCCGAAGGGCACCGGCAGTTCGTCAAGGACACCCTCGCCAAGTACGGCGTGCCCGAACTGGCCGAGGGGGAGGCGTCCGGCTGGCGCATCACCGGGTGGATGGAGCAGGTGGCGCGCACACAGCTCGACGTCGCCTTCGACTACCCGATCAAGCTGCTCGCCAACGCCCTCGGTTCACCGCCCGCGGACGTCGTGGAGCGCGCCCACGAGCGGGACGTCCTCGTCGCCGCCCTCGCGGGCAGCGCCCGGCACGCCGTCAAACACAAGGAGCGCGGCATCGACATCGTGGTCGCCCAGGGCTACGAGGCGGGCGGCCACACCGGCGAGATCGCCTCCATGGTGCTGACGCCGGAGGTCGTGGAGGCGGTCGACCCACTGCCCGTGCTGGCGGCCGGGGGCATCGGGAGCGGCCAACAGGTGGCTGCCGCACTCACCCTCGGCGCCCAAGGTGTGTGGCTGGGCTCCATATGGCTGACCACCACAGAGGCCGACCTCCACTCGCCCGCCCTGACCCGCAAACTGCTCGCCGCCGGATCCGGCGACACGGTGCGCTCCCGCGCCCTGACCGGCAAACCGGCACGCCAGCTGCGCACCGAGTGGACCGACGCCTGGGACGACGCGCAGGGACCCGGCACCCTCCCCATGCCCCTGCAGGGCCTGCTGGTCGCCGAGGCCGTCTCGCGCATCCAGAAGTACGAGGTCGGGCCGCTGCTCGGCACCCCCGTCGGCCAGATCGTGGGCCGGATGAACAGCGAACGCAGCGTCCGAGCCGTCTTCGACGACCTCGCCCGCGGCTTCGAACGAGCCGTCGATCGCATCAACCGCATCGCCGGAAGGAGCGGCCAGTGACGAGCACGAGCACACCCCCGGCAGGCTTCTGGGCCCAGGCCGCGGCCGACCCCCACCGCACCGTCCTCGTCGCTCCCGACGGCGAGGAGTGGACCGCCGGCCGGCTGCACGCCGCCGCCAACCGCCTGGTCCACGGCCTGCGCGCGGCCGGCCTGGAGCGCGGCGACGCCTTCGCGGTGGTCCTGCCCAACAGCGCCGAGTTCGTCACCGCCTACCTCGCCGCCAGCCAGGCGGGCTTCTACCTGGTCCCCGTCAACCACCACTTCGTCGGCCCCGAGATCGCCTGGATCGTCGCCGATTCCGGCGCCAAGGTGCTCCTCGCCCACGAACGCTTCGCCGCCCCCGCCCGCCACGCCGCCGACGAGGCCGGCCTGCCCGTCACCCACCGGTACGCGATCGGCACGGTCGAGGGATTCCGGCCGTACGCCGAACTCCTCGACGGGCAGCCGGAGTCGGCGCCCGCCGACCGCACCCTCGGCTGGGTCATGAACTACACCTCGGGCACCACCGGCCGCCCCCGCGGCATCAGGCGCCCGCTGCCCGGCAAGCTCCCCGAGGAGGCGTACCTGGGCGGCTTCCTCGGCATCTTCGGCATCCGCCCGTTCGACGGCAACGTGCACCTGGTCTGCTCGCCGCTCTATCACACGGCCGTCCTCCAGTTCGCGGGAGCGTCCCTGCACATCGGCCACCGCCTGGTGCTGATGGACAAGTGGACGCCCGAGGAGATGCTCCGCCTGATCGACCGTGAGAGGTGCACCCACACCCACATGGTCCCGACCCAGTTCCACCGCCTGCTCGCCCTGCCGCAGGAGGTGCGGGCCCGCTACGACGTCTCCTCCATGCGGCACGCCATCCACGGGGCCGCTCCCTGCCCCGACCACGTGAAGCGGGCGATGCTCGACTGGTGGGGCCCGTGCGTGGAGGAGTACTACGCGGCCAGCGAGGGCGGCGGCGCCTTCGCCACCGCCGAGGACTGGCTGAAGAAGCCCGGCACGGTCGGCAAGGCCTGGCCCATCAGCGAACTCGCCGTCTTCGACGACGACGGCAACCGGCTCCCGCCCGGCGAACTCGGCACCGTCTACCTGAAGATGAACACCGGCGGCTTCGCCTACCACAAGGACGAGGCCAAGACGAGGAAGAACCGCATCGGCGACTTCTTCACCGTCGGCGACCTCGGCTACCTCGACGAGGACGGCTACCTCTTCCTGCGCGACCGCAAGATCGACATGATCATCTCGGGCGGGGTGAACATCTACCCCGCCGAGATCGAGTCCGTACTGCTCCAACACCCCGCCGTCGCCGACGCCGCCGCCTTCGGCATCCCGCACGACGACTGGGGCGAGGAGGTCAAGGCCGTCGTCGAACCCGCCCCCGGCCACACCCCGGGCCCCGCCCTGGCCACGGCGATCCTCGACCACTGCGCCGACCGGCTCGCCGGCTACAAGCGGCCCAAGACCGTCGACTTCATCACCGAGATGCCGCGGGACCCCAACGGCAAGCTGTACAAGCGGCGGTTGCGGGACCCGTACTGGGAGGGCCGGGAGCGACCCGTGTGACAGGGCCCCGGCACTCGTCAGGGACCGGCGGCCGGCCGAGACCTCAGGACCGGGGGCGAGGAAAGGTCTCCAGGGCCTTGGCGAGGCCGGCGGCGTCGGTACCGACCTTGCGGTACACGCAGGACAGCAACTGTCGCACGCCCTGTTCGGTGAGCCGCAGTTCCTTGGCGATCACGGCCGCCGGCTGGCCCTGGACGGCCAGCTCGGCGGTACGGCGTTCCTGACCCGTCAGCGTGTCCGCCTGCGCGTACCGCAGCGGCAGCGGCCGCAGTCCGGCCGCCGAGAGTTCTTCCCTGGCCCGGGCGGCGAGCGCCTCCGCCCCACAGTGGACGGCACCCTCCAGGCCCCGGTAGAGCCGATCGGCGGCCTCCTGGACCCGGCCGCCCCGGGACAGCGCGGCGCCGTGGCCGATCAGGGCACGGGCGAGCTCATAGGAGGCGGGCGACTGCTCCAGGTGGTCAACGGCCTCCGCGTACAGGTCGACCGCCGACGGTCCGCCCGTCACCTCGGCGAGGGTGCGCAGGGCCTGGCCGATCACGGAGGCGGCGCCGAACTCCCGGGCCCGCTGGACGGCGTCCTGGGCGTGGCCGACCGCGGTCGCCGGATCGGTGGGGGCCAGGGCGGACGCCAGGTGCAGCTGCCAGGGGCACCACGAGGGGTTGCCCGTGCCCCGTGCGTCGAGCCAGTCCCCGACGGCGGACAACAGGGCCGCGGCCTCGGCATGCCGGCCCTCGGCCAGGAGCAGTTCCGCGTACACGGTGCGGGGGTCGGGGTAGATGACGGCGTTCGGGACGACCTCGCCGTAGTGGTAGGAGTCGGCGAGGCGACGCGCCTCGGTGGTGCGGCCGCGGGCGAGCAGGGTCTGGATGAGGATGCCGATGGCGAACCATTGGGCGGGGACGGCGCCTTCGACCCGGTCGGCGATGCGCAGCCCTTCCCGTGCCAGTTGCTCGGCGTCCGCCAGGCAGCCGCGACGGTAGCGGATGTAGCCGTAGAGGGTCTGTCCCAGGGCCAGGTGGGAGCCACGCCAGCCTTTGCGCTCGCACTCGGCGATGCCGGCGGTGAACAGTTCCTCGGCCCGGTGGGGCTGGTCGCTGTACATGAACGCCAGGGCGACCGACACCGGAACCTCGAAGCCGCGGGTCTCGTCGGTCCAGCTCAGTCCGCCGCCCAGGGCCTCCTCCGCACACGCGAGGACGGTGTGCCGGGGTTCGCCGCGTACCATGGCGTCCCACGCACGCGAACCCAGGATGTACCGTTCCTCCAGACCGCGGCCGGTCAGCCGCTCGGCCAGGCGTGCCAGCCTGCGTGAGCGGGCGGAGGAGTCGGGCTCGTCGGCGCGGAAGGCGCTCCAGACGAAGTGATCGCCCTGCATGCGCAGTCGGATGCGCGGATGGGTGGCGAGCCGTGCCTCGTCGGCGGAAACGGTCGCCGCCTCGGCCAGCCGGTCGGTGTGGGCGAGCGCCTGGGTCAGCCGGTAGACCATGGAGGCCCGCAGATGGGGATCCACGTCGGGCTCCGCCAGCGCCTCCTGGAGATGGCTGGCCGTGGCCGTGGGCTCGATCAGGAAGGTCGAGCCCGCGAGCTCATGGAGCAGCGCGGCCCGGTGTTCCGGAAGCGGTGGCTCCTGCAGCGCTCGGGACAGGACGCGCCGGGCAGCCTCCGGAGCCCCGGCCCGAAGGTACTCGCGGGCGGCCTCGCGCAGGCAATCGACCACCTCGGGCCGGCCTTCGCAGGGCACCTCCAGCAGATGCCGGGCGGCGGCGGTCGGGCCGAACCCCGCCGCGCGGACAGCCTCCGCGGCCCTGTCGTGCAGACCGACCCGCAGGCCCGAGGGGATGGACCGGTAGATCGTCGTGGCGATCAGCGGGTGGACGAACTCGATGCCGCCCCCGGGCCCCTCGGCCTCGGCGAGAATCCGGGCGGCACGCAACTTCTCGGTGGACTCCACGGCCTCCTCGCTGCCGATCACCGCGAGAGTGGCGGCGAGCTCCCGGGACACCGGGGGACCCAGTACGGCCGCGGCATGGGCGAAACGGACGGTGGCCGTGCCCAGCGCGTGCAGGCTCTCGATCAGTCCGGGGCCCTTGACCGCCGCGGCCAGGTCACGCATCGCGGGCAACTCGTCCTGTGCGCCCGTCAGTTTCCGTTCGCCGAGCCTGATGGCGAGTTCGATGGTCTCGAACGGGTTGCCGCCGGTCACCGACCAGCATTCGTCGCAGAACTCGTCCTCGACGCCCTCTCCCAGTTCGTCCCGGACGATCCGGGCCACGCCTGCGGCACTGAGCCGTGCCAGCGGGTAGGGGCGGTCCCCGTGACGTTCGACGACCGTGCGGAAAGCGGCCGCATCGGGCTGCAGTTCGTCGGGCCGGTAGGCGACGATGATCAGGAGAGGGAGATCGGCGGCCCGGGGCGCGAAGGAGGCGAGCCAGCCCAGTGATTCGAAGTCGGCCCAGTGCAGGTCGTCCAGGAGCAGGACGAGCGGCGCCTTCATCGCCACGAGGCGCGTCATGACCCAGTCGAGGCCGTCGCGCACCCCGGTGGGGTCCGGCGTGTGGGCGGTGTCGGTCGCCTCCAGGCCGAGCGTGGCGGCGAGGATGTCGTACCAACTGCCCAGGAAGGCCCGGCGTTCCGTCTCGTCCATCGTGGCCAGCACCGGCTGGACGAGCTGGCGCACCAGACGGAACGCCAACTCCTGGTCGTTTTCGCCGGCCCGGGCCGAGAGCACATGGAATCCGTGTGCCGCGGCGCCGGCGCGTGCCTTCGTGAGGAGTGCCGTTTTGCCCAGCCCGGCCGGCCCGGTGAAGGCGAGCAGACCGGTGGACCGTGCTCGCTGCATGCCGTCGGCGGCCTCCCGGAGGTCCGACAAGGCGGAGTCGAGCGCCTGGAGTTCCCGTTGGCGCTCCAACAACGGGCGGGGCTCGGTGTTCGGTTGCCACGACCCATGCGCCATGTGCCCTACCGCTTCCTGTCGTTGATCCTCGGAGGACAGCGCAGAGCGTATGCCCCGGACCGGTGCCCGATGGTCGTGTTCGGGAGGGGAATGACAGAGAAGGATGAATCCCGCGGCGAAGCGGTTCGATTGTCCGCCCTTCGGGTAATGAGATCCGAATCAGCCCTTCTCGGTGCGGGCCGTTGCGGAGAACTGGGTGCGGGCGACCTCGCAGAGCCGTGCGCCCGCCGTCTGCCACCGGCGGGCGCACCAGGCATCAGGTGAGAGCAGGCGTCAACGCCGTGTCCACATAGCGCGGCACGGTGCGCGCCCAGTGGTAACACCCGCGCATCCAGCCGACCATCCCTTCCACGTAGCCGATCCCGGCAGGGCTCAACTCGGGTTTGATCTCCTCGTACAGTCGCTCGAACTCCCTGATGGTGCCGTTTATCTGGCGGATGGCCAGCAGCAGGGCCGTTTGAAGGGAGCACCGGTGGGTCCGCTGGTGGGCGAGGGCCAGATTGATCAGGCCGCCTGTCCGCTGCTCCTTCACGGCGGAGAAGAGGTCGGGTATCCACACCGCGGCATCGGCTGACAGCCTGCTCAGGCGCCGCACGGTGGGGTGATGCAGCTCGTGGGAAGCCAGCTCGCCCGCCTGTGCCGCTTCGGTCAACGGGTAGAAGGGCTCGACACCCGCGGTCAGCGCACGTATCGAAGTGCTCAGGCCCATGCCCGGGCGGTTGGGCTGCGCCTGGGCCACCGACTCGTACAGGAGGCCATGGACGTATTCGCGGCTCTTCCACTCCCATCGCGCGGCTTGTGCGGGTGTGCACCGCTCCCGGACCTGCCGGTGGAGATCGGCCAGCGCCGCCCCCAGCGGTGTGCAGGGCGCGGCACCGTCGCGCAGGATTCCGATGCTCTCGCACAGCATGGGCAGCAGCCGGTCCGGTGACCGCCGGCCGATCTCTTCCGCTCGGTCGTCGAAGATGAATTGATAGGCGATTTGATTGGCCATGATCTGGAGGACGTCCAACTCAACCGTCGGGCTGTTGTAGGAGGCGAGTTCGGCCGGCCGAGTGAAGGCGATCATCGCCGCCACTCCCACTTCCTCGGTCAGCCCGCACGAGCGTAACCATGCGTCCACGCCGGCGGCCGCTTCGGATGCATGGCGATTGCTCAGGAACGGGAAAGGCATGTAGAGATGGGTGTCGATCAGGTCCTTGAGGCTGGAAGCCGGAATTCCGTCCTGCGCGTCGAGTGCGATTTCCTCATGCGTCGTCGACACCGTTGCCACCTTCCCTTCGGGAATCGGGAGTGCCGGGTGCGGCGGATGTCCGGGTTGCGGGAGAAGTCGTACGAGGCGATGTGCCGACCGGCGTGTGCGTACGCGGTTCACAGATCATCACCAGCGACCTCGGCCCCAGCGTCGCGCCGGGCCGCGGCTGTTCTGTCGGACCGGGCCGGTGGCGCAGGCGCCACCGGCCGGCGACGGTCGCGAGGGCCACGGTCATCTCCGCCATGGAGAGCACGTCGCCGATGCATTTGCGGCTGCCCGCGGCGAACGGGATCAACGCACCGTGCTGCTCGTCGGCTGCCTGACCCGGCAGCCAGCGTTCCGGAAGGAATCGGTCCGGGTCGGGGAACGACGAGGGATCGTGGTGCAGCAGGTAGGGGCTGTAGAGCACGGTGGCGCCGCGGGGGAGACGGCACCCGGCGAATTCCGTCTCCTTGGCGGTGACGCGTGTGAAGAGCCAGCCGGGTGGTGAGTGGCGCAGCGTCTCCGTGATGACGCATCGGGTGTAGACGAGGCGCGGCAGATCGTTCGGTCCGGGGCGCCGCCCTCCCGCGAGCACGGCGTCCAACTCGGCGTGCAGACGGCGCTCTGTCTCCGGATGCTCGGCCAGGAGGCTGAAAGCGGAGGCCAGGCCCATGGAAGGGCTCTCGGACCCGGTGAGCAGGAGCGACACGAGGTGGTCGTGGACTTCCTGTTCGGTGATCGCCTTCCTTGAACCGTCGCCGCGTGCGGCCTCCAGCAGTGTCCCCAGCAGGTCGTCTCGGGGAGCGCCCCGTCGGCGCTCGGCGATGGCCGCGTCGATGATCGCGTGCACGCGGTCGACCGCACGCCGGTAACGACGATTCGCGGGCGTGGGGACCCGGAACAGGGCCTCGACCGGCACCACCGTGCGGACGAACAGGCCACGGACGATGGCCGCGAGGCTGTGCCGCACCTCGGCGGTGGCTGCCGCGTTCAGCGAGTCGGAGAAGAGAACGCGGCTGATGACCCCTGTCGTGAACGTCATCATGGCCGCGCTGACGTCGATCGCCTGCCCAGGCCGCCAGTCGCGGCACACCGACTCGGCCTCCTCGCCCATCAGCTCGGTGTGATCGGCGACCCGGGAAGGGCGGAAGTCGGGTTGCAGCAACCTGCGCTGCCGCCGATGCTCAGCGTGACGGCACGTCACGACGCCGTCTCCCATCAGGATCCGGAGCCTGTCGTACTGCGGACCTCCCTTGTCGAAGGTGCGGGTGTCCCTGAGCATCCGGTGAACCAACTCCGGGTGACACACCATCCACGCCCGCTGGGAGCCCAGCCGAATTTCGACCAGATCCCCGTGCGCGGGCAAAGAATTCAGAAACGCCAGCGGTTGACGGAACAACGCGATACCGTGGCCCAGGAATGGGAATATGCCTGGAGCAGTACCAGTCCTCCATGCTTGCTCGTGTTGAGGCACAGCACGACTCATGGAAACCTCCCCCTCAAACGCGGCACATGAAATCGTTGAACGTGCCACGGACTTGACACTTGAGACAAGTCCTGCCCAGTTCAAGCGGCGTTCGGCTTCCCGAATCCTTTCTCCAAAGGGGCGCACAGAAGCACGGGGAAGCAAAAAATGTGGTCCCGCCCCAGGGACGGGACCACAGCCACTCAGCGTTCGCGCACGCGCACCACCTGCAGAGCGGGCGAAGCTGCGATGTCCTTCTCGCAGAACCGCGAGGTCACCCACTTCTCACCGGAGAACAACCGGGTCTGGTCGCTGAAGTGGGGCGAGCCGGGGTTCGAGGACTGGGAGTACGTCAGCAGCGTACGGACGACCGGGCAACGGCTGCCGTCCCAGCCCACCGCCTGGATGTGACTGGAGCCGGTCGTCACCTCCCGATAACCGCCGTGCGCCTGGTCCCACACCGGCTCGATCTTGTTCCACACGCCCAGCCCTTCCGTGCCGCCCGGAACGGGAAGGGGCCGCCCGTTCCGTACGACGACCTGGTGCTCACCGAGGCGCGAGCCGAGCGCGATGCCCGCCGCCCGGAGCTCAGCGACCGCGTCCGCGAGGGCCGTGGCGAAGCCCGGGGCATCGGTGTTGAGGGTGTTCGGGGTGCGCACCGGGTCCGCCGCCGAGAAGGGCACCTTCCACCGCTGGGCGGCCGGCACCTTCGCCGTCAGCTTCCGCCAGAACCGGTCGAAGAGCAGGGCGCCCCGGCTGCCGGTGTCCATCGTGCGGTCCCAGGCCGCGAGCACCGAACAGGCCTCGGTGACGTCGACCACCTTGCCGTCACTGCCTGTCGCCGTCCCACCCGGCAGCAGGGCACACCCCTTCGCCATGTCGGCGGCGGCGAGGTCACCGGCAGGCACCCGGTTCGCGAACTGCTGCCGCTCCAGGTCCCGGACGGTCAGACCGCCCCGCTCGGCCATCGCCGCCACGTCCTGGATCGCGCCACGGGTGCGCAGCGAGCGCGGGGTGCCGACGTTGCCGAAGATCCGCTCGTATCCGGTGAGCGGACGGTCGGCGTTGGCCAGCCAGGCGCTGTCGTTGGAGTTCTCCGCGTACGGTGCGTCCTTCAGCGTCGGCATGCGTGCGGGCCCGAAGATCCCGGGCTGGACCGCGTCGGTGTCGGTGCCGGGCGCGCAGTCACCGCGGGAACCGTCGAGGACCGCGAGGCCCGCCGCCGGATAGGTGACCTTGCCCAGGTCCGTCGAGCACCGGGCCGCGAGGTCGTCGGTGATGCGCGGCAGTACCTGCGACTGGGTGTAGAGGGAGTGTCCCGAGGAGTCCGCGGCGATGGTGTTCACCCACGGCAGGCCCTGGTGCCGGGCGAGGGACGCGAGGACGCCGGCCGTGTCGCGCGCCTTGCTGAAGCCGAGAGAGGTGTCGGCGAACCTCATGTTGGCCGCGTTGGGGTCGCTCAGCGCGTACGCCGACGTCGCCGTCCAGGGGAGCGGGAGGTCGCCGTCGGCGGAGGCCACGACCGGGCCGTACCGGGTCCACCACTGGGTGCGGGTCACCGGTGCGCCGTCCTTGACCGCGACGGTCACGGTCCGCTTCGTCATCCGCTCGGGTGTGCCGTCCACCAGGTAGACGGTGGGGTCGGCCGGATCCAGCGTCAGCCTGTGCAGATTGAACGGGACACCGGTCGAAACGGTGTGGCTCCACGCCACATGGGCGTTGTAGCCGATGGAGATCGTCGGCGAGCCGAGCAGCGACGCGCCGGCGACGTTCAGCTCGCCGGGAATCGTCTGCTGCGCCTGCCAGAAGCGGCGTCCGCCGTGCCACGGGTAGTGCGGGTTGCCCAGCAGCAGACCGCGGCCGTTCGCCGTGGTGTCGCCGTGGAAGGCGACTGCGTTCGAGCCCATGTCCGCTCCGGTGGTCCGCTCGCGTACGGCCCGTATCAGGGCTTCGGCGTTCGGACGGGTTGCGGGGCCCTGGGCGCGGGCGGCGGATCGGGTGGGCGGCCGGGCGGAGGTGATGTCGTCCACCGCGCCGCCCTGGCCGCCGAGCACGGCGAGGGCGTAGAAGCGGGCGGCCACGTCCAGCGCGGTCACCGGCCGCACCCAGGCGGCTCCCTTGCACGCGGGGTCGGTGATCCGGTTCTGCTCCAGCCAGGCGTTGTACCCGGCCGCGAAGCCGCGCATCAGGTCCTTCACCTGACGGCTCGGGCCTTGCGGTGCCGGTTCGGCGAGCAGTTTCTCCACGGTGCGTTCCTGCCGTACACCGCGGAAGTACAGGTCGCTGGAGAGGTTCCTGGTGGCCGAGGAGAGCGAGAAGTCGGTCGCCGCGTCCGGCCCGAAGAAGCGGGACCGCTCGCCGCGCACGGTCACGAATCCGTCGGCGAGCGTGCACACCTGGTCGGCGGCCTGCGCCCAACCGGTGCCGAAGCCAAGGTCCTTGTAGTCCTTGGCGACGATGTGCGGGATGCCGTACTCGGTGTAACGAATGACGGCGGACAGACCGCCGTGCGAGAGCTGTTCCTGCGGGTCCTGCGAGCCGTGCCGCTCGGCCGCGGTCGCGGGCAGCCCGGCCGCCGTGGCGGCGAGCAGGGCGACGGCCGCGACGACGAGCCGTCTGGGGCGGGTGCGCATCGTGCCTCCCAACGTCATTGAGGGAAGGAGCCGTTGAGCGTACCAACGGGTATGTGTCCCCGGCGCGGTGTGGTGTGTCCTGTGCTGTGTCCTGCTTGACCTGTCCGTGCGACGCACCGAGGATCATGTGTCATGACGCCTGGACACGGCAGCACGGTTGACGGGGTACTGCGCCGCAGCGCCCGGCGCACCCCCGCGCGCGTGGCGGTCGACTACCACGACCGCTCCTGGACGTACGAGGAACTCGACGAGGCCGTGTCGCGCGCGGCGAGCGTCCTGCTCGGTGAAGGCCTCGCCCCCGGCGACCGGGTCGGCGCCTACGGCCACAACTCGGACGCCTATCTGATCGCCTTCCTCGCCTGCGCCCGTGCCGGCCTCGTCCATGTCCCGGTCAACCAGAACCTCACCGGCGACGACCTCGCGTACATCGTCGGCCAGTCCGGCAGCTCCCTGGTCCTCACCGACCCGGATCTGGCGCACCGGCTGCCGGACGGCGTCCGTACGGTACCCCTGCGCGACGCCGACGACTCCCTGCTGGCGCGACAGGCCGCGGCGCCCGCGTACGACGGCCCGGAGGCGCGCAGCGAGGACCTGGTGCAACTGCTCTACACCTCGGGTACGACGGCCCTGCCCAAGGGGGCGATGATGACCCACCGCGCCCTGGTGCACGAGTACTTGAGCGCGATCACGGCCCTGGACCTGAGCGCCGGCGACCGCCCCGTCCACGCACTGCCGCTCTACCACTCGGCGCAGATGCATGTGTTCCTGCTGCCGTATCTGGCGGTCGGTGCCACCAACACCATCCTCGACGCGCCCGACGGCGACCGGCTCTTCGACCTGATCGAAACGGGCTGCGTGGACAGCGTGTTCGCGCCGCCCACGGTGTGGATCGGCCTGGCGGGCCGCCCCGACTTCGCGACCCGGGATCTCGACGGACTGCGCAAGGCGTACTACGGCGCCTCGATCATGCCGGTGCCGGTACTGGAGCGACTGCGTGAGCGCTGGCCGAAGCTGGCCTTCTACAACTGCTTCGGCCAGAGCGAGATCGGCCCCCTGGCCATGGTGCTGGCCCCCGACGAGCACAAGGGCCGCATGGACTCCTGCGGCCGCACCGTCCTCTTCGTCGACGCCCGGGTGGCCGACGAGAACGGCGAGGACGTGCCCGACGGCACCCCAGGTGAGATCGTCTACCGCTCCCCGCAGCTGTGCGAGGGCTACTGGGACAAGCCCGAGGAGACCGCTGAAGCCTTCCGGGACGGGTGGTTCCACTCCGGGGACCTCGCGGTGCGCGACGCGCACGGCTACTACACGATCGTCGACCGGGTGAAGGACGTCATCAACTCCGGCGGGGTACTGGTCGCTTCACGGCAGGTCGAGGACGCGCTGTACACGCACGAAGGAGTCGCCGAGGCCGCCGTGATCGGTCTGCCCGACGAGCGGTGGATCGAGGCCGTCACGGCGGTCGTCGTGCCCCGCGGCGAGGTCACCGAGGCCGAACTGATCGACCACGCCCGCGAGAAGCTCGCCCACTTCAAGGCGCCGAAGCGGGTGGTGTTCGTGGACGAGCTGCCGCGCAACGCCAGCGGGAAGATCCTCAAGCGGGAGCTGCGCGACCGTCTTGCCGCCGATTAGCGCTGCCGCAGGTCCACGATCCGCCGGATCTTGCCCACCGAGCGTTCCAGCGACTCCGGCTCGACGATCTCCACGGCGACCGACACACCGATGCCGTCCTTCACGGCCGCCGCGATGGCCTGCGCCGCCGCCTCCCGGATCTCGGGTGACGCGTCGGGGCGGGCCTCGGCCCGCACGGTGAGCGCGTCCAGACGGCCCTCCCGGGTCAGACGCAGCTGGAAATGGGGTGCGACCCCCGGCGTGCGCAGCACGATCTCCTCGATCTGGGTGGGGAAGAGGTTCACCCCACGCAGGATCACCATGTCGTCACTGCGGCCGGTCACCTTCTCCATCCGCCGGAACACCCGCGCGGTACCCGGCAGCAGCCGCGTCAGATCCCGCGTCCGGTAGCGGACGATCGGCATCGCCTCCTTGGTGAGCGAGGTGAAGACCAGCTCGCCCTCCTCACCGTCGGGCAGCACCTCACCGCTGATCGGGTCGACGATCTCGGGGAAGAAGTGGTCCTCCCACACATGGAGCCCGTCCTTGGTCTCCACGCACTCCTGCGCGACGCCCGGCCCGATCACCTCGGACAGCCCGTATATGTCGACGGCGTCGATCGCGAACCGCTCCTCGATCTCCTGACGCATCTGCTCGGTCCAGGGCTCGGCACCGAAGATGCCGACGCGCAAGGAGGTGCCGCGCGGGTCGACGCCCTGCCGCTCGAACTCGTCGAGGAGGGTCAGCATGTACGACGGCGTCACCATGATGATCTCGGGCCTGAGATCCCGGATCAGCTGCACCTGCCGCGCCGTCATCCCGCCGGACGCCGGGATGACCGTACAGCCCAGTCGTTCGGCCCCATAGTGTGCGCCGAGTCCACCGGTGAACAGCCCATAGCCGTACGCCACATGGACCTTGTCCCCCGGCCGCCCGCCGGCCGCCCGGATCGAGCGAGCCACCATGTCGGACCACAGGGAAAGGTCGGCGTCGGTGTAGCCGACCACCGTGGGACGCCCCGTGGTGCCGCTGGAGGCGTGGATGCGGCGGATACGGTCCTGGGGCACGGCGAACATTCCGTACGGGTAGTTCTCGCGCAGGTCCGCCTTGGTGGTGAACGGGAAGCGGGTCAGGTCCGCGAGCGAACGGCAGTCGTCGGGCCGTACGCCGGCCTTGTCGAAGGACTCCCGGTAGAACGGCACGTGGTCGTAGGCGTGTCGCAGCGAGGCTCTGAGCCGCTCCAGCTGCAACGCCCGCAGCGCCTCCGGGTCGAGCCGTTCCCCCGGGTCCAGCAGCTCCGTCGCATCCGTCATGGGGAGTTCTCCCTCGCCAACCGCATCAATCCGGACAACCGATCATTCGGTCTGGTTGTTCGGGATCAGTAATCCAGGCGGTGGATGATCAGGCAAGAGGGCGGGCCGTACTTTCTGGCAAGTACGGTGAGCCGCTGAGGGCAAGCCCGGGTTCGACCCGACGGCGGAAGCGCCGCACGACGCGGTGGACGGGCAGGACGTGCTGGGCCGGTCGTGAGCCGGGGCCAGGGGAAGGCAGGAGGCGGGGCGTCGGGGAGCCGGCGTGCCGGTCGTCTGGGCTCGCTCTCCTGTGGTCCTCCGGGAGAGGAGACGCCGGGCAGCGCGTCCCGGGCATTCCGAGCCGCCCAACTCAGGTCGAGTACCGTGCCGTTGTGGACACAGCATCGCGCACTGTCAAGGCAAACGGCATCACTCTGGCCTATCGCGCCTGGGGCCCCGAGGACGCGCCGCCCGTCCTCCTGCTGCACTGTCGGGGTGCCGACGGCGCGGACTGGACGCGGATCGCGGAAGGGCTGGCCGCACAGCCGCGTCCACGGCGGGTGTACGCGCCGGATCTTCGGGGCCACGGGCGCAGCGACTGGCCCGGCACCGATCCGGGCGCGGGGCCCGAGGTGTACCGGTACGAGGTGATGCGCGACGACATACGGGCCTTCCTGCTCGCCCTGGGCCTCGGCCGGGTCGATGTCGTCGGCCACTCGCTCGGCGGCGCGGTCGCCTACCTCCTCGCGCAGCAGTCGCCCGAAGTCGTACGACGGCTCGTCCTGGAGGACGTACCCGCACCGTTCCCCCTCGACCCGCCGCGTCCGCCGGCTGAACGGCCGGAGGGGGAGCTGCCGTTCGACTGGGCCATGGTGCGGGCGACCGACGAACAGCGCAATGCCCCCGATCCTGTGTGGTGGGACCACATGGGTCGGATCACCATGCCGACGCTGCTGATCGGGGGCGGACCCACCAGCCTCATCCCGCAGGATCAGCTCGCCGTACTCGCCGACCTGATCCCCGACACCCGACTGGTGACCCTCGACGCGGGACATCTGGTCCACGAGACCCGTCCCGAGGAGTTCCTGGCGGCCGTGGCGGCGTTTCTGGCGGAGTGACGGCCGAGACCCGACTCACCGGCTGACCCGACGCCGATACACGAAGTAACCCGCGGTCAGAGCCAGCGCGCCCACGGCCAGGCCGGCGCCCAGTGCCATCTCGAAGTCCGCCGGTCCTCTCCCCCCGCCCAGGCCGCCCCTGACCCCCTGCGTGGGCATCACCGAACGGGTGGGCAGGGGCGTCAGCGTGGGGAGGGGCGTCAGAGTGGGGATGGGCGTCAGCGTGGGCATCGTCGGCGAGACGGCGACGTCCCGGCGCGGGAGCGTCTCACAGGCGATGCCGTCGTCCACCCCATGGTCCTCGTCCAGGCGGTGCGGGTCGCTGGGGTCGCGGTTGAACTCCGCCTGTGCGTCTTCCCGGAAGGTGAAGTCCGCGCAGTCCAGGTCGTTCTTGGCGTGGGCAACGGAGGCCGCCGGTCCGGCGGTGACGAGAACGGTGATCGCAGTCGTGCATATCGCGCGGATGCGTCTCTTCACGGGGGTTCCCTTTCGGTCCTGCGGTCTCGACGACCGTCATTGCGACCGTAGGGACGCCACCCGCGCACCGTCGCGTCCTGCTACGCCGTACGAAGCCTTTCGCGGCTCGACTGTCCCCGGACGGCCCAGCCCCGGTTGCTCATCCCCTCCCGGGCCCGTACGCCGTCATGAAGCGGTCCCGGAACCGGTCCATGCCCCACGTCGGCGCGTTCTCGGCGGGCTTCAGGCCGTCCGTCCAGCCCCAGTCGGCGATCCGGTCCAGGACCTTCTTGTCCCGGGCGACGATCGTGACCGGCACGTCCCTGCTCGTGCTGCCCGCGGTGACCGTCGGGACGGGCTGGTGGTCGCCGAGGAAGACGAGGACGGTGTTGTCGTCGCCGTAGCGCTCGACCCACTGGGTCAGACTGTCCAGGGAGTACTGGATCGCCTTGCGGTACTCGGTCCGCACGCGCTCGGAGCTCTTCCAGACCTCCGTGGGGTCCGTGCCCTCCTTCTTGATCTTGTGGAAGACCGAACCGTCCCCGAGGTCGTTCCAGTCGATCGTTCGGGGGATGGGGGACCAGGGATTGTGGCTGGAGGCCAGGATGATCTGCGCCATGAGCGGGTCGCGGTTCTTCCTGCCGTGCTCCAGCTTCTGGAAGGACTCCAGGCTGAACTGGTCCGGCACGGGCGACCAGCTGAAGTACGGGCCCTGGTAGCCGAGATGGGTGGAGTCGTAGATGTGGTCCAAGCCGAAGTACTTGCCCTCGGGCCAGGACTTCCGCACGCCCGGGACGATGCCGACGGTCCGCCAGGCGCCGCTCTTCTGGAAGTAGCTGGTGAGCGTCGCGCGGTCACTGGTGGTCAGGGTCCGGTACCGCTGCTGGTTCTTGACCCACAGGCCGGACAGGAACGTCGAGTGGGCGAGCCAGCTGCCGGCGCCGGTCACGGGCGACCTGAGCCAGCCGCTGCGCGCCGCGAAACCGGCCGACTTGAGCCTGGCGTCGCCCTCCTTGAGCGTCGCGTCGACCTCCGGCGCCATCGCCGGATCGTCGATGGCCACCCGGCCGTAGCTCTCGATGAAGGTGAACATGACGTCCTTGCCGCGCAGTCCGGTCAGCAGCTGGTCGGGCGGGGTGTCGGCGAAGGCGTCGACCGGGAGCTGCTTCTTGAAGTCCTCGGCGTCCCCGAGGCCGTCGCGGACATACTGCACACGGTTGGCGAGGTACTGGGCGTAGCTCTTGGTGGCGAGCGTGGTGCCGCCGAACTGCAGGCCCAGGGTGAAGCAGATGACCCACACGATGCCGAGGACCAGCGTGGTGCGTACGGCCATGGGGCGGTGCCGGGCGAGTACGTCCGCCAGCCGCACCACCGCGAGCGCGCTCACCACGAGCACGGCGACGGCCAGGACGATCACCCCGCCCAGCGCGAGCACCTCGCCCGAGCGGCCGAGCGAGTCCTTCAGGAAGTCCGCCGCGTCGTTCAGCAGAACCCAGTCGAAGACCAGGTCGAACGGCCGCGCCAGGGTCTGGCGGAAGCCCATGTCGAGGCATTTGAGAAGGATGGACAGCCCGAGGAACGCCCCCAGGACGACGGCTGTGATCCGCCGTGCCTTCGACGGCAGTGCGAGCAGGACGGCCGCCAGGAAGATCGCCTCCACGGGGAGACGGAGGAACTGCTGGACGGTGATCCAGTCGAGGCGGTTCGGCACGAGGAGTGCGGCGAGCACCAGCGCACCGGCCAGGACATGCGTCCCCACCCGCACGGCACGTGCGGCGGGCGGGTAGCGACGGCGCCAGCCGAACCAGCCGGGCCGATCCGCCACGCGGGGCGCAGGCGTGCTGGTCTCGTCAAGCGGCTCGGCGACCTCGGCGGCATCGGCGACCTCCGGCGCTTCGGCCCCGTCGGCCGTCTCGACCGCCTCTGCCGGCTCCGCTTCCTCTGTCTGTCGTCCTGCCTGCTCTGTTGTTGCCTCCTGCGACACCCGGAGGTCCTCCCGTGCGGTCTTGCGATGGCATGGCGAACAGCGCCCGATGACCGAGCCTGCCACCACGAGTACGTCCGCACGTCACCTTAGGTTCAATCGAGCCTGCCCGGAATTCATCCCTCCGCGGCCGCCGCCACGTCCCGCGCCCACCGGTAGTCCGCCTTGCCGCTGGGGGAGCGCCGGATCGACTCCGTGATCACCAGTTGGCGTGGGATCTTGTACCCCGCGAGGTGGGAGCGGCAGTGCGTCTGGATGTCCGCCAGCGACGGCCGGACCGCGCCCGCGCGCAACTGCACGACGGCCGCCACGTGATGCCCCCACGTCGCGTCCGGCACCCCGGCCACGAGCGCGTCGTACACGTCGGGATGGGACTTGAGCGCCTGCTCGACCTCCTCCGGGTACACCTTCTCGCCCCCGGTGTTGATGCACTGCGAGCCACGGCCCAGCACGGTGACGACGCCCTCCTGGTCGAGCGTGGCCATGTCGCCGAGCAGCACCCACCGCTCGCCGTCCTTCTCGAAGAAGGTCTCGGCGGTTTTCGCCGGGTCGTTGTAGTAGCCGAGCGGCACATGGCCGCACTGCGCGACCCGGCCCACCTCGCCCACCGCGACCGGCTCGTGCGTCGCCGGATCGACCACCTGGGTACGGGAGTTGACGCGGATGCGGAAACCGCGCTCGGGTCCGGAGTCCTCGGTCGCGGTGCCGTTGAAGCCCGACTCCGAGGAGCCGAAGTTGTTCAGCAGCATCACGTTCGGGACCAGTTCCTGGAACTGCCGGCGCACCGTGTCGGACATGATCGCGCCGGACGAGGACACGCTGAACATCGACGAGCAGTCCGTGCCCTTCATGGGCCCGTTGAGCGCGTCGATCAGCGGCCGCAGCATCGCGTCGCCCACCAGCGACACGCTCGTGACCTTCTCCTTCTCGATCGTCCGCAGGACCTCCTCCGGCACAAACTTGCGGTGGATCACGATCCGCTGCCCGAAGTTGAAGCCGATGAAGGCGGTCAGCGTGGAGGTCCCGTGCATCAGCGGGGCGGTGGGGAAGAACGTGATCCCGTCGCCGCCCGCCGCCACGCGCTCGGCGAGTTCCTCCGGCTTCTTCACCGGCTCGCCGGTCGGCGCACCCCCGCCCAGCCCCGAGAAGAACAGGTCCTCCTGGCGCCACATCACCCCCTTGGGCATCCCCGTGGTGCCGCCCGTGTAGATGATGAACTGGTCGTCGCCCGACCGCGCGGGAAACCCGCGTCCCGGTGACCCGGCCGCCTCGGCGTCCGCGAAGGCCACGGCGGGCACGACCGGCGCGCCGGCCGCACCCGGTGCATGCGGCGCACCGGGCGCCGCGGAGCCGACCCGCACGAGATGCCGCAGCCCGTCCACCTGCGGCAGCGCCGCCGCCACCCGGTCCGTGAACTCCGCCTCGAAGACCAGGGCCACCAGATCGGCGTCCCGGTACAGGTACACCAACTCCTCTTCGACGTACCGGTAGTTGACGTTGACCGGAACGATCCGCGCCTTCAGGCAGCCCAGCACCGTCTGCAGGTACTCGACGCCGTTGTAGAGGTGGAGCCCGAGGTGCTCGCCGGGGCGTATCCCGCTGTCGATCAGATGGTGGGCGATCCGGTTGGCGGCCGCGTCCAGTTCCGCGTACGTCAGACGGCGCTCCGCGCCCGTGCCCGGGTGGTCGACGTACACGAGCGCCTCGCGGTCGGGAACCGCGTCGACGACCGACTCGAACAGGTCGGCAAGGTTGTACTCCACCGCTCCTCCTGACCTCGAACAGGGCCTGGCTCTCCGACGGTTCGCCGGTCATCAGAGCAAAGGGCGGCACAACTGTGAAGCCTCCGCGCAAAAGAATCTGACTGTCTGTCAGAAAACCCTTGAAGTGCCCCCTCGCCTACTGCAACCTGTTCTCGTTCTGGCAGAGGGGAGACGGGTCATGGGTGGGACGGAACACCTCACCGTGCGGCGCGAGGGCGCCACACTGGTGCTCACGCTCAACAGGCCGGAGGCGAAGAACGCGCTGTCGTTGCCGATGCTGGTCGGTCTGTACGACGGCTGGATCGAGGCCGACGCGGACGACACGATCCGCTCGATCGTGTTCACGGGAGCGGGGGGCTGCTTCTGCGCGGGCATGGACCTCAAGGCCCTCGCCGGGAACGGAGGCCTGGCGGGAGAGCACTACCGCGACCGCCTCAAAGCCGATCCCGACCTGCACTGGAAGGCGATGCTCCGCCACCATCGCCCCCGCAAACCGGTGATCGCCGCCGTCGAGGGGTACTGCGTCGCGGGCGGCACCGAGATGCTCCAGGGCACGGACATCAGGGTCGCGGGCGAGTCGGCGACGTTCGGGCTCTTCGAAGTCAAGCGAGGCCTGTTTCCGATCGGCGGCTCCACGGTCCGTCTGCAACGGCAGATCCCTCGCACGCACGCCCTGGAGATGCTCCTCACCGGCCGCCCCTACAGCGCCCGCGAAGCCGCCGGCATCGGCCTCATCGGTCACGTGGTCCGCGACGGCACGGCCCTGACCAAGGCTCTGGAGATCGCCGAACAGATCAACGCCTGCGGTCCGCTGGCCGTCGAGGCCGTCAAGGCGTCGGTCTACGACACCGCCGAGATGACCGAGACCGACGGGCTGGCCGCCGAACTCAAGCGTGGCTGGCCGATCTTCGACACCGCCGATGCCAAGGAGGGGTCGCGCGCCTTCGCGGAGAAGCGGCCGCCTGTCTACAAGCGTGCGTAGCGCTGCGCCGACTTGGGCCGGTTCAAAGCTGCGGGCCGGATGTGGCTGGTCGCGCCCACGCGGCGGAGCCGCATATGTCACTGCCCCGCGCCCCTTACGGGGCGCTCCACGCACCCCCCTCCGAAGGAGGCACGCCCTCGATGCCTGAAGTTCTCAAGGCCCCGCTGACCGTCGAGTTCCCGTTCACCCGCTCCCTCAGCCCCGTCCAGAGCGCCTTCCTCACCGGCCTGCGCGAACGCGTCGTGCTCGGGGTGCGGACCGGCGACGGCCGCACGCTCGTCCCACCCGTCGAGTACGACCCCGTCACCGCGGAGGAGATCCGCGACCTGGTCGAGGTCGCCCCCACCGGCACGGTCACCACCTGGGCCTGGAACCACGCCCCCCGCCGCAACCAGCCTCTCGACACCCCCTTCGCCTGGGTCCTGGTACGCCTCGACGGCGCCGACACCGCCCTCCTGCACGCCCTCGACGCCCCCGGCCCCGACGCCGTGCACACCGGCATGCGCGTCCGCATCCGCTGGGCCGAGGAGCGCACCGGCGCCATCACCGACATCGCCTGTTTCGAGCCGTACGAGAGCGAGCCGACCGAAAACGCGCCGTACGACGGTGACCGGGCCGAACGCATCGCCCACACCGGCGAGTTCCACGACCCGATCACCGGCATCGTCGCCCCCGCCCGCCTCGACTACACCTACTCACCCGGCCGCGCCCAGTCCGCCTACATCGGCGCCCTGGCCGAACACCGCAACGTCGGCGAGCGCTGCCCGTCCTGCCGCAAGGTGTACGTCCCGCCGAGGGGTGCGTGTCCCACATGTGGGGTGGCCACATCGGAACAGGTCGAGGTGGGTCCCCGCGGCACCGTCACGACGTTCTGCATCGTCAACATCAAGGCGAAGAACCTCGACATCGAAGTGCCGTACGTCTACGCCCACATCGCCCTCGACGGCGCCGACCTCGCCCTGCACGGCCGGATCGGCGGCATCCCCTACGACCAGGTGCGCATGGGCCTGCGCGTCGAACCGGTGTGGACGGAAGGCGCCCGTTTCCCCGACCACTACCGGCCCACGGGCGAGCCCGACGCGGACTACGACACCTACCGGGAGCTGCTGTGAACCGCGAGATCGCCGTCGTCGCCTTCGCACAGACCGACCACCGGCGCACCAGCGCGGAGCTCTCCGAGGTCGAGATGCTCATGCCGGTCCTGCACGACGTGCTGGAGCAGACCGGTCTGAAGACCGCCGACATCGGCTTCACCTGCTCCGGCTCCAGCGACTACCTGGCCGGCCGGGCCTTCTCCTTCACCCTTGCCCTCGACGGCGTCGGCGCCTGGCCGCCGATCTCCGAGTCGCACGTCGAGATGGACGGCGCGTGGGCGCTGTACGAGGCGTGGACCAAGCTGCTGACGGGCGACGCCGACACCGCGCTCGTCTACTCCTACGGCAAGTCCTCGCCCGGCCCCCTGCGGGACGTCCTGACCCGGCAGCTCGACCCCTACTACGTCGCCCCCCTGTGGCCCGACTCCGTCGCCCTGGCCGCCCTCCAGGCCCAGGCTCTCGTCGACGCGGGCGACACCGACGAACCCGCGCTCGCCGCCGTCGCCGCCCGCAGCCGCAACGACGCCGCCGCCAACCCCCATGCCCAGCTGCGGGGTTCGGTGCCGCAAGGCGAGTACGTCGTACGACCGCTCCGTACCGGCGACTGCCCGCCCATCGGCGACGGCGCCGCCGCCGTGATCCTCGCGGCGGGGGAGCGGGCCCGTGAGCTGTGCGCACGGCCCGCCTGGATCCGCGGCATCGACCACCGCATCGAGGCACACGGCCTGGGCGTGCGCGACCTGACCGACTCGCCGTCGACCCGCCTCGCCGCCGAGAAGGCCGGTGCGTTCGAACAGCCCGTCGACACGGCCGAGTTGCACGCGCCGTTCACCTCGCAGGAGGTCGTCCTGCGCAAGGCGCTCGAGCTGGACGACGGCGTGCGCGTGAACCCGTCCGGCGGGGCGCTCGCCGCCAACCCGGTCATGGCCGCCGGGCTCATCCGCATCGGCGAGGCCGCGGCCCGGATCCAGCGGGGCGAGTCCGACCGGGCGCTCGCACACGCCACGTCCGGGCCCTGTCTGCAGCAGAACCTGGTCGCCGTACTCGAAGGGGATCCCCGATGAGCAAGGAGCCCGTGGCCGTCGTAGGCATCGGCCAGACCAAGCACGTCGCCGCGCGCCGGGACGTGTCGATCGCCGGGCTCGTCCGGGAGGCGGCCCGCAGGGCACTCGCGGACGCCGAGTTGGCCTGGGCGGACATCGACGCCGTCGTCATCGGCAAGGCGCCCGACTTCTTCGAGGGCGTGATGATGCCGGAGCTGTATCTCGCCGACGCGCTCGGCGCGGTCGGCAAGCCCATGCTGCGGGTGCACACGGCCGGCTCCGTCGGCGGATCCACCGCCCTCGTGGCCGCCAACCTGGTCGCGGCCCGCGTGCACGGCACCGTGCTGACGCTCGCCTTCGAGAAGCAGTCCGAGTCCAACGCGATGTGGGGCCTGTCCCTGCCGATCCCTTTCCAGCAGCCCCTGCTGGCCGGGGCGGGCGGGTTCTTCGCACCGCACGTGCGCGCGTACATGCGGCGCAGCGGTGCGCCCGACACCGTCGGCTCGCTGGTGGCGTACAAGGACCGGCGCAACGCGCTGAAGAACCCCTACGCCCACCTCCACGAGCACGACATCACCCTGGAGAAGGTCCAGGCCTCGCCCATGCTGTGGGACCCGATCCGCTACTCGGAGACCTGCCCGTCCTCCGACGGCGCCTGCGCGCTGATCCTCACCGACCGCGCCGGGGCCGCACGGGCACCCCGCCCGCCCGCGTGGATGTTGGGCGGCGCGATGCGCAGCGAGCCCACCCTCTTCGCCGGCAAGGACGCCGTGTCGCCGCAGGCGGGCAAGGACTGCGCGGCCGACGTGTACCGGCAGGCGGGCATCGCCGATCCGCGCCGGGACATCGACGCCGTCGAGATGTACGTCCCGTTCTCCTGGTACGAGCCGATGTGGCTGGAGAACCTCGGCTTCGCCGCCGAGGGCGAGGGCTGGAAGCTCACCGAGGCCGGGGTGACCGAGCTCGACGGTGACCTGCCCGTCAACATGTCCGGCGGCGTCCTGTCCACCAACCCCATCGGGGCCTCCGGGATGATCCGGTTCGCCGAAGCGGCCCTTCAGGTGCGCGGACAGGCCGGGGAACACCAGGTGGAGCGGGCCCGGAAGGTGCTCGGGCACGCCTACGGGGGCGGGTCCCAGTTCTTCTCGATGTGGCTCGTGGGCTCCGCGCCCCCGGACGCCTGAGGCGGCTGTCCGGACAGCGGGGGAGAGGCCTCCGCAAAGGTCCCCCTCATGTGGCCTGTCGACACCCGGACCCGATCGCTAGGCTGGCCGCGGACGGACGAATCGGGAGGAGCACGGACGTGGCCGAGAGCACCATCCAGCAGCAGCCGCTCACGGGCTGGGACAAGCCGGAGCTGGACCTCAGCAACGCCGAGTGGCACTCGGGCAGTCGCGGCCTGGGCGATGTCCAGATCGCTTTTGTCGAGGGATTCATCGCGATGCGCAACAGCGGCCGGCCGGAGAGCCCTTCCTTGATCTTCACCCCCGCCGAGTGGGGTGCCTTCGTGTCGGGCGCGAGGGAGGGCGAGTTCGATCTGACGTGAGGTGCGGGCCCCGGTGAGCCGGCGGGCGGTCGCTCCGCGCGCCGGCCGCCGCCGGGCCGATCCGGGCGTGTTCCGCCCGTTTTTCCGGACACGCGACCTTCAGAGACTCCCTGCGGCCGCGGCCTGAGCGAGGCTGGCCCCGGATGGTGCGAAGGTCGTCTTCCGGAGGTGAGGAACCCATGAGCACCCTGCCGGTCATCGCGGCGGTCGACGGATCGGACGACAGCCTGGTCGCGCTCGACTGGGCCGTCGAGGCCGCCCTGGTGCGTGAGGCGCCGCTGCGGGTGGTCCACGTACAGCAGTACCCCGCCTGGTCCAAGCCGGACGTCCTGCCCGCCGGGCGGCCGGAACCCGAGGGCGACCCGGTGCTCGACCATGTACGCCGGTATCTGGCAGGGCGGGTCGAGCGACCCGTGATGGAGTACGTCGCCCTGGAGGGCGCACCCGGTGCGATGCTGCCCGAACTGGGCGCGACCGCCGAGCTGTTGGTGCTCGGTTCCCGGGGGCGCGGCGGGTTCGCCGGTCTGCTGCTCGGCTCCAACGGCATGGCCGCCGCACGTGACGCCGAGTGCCCGGTCGTCGTGGTGCCCAAGCCGGGGCGCACGGTCCACGAGGCCATGCCGATCGAGCCGGGGCCGCGGGTCGTCGTCGGCCTGCAGGTCGACGGCCCCGACGAGGCCACGCTGTCCTTCGCCTTCACCGAGGCGGCCCTGCGCGGCGCCCGGCTCCAGGCCGTCGCCGCCTACTCGTGGCCGGCCCACATCTGGACGGCGGCCCCCGCCCTGGCCCTGCCCCCGGCCGTCGACCAGGACGCCGTCGAGAGCGAGACCCGCGCTCTCGCCGAGGGCTTCCTCGCCCCGCACCGCGAACGCCACCCGGATGTGCACGCCGAGCCGTACGTGGCCCCCGGCGACGCAGCCGGTCTCCTCGTCGCGGCCTCCCGTGACGCGAAGCTGGTCGTCGTCGGCCGCCACCGACGCCGCCTCCTGGCCCCCGCCCGCATGATGGGCTCGGTCGCCCAGGCGGTCCTGCTGCACGCCGCGAGCCCCGTGGCCGTGGTGCCGCCCGCGCCGCCGGAGGAGTGACGGGCCGCGGGGCGGGTCATGCCACCCACCGCGCACAGGTCTTCTGATGCGGCCCGCCACACCCTCCCGTCGGGACGGCGGTGTCTCGCTCCTCGACCGTCTTCACCGGTGGCGGCACGACCGGGACCGTAGGCCGTCGCTCCTCGGCAGACAGCGAAATGTGCGACGTACGTCAGCACGGCGAAACCGCGCGAGAACGTCCGCCCGCACGTCACGGACCAGGTCCGGCCACGTACCATGGCGACATGTCGTTCCTCCGCCGCCGCAGCGCCACGCCCGCCGGGCCCGACTTCGACGTACTGGCCATGGACCCGGGCGACTGGCCCGGCAATCTGGGTGCGGGGCTGCTGCCCGCTCCGGACGGCAGCTGCCAGGGCGTCTTCCTGCGTTACGACCTCTTCGGCGGCCGTGGTCCTGCGATGATCATCGGCAACCTCCCGGAGGGCTCGCCGGCCCGCGAGGTCGGGGAGGGCGAGATCCCGTTCGAGGTGGCGCAGCTGCTGCTGGCCCTGGAGAACGAGGAGGAGGTCACCGTCGTCGGCAGCGAGGACGTGCCCGTGATGCAGGGTGACAACCTGCTGATCGTGCGCCGTCTGAAGCTCTCCGAGAGCCGGATCTCCTGCGTGCAGTTCGACCGCAGCGACAACGTCCTGGTCACCATCGCCGCCTGGGACCGCCCGATCACCGACGACCTGTACGCCCTCCTGAAGCCGCTGCCCGCGGAGCTCTTCCAGCAGGGCTGAACCGCCGCCCCCACCGCACCGCCAGGGTCCCCATCTCGGGGGCCTCGCTCGTGTTGTCATGACCCTTGCCGCTGAGTCATCGGACCTCTAGCGTCAAGGGTCATGTCGCATGAGCCGCATGGGATCACCCGAAGAACAACTCTGAAGGGGACGGCCATAACGGCCATCAGTGCTGGAGGGTTTGCGCTGGGCACAGGAGCCGTCGGGGCGGCGCCCGCCGGTTCCGTCGATACCTCCGATGTGTCGACCGAGTCGTCCGTGCTCTGGTACGCCTCCCCGGCAGCCGACTGGGAGCGCGAGGCCCTGCCCGTCGGCAATGGCGCCCTCGGCGCCATGGTGTTCGGCACCCTCGCCTCCGAACGGCTGCAGTTCAACGAGAAGACCCTCTGGACCGGCGGCCCCGGCTCCGCCCAGGGCTACGACCACGGCAACTGGCGCGCACCCCGCCCCGGCGCGATCACCGCCGTACAGGACGACCTCGACGCGCGGACCACACTCGACCCCGAGTCCGTGGCCGACCGGCTCGGCCAGCCGCGAACCGGCTACGGCGCCCATCAGACCTTCGGCGACCTTCACCTCGACATACCGGGCGCACCGACGACGACCCCGGAGGACTACCGCCGCGAGCTCGACCTCGACAAGGCCGTCGCCTCGGTCACCTACACCCACCAAGGCGTCCGTCACCAACGGGACTTCTTCGCCTCCCACCCCGACGGGGTGATCGTGGGCCGCCTCGCCGCCGACCGGCCCGGCAGCGTCACCTGCACCCTGCGCTACACCTCACCACGTGCCGACTTCACCGCCGCCGCGTCCGACGGAACCCTGACCGTGAGGGGTGCACTCGCCGACAACGGGCTCCGCTTCGAAGCACAGGTCCGGGTGCACAGCCGGGGCGGCACGGTCTCGTCCGACGCCGACGGCACGATCACCGTGACCGGGGCCGACAGCGCCTGGTTCGTCCTGGCCGCGGGCACCGACTACGCCGACACCTACCCCCGCTACCGCGGCCCGGACCCGCACACCGCCGTCGCCCGGGCCGTACAGCAGGCCGGCGACGACGACTACGAGGCACTGCTGGCCCGGCACCTGCGCGACCACCGCACCCTGTTCCGCCGAGTCGCCCTGGACATAGGCCAGTCACTCCCGGCAGACGTGCCCACCGACGCGCTCCTGGCCGCGTACACCGGCGGCACGAGCGCGACGGACCGCGCCCTCGAAGCCCTCTACTTCCAGTACGGCCGCTACCTGCTCATCGCCTCCTCACGCCCCGGCTCCCTGCCCGCCAACCTTCAGGGAATCTGGAACCACAGCACCACGCCCCCGTGGTCCGCGGACTACCACACCAACATCAACATCCAGATGAACTACTGGCCCGCCGAGGCCGCGAACCTCGCGGAGACGACCGCGCCGTACGACCGCTTCGTCGAAGCCCTGCGCGCGCCCGGACGCCGTACGGCGCAGGAGATGTTCGGCTCGCGCGGCTGGGTCGTGCACAACGAGACCAACCCGTACGGCTTCACCGGCGTGCACGACTGGGCGACCGCGTTCTGGTTCCCCGAGGCGGCGGCGTGGCTCACCCAGCAGATGTACGAGCACTACCGATTCGGCGGCTCCACCGACTACCTGCGCACCACCGCCTACCCGGTGATGAAGGAAGCCACCGAGTTCTGGCTCGACAACCTGCGCACCGACCCGCGCGACGGCACCCTCGTCGTCACCCCCAGCTACTCGCCCGAGCACGGCGACTTCACCGCCGGGGCCGCCATGTCGCAGCAGATCGTCCACGACCTGTTCACCAACACCCTCGAAGCCGCGCGGACGCTGGGCGACACGCCCGACTTCCGCCGTCGCGTCGAGGAGGCGCTGAACCGGCTCGACCCCGGCCTGCGCATCGGCTCCTGGGGCCAACTCCAGGAGTGGAAGCAGGACTTGGACGACCCCACCGACACCCACCGGCACGTCTCCCATCTGTTCGCCCTCCACCCCGGGCGGCAGATCGAACCCGGCAGCACATGGGCGGAGGCCGCCAAGGTCTCCCTGACCGCTCGCGGCGACGGCGGCACCGGCTGGTCCAAGGCCTGGAAGATCAACTTCTGGGCGCGGCTGCGCGACGGCGACCACGCCCACAAGATGCTCGGCGAGCAGCTGAAGTCCTCGACCCTGCCCAACCTCTGGGACACCCACCCGCCGTTCCAGATCGACGGCAACTTCGGCGCCACCTCCGGGATCGTGGAGATGCTCCTGCAGAGCCAGCACGACGTCATCGAGGTGCTGCCCGCCCTGCCCGCCGCCTGGCCGGCCGGCTCGGTGCGCGGCCTGCGCGCCCGCGGCGGCGCCACCCTCGACGTCACGTGGGCGGACGGCAGGGCCACCCGCATCGCCCTGAAGGCGTCCCGGACCCGTCGACTCACCGTCCGCAGCGATCTGTTCAAGGACGGTGACCTGACCTTCAGGGCGGTCGCCGGGCGGCGGTACACCTGGGACAGGCAGGACTGACGCCGTGCGCGTGGTGCCGTCAGGAGCCCGACGGCACCACCCGCACATCCGCCGCCCGCACGAACGCGACCCGGTGACCGAACTGGATCTCGTAGTACTCGTCCTTGCCGGCCACGACCCGGTGCGAGCCCTCGTCGAACGTCACCGCGTAGTAGTACTCGCCCGGCACCTTGTCGCCCACCGCGTACTGCTGCCCGGCCGGCAAGGTGTACGGCAGCGGCGACACCGTCTGGGCGGGAACGTCCGCCGGATAGGCGGAGGCCTCGGGATAGGCCCGCCCGTACACCGGCACGCTCTGCATCCCGTCCTTGGGCGTCACCACCAGCCCGGCCGCGTTCACCGCGGTCGGGTTCTTCTTCGGGTTCCTGAACCACGCCTTCTGGCCCAGGTACCAGATCGCCGTCCAGTCGCCCTCACGGCCGGCGACCGCGTACTGCTGGCCGGTCGAGACCCGCGAGGACAGGTCGTTCACCCCGGTGGTCGGAGTCGTGCCCAGACCGACGTCCTTGATCAGGGGATACGACTCGCCGGGCCCGGAGTACAGCCGTACCGCGCTCGAACCGTGGGCCGCGCACGGCTCGCCCGCGGAGACGCAGCCCGTGTACTGCGGCCGGTTGGCCGCGTAGTCGGGGCGGATCGTCACCAGGCCGCCGTACGGGCCGGCGGTGGGCACGAAGGGCCGGCCGAGCAGCTCGAAGTAGTGCCGCCAGTCCCAGTACGGGCCCGGGTCGGTGTGCATGCCCTTGATGTTCGACGCGGTCGGGCCCGGCACGTTGTCGTGGCCGAGGATGTGCTGCCGGTCCAGCGGGATACCGTACTTGTGGGCGAGATACGTCACCAGACGTGCTGAGGACCGGTACATCGCCTCCGTGTACCAGGCGTCCGGCCGCGCCAGGAAGCCCTCGTGCTCCAGGCCGATCGACTTGGCGTTGACGTACCAGTTGCCCGCGTGCCAGGCCACGTCCTTGGCCTTCACATGCTGGGCGATGTGACCGTCGGTGGAGCGCAGCGAGTACTGCCAGGACACATAGGTCGGGTCCTGCACCATCTTGAGGACCCCCTCCCAGGAGCCCTCCGTGTCATGGATGACGATGTACCTGATGCCCTGCGCCGCCGGACGGTCCCCCAGGTCGTGGTTGCCGTAGTCGCCCTCCCCGAACTGCTCGTAGGGCGCCGGGACCCACTCGCAGGCCACGGTCGACGGGCACTCGGTCTCATCGGACTCGACGGTGCGCAGTCCCGCCCGCTTCAGCTGCCCGGTGTCGGGGGTGAGGCCCGGCCGGCCGGTCAGGGCGACCCGCTGGCCCGCGTCCGTGCGGCGCTCCAGGCCGGTGCGCAGCACGTCGTAGACGTCGTTCGCGTACGCCGCCGCCGTCGCGGTGTCGTCGGCTCCGGAGAAGCGGGCCACCGCGCCGTACCAGTCCGCCGGATCGGAACTCAAGGGTGCGCCCAGCGCCTTCTGTTCGGCGACGAGCAGGGCGGCGCCGCCCGCCACATTGGCCGCCGGGTCCGTACGCAGCTCCCGCGGGCTCAGCCCGGTCAGTTCCGCTGCCCTCGGCAGGGTCGTGAGACGGGCCGGGATCTTCGCGGCGTCCGGGAGCTTCGCCGTGGGGGACAGGGGCGCGCGGGCGCTGTCGCCGCGCGGGTCCTCCGCGCCGTCACTGTGATGCGGGACCGTCCCGGCTAGCGCGGCGCGGGCGTCGGTGAGGTGCATCGGGCCGTAGCCGCCGGTCACGCTGGGCGCGCCGCCGTGCGTGTCCCAGCGGGACTGCAGATAGGAGACGCCCAGCAGGACGCTCTGCGGCACGTGGTATTCGGCGGCGGCGGAGGCGAACGCCTGCTGAAGGCCGTCCGCCGAGGAACGGGCACCGGGCGGGGCCGCTCCGAGCAGCGGCAGCAACAGCGCCGCGGAGGCCAGCGCGCCGACGGTGTTCCGCCGGCGTCGGGGCCCGGCCGCTGTGCCGGGGTCGGTGACGGATCCGCGCATTGCAGCCTCCTGGGACGGTCGGGCGCGATGAGCCGTGCGGGGCCGGGCGTGCGTCAGTGGTACCGGCTGTCCGACGATCCGTCAATCATGCCAAGAGGTAGGCGTCTTCCCTTGTCAACCGGGGGTCCCGGGAGTTTCGCGGCGACGCCCCACGGGCCTGCGGCGCGTCAGTGGCGTACACCAATGGGTGGGGGCGAGCAGACATACGAAGGTCCGCGGTGCGCCGATGTCCTGGCTCACCGCGGACCACCGTCCCCGTCAGCGAGTGCCGACCGCCGCGCGCACGGCCCGCCGGGCCAGCTGGCAGTCGTCGTGCAGCCGCCGCAGCAGCAGCCGCTGTTCCTCGCCGGACGGCGCAGCACCCGGGTGGGCCTGACCCGGTGCCGCCGGGGTCGAGTCGTGCATGGAACGCTGCACGGCCGTCTCATAGGTACGGATCTCACGGGTCAGCACGAGCATCAGGTTCACCAGGAACGCATCCCGTGACGCCGGACCCGCCGACTGGGCGATCTGACTGATCTGCCGCCGGGCCACCGGCGCGTCCCCGAGCACCGACCACAGCGTCGCCAGGTCGTAGCCCGGCAGATACCAGCCCGCGTGCTCCCAGTCCACCAGCACTGGACCGGCCGGTGAGAGCAGGATGTTCGAGAGCAGTGCGTCGCCGTGGCAGAACTGGCCCATGCCCTGCCGGCCCGCGGTGGCCGCGATGCCGTGCAGCAGCTTCTGCAGATCGCCGAGGTCCCGGTCGGTGAGCAGACCCAGCTCGTGGTAGCGGGAGATCCGCGTCGCGTAGTCCAGCGGCGCGTCGAACGTGCCCGCCGGCGGCCGCCACGCGTTGAGCCGGCAGATCGCTCCGAGGGCCGCCCTGATGTCCGCACGCGGCGGCGCCTCCAGCGGGTGCCGCTGCAAGGCGGCCACCCGGCCCGGCATCCGCTCGACGACCAGCGTGCAGTTGTCCGGATCCGCCGCGATCAGTCTCGGCACACGCACCGGGGGGCGGTGCCGGACGAACGAGCGGTATGCCGCTATCTCGTGCCGGATCCGCTCGGCCCACGCCGGGGAGTGGTCCAGTAAACACTTGGCGACGGCCGTGCTGCGCCCGGTCGTGCCGACCAGGAGCACGGACCGCCCGCTGCGGCGCAGCACCTGCACCGGAGTGAACTCCGGGCAGATCCGGTGCACCGACGCGATCGCCGTACGCAGCTGGGCGCCCTGAGGGCCGGACAAGTCGAGTCTCCCGCTGAGCGGTTGGGTGCCGAGCCCCGCGGGGCGGCGCGTCCGGCCCGCGCCGAGCACGGGGGCGGCCGCCGGCCGCGCGGGGTCGAGGTAGGGGCCGCTGCCCGCCGGGCGGGCTCGCAGCGACCGGGGCGGGGCGGACACGGAGGACGATGCTGCGTACATGGGAGAGACAGATCCCTTCGTGTGCCTGAGACGTCAAAGCGCTGCCCGATCCGGCCGCCCGGGTGCACCCTGGGGAATGCGTCAGCCGTAGCTGGAGGGCGACCGGGTCGGGGTGGCGCGTTCCTACCTGACACCCGATGCCCAGTGGCACACCATCTGGCGCACCCTGGCGAACCCTGGCGAATAGTCCCGAGGCAACTCTCACGGGGCTACTGTCAACTCAGCCGAGAACCTGGGGGCTTGACGTGAGCGGACAACCCAACACCCGCCTATCGGACCTGTTCGGCCTGGCCGGCTGGTCCAAGGGCGAACTCGCGAGGCTGGTCAACCGGCAGGCGGCGGCCATGGGCCACCCCCAGCTGGCGACCGACACCTCGCGGGTGCGGCGTTGGATCGACACGGGAGAGATCCCGCGCGATCCGGTACCGCGGGTGCTGGCGGCCCTGTTCACCGAGCGTCTCGGCCGTGTCGTGACCATCGAGGACCTCGGTCTGGTCCGGCACGGGCGTGCGGGGAAACGGCAGGACGGCGGGAGTGTGGAGCATCCCGACGGTGTGCCGTGGGCGCCCGAGCGGACGGCTGCGGTCCTCACCGAATTCACGGGAATGGACCTCATGCTCAACCGACGCGGCTTGGTGGGCGCGGGTGCCGCGCTCGCCGCGGGATCCGCACTCAGCAGCGCCATGCACGACTGGCTGCACACCGACCCGGCCCTCAAGGCCGACGCCCCCCAGATCGACGACCCCCTGCACGCCGACCCGGCCGGGTTCGACCGCTATGAGGCCGCCCCCATCGGGTCGCAGGAGATCGAGGAACTGGAGCGCTCGGTCGAGGTGTTCCGAGCCTGGGACGCGGCCCGCGGCGGCGGGCTGCAGCGCAAGGCAGTCGTAGGACAACTCAACGAGGTGGGCGGCATGCTCGCCTACCGTCACCCCGACCATCTGCAGCGGCGCCTGTGGGGCGTCGCCGCCAACCTCGCCGTCCTCGCGGGCTGGATGTCGCACGACGTCGGCCTGGAACCCACGGCCCAGAAGTACTTCGTCATCGCCGCCCACGCGGCCAGAGAAGGCGGCGACCGGCCCCGCGCCGGGGAGGCGCTCTCCCGGGCGGCTCGCCAGATGGTGCACCTCGGCCGGCCCGACGACGCACTCGACCTCATGAAACTCGCCCAGTCCGGCTCCGGTGACGAGGTGCTGCCGCGCACCAAGGCCATGTTCCACACCATCGAGGCCTGGGCACAGGCGTCGATGGGCAAGGGCCAGGCCATGCGCCGCACCCTCGGACAGGCGGAGGACCTCTTCGTCTCCGACCGGGGCGACGTGCCGCCGCCGAGCTGGATGCAGACCTTCAAGGACGAGGATCTGTACGGCATGCAGGCCCTGGCCTACCGCACCCTGGCCGAGTTCGAGCCGGGCGCGGCCGCGCACGCCCAGCACTACGCGGAGAAGGCCCTGGCCCTGCGCATCGACGGCCGGGAGCGGTCGAAGATCTTCGACCATCTGTCCATGGCGTCCGCCTGCTTCATCGCGGACGACCCCGAACAGGCCGATCGCTACGCACGGCTGGCCCTGATGTCGATGGGCTCGAACTCCTCCGGCCGCACCTGGGACCGGCTGCGCCAGATGTACCGGCTGACCGCCGAATACTCCAGCTACCCGAAGATCCACGAACTGCGGGAGGAGATCCGGCTGGCGCTGCCCAAGGCGAAGAAGCCCGGCAGCGCCCAGGCTTAGCGCACAGGCACAGGGGGCCTGTCCGACCGATCGATCGCTGGACCTTCCAGCACGTCACCGACCTTCTACGCCATCACCCTGGCCACGAGCACGCAGGCGTCGTCCTCGCGCTCGCTCTCACCGAACTCCTCCACGACCAGCCGTACGCAGTCCTGTGCGCTGTGTGCCCCGCCCAGGCGGGGGGCCAGGTCGAGGAGACGGTTCATGGAGTCCGCTCCCTTGTGCCTGGGCGCCAGTCCGTCCGTGTGCAGCAGGAGCAGGTCGCCCACCTCGAGGGTGTCTTCGGCCTGGGTGTAGACGGCACCCGAGGTGGCGCCGAGCAGGACGCCGTCGGGCGCGTTCAGCCTGCGCCCCGTCCCGTCGCGGAACAGCAGCGGGGCGGGGTGTCCGGCCTGCGCCCAGGTCAGGGTGCGGGTCTCGGGCCGGTAGCGGCAGCAGACGGCGCTGCCGAGGGCGGGCTGGACGGTGGCGTCCAGCAACTGGTTGAGCCAGGACATCAGTTGCCCCGGCTGGGTGCCCGCCATCGCCATCCCGCGTACGGCGCCCAGCAGGGTCGCCATGCCCGATGCCACGGCGACGCCGTGCCCGGTGAGGTCGCCGACGCTCAACAGCGTGTCGCCGTCGACGAGTTCGAGGGCGTCGTACCAGTCGCTGCCGATCAGCGCGCGCGTCGACGACGGCAGATGGCGGGCGGCGAGGTCCAGGGTCCGCGGGCCCCGGTGCGGGAGCCGCAGGGAGCCGCGCCACGGCGGCAGCACGGCCTCCTGCAGCTCGACCGCGAGCCGGTGCTCGGTCTGCGCCTGGTGCTGCCGGCGTTGGAGCGAGTCACGGGTCTCGCTCACCGCCCGCTGACTCAGGCGCAGTTCGCTGACGTCCCGCAGCACGGCCCACATCGAGGCGGTGCTGCCGTCGGCGTCGAGCACGGGCTCGCCCATCATGTGCACGGTCCGGACCTCGCCGTCCGGCCGTACGATCCGGAACTCCCCGTCGATGGGCTTGGCGTCGACCAGGCAGTGGGTGACCATCGCCGTCAGCTTCGGCCGGTCCTCGTCGAGCACCAGGGACGGCAGCTCGTCGAGGGTGAGCGGGGGAGCGGCGGGGTCACGACCGAGGATCTGGTAGAGCTCGCCGGACCAACTGGCCTCGTCCGTCAGCAGGTTCCACTCCGCGCTGCCGACCCGGCTGAGCAGCGAGCCGGGCCCGGGAGCGGGTGCCGCGGTCCCGTCGGCCGGCGCGGCCGCGGGAGCCGGGGAGGCGGGGGCCGGGCCGTCCCGCAGTTGCGCCAGGTGCTCGTCGAGGTCGTTGAGCTGATGCAGGGCGAGGTCGCACAGCGCCCGCTGCCATCGCTCCTGCGGATCCGAACCGTCGCTCTGCGTGCCCTGCCGTACGGCGTCGACGTCGCCCTTGAGCCGTCGCGTCTGCGATATGAGCGCATCGACCGAGCCGCGTCCGGGCGGCTGAGCGGCGGGGCGGTCCGCAGAGAGATGGGACGGCATGACGCACTCCGATGCGGGGACGGTACGACCAAGGCTGACGGAAGGACCGTTACGACTGTTGCACAGCCCGCGACGCGCTGTAAGGGATTTGGCAACACCCGATACGGTGGTGCGTCTGGCATATGCCAGAGTCTTCACGGAGGGCTCGCGCCGTGCGAATGGCGTACGTCGCCGAAGGGGTCAAGTCGTAGGCCGCGTACGTGATTTGAGGGCCTGTGGGTGCGATCGCCAGGCGCTCATCCGAGTGTTCGACGGCCGGATGTTCTAGGGGTGGGGCCGCGGTGGGTGCCGGGCGGACGGTTGCGCTCAGCAGCAGTGATGCAGATCACATAAATCAGGGCGGCTTTGCTGTAATGCGAAGGGCACCTGCGGGGTCCTAAAAGCACAGTGGCACAACAGTCCGACCTCCGACCCGCAGGGGAGACAGCCCATGGACATCGCCCTCGAGCAGCCCGCCCGTGCCCGTCTGATCACCGGCGAGGAGCGTGAACTCCCCGTTCCCGCCAAGCTGCGCTACGCCTCCACGGATCCGCTGGCGGTGCACCTCGACTTCCCGGGCGAGGTCTCCCTCGACGGGCAGGGCGCCACCTGGATCTTCGCCCGCACCCTGCTGGAGGCCGGGCTGCGCGGGCCGGCCGGGGACGGGGACGTGCACATCTGGCCGTGCGGGCCTTCGCGCACGGTCGTAGAACTGCACTCGCCGCACGGCATGGCGCTGCTCCAGTTCGACACCCCGGCGCTGCAGCGCTTCCTGCTGCGGACGTATGCGGCGGTCCCGGCCGGGGAGGAGGACCTCGGGGCGGTCGTGGAGCGCGGCCTGAGCGCGCTCTTCGGGGGCGTATGAGGACGTCCGCCGTATGAGGAGGCCACCGGAGCGCCGCCGTGCCTCCTCAACGCTCCGGCGTCAGTACCGCAGCACCCCTGCGATCCCCTGGGCGTCGCCCAGTGTGCCGTCCGGTACGAAGCGGACCTGGGCGCCGGTCTCCAGGCACTGTTCGACGATCTCGTCCACGATGTCCTCGCGGGCGTCGAGCTCGCCGCTCTCGGCCGGGATCAGATGGTCGCCGCCTTCGCCGCGCACCGTGACGCGGTAGTTCTCCTCCACGGCCAGCAGCCGGATGCGGCCCTCGCGGGCGCTGCGCCAGACCTCGTCGACACCGGCCGCGAACGCCTTGTGGCCCATGGCCGATTCGAGTTCTCGCGCCACGGCGTCGGTGTCCTTGCGGGCCTCGGCGGCGATCACTGGCTGGATCGCCTGCCACACCGCCTCGCGCGTGCCGTGCGCGAGCCCACCGTGCGGGATGTGCACGGCGTCCTTGGTGGCGCCGCCGATCTCGTCCAGCAGGGACAGCGCGGCCGGCTCGCCGGTGGCGTACAACGTCCGCGGATCGCGCCGGAGGACCGCGCTCATGGCGGAGTCCGCGTCCTTGAGGAAGTGGCGGGTGTCCTCGTCACGGAACTTGCTCGGACTGTCGCCGATCTGCTCCCGGCGCTCGGGGTCGAAGTTCTCGGCTCTCCTGGTCAGCGGGAAGCCGCCGATCCGGGCCTCGGTGATGCGGTCCAGGCTGCCGTTCCACAGGGTGACGCGGTCCGCGGAGACCGAGAGCACCCAGTAGGGCCGTTCGGCGGCGTGTGCGGAGACGAGATTGCGGGTCAGGAAGGTGTCCGAGAGCACCACGCGCTCGGGCACCGTGCGGGCGAGCGACCACACCTGGTGCTCACCCGGGGCGGCGAAGATCACCAGGCCGTCCTCGGCATAGGTGAGATCGACCTCGGCGAGGGCCTGGTCGAGCTGCCGCTCGACTTCCGTCCGCCGCTCACGGGTGACCGACGGATCGGCTTCCAGCTGCTTCTTGGCCGCGGCCACGACATTGCGCAGCCGGACCTGGTCCTGGGCCCGGTAGGGCTCTCGGCGATGGGTGGGCGTCAGCACGGACACGGCCGGATAGGGGCGCGGGCGCCGCAGCTCGGTGAGGGTCGTGGGACTGAGTGCGTGCTCCATAACAGCACGATAGGACCGATTCGCCGATCGGGCATTAGGGGCAATCCCGTGCATCGTCACGGCCCTACTCCCGGTCGTCCTCAGGCCCGCAGGAGCTGCCGTCGGCCGGCAGCGTGCCGTAGAGCAAGAACGCGTCGACCTTGCGGTGCACGCACTTGGAGGAGGCGTATCCGGTGTGGCCGCTGCTCCTGTTGTCCAGGACCACGGCCGGGGAGCCGAGCCGCTTCGCCGTCTCCACGGTCCAGCGGTACGGCGTCGCCGGGTCGCCGCGGGTGCCCACCAGGAGCATCTTCGGCGTGTGCAGGTCCTTCACCTCGTCGCGGATGTAGTCCGTGCCCTTGGGGCGGCCGTAGCACATCAGCACCCCGGTGAGCCGGTAGGGTCCGAAGACCGGCGACGCCTGCTCGTACTCGGTGCGCAGCCGGTCGAGATCGCCGATGATCCGCTGCGCCGGCGGACGGTCGGGGTCGTCCGCGCAGTTGATCGCCATCAGCGCCGCGGGAGCGTTGTCGAGCGGTATGTCCTCTTCGTCGACGAGACCGCCGTCGGGGTCCTCGGTCTCCTCCCGGCCGGTGGCCGCGGCCCCGCCGGACGCGAAGGTCTCGACGGCGTGCGTGTCGCCGTCCTCGACCAGGGAGGCGAGCGCCCGCTCCAGGGAGGGCCACAACTCCTCGCTGTAGAGCGCCTGTCCGATGGCGCCGACCAGATCCTGTCCGGTGAAGGGCTCGCCGAACGCCGACGGCACCGGATCCTCGTCCAGCGAGTCGATGAGCCGTACGACCTGCTTCCTGGCCTCGCGTGGATCCTGGCCGAACGGGCAGGCGATGTCCTTCACGCACCAGTTGATGAACTCCTCCAGCGCCTTCTGCTGGCCCTGGGCGCCCGCCACGCCCTGCTCGGTCAGCGGTTCGGTCAGCGTGTCCACGCCGTCGAGCACCAGCCGGCCGACCTTCTCGGGGAACTGGGCGGCGTACACCGCGCCGAGCCGTGTGCCGTAGGAGAAGCCCAGGTAGTTGAGCTTCTTGTCACCGAGGGCCTGGCGCATCACGTCCATGTCGCGCGCGGCGTTGACCGTGCCGATGTGGGGCAGCACGGGCCCGGAGTGCCGGGCGCACGCGTCGGCCGCCTGCTTCACGTGTTCGAGGACGGTCTGCGGGTCGCGGCCGAGGTCCGTGCCGTCGTCCGACAGATCGACGTTCTCCTCGCCGTCCCCGCAGCTGACCGGCGAGGACCTGCCGACGCCGCGCGGGTCGAAGGTCACGATGTCGTAGCCGTCCGTCAGCTCCATGAAGTCCTTGCCGCCGACGGCGAATTCGGGGATGCCGGCGCCGCCGGGCCCGCCGAAGTTGAGCAGCACCGAGCCCCGCTTGTCGCCCGTGGCCCGGTAGCGGGCGAGCGCCAGATCGAGGGTCCCCGCCTTGGGGTGGGCGTAGTCGAGGGGAACGGTGACCTTGCCGCACTGCAGGTCCTTCGGCAGTCCCTCGCCCGGGCACTTCCCCCAGGTGACCTTCTGCTTGTAGAAGCGGGTGAGGTCGGTCTCGGCGTTGCGCGTGGCCGTCGGCAGACCGGTGCCGAGCAGGACCACTCCGACCGCGCCGGTGACCGCGCAGCGCCGCAGCATGGGCCGCGTTGACAGCTTTGCCGGCATCGATGCCTCCAGGGACGCCCGTCGCGGACCGGGATACGGCGTCCTCGATCACGATAAGCGGGCCCCGGAGCGCACGCCCGTGGACGTGCGGGGCCGTCCGGGCCGCCGTATCCTGCGCCCCTTGCGTGACTATCGGGCGTTTTTGCCACTAGTTCGACAAGCGTGCCACTCGATGGGGTGAAAGGCCGATAAGCCATAACTCGAATGGTTCGTCTGCGTTTTATCCGGTGCGGGCGAGGGCCCGCGACCATGTCTGGAAGGCAGGGAACCTATGAAACGGGTTACCCGAAACGGTGTGATCGCCTTCGCCGCCACCGGCGCGATGGCTGTGGCGGTGCCGGTGTCCGCGGCTTTCGCGGCGCACGCGGCTTCCGCGGCGGACGGTGCCGCGGCCGACTCGCCGGGGCTGCTCTCCGGGAACACCATCCAGCTCCCGGTGCACGCCCCCGTGAACGTGTGCGGGAACACCGTGAACGTGGTGGGGCTGCTCAACCCCGCCGCGGGCAACACGTGCGCCAACAAGGACGGTGGAGGCAAGCCCGGCACCGCGTCGCACCACGGCGCCTCGGCCGAAGGGAGCGGAAAGGATTCACCGGGCGTCGTGTCCGGCAATGTCGTACAACTGCCCGTGCACCTCCCGGTGAACGTCAGCGGGAACACGGTGAACGTGGTCGGCGTCGGCAACCCGGCGACCGGCAACGAGTCGGTCAACGGCCCCGGCGACAGCCCTTCGGCGAAGCCGGCGCCCAAGCCGTCCGAGCCGCGCACCCACCCACCGCGGCCGAAGACGGCGCCGCCCGCCGTCGTCCCCCAGGGGCCCGAGGCCTCCCTCGCCCACACGGGAGCGGACCGGACCCTCGGCGCCGCGGCGGGCGGCACGGTTCTCCTGCTGGGCGGGGCCGTCCTGTACCGGCGCTTCCGCCCACAGGCGGTGCGCTGACCCCGCGTCGGCACGAGCGGCACGGAAGGCCCCACCGGGCGGTCGCGCGGTGGGGCCTTCGCCACACGAACGCCCGTCCGGACATGTCCCCTTGTGTGGCAACGGCTTGATCATGCCGTGACGCCCTCCCGGACGATCCGAAAGGATGCTGCGGGCACGGTCGATCACCGTGCGCACGCAGAACCCGACGGAACGGAGCACACCCATGGCCTTTTCGGCCCCCGAAGACCTCGTCGTCACCCAGGCCGGCCTCGACGACTGGCCGGTCGTCCGAGCCTGGGCCGTCGACGAGGGCTGGAACCCGGGAGTCGCCGACAGCGCGGCCTTCTTCGCGCAGGACCCACAGGGCTTCTTCATCGGCCGGATCGACGGCGAGCCCGTCTCGGCGATCTCCGTCGTCAACTACGGCTCCGACTACGCCTTCCTGGGCTGGTATCTGGTCCGCCCCGACGCACGCGGCCGTGGCTTCGGCCTCACCACGTGGAAGACAGCGCTGGCGCACGCGGAGAACCGCACGGTGGGCCTCGACGGCGTCGTCGCCCAGCAGGACAACTACCGCCGCTCCGGCTTCGAACTCGCCCACCGCACCTTCCGGTTCACCGGAGCGGCGCCCGCCGGCGAGACTCCCGCGGACGTGCGGCCGGCAGGGCCCGGGGACCTGGCGGACATCACCGCGTACGACAGCGCCTGCACCCCCGCCGACCGTCCCCGCTTCCTCGCGCACTGGCTCACCGGCCCCGGGCACCACACCCTGGTCCGCCGCGACGGCGACCGCGTCACCGGCTACGGCGTGATCCGCCCCGGCCACGACTGCCCGCGCATCGGCCCGCTCTTCGCCGACACCACCGAGGACGCACGGGCCCTGTTCGCCGCCCTGACCACCGAGGCGGTCGGCCGCGAGGTCGCCATCGACGTCCCCGAGACCAACACGGCGGCCGTCGCCCTCGCCGAGGAGGCCGGCCTCACGCCCTCCTTCGAAACGGCCCGCATGTACACGGGCCCGGTACGGCCCTACGCCCAGGAGCGCGTCTTCGGCGTCACCACCCTGGAACTGGGTTAGCGCTTGCGCCCCGTCAGCAGCACCATCCCGGAGTCCCCGTAGTCCGGCAGCGTCGGGTCGGTGTCGATGTGGGTGACCGCCAGCTCTTGGGTCAGCGGCGTGAAGACGGCCGTGACGGTGTCCGGGTCGACCGGGCAGCCCGGCCAGCGTGAGGCGGGGCCGATGCGGTAGGTCGGCATGTTCTCCATGAAGGCCGCCACCAGGTACCCGCCCGGGGCCACGCACCGGACGAACGCCCGGCAGAACTCGGCGAATTCGGCCCGGTCCTCGGTGGCGCCCTCGGCGACGAAGTGCATGGACGCCAGGTCGTAGCCGCCGGGCGGCAGTCCGCGGACGTCAGCGTGGACGACGTTCACATGGGCCAGGGCTCCGGCCAGGGTGGCGGGAAGAGCGGGGTTGAGCCGGCGGCACAGCGCGTGGAACGGCAGCCAGCTCCCGTCGGGCTCGACCAGGATCTGCCGTTCCAGATAGGCGACGTTGCCGGCCCCCGCCTCCACGGCGTCGATCCGGCGGCTCGCCGCGGCCGCGAGGACGAGGGGGTACAGGTTGGGGCCGGCGCCGAACTCCACCGAGCAGCCGAGGGAATGCGGGGCGAGACGACGGTAGAACGCGGAGTGGTGGGCGATGACGGCAGCGTCGGAGGGATGCACCTCGCGGTAGTTCTCCGCGAGGTAGTCCGCCACCGGCCAGCTGTCCCAGTCCACGTCGTCGTTGTGCGTGATCATCGTCGGCTCAGCTCTTCGGGTGCAGCGGGAAACGCGCGGACAGACGGGTCAGGGTGGCGGTCAGCCGGTCGATGTCGGCGTCGGAGTTGAGCGCCGTGATCTGGATGCGGAAGCCCACCCGGTCGCGGGGCACGAGGGGATAGGCGGCCAGCGTCACGTAGATGCCCTCGTCCCACAGGAACCCCGCGACCGCTTCCAGGTCGGCCGGGTCGGCGAGGGGGATCTCGATGATGGGCAGCCGGTCGGTGTTGAGGGTGCTGACGCCCAGGGCGTCCAGGTGGTCGAGGACGCGGACCGTCCTGCGGTACAGGTCGGCGCGCAGGGCGTCGCCGCGCCGGTCGTTGGCGTCCAGGCCGGCGAGCGCGGTGGCCAGGGACGCCGTCGGCGACGGGCCCGAGTAGAGATAGGGCGCGGCGGCCGTCTTCAGCCTGTTCTTGAGCTCGGTGGGCAGGGCGAGGAACGCCAGCAGCGAGGAGTACGCCTTGGAGAAACCGGCGACGACGATGATCCGGTCGTACGACTCGCCGGTGTGCCGGACCAGGCCGTTGCCGCGCATGCCGTACGGACAGGGCTCGTCGGGACCGCGTTCACCGATGACGCCGAAGCCGTGCGCGTCGTCGACGTACAGCGACGCGTCCCGTTCGCGGCACAACGTGGCGAGCACGGACAGGTCGGCCATGTTGCCGGTCATGCTGTTGACGCCGTCCAGGCAGACCAGGCGAGGGGCACCGGCGGGCACCGCGGCCAGCAGCGCGTCGAGTTCGTCGGGCCGGTCGGCGTGGAAGCGGCGCAGCGTCGCTCCCTGGCCGCGGGCCACGACACAGCCGTCGTAGACCGTCCGGTGCGCGGCCGCCTCGACGAAGACATGTCCCTCGTCGGCCAGAACCGGGATCACCGAGGCATGGATGAGGGTCAGCGTCGGCAGCAGCAGCGTGTCCGGGGCGCCCAGCAGCGCCGCGAGCCGTTCCTCGATCTCCGGATACAGCCGCGGACTGCCCAGCAGCCGCGACCAGCTCGGGTGCGTCCCCCACCGCCGTACGGCCGGACCGATACTGGCGGCGATCTCCGGGTCCCAGTCGAAACCGAGGTAGTTGCAGGAGGCGAAGTCGATCAGCCAGTGGTCCCGGCTGCGGATGTGCCGGCCCCGCACCTCGTCGAGGACGGCGTCGCTCATGGGACTGGTGCGCCGCAGATGGTCGAGGTCCGTCCACCGTGCCTCCCGCCTGCTGCGCAACGGAAGATTCGGGTGGTCGGGCGGCCGTTCCGGGACGCCGGAGCCCGGCGCGAAACGGTTCCCGTCGCGCCGCAGCACCTGCCGGCTCTGCTCCACCGTCATCGGCCGGGCGAACAGGAAGCCCTGCCCGAACCGGCACCCCATGGCCGCGAGGAGATCCCGCTGGGCGGGATCCTCGATCCCCTCGGCGATCACCTGCAGCCCCATGGTGTCGGCGATGCGCACGATGCCCTCGACCAGCGCGACCTGCTGGGCGTCGCGGGTGATGTCGTCGATGAACGACTTGTCGATCTTCAGTACGTCGATGGGAAAGTCCCGCAGATACCGCAGCGAGGAGAATCCGGTGCCGAAGTCGTCGACCGCGATGTGCACGCCCAGTTGCTTGAGGGCCTGCAGCACCGCCTGGATCTGGGCGTCGCGGCGCAGCAGTACCGTTTCGGTGAGCTCCAGCTGCAGCGAGCCGGGCGCGAGGCCCGGTGTCCGCAGTGCCTGGCCGACCTGGTCCACGAACCCGGTGTCACGGAACTGGCGCGCGGACACGTTCACACTGACGTACGGCGGACCGCCCGGCGTGGACAGCCGCTGGAGTCCCGCGATGTCGTGGACCGCGTTCTCGAGCACCCACGACCCGAGCACCGCGATCTGCCCGGTCTCCTCGGCCAGGGCGATGAACTGCTCCGGCGTCACCGGCCGGCGCGGGGCGCGCGGCCAGCGGACCAGCGCCTCGAAGCCGACGACCTCGCCCACGGCGATGTCCACGACGGGCTGGTAGCGCAGTGCGAACTCCTTCCCGCTGACCGCCTGGGCGAGCCGGCTCTGCAGATCGTGCCGCTCGATCATGCGGGTGTGCAGCAGGGGCTGGAAGCGGCGCCACTGCCGCTTGCCCGCCGACTTCGCCGAGTACAGCGCGAGGTCGGCGTGCCCGAGCAGCTCGTCGGCGTCGCTGCTGTCGTGCGCCGTCGCCACCCCCACGCTGGCGGAGACGGTCACCGACTCTCCGCCCAGACTGAACGGCCTGCTCAGGGCCTGAATCACCTGCGCGGCCAGCAGCTCTGCGTCGAGCGGCTCGCGTGCGCCTTCCAGCAGCACGGCGAACTCGTCGCCGCCGAGCCGGGCCGCGGTGTCGGTGCGGCGCAGCATCTGCGACAGCCGGGCGCCGACGTCCCTGAGCAGCCGGTCGCCCGCCGAGTGCCCCAGCGTGTCGTTGACCAGCTTGAAGTCGTCCAGGTCGATGAAGAGCAGACAGGTCAGCGAGGACTCGCGGCGACCGCGCAGCAGGGCACGCTCGATGCGCTCCAGCAGCAGCGTCCGGTTCGGCAGGCCGGTCAGCGAGTCGTGGAAGGCGCGCTCGGTCAGCTCGTGCTCCAGCCGGCGCTGCTCGGTCACGTCCCGCAGGGTGACGACCAGTCCGCCCACGGTGCGCTCGTCCCGGAAGTCGCTGCACCGCACGTCCACCTCGACCCGCCCGTCCGGGTGCCGCACCCACCAGTGGTCGTGGGTGGTCCGCGGCCCGATCTCGCGTACGGCCGCCAGCTGCCGGGCCGCCCGGTGCCGGTCGCGGGGGTCCACCAGCTCCGGCAGCGGCCGCCCGACCAGTTCCGTGCTGCCGAACACGGACGCGGCGGACGGGCTCGCGTACCGGATCGTGTCGTCGTCCTCCAGGATCAGGATGACGTCGGAGGCGTTGCGCACGAGGGTGCGGAAGTACGCCTCGCTCTCCCGGCGGATGATCTCCTGCCGCAGCGTGACGCGTTCCGTGGCGAGGCCGGCGTGCGAGGCGAGGATCTCCAGTGAGCTCCGTGTCTCCCCCAGCCGCGCGGGGGGACCGGCGACCAGCAGCACGCCGGGCATGTCCCCGGCCGGACGGTCGGGCGGCGTCATCGGGCACACCAGGACGGAGGTGAGACCGCTCAGCTCGGCCGTGATGTCGGGGTCCAGGACGTCGGCGTCGACCAGCTCGGCGCGGCGTGGGGCGAGCCCGGCGGCCCGCTCGGCCGGCAGCACCAGGGTGCGGTGGCGGACGGAGGGGCCGAACAGCCGGTCGACGGCCGCCTCGCAGGAGCGAGCGACCTCCTCGTGCCGGATCGCCGACACCAGCGAGGCTCCCGCAGCGCGCAGCGCCAGCTCCCGTTCCACCGCCCGCCGGTGGGCCACGACCATGCCCGCGAGGCGCAGGATGACCAGGAAGAACAGCACACCGGAGAAGGCTGCGATCACCGGCAGTCCGTGCGGTTTCTCCTTGATCCCCTCGTGCAGCAGGATCGCCGGGGCGATGAAGGTGGCCACGGCCAGCATCAGCACCCGGCGCCGCGGCGGGAGCAGGGACTCGCGCACGGGCAGGGACGCGGTCAGCTGCACCATGGAGGGGTGGAGCGCGGCCAGGCCCCACGCCGTGTAGAAGACGATCCACCCCGAGTCGATCAGAGTTCCGGTCTGCCACATGTCGTTGAGCTGCAGGATGCCGTACGCGATGTCGAAGCCGAGCAGCGTCAGCGTGCCGATGACCAGCAGTCCCACCGACCGGTTGTGCCCGGCCAGCGGACCCGGCGTCAGCAGCCGGGCCAGCAGGGCCAGCACCAGCACGTCACCGAGCGGGTAGGCGATGCTGATCGCCCGCTGCTGCCAGGTCAGCCCCTCGATCTCGGTCAGCGGCTGGACCAGGAACACCCACACCGGCAGCGCGAGGCCCGCGGTGAAGATCAGCGCGTCGAGCAGACTGGGCAGGTCGCGGCCCGCCCATCGGTAGCGCACCAGGCCGGACAGGCCGACGGCGAAGAACCCGTAGCAGGCGAGGTACAAGGCGTCCGCGGGAGAGGGGAACGGGTTGGAGGCGTCGAAGTACTCCTCCACCACGTTGTAGTAGGTGTCGCCGGCGATGAAGGACAGCAGACCTGCCGCGAGGAACCACCAGGGCCAGCGGTGGGCGGGGCGGTGCACAGAGGTGCCGGTCAGCACGGCGGCTACACCGGCCAGCCCGATGACGGCCCACGTGGGGGCGAGTACGGCGGGGACCGTCATATAGACGATCGTGGCCAGGGCGACCAACGTGATGTAGGCGGCCATCAGCCGCCGAGCCGGCAGCAAGGGCAAGCGCCTCCTCCCCGCGGAGGAGACCGGGCCGTCCACCTGGTCTGGGTCCACTTCTGATCGTAGGCACCCTGGACCGGCACCTGCATCTTGAGCGGGCAGGAACCCCCGCGGCGCTCGAAATGCCCGCCCGGGTCAGCCCGTTCGCCGGTGGAACCGGAAGTGCAGCGCGCGGACGTCCGCCGCGAGCTCGGGCACCGGCCCCTCCACGGCCACACCGGGCGCGACCTCCTGAACAGGCAGGGTCCGCACCGGTGGGGCGGGCACCGCCCATTCGGCCAGCCACCCGGCCAGCTGCGCCGACGAGGCGACGTACACGATGCGTCCCAGGCCCACCCACGCGTGCGCCGCCGCGCACATCGGGCAGTGCTCGCCGGAGGTGTACACGGTCGCCGCCGCCCGCTCCTCGGGCGTCATATGGGCGGCGGACCAGCGCGCCAGTTCGAACTCGGGGTGCCGGGTGCGGTCGCCCGAGGCGACCCGGTTGTGGTCCTCGGCGAGCACCGACCCGTCCGCCCCCACCAGCACCGACCCGAACGGCTCGTCCCCGGCCTCGAGGGCCTCGGCCGCGAGCTCCACACAGCGGCGCAGATACGTCAGTTCGGCGTCCTTCACGACCATGGCGTACGGCTCTCCTCGCGACGTGATCTCTCCCCGGGCACCCTATGATCGCGCGACCGCGACCGGCCAAGATGTCGTTGACCGGTAAAGCGGTTGCCGCGGCCCCCGGCCGGTGCTGGAGTGAACCCATGGATCATGCCGCGATACTCGCCCTGTACGACCGGGACATGCGCGAAGGCGCACAGCCGGACAGCCCGGACGCCAGGGTGGAGCGGACCGGGCGCGTGGTCCGGCAGGTCTCCTCCGCACGCGGATGGAACGGCGTCGTGTGGTCCGACCTGGACGAGACGAGCGCCGAGGCCGAGATCGCCGAGCAGATCGCCCACTTCACCGGCCTCGGCCGCGAGTTCGAGTGGAAGCTCTACGGGCACGACCTGCCGGTGGACCTCGGACGGCGGCTCAGGGACGCCGGGTTCACGGCCCAGCCCGAGGAGACCCTGATGATCGGCGAGGTGGCCGGTCTCACCCTGGACGCCGAGCCGCCGGAGGGCATCCGCATCCTCCCGGTGACCGACGCGCAAGGGGTCGACCTGGTGGCCGAGGTGCACGAGAAGGCGTTCGGCACCGACAGCTCCCGGATGCGCCACCAACTGCTCGCCCGCCTCGCGGCCGGCCCGGACACCGTGGTCGCCGTGGTCGCGCTGGCCGGCGACACACCGGTGAGCGCCGCCCGCATGGAGCTGGTGCCCGGCACCCGGTTCGCCGGACTGTGGGGCGGCGGCACCGTCGAGGCCTGGCGCGGTCGGGGCATCTACCGCGCTCTGGTCGCCCACCGGGCCCGCGCGGCCGTGGACCGCGGCTACCGGTACCTCCAGGTCGACGCCATGAGCACCAGCCGCCCGATCCTGGAGCGGCTCGGCTTCGCGCCGTTGACGACCACGACGCCGTACGTCCACGTGCCGTAGCGCGCGCCCACCGTCTCGGCGCCCGGGGTCACGTGACCGACCGCCTGCCGACGGTTTCGGAGGTCATGTCCGGTACGCGGCGGGGCAGTTCGGGCCGGACGCCCGCGTGCCCCACGGTCCGCTACGGACTTGCCGCGCTGCGGGCCACCGTGGGACACGCGTGACGTCCCGTGCACGCCGTCACGCCTTGCTGTCCGCCCGGACCTCAAGACGTCAGCGGCGTGCCTTCGACCGGTCCAGTGCCGCCACGCCCAGTGCGGCGAGGCCGATCTGGATGAGCCACTCGATCCAGTCGACGCCGCCGGTGTCGGCCACGTCGAGGCCGGCCGCGAGTGCCGAACCGAGCAGCGCGGCCACGATGCCGACGAGGATCGTCCACAGGACTCCGATGCGCTGACGGCCCGGAACCACCAGACGTCCCAGCACACCAATGATGATGCCGATAACAATGGCACTGATGATGCCCGAGATCTCCATTTCGTCCCTCTTCCTCCTGTCCCCGCATGGTTCGGGTTCCCCCTGGGCGCAGGGACAGTCGGTTCCGCTTCAGCCGGTGGTCGGCAGCGAGCCGTCGGCGGCCCCGCCTGAACCCCACCCGGTGGCGGCCACCACCTCCGCCGCGATGTCGATCACGGCACGGCCGTCGGTCACCACGCGCAGCACGTCCGCCGGTGACCGCTCGTCCAGCAGGCGTGCCTTGCGGGCGCTGCTCCTGACCTCCTGTTCCAGCTCGGAGCCGAGCTCACGCCCGAACAGCCGCCGCTCGGCGGTCTCGTCGGTGGCGGTGAGCAGAACCCGTACCAGCCGTACGTCGTCCCCCATGGCCCGGCGGAACATGGGCGTGGCCTCGTCGAGCACGCTGACGGTGTTCGTGTAGACGAGGCGCCGGTATCCGAGCCCGGCGTAGTTCTCCCACACGGCGGCCAGGTTGCGTTCCGTGATGCCGGCCCGGTGTGCGTCGCCGTCCGGGGCCGGATGGACGGCACCCATGAAGTCGCCGTCGATCACGGCGTGCGCGATCCGTGCGGCGCGCAGCCGGGCCGACACCTCCCAGCCCACCGTGGTCTTGCCGACCCCGGCCCGTCCTCCGATGAGCAGTACCTCCGCGTGATCCATGGGGGCAGCGTGCCCGGGTGGGGGCATGCTTGGCGAGAGGTTTTGGCTCGGGCTCGTCCCGATCGGCGGAGGTGTGGATGCAGGAGCGGGTGCTCGGCGGCGGAGCCGTCAACGGGGTCGTGAGGGTCGGGACGACCGTGCGACGTACACCGCACGAACGTTCCGGATATGTAAGGGAGTTGCTCGCGTTCTTCGAGGGCCGGGAGTGGGAAGGGGCCCCGCGGTACATCGGGTCCGACGAGCGGGGACGGGAGGTGTTCGGATACCTCGACGGGCGAGCCGCGCTCACCCCCCGCGAGAGGGCGGCGGCGTGCACCGATGAGGGGCTCGTGCGGATCGCCCGACTCGTCCGCGCGTTCCACGACATGACACACGGAACTCCGCTGGCGGGCGACCGGGACGTCGTATGTCACAACGACCTCGCCCCGAAGAACACGGTCTATGCGCTGGACGGCGCCGACTGGTGGCCGACGGCCTTCATCGACTGGGACATGGCCGCACCCGGCGAGCGCGTCCACGACCTCGCCCATGTGTGCTGGCAGTACCTGGATCTCGGGCCGGGTGTCACCGACGTGACCGAGGCGGCCCGGCGGATCGCGCTCGTCTGTGACGCCTACGGTCCGGGCGGCGGCGCTGAGGGGATCGTCGACGTGGTCCTGTGGTGGCAGGACCGCTGCTGGAGGGGGATCGAGGCCGGCGCGGCGCGCGGTGAGCCCGCCATGGTCGGGCTCCGGGAACGCGGGGCCGCGCGGGAGGTGCGGGACGCCTACGCATGGGTCGCCGAACACCGGCGCGAACTGGGGGTGTTCCTGGCCTGACGCCGCGCGGGGGGCCGTGGCGTCAGCGCGTGCCGGCCGCGTCCGGACCCGGCGTCTCGTCGACCCATGAAGTCAGCCGGCCGTCCGGCCGCAGGGCGAGGTGCAGCCCGTTGCTCTCGCCGTAGGCGGCGCGGTCGTCCGCGACGAGTGTGCCGAGCCGTACGCCGTTCGCCGAGAGGTCGGCCTCGTAGTGGTCGGCGGTGAGCCGGTACAGGTTCGCCGTCGTCACCCCGTCCGCCAGCGTCGCCGTGGCGACCAGCATGCGCTGTACGACCGGCCTGGGCTCCGGGCGCGGCTCGGCCCGCTCCACCCAGGACGTCACTTCGCCGTCCGGGTGGAGCGTGATGTGCAGCCCGTTGTTCAGGCCGCGTGCGGCCCTGCCCTCCGCGTACAGGGTGCCGTACAGGACACCCCTGGCCCAGATCTCCGCCTCGTACCGCTCTTCGCCGACCTTGTGGACCTTCGCCTGGCTGACCTTGTCCGCGAGCGTCACCGTCTGCACGTGAGTCGTTCCTTCGGTGGGGTTCGTTCCTCCACGTTCGACGCTATGGGCCGTCCGTTAAGGAACCCCGTACGTCATGTAACAGCTGAATGGCACATATGGCTCAAAACGGATCGGCGGCCGTGACAGTGGCGCGAGAAGGCCGGTCCGCGAGGGCGCGGACCGGCCGGCGTGGCTTCCTCTCGGGTGTGCTCCTACGGCCTGGTGGTGCTCCGTGCAGCCGTACCGGCGCACATCAGCCCCAGGATCACGGCCAGACCGCCGATGATGACGTTGTTCAGGATGACTCCCGCGTCCGGGCTGTCGCCGACGACCCACGGGGCGATGATCATCCAGATACCCGTCGCGCAGAAGGCCCAGCTGAGGCCGTACATGCGCTCCGGAGCCCGGGTGAACCCGAGGGCCAGCAGGCCGATCGCGATCCCCACGATCAGGTTGTGGGGCACGAGCGGGGGCTGGCTGGTGGTGTAGTGGAGTATCCACGGGGACACCGCACAGTACAGACCGAGCAGGAAGACCGGTCCGTCCAAGAGCGTCACGTCGCGACCGCCGAGCATGCGGGCGTAGCGTTCCCGCATTTCGGATACATCAGGGTGGGCGGTTATGTCACCCCTGGTGGGCTGCACGTTGGCCATGACTCGTCTCCTTTGACTCGCAGGCCTGACCGCATCTGGTGCGGTGTGCGGTTGGCGCGCCTAGGGTCATTCTGCGCTTATTTCTTCTTTATGTGTAGAGCTCGACGGGTTCATGACGATGTAAGCGGAGCCGGTCTCCGAAAGTTTCTCCGGGGACCGCGTGCGGGGTGTCGATCCGGGGGCGGGCCGTTCGTGTAGGAGGTGAGAGACCGCGACGAAGGCCCGAGGAGGCCGTCATGAAGTACTACCTGCTCAATGTGATGCAGCCCGTCGCCGAACCGCCCGCCCCGGACGTCCTCGGTGAGATCGAGAAGAGGCTCGACGCCCTGAACCGGGAGCTGCGCGAGGCGGGCGCCTGGGTCTTCGCCGGGGGACTGCACGGCCCGGAGTCCTCCACGGTGCTCCGGCCCCGGGACGGCGACGTCCTGGTCACCGACGGTCCGTACGCCGAGGGCAAGGAGATGCTGGGCGGCATCAGCCTGATCAAGGCACCCGACCTGGACGCCGCCCTCGCATGGGGCCGCAAGCTGGCCCTGGCGACCACTCTGCCGATCGAGGTCCGGCCGTTCATGGGCGAAGCCGGGGACTGATGGCGGCCATGGACGTCGAAGGCGTCTTCCGTGCGGAGTACGGCCGCGCGGTCGCCGTCCTCGTCCGCTTCCTCGGCGACATCGACCTCGCCGAGGAAGCGGTCCAGGACGCCTTCACCACGGCCGTGCGGAGCTGGCCGGAGACCGGCGTGCCGCCGAGCCCGGCCGGGTGGATCATCACCACCGCCCGCAACCGGGCGGTCGACCGGCTGCGCCGCGAGGCCAAGCGCGACGAACGCCACGCCCAGGCGGCCCTGCTGCAGGCCCCCGACGCACCGCCCGAGGAGGGCCCCGTGTCCGACGACCGGCTCCGGCTCATCTTCACCTGCTGCCATCCGGCCCTCGCCCTGCAGGCCCGGGTCGCCCTGACCCTGCGCCTGCTCGGCGGGCTCACCACCGCCCAGATCGCGCGGGCCTTCCTGGTGCCCGAGCCGACCATGGCCCAGCGTCTCGTACGGGCCAAGGCGAAGATCCGCAACGCCGGGATCCCCTACCGGGTGCCCCGCGACGCAGACCTGCCCGAGCGGCTGACGGCCGTACTCGCCGTCGTCTACCTGATCTTCAACCAGGGGTACGACGGTGAGGCGGGCCTGTGCGAGGAGGCCGTACGCCTCGGACGCCTGCTGGCCGAGCTCATGCCGGACGAACCCGAGGCCATGGGGCTGCTCGCGCTGATGCTGCTGGTCGAGTCGCGCCGGGACGCCCGCCACGGCGAGCACGGCGACTTCGTGCCGCTGCCCGAGCAGGACCGCGACCGGTGGGACCGGGCACTGATCGCCGAGGGGCAGGGGCTCGTCCGACGCTGTCTGCGCAGGAACCGGCCGGGGCCGTACCAGATCCAGGCCGCCATCCAGGCCGTGCACAGCGACGCGCCGACCGCCGACGCCACCGATTGGGTGCAGATCCTGCAGCTGTACGACCAGCTCATGGCCATCGCCCCCAGCCCGGTCGTGGCCCTGAACCGGGCGGTCGCCGTCGCCGAGGTCGAGGGCCCGAGGCCCGCCCTCGGCCTCGTGGACGCCCTGGACCTCGACGGATACCACGTCTTCCATGCCGTCCGCGCGGACCTCTTGCGCCGGCTCGGACAGGACACGGAGGCGCTGCGGGCGTACCGGGCGGCCATCGACCTCACCGAAGGCCCGGCCGAGCGCGCCTTCCTCCGGCGGCGCATGGCGACCCTCACACGCTGAGCGCCTTGCCGACGTGGCCACGGGGGTGGTGTGGCCGGGTACAGGTCAGGAGCGGGCCGCGTCGAGGCCGAGCTCGGTGAGGACGTCGAAATCCATGCCGTCCGCGCGGGCGAGGTAGATGCGCTGCTTGAGGTGGCTGCCCCTGAGCCGCAGCAGTCCGCGCGGCCCCTCGTACGACACCGACTCCGCCGCCGCGCCGATGGCGCCGACGTCCAGCGTCCGGGCCCTGGCGACGAGCGCGGCGAGCAGCAGCACACCCTCGTAACACGATTCGCCGAGGCTCCCCGGCTCCGGCGCCTCGATGCCGTACCTGCCGGCGTACCGGCCCTGGAAGTCGAGGGTGTCCTGGTTGGCGAGCGAGGCGAAGAACCCGGCGGTGCTGTACAGGTCGGCCGTCGCCGTGGGCCCGCTGGCCACCAGCATGTTCTCGTCCATGAGCGTGCTCAGCCGCAGGCAGCGCTGGTCGAGGCCGGCGGCGGCGAAGGCCCGGTTGAAGCGGACGGCGTCGTTGCCCACCAGCAGCATCAGGACGGCGTCCGCCTCCGACTGCTCGATCCGCCGCAGCACCCCGTCGAAGTCGTGTGTGCCGAGCGGCACATACGCCTGCCCGCAGACGACGCCCCAGGACTCGCGCGCGTACCCGCACGCGGCCCGCGCGGTGCGGCGCGGCCAGACGTAGTCGTTGCCCACGACGAACCACCGGCGCACCGTGCGCTCGCGGGCCAGCAGCCGCATCGCGGGCCGCAGTTGGTCGTCGGGTGTCTCGCCGGCCAGGAAGACGCCGGTCGTGTCCTCCCCGCCTTCGTACAACGCCGTGTACACGTACGGCACGCGGGGTGCGATGCGCGGGGCGAGTGCCCGGCGGACGGAGGAGATGTGCCAGCCGGTGACGCCCTGGACGACGCCCAGCTCCACCAGAGCCGCCACCCGGTCGGCGATCTCGCGGGGCTCGCCGCCGCCGTCCACCGGCAGCAGCCGCAGCTCCTTGCCGAGCACGCCGCCCGCGCGATTGACTTCCTCCGCGGCGAGCTGTGCGCACAGCTCGCAGGCCGGGCCGAAGATGCCCGCGGAGCCCTGCATGGGGAACACGAGGGCGACGCTGAGCACGGAGTCGTCGACGGTGAACCAGTCGAGCGGAGAGGGGTCGAGCTGGAACATGCGGTCATGATTCCGGGTCCCCTCGGTGAACTCCAGCCCCGTCTCGCGGTCCGGGCGGTGGGGAAGTGACGGCCGCCGACAGCCCTTCGGTGACACGCCGACGACCTTGGGCGAAGCGGCACTTGTACGATGACGGCACCCAGGGACCGAGGAGCAGGATGCCCACGCCACCTCCGCGTCAGCCCCAGGACCTGATGCAGCTGCTGACGCGCGCGGAACGACTGGCCGCGCGCAGGCTGCAAGGTGTCCTCGACGAGCACGGCTGCTCGCTCGACGCCTGGCGGGTGCTCGCCCAGCTCGCCGACGGCGAGGGCCACTCCATGACGGCGGTCGCCGAAGCGGCCTTCCTGCCGCCGGCGACGCTCACCAAGCTGGTCGACCACCTCGTCGAGCAGAACCTCGTGCACCGGCGCGTCGATCCGCTGGACCGGCGTCGCGTCCTCGCCTTCCTCACGCCGCGCGGGGAGACCTACTGGCGGCGGATCGGCCGCGACGTTCGCGCCAAGTGGCCGGTGGTGAGCGACGGTGACGACGAAATGCTGCGCGGGCTGCTGGAGAGGATGATCGGGGCGCTCGAAGGGGCGGCGAGGACCGCCACCTGACCGCGCGTCCGGTCACCCGCCCGGTTCCCCATCGTTCGGTATTCCGGCCGGGTTGACTGGTCTACACCCTTGACTGGTACAGACCAACGCGGTTGAGTGTGCCTTCACACCCCCCACCACGGCCGCCCCCAACGCCGTGGCCGACCCTGTCGGCGCGTGCGCACAAGGCTCCGCTCCGCCCTGCCCTTGTCCGGGAGCGGCCGTGCTCCGCAGAGGAGTTGATCCTGTGTCGAGGCGCCGTACAGCCGCAGTCCTGTCCTCGCTCGTCCTGGGCAGCGCCGCCCTGGTGCTCCAGCCGGCACCGAGCGCGTCCGCCGCCGGCTTCGTCGTGAGCGAGTCGCAGTTCAACCAGATGTTCCCGAACCGGAACTCCTTCTACACCTACAGCGGCCTCACCGCCGCCCTCAGCGCCTACCCCGGCTTCGCCACCACCGGCAGCGACACGGTGAAGAAGCAGGAGGCGGCCGCCTTCCTCGCCAACGTCAACCACGAGACCGGCGGCCTGGTCCACATCGTCGAGCAGAACCAGGCCAACTACCCCCACTACTGCGACTGGAGCCGGCCCTACGGCTGTCCGGCCGGCCAGGCCGCGTACTACGGACGCGGCCCCATCCAGCTGTCCTGGAACTTCAACTACAAGGCCGCCGGCGACGCCCTCGGCATCGACCTGCTCAACAACCCCTGGCGCGTGCAGAACGAAGCGGCCGTCGCCTGGAAGACCGGCCTGTGGTACTGGAACACCCAGACCGGCCCCGGCACCATGACCCCCCACAACGCCATGGTCAACAGCGCCGGCTTCGGCCAGACCATCCGCAGCATCAACGGCTCCCTGGAATGCGACGGCAAGAACCCGGCCCAGGTGCAGAGCCGCGTCGACGCCTACCAGCGGTTCACGCAGATCCTCGGCGTCTCCCCGGGTGGCAACCTCTACTGCTGACGTCCGGGCGACCGGCTGCGGCCGGTCGCCCACGCCCTGCCGGACGTACGCCGTGCCGCCGTGGCCGGCCCGCCAGGAGGCCGACTTCACCCACCCCGCCTTCCGCTTCCACGCCGAGCGGGTCATCCGCAGGATCGTCGAACGGTACGCCGACCATCCGGCGATCATTCTCTGGCAGGTCGGCAACCAACCCGGCCTGCACCTCTTCCACCACCACGGCGTCTTCCAGCGCTTCATGGACCACCTGCGCGAGAAGTACGGGGCGTTGCCGTCCGGGCTCCACAGGTCGGCCCACGGCAGGCCGGCATCGTCCGCGAGTACGCCGGCGTGGCCGACGACGAACTCTCCTACCAGACCGCCGACTGGATGTTCTCCTCCCGCCAGCAGCCGTTCCTCGTCACCGAGACCAACGCCCAGTCCATCGGCTTCGCCTGGGACAACCGCCTCGGCTACGACGGCCAGTGGCGCCAGGCCGCCTGGGCGCACGTGGCGCGCGGTCCGCGGATGATCGAGTACTGGCAGTGGCAGACCTTGCGCTTCGGCGCGGAGACCTACTGGAGCGGTGTCCTTCCGCACAGCGGCCCGGCCCGGCCGTACGTACGCCGAACTCGCCCGCCCGGGCGCCGAGTTCGACAAGGCGGGCCCGCTCGTGGCCGGGATCGAACCGGACGCCGATCTCGCGATGGTCTACTCGACGCCGAGCAAGTGGCTGATGCAGAAGTACCCGCCCCTCGCGACCCCGGACGGGCGGCCGGGACCCGGCGGCGTACCACCGCATCTTCGACCCGTTCTATCGCGGTGCCTTCGAGGCGGGCCGCCAGGTACGGATCGTGCATGCCCGGCAGCTGCCCCACACGACGCCGGAGGCGGCCGTACGGCGTCACCCGGTCCTGATGGCCCCGGCGCGCTGTACCTCGCCGACGACGCGACCCTCGACTGGCGAGGCGCGGGCACGGCTGGAACCGGCGCCGGGGCGGCTGGCCGACGTGGCGGGTGGCCCGCTCGACCTGCCGGAGGGCGGTACGGCGACGGGGACGCACTGGATCGAGTGCCTGAACGTGATCGACGCCGAAGTGCTCGCCGAGTACGACCACCCGCTCTTCGGCCGCTGGGCCGCGGCCGCCACCCGCCGCCACGGCGCGGGCCGCGTCACCTGCGTCGGCACCGTGCCCGGCCGCACCCCCGCCCGCGCGCCGGCCGCATGGCCTGCACCCACCGCCTGCCACGGCTGGGGTGACCTCCCGGCATCCGTGACCGTGACGACCGGCACCTCCGGTGACGGCCGCCGTGTCCATGTCGTCCACAACTGGAGCTGGGATCCGGTCAGAGTCGTCGCCCCGGTGGAGCTGACCGACGTCCTGGGCGACGACGGGGTCCCCGCGGGGACCGAGCTGGAACTCGGCGCCTGGGACGTACGCGTGTTCGCGTGACGTTCACCGCCGTTCCACGGCCACCTTCAGCGGTGCCCTGAAGGACAACAGGCCGAGCATCGGTGGCTCCACCGCCTCTGCCGCAGGCAGAACGTCCGGGAGGGCGTGGGCCGCCGCCCGAAGGGCCACCGCCGCCTCCGTGCGGGCCAGAGACGCGCCGGGGCAGCGGTGGCGGCCGACGCCGAAGGCCAGGTGGTGGCGGATGTTCTCCCGGTACGGGCACATCTGTTCCGGCTGCGGGAAGACCTCCGGGTCGGAGCCGCTGCCCATGAGCATCAGCAGAAGTTGTGCACCCGCCGGCAGGGTCACCCCGCCCAGTTCCGTGGCCTGCGCGGTGACTCTCCGCCAGGTGGTCACCGGCGGTTCGCGCCGCAGGATCTCCTCCACCCATGCCTCGGCCAGTCCGGCTTCCCCGGCCGCACGCGGCCACAGGCCGGACTCGGTCAGCGCCCGGAGCAGCACCGTGGCGATGAGCTGCCCGGTGGTGGACTGCCCGGCGACGAAGACGAAGAAGCACGCGCCGACCGCGGTCCCGGTGTCCAGCGGCCTGCCGTCCGGCAGGCGGTGGCGGGCCAGCGCCCCGATGAACGAGTCGGCGGGAGCCGTACCGCTGCGCACGGTCTCGGTGAGCCACTGATGGAACGCCGCGACGGGCTCTGCCAGCTCCAGTTGCCGTTCGACGGCGGGCCTGCCCCAGAACAGTTCGAGCGCGGCATCGCTCCAGCGGATGAGCGTGGCCGGGTCGACGCCCCGGATGCCGAGCAGCTCCATCAGCACCCTGCACGGCAGGATCTGGGCGAACGAGGTGAACAGGTCGCAATCGCCGGTCGCGTCGAGCTGCGACCGCACCCCGTCGAGCAGTTCACCGGCGATGCGCTCGATCACCGGTACGGCGGCCTCGACACGCCGCGCGTTGAAGAACCGCGTGACCACCCGGCGCAGGCCGGCATGGCTTGCGGTGCCGTTGTTGGCGAGCGCGGGCGGCAGGGTGAAGCCGGCCCGGACGAGGATCCGCAACACGGGGACGGGCAGCGGGGTGACGGCGTCCTGGGCGTTGTCCGGAAGGAAGGCCTCCGGGGCCAGCAGCACCTGGCGTATGTCCTCGTGGCGGCTGACCAGCCACAGGCCCGTCACGGGGTCGTGATGCACGGGAGCTTCGGACCGCAGGCGGTCCAGCCAGGGGTGGGGGTCCCGGACGTAGGGATCGCCGAACAGGTCGAGCAGACCGAGCGAATCGCGGGCGTCGGCGGATCCGGAGCCGGCCGCCGGACCGCCCTCCGTCGCTCCGCTGCCGGGTGCGCGTGTGTCCAGAGCCGGGAAAATCACGGCGGGACGCTAACACGCACCAGGCGCAGCTCAGCGGGGGTGTGCGCGGCATCACTCGATCACCGTCCGGGTTCCGGACGACGGCGCGCCGCGCGTCCTCGACGTAACACTCCTGACGGAGGCTCATGAACGGCCTCCGGCCTCATCAGCGACTCGCCGCGGCGTGACTTCCTGCCGTTCCGTCGGGATCGCGGGCGGGGCCGGAGTGCTCTACTCCGCGATGGGCGCCCTGGGCCTCGCGCCGGTGCCGGACGTACGGGCCGCGGCATACCGGCCGCCCCGACCGATGTCGACAGGCGTGCACCGACCGCGTCGTTCTCCGAGGGCCAGTACATCAACGCGGGTCCAGCCCCGCCCCGAAGCCACCGCCGCTCGCCGACAAGGCCCGCCCGGCGCGGGCCACGACGGAGGTCGCCTCACCGGCCGTCGAGGGCCGGCTCGTCGAGGTCGAGGTCACCGCGGCGTACAAGCACGCTGACCGGCGGCCGCCCACGAAGCACTGGCCGCCGGACCCCCGACGGTCCCGCGGCCGCGGACGTCACTCGGTGCCGCGCAGGGCGGACCAAGTGGCGTGGCCCACGATGCCGTCGGCGTCCAGCCCCTTGTCGCTCTGGAAGAGTCGGACCGCGGCCTCCGTTCCGGGGCCGAAGTCTCCGTCCGTGCCGGTGCTCCCCACGCTGTATCCGCGCTTCGTCAGCATGCACTGCACCTGCAGTACGCGTTTGCCGCTGTCGCCCTGACGCGTACGCCCGCTGCCGGAGTAGTGCGTGCACTCGGAGATCCAGGGCGGGGCCGTGGGCTCGGCGGGCGGCGCGCCGCTCGGGGACGACGACACATCGGCGGGAGCGCCGGGCTCGACAACGGAAGCGGAAGGAGCTTCCGTCGGCGGGCCCGCGCCGGGGGAGGGAGACACACCGGGGTGTGCGGCGTGGCTCTCGGGGACCGCGGCGCCGTCGACACTCTTGCCGGATCCGGATCCGGATCCGGACGTCGCGTCTGAGGCCCCTGGCGCCGGCGGGGCGGCGGCACCGGCGGGAAAGGTGGCGCCGGTCGTCGCGCCGGCCTCCGGGGAGGAGGCGGTCGAGGGGGCGTCCTGACGGGTGAGGAGGAAGACACCCGCGGCCACCGCGCAGACAGTGATGCCCGTGGCGACGGCCAGCGCACCCCTCTTCCGGGCCCACGGGCGGGCAACTCCCGGACGTAACGGCGTCGGCGGTCCGCCGGCGGAAGGACCCGTCCCCTCCACCGGCGGCCCGGAGCCGGCCGCCGCAGACCCGCTCGCCCGCTCGGTCGGCAGCGGCGGCACCGCCTTCGGCCGGTCGTGCGGAGAGCCCGGGTGTGCCGCGTGTTCGACGGGGAGGCGGCGCAGTGCCTCGTACGCCTGCTGCCGGGCCAGCACTCTGCCGCGCAGTGGCTCGGGCCAGACGGATGTCCCGGTGTGTGCCCCGGCCGCGTCGATCAGGTCCTGCGGCGTGGCCCGCCGCCCGGGCTCCTTCACCAGGCAGGCGGACAGCAGTGAGCCGAGCGCCGGGTCGGCCGCCGATATTTCAGCGATCAATTCCGGATTCGGTTCCTCGAACGCCACGCGGTGCATGACGTCGACCCCTGTGCCGTCGCCGAACGGAGCACGCCCCGTCGCGGCGTAGACCAGCGTCCCGGCCAGGGAGAAGACGTCCGACGCCGTGTCGCACATGCCCGTTCTGAGGTGTTCCGGCGACATGTAGGCCGGGGTTCCCACCCGGTTGCCGGTGCCGGTGAGCGCACTCGCGTCCACGGCCTTCGACAGACCGAAGTCGATCACGTGAGTGCCCCGGACGGACAGCAGGACGTTGGACGGCTTCAGATCCCGGTGCACGATCCCCGCGGCGGCGAGATCGGCAAGCGCCCGCCCCAGGTCTGCCACCAGCCGCCAGACCGCGGCGATCCCCAGGGCGCCGCCCTCGCGTACGGCGTCCGCCAGATCGAGCCCCGGGAGGTACTCGGTGGCCATCCACAGCAGTTCGTCCTGGAATCCCGTGCCGCACAGTCTCGGCGTGTGCGCCGTGCGAACCCGGGCGTGCACCGACGCCTCACGCTCGAACCGGCGCCGGAACCCGGCGTCGTCCGCGTACTCCGGCCTGATCACCTTCGCCGCGACCGGATCGGTGCTGCCGTCGGCGGGACGTGCGAGATAGACCCGTCCCATGCCGCCGCTGCCCAGCAGTGCCAGCGGCACATAGGGGCCGATGCGGGCCGGGTCGCCGACGCGCAGGGGAGAGGCGCCGGTCTGCCGCAGCACGGCAGCCGCACTCGGCGCTGAGTCCGGTGGCACCGGCCGCTGTTGTGACACCGCTCTCCCGAAGTGACTTTCGACGTACATCAGTTCGCTCACAAGGGAGGACGAGGCTAACCCAGCCCGGGCGTGTGGTCAGGGCTTCGATGATTTCAGCCGACGCGTCACGCGGGATGGCTCAATGCCGCCGTCCTCGATGGTGACGGCACGCGTTCCGTGTCGTGTGCGAGACTCCGCCGATGACCTCGCAGACGATCACCGCGGATGCCGCGGGCACCTGGAAACTGGGCGACCTGTCCGTGCGCCGCGTCGGCTTCGGCGCGATGCGGCTGACCGGCAGCGCCGCCTTCCATCACGGGACGCCGAGCGACCGTGAGCGCTCGATCGCCGTACTGCACAAGGCGACCGAGCTCGGCGTGAACCACATCGACACGGCCGCCTTCTACTTCTCCCCCATCCGCTCGGCCAACGAACTCATCAACAGCGCGCTGGCGCCGTACGCGGACGACCTGGTCATCGCCACGAAGGTCGGCCCCTTCCGCGACTACGACGGGGAGTGGGGCACCTCGGCGCGTCCCGACCAACTGCGCGGCCATGTCGAGGAGAACCTGCGCCAACTCGGCCGCGACCACCTGGACGTCGTCTATCTGCGCCGCATGCGGCAGGACTCCATCGCCGAGCACTTCGGCGCGCTGGCCGAGCTGCGCGAGGCGGGCCTGATCCGGCACCTCGGCATCTCCGCCGTGGAGCCACGGCATCTCGCACAGGCGCAGGCCATCGCGCCCGTCGTGTGCGTGCAGAACCGGTACGCGCTCGACCGGCCCGATCCCGAGGCGGACGAACTCCTGCGCCTGTGCGGTGAGCAGGGCATCGCCTTCGTGCCGTTCTACGCCGTGGCCGGTGAGGCCGGTGAGCGGGGCGCGACCGCCGCCCACGAGGAGGAGGTCCTCGCGGTCGCCCGGGCGCACGGCGCGAGCCCCGCCCAGGTCCGCATCGCCTGGACCCTGCACCAGGGCCCGCACGTCCTCGCCATCCCCGGCACCGGCAACCCCGGCCACCTCGTCGAGAACGTGGCCGCGGGCGCGCTCCGCCTCACCGAGGACGAGCTGGCCCGGCTCGACGCGGCGCGCCGGCACACCGGTTGAGCCGGGCCCCTGCCTGATGCTCAGCCGGTGTACCCGGTCACCGGGTAGTGGTCCGACAGGTTCGTGTACGTGTAGTCCGTGCCCCAGCTCGTCACCGTCCAGGGCGCGCACTGCTCCTTGACGACCTCGTTCTTCCAGACCGCCGGACGGACGTGACCCGCGCGGTGCAGGACGTGGTCGAGGTCCTCGCGCGGATCGTCGGGGTAGCGGTCATGGGCGATGGAGTTGTCCTGCGTGTCGAAGGAGTACGGGTGCCCGGTGCGCGCGTCGGCGCCCACCAGCCCGCCGTCGGCGAGCATCGAGGCGTACTCGGGTGTGCGCGAGTCGACGTTCATGTCGCCGGCGACCAGGACCTGCTCGCCCGCCGGGATGTTCTTGGCGTCCAGGAACGCGTCGATCGCCCTGAACTGCCGGCTGCGCATCGCGGCGGCCTCACCGGCGTCACAGCCCGGATCCGTCGACTGCGCGTGGGTGCCGACGACATGCACCTTGGTGCCGTTCACGTTCAACACCACATACGCGAAGCCCTTGTTGGACCACCAGTCCGCCCCGCACGCGTCCTTGTACACGTACTGCTCCTTGCGCAGCACCGGCCACTTGCTCAGGACCATCACCCCGCCGTCCTCGGGCGTCGTCGCCGAGTACGCACCGCCCGTCGCGTCCCAGCCGTCCTTGGTCCGCCCCACCACCGGCGTCTGATACGGATACTCGCCCGCCACCGCGGACTTCAGCGCGTCCGACGACGCGTTGTCGAACGCCTCCTGCACCACCACGACGTCGTTCCCGCGGAAGAAGGACGCCTTGGCGATCTCCGCGGCCCGGTGGTCCTGACCCCAGTTCGGGTACAGGGTCTTGCTGAAAAGGAACACGTTGTACGACAGCACCCGCAGCGGCGGTGCCTGGTCGGCGGCCGCGGCGGAGGGTGCGGCGCCCACGAGCCCGGTGGTGGCGAGCGTGAGGGCGAGGACGGTTGCGCCCGGGGTGCGGCGCGGCGGGAAGAGCGTCACTGGATCTCCCTGAGGGTGAGGGGGGTTGAGTGGCGCCGCACATCAAACCACCACGGATTACTCTCAGGTAACTCCCGTGCGGGGAAAGAATGTCGGGCAGCGGTACGCCCGGCTCAGACGACCCACACGCCGTCCCGCATGAGATGCCGGCCTCGCATCTCGTGCTCCCCGTTCCGCGCCTGCACCGCGCGCGGACGCACCCGGAAGTAGACGTACGGCTCGCTGTCCGCCCGTGGATCCCAGCCCGTCTTCGCGAGGAACGCCTCGGCCGCCGCTGCCGGTACCTCGTCGGCGCCGTACATCCGCGCTTCACCGTCGATCAGTACGACGTCCAGCGTGTCCCCGAGCGCTAGCCGGGTGCGTCCGCCGTCGCGCAGGTTGCGGCCCGTCGCAGTGGCCGGCCGGGTCGAGAGCCACACGGAATCGCCGTCCCACACGAACCAGAGCGGGACCAGGCAGGGCAGTCCCTCGGCGTCGGCCGTGGCCACCCGGATGTCCATCTCCTTCTCCAGGCGGGCCAGGAGATCGCGCTTGCGCCGCCCGGGGCTGCGGGGCTGCTCGGTGATCTTCATGGCCGGGACGGTACCGGGGGTGTCGGGGGGCGGATCGGGCTCAGGGCCGGTCTCGGTTGCGGCCTGAGCCCCAGGACCGGCGGAGCCGTTCCCGCAGGCGACTGGCGCCCGCCACGTTTTACGTATAACCTCTCCGGTCAATCGCACCTCCCGGAAGGCCCCGATGAGACGCATCGCCCTGGTCACCCTCGTCGTCGACGACTACGACGAGGCGATCCGCTTCTACACCGAAGCCCTCGGCTTCCGGCTCGTCGAGGACACCCCGCGCCCGGACGGCTCCCGCTGGGTCGTCGTCCAGCCCGGCGACCAGGGCACCTCGCTGCTGCTGGCCCGGGCCAAGGGTGACGAGCAGCGGGCCCGGGTCGGCGACCAGACCGGTGGGCGGGTCGGGTTCTTCCTCCACACCGACGACTTCGCCCGTGACCACGCCCGCATGCTCGCCGCGGGCGTGACCTTCCTGGAGGAACCCCGCCACGAGCCGTACGGCTCGGTCGCCGTCTTCCAGGACCTGTACGGCAACCGCTGGGACCTGCTCCAGCCCGCCGACCCTCCGCCCGCCGGCTGACCCTCCGCCCGCCGCTCGAACCGCCCGCTCGAAGAAAGACCTCGCCATGACTGCTACGCGCGTAGACGACGCTGTGATCCGCCGCCTCCCCAAGGCCGTCCTGCACGACCACCTCGACGGCGGCCTGCGCCCCGCCACCGTGGTCGAGCTCGCCGAGGCCGTCGGTCACACCCTGCCCACCACCGACCCCGACGAGCTCGCCGCCTGGTACTTCGAGGCCGCGAACTCCGGCGACCTGGTGCGCTACATCGCCACCTTCGAGCACACCCTCGCCGTGATGCAGACCCGCGAGGGCCTGCTGCGCACCGCCGAGGAGTACGTCCTCGACCTGGCCGCCGACGGCGTCGTGTACGGCGAGGTGCGCTACGCCCCCGAGCTGAACACCCGGGGCGGGCTGGCGATGAGCGAGGTCGTGGAGACCGTCCAGGAGGGCCTCGCCGCCGGTATGGCCAAGGCGGCCGCCGCCGGGACGCCCGTGCGGGTCGGCACCCTGCTGTGCGGCATGCGGATGTTCGACCGCGTCCGGGAGGCCGCCGACCTCGCCGTCGCCTTCCGCGACGCCGGTGTGGTCGGCTTCGACATCGCCGGTGCCGAGGACGGCTTCCCGCCCGCCGACCACCTCGAGGCCTTCGAGCACCTGCGCCGCGAGAGTGTCCCGTTCACCATCCACGCCGGTGAGGCGCACGGCCTGCCCAGCATCCACCAGGCCCTCCAGGTCTGCGGCGCCCAGCGCATCGGCCACGGCGTGCGCATCACCGACGACATCCCGGACCTGGCCGCCGGCAAGCTCGGCCGCCTGGCCGGCTGGGTGCGCGACCGCCGTATCGCGCTGGAGATGTGCCCGACGTCCAACCTGCAGACCGGCGCGGCCACCTCGATCGCCGAGCACCCGATCACCGCGCTGAAGGACCTCGGCTTCCGCGTCACCCTCAACACCGACAACCGTCTGGTGTCGGGGACGACGATGACGCGCGAGATGTCGCTGCTGGTCGAGCAGGCCGGCTGGACGGTCGAGGACCTGCGCACGGTCACGGTGAACGCCGTCAAGAGCGCGTTCATCCCGTTCGACGAGCGCAAGGCCCTCATCAAGGACGTCGTCCTGCCGGGTTACGCGGCCGCGCTCTGAAGCGGTCCGGGGGCCACGAGCTCTGCCGGGGCTACGAGCTCTGCAGCAGCCCCCGCACATAGGCGGCCTGTCCGACGTGCTGCAGATCGTCGGACAGGACGCTGACCAGCCGGACGCCCAGAGTGACCGGCGGGTCCCAGCGCTCGTCCACGATGCGCTCCAGATCCTTGGCGGCCACCTCCCGCAGCGCGCCGAGGGTCTGGGCGTGGACGGCGTCGTAGTAGCGGGTGAGCAGGTCACCCGAGTCGACCCGCACCTTGGCGACCTTCGCGGCGCTGTGGCCGTAGCCGGTGTCGTGGCGCGGCAGGTCGAGCCCGAAGGTCTTCTGGAAGTCCTGGGTCAGCCAGACCTGGTCGAGGTCGAAGGCGTCGGCGATGTGGTCGTCCTGGACGCGGGTGAGATGCCAGACCAGCCAGGCGATGGAGTTGGCGTCGGCGGAGGGGCGGGCGTGCAGGTCGTCGGGGCCGAGGCCCTCGACGGCGGCGTGGACTTCTTCCTGGATGCGGTTGTATCCGTCGATGAGGATGTCCTTGGCATGCATGGCTCCACCATCGCGCACCCGTGCGTCACGCGCCTTCCGTTCGCACGTCTGCGCCTTCTGTTTCCAGCAGCGCCATGAGTGCCCGGGCCGCCGGGCTCGTGGCCTGCGCGGGCGGCAGCAGGGCGACCGTCTCGTAGACGGTCTCACCGGTGCCCTTCACCGCCAGGGCGGTGAGCGAGCGCCGCTTGTGCCGGAAGTGGCGCGGTACGACGGCGACGCCGAGGTTCTCGTCCACCAGGTCGAGGAGGCTGTGCACGTCGTTGACCTCCAGCGCGACGGACCGCCGTACGCCCGCCGCGGCGAACACGGCGTCGGTCGTGCGGCGCGGCCCCCAGTCCGGGTGGAAGTCGACGAACACCTCCCCGCCCAGTTCCTCCGGCGTGACCGCGGCGCCGGCGGCGGCGAGCGGGTGGCTCGGATGGCACAGGACGGTCATCGGCTCGCCGGTCAGCGGTACCGCCCGCAGCTGGTCGGTGTCCTCCTCGGCCGTCCGTACGGCGAAGGCCAGGTCCAGGCGCCCGGCGGCGACCTCCTCCGCGAGCGCGCCCGCACCCGCCTGCCGCAGGCAGATCTCCACGTCGGGATGGCGGCGGCGGAAGGCGGCGAGCAGCCCCGCCACATGCACCCCGGCGATGCACTGCTCCGACCCCAGTGCCAGCATCCCGCGCAGCACGCCCTGCACCGCCGCCACCGCCTCATGGGCGGCCCGCACCTGCGCCAGGATCCGCTCCGCCTCGCACAGCAGGGCCCGGCCGGCCGGGGTGAGGGTCACCCGGCGGGTGGTGCGCACGAACAGCGGGGTCTGCAGCTCCCGTTCCAGTGCCCGGATGGAGGCCGACAGGCCCGACTGGGACACCATCAGACGTTCGGCCGCCCGGGTGAAGTGCTGATCCTCGGCGACCGCCACGAAGTGCTGGAGATGGCGCAGTTCCATGATTGAGCAGCGTAGCCGCTGAATCCCATCGGATTTACCTGTTGGACCACTGCCCGCAGGCCACGGAAGAGTGGGTGCCGACTGGAATATCCGGCTCTTCGGAGCCGTCCCTCGTGTGCCAACCCCTCTGGAGTCGCGTTGTACACCGCACACACCGACCGCTACGCGGACATGCCCTACCGGCGCACCGGACGCAGCGGCCTCAAACTCCCCGCGATCTCGCTCGGCCTGTGGCACAACTTCGGTCCGGCGGAGCGCACGGTCGAGACCCAGCGGGCCATCCTGCGCCGCGCGTTCGACCTCGGCGTCACCCACTTCGACCTGGCCAACAACTACGGCCCGCCGCCCGGGGCCGCCGAGACGGCGTTCGGCGAGGCACTGCGGACGGACTTCGCGCCGTACCGCGACGAGCTGATCATCTCCACCAAGGCTGGCTATCTGATGTGGCCCGGACCGTACGGCGAGTGGGGCTCGCGCAAGTACCTGCTGTCCTCGCTCGACCAGAGCCTGAAGCGGATGGGTCTGGACTACGTCGACATCTTCTACTCGCACCGTCCCGACCCGGACACGCCCCTGGAGGAGACGATGGGCGCCCTGCACTCGGCGGTGCAGCAGGGCAAGGCGCTGTACGTCGGCGTCTCCAACTACTCGGCCGAGCAGACCCGCGAGGCCGCGCGCATCCTCGGCGAGCTGGGCACCCCGCTGCTCATCCACCAGCCGCGCTACTCGATGCTCGACCGTCGCCCCGAGGACGAGGGCCTCCTCGACGCCCTGGACGAGCTCCAGGTCGGCTCCATCGTCTTCTCCCCGCTGGAGCAGGGCGTGCTGACCGCCCGCTACCTCGACGGCATCCCGGAGGACTCGCGGGCCGCCAGTGACAGCCCCTTCCTGAACTCGGACGCGCTCACCGAGGATCTGGTGGGCCGGCTGCGCGAGCTCAACGACATCGCCAAGTCCCGTGGCCAGACCCTGGCCCAGATGGCGCTGGCCTGGGTCCTGCGCGGCGGCCGGGTGACCTCCGCGCTCGTCGGCGCGAGCAGCGCGCAGCAGATCGAGGACAGCGTCGCCGCCACCCGCGACCTGGACTTCGACGCGGAGGAGCTGGCCCGGATCGACGCCGTGATCAAGGGCTGAGCCGTTCGGTGAGGGCGGTCAGGGGCTGAGCCGTTCGGCCAGGTGAACGGTCACCCGGTCGCCCTCCTGCTTCCCGATCGCCCTGCGCACCTCGGCCTTGACGGGGAGCTTGTGGGTGCCGTCCCCGAGGGCCATGAACGAACTCTGGAACGGATGTCCGTCGACGGTCCCGCGGATCTTGACCAGCCCGCGGGTCCCGAAGAAGTCGACGGACTCCGGCCAGACCACATACGTCCAGCCACCCTTGCCCGGGCTCTTGCGCAGGACGGCGGTGAATTCCGCATCGACTTTCCCGCTGGCGGTCATGGTGTCCTCCATTCGCGGCGGTCTTTCCCGTCCCTTTCTGCTTTCACCGGTCAAGACCGCCGCGCGGCGCGGAATTCATCGCTCAGGCCGCGGCGGGCACCCGGTCCAGGAACCCGAGGACGGAGACGATCCGTCCCTCGGCGTCCAGAGTGATCACATCGGACCCGGCCACCGGCGCCGCGCCGTCGGTCTCGCTCACCAGCTCCCAGGAGAAGCGCGCCGTGTCGTGGTGGCCGTCGACGGAGCCGCTCAGGCGGAAGGCGAAGCCGGGGAACCGAGCGTGCGCCGCCGCGACGACGGCCGCGATCCCCTCGTGCCCGCGCACGTCGGCCAGGGGGTCGGTGTAGCCGCCGAGCGGGGCCCACGCCGTGGCGACCGCCCGGGCCAGTGCCTCGGGTTCGCGGGCGTTCCAGGCCTCGAAGTAGCGGGCGACGGCGATCTCGTAGCGGTCGGTGGACGCGGGCATGGTCGATCAGCCTCCGATGAGGTCGTCACTGCTGGTGGGAACCGGATCCCGGTCGCGGCGACCCGGTACCGCAACGATGCCCGTACTCGTCGGGAAGCTCGATTACCCCCGGGGTAATGAAAACGGCCTTGACGTTCCGCGGCGTATTTCGGCCAACGCGGGCTGTGAATATGCCAGGAGACTGGCCGGAAAGTCGTGGTGACAGTGTTTCAGTAGTGAACATACTCACTACGAGGGTGCCTCACATGGGGCGACGGCGCCCTTACGCACCGCTCACGAGCCGCACGGAAAGCGAGGTCCGCCGGCAGGCGAACACGGGAATACGGGGGAGGTCACATGCACGACGAGTTCCTGTGCCATGTCACCGCATACGGAGTCTGCGGAGGCCGGCGCATCGGTGTACCCCTGGGAACCTATCGGGCGCCCACCCTGGCCCTCGCCCTGTGGTGGTTACGCGACCGGGCTTCCTGGATCGCCGAGCGATTAGATCCGCAGCCCGACGCGGAGCACTTCCCACCGAGCGCGCTCGTCCCGGTCGCCGACACCGTGCTCGATGTGCCGGCCGTGCTGCGCGCCTGGTGCGGCGATGTCGGCCAACAGGAGCTGGTGGCTGACGAGTTGGCGGCCGGGCACCTGGTGCGGATCGCCGTGAGCGACGACACCACCGAGTACGAGCTGCTCGCCGAGTCGGTGGACGCGCTGCGCATGCAGCGGACCATCCCGGCGCTGGTCGTCCCCGTCGCCTGACCCGCCGGCGCGAGCGCCCTCCCGCCCTGGGCGCAAGCAGGCGCATACATGGACAGATCGATAGAATCCTGGCATGGCGGAGCGACCGGTCGCACCGACTGCGCCCGTACTCGTCCTGGAGACCGAGTCGGGCTCCACCGTGATGACCCCGGGCCGCGACTACCACGTCGGCCGCGACCCGCTCAGCGACATCGTCATCGACGACGCCCGTGTCTCCTGGCACCACGCGGTGCTGCGCCCCGAGGCCGACCACTGGACCCTCGAGGACGAGCACAGCACGAACGGCACGTACACCGAAGGCCACCGCGTCCACGCCTGGGACGTCGGCCCCGGCACGGTCATCCGCTTCGGCAACCCCTCCGACGGGCCCCGCGCGGTCCTGCTCGACCGCCGCCCCGCCCCGGCAGCCGCCCCGGAACGCCCCTCGTCGGTCGCGTCCGTTTCCAGGCCCGGCCTGACGGGCACCTTCCGCCGTCCCACCACCGTCCGCCCCCTGCCCGCCCGGACCGTCCGCATCGGCCGCGCCGCCGACAACGACCTGGTCATCGACGATCTGATCGTCTCCCGCCACCACGCCGAACTGCGCGCCCTGCCCGACGGGACGTACGAGATCGCCGACCTGGGCAGTCACAACGGCACCTACCTCAACGGCAGCCGGGTCACCGGCGCACCCGTCGGCCCCGGCGACATCGTCGGCATCGGCCACTCCGCGTTCTGCCTGGTCGAGGACCAGCTGCAGGAGTACGTCGACACCGGCGAGATCTCCCTGGAGGTGCAGGACCTCGCGGTCGCCGTCGACCACGGGCGCAAGACGCTGCTCGACCACGTCTCCTTCCCGGTGGGGGAGAAGTGCCTGCTCGCCGTCGTCGGCCCGAGCGGCGCCGGCAAGTCCACGCTCCTGAACGCCCTGACCGGGCAGCGCCCCGCCGACCACGGCACCGTCCTCTACGACGGCCGCGACCTCTACCGCGACTACGCCGAGCTGCGTCAGCGCATCGGCCTGGTCCCGCAGGACGACATCCTGCACGCACAACTCACCGTCCGCAGCGCCCTGTCCTACGCCGCCGAGCTGCGCTTCCCCCAGGACACCGCCAAGGACGAGCGCCGGACCCGGGTCGACGAGGTCATCCGCGAGCTCGGCCTCGAGCAGCGCGCCGGGCAGCCCGTGCACAGCCTGTCGGGCGGGCAGCGCAAGCGGGTGAGCGTCGCCCTGGAGCTGCTGACCAAGCCGTCGCTGCTGTTCCTCGACGAACCGACCTCCGGACTCGACCCCGGCATGGACCGCTCGGTGATGCACATGCTGCGCGGCCTGGCCGACGACGGGCGTACCGTCATCGTCGTCACGCACAGCGTCCTCAGCCTGGACGTCTGCGACCGGCTCCTCGTCCTCGCGCCCGGCGGACGGATCGCCTACTACGGCACGCCCCAAGAGGCGCTGCTCTTCTTCGGTTTCGAGAACTGGCCGGAGGCCTTCGAGGCCTTCGAACGCGACCGGGACCGCGACTGGGCGGGCGACTACCGGACCTCGCTCTTCCATCAGCAGTACATCACCGACGCGACCGGACAGCCCCGGCAGCACCGCACCGGCCCGGTCGTCATCACCCCGCCGCCCCGGCCGCGCAGCCGCGGCGCCCAGCTCGGCACACTGATCCGCCGCTACGCCACCGCGCTGAGCGCCGACCGCACCTTCCTCGCCATCATGATCGCCCTGCCGTTCGTGATGGGCGCCATGGCCCGCGCTCTGGCGGGCAGCAGGCTGACCCAGGAGACGGCGATGAACGCGCTGCTGATCCTGTGCGTCGGCGGCGTCCTCACCGGCGCGGCGAACGCCGTGCGCGAGCTCGTCAAGGAACGCGTCATCTACCAGCGGGAGCGGGCCGTAGGCCTGTCCAGATCGGCGTATCTGCTGTCCAAGGTGGTGGTCCTGGGGACGATCACCGTGCTGCAGGCGATCGTGCTGACCCTGGTCGCCCTGCTCGGCGTCGATCTCAACGCCCCCGGCGGCGAAGGCGTGTTGATGCCGCCCCTTGTCGAAATCACCGTCGCCGTCGCCCTGCTGGCCTTCACGGCGATGATGCTCGGCCTGGTCGTCTCCGCGCTGGTGCGCAAGGAGGAGGTGACGATGCCGCTGCTGGTGCTGCTCGCCATCGTCCAGGTCGTCTTCTGCGGCGCCCTGCTGAAGCTGCACGGCGTGCCCGGCCTGGAGCAGCTGTCCTGGCTGGTGCCCTCGCGGTGGGCGCTCGGCGCGATGGCCGGCACCGTCGGGCTCGCCCGCATCGTGCCCGGCGACCTCGCCGACGATCCGCTGTTCGAGCACTCGGCCGGCGTGTGGCTGCTCAACGTGGCCATGCTGGTCGTGCTCTCCGTGGCCTTCGGCTACGTCGTCTCCCGGCTGCTGCGCCGGCACGAACCCGTCGTGATGCGGAAGTAGGCACCCGTCCATGGCTTCCCCCGGTTTCCGGCCCACCCACGTCGTCCCCCGGCACGGCATGCCCGCCTGGGAGGCCCCCGACCCCGCCCGGCCCACCGTGCCCCTCGACCCGTTCCTGCCGGTCCAGCTCGTCGAACGGCGGGGCGACTGGGGACACATCCTGTGCGCCAACGGCTGGTCGGCCTGGGTCGACGGCCGCTTCCTGGTCGCCGTACCCCAGGACCCGCCCACCGCCGGCGGCGGCCCGCTCACCCGCACCGCCGATCCGCGCCCGCTGCTCGCCCGGGTCGAACACGTGCTGGCCGGTTACCGGTCCGCGGTCGAGGACCTGGCGGCCGGCGGACTGGACGGCGAGGCCTTCCGCGTCCGCACGTCGGGACTGCGGATCGGGGTGGTCGTCGACGGGGAGTCCCTGTGGCTGTACGACGCCGAGCACGGGCGGTGGGTGTACGCGGACGGCACACGGCTGAGCACCTACGCCACGGACGACGGCCCCCGCGCCACCGAGGACCCGGGGCCCCGCCCCACCGCGGCTCCCGACCACGCCCCGACCCAGGTCGTGACCCCCGATGGCCCGTGACACGAGCCTCTTCTCGGGCCGGCCCTCCGAGCTGATCGGGCGGCAGGTCGCGGGCTACCGCATCGAGCGCGAGATCGGCCGGGGCGGCATGGCCGTGGTCTACCGCGCGCGGGACCTGCGCCTGGAACGCACCGTCGCGCTGAAGCTCCTCGCCCCCGAACTCGCGCGCAACGACACCTTCCGCCGCCGCTTCACCCACGAGTCCCGGGCGGCCGCCGCCATCGACCACCCGCACATCGTGCCGGTCTTCGAGGCGGGCGAGACGGACGGTGTCCTGTACATCGCCATGCGCTACGTCTCCGGCAGCGACCTGCGCCATCTCCTCGACCGCCAGGGACCGATGCCACCCGCGAGGGCTCTGCGCATCGGCGCACAGGTCGCCTCCGCCCTCGACGCGGCGCACGAACACGGGCTGGTCCACCGGGACGTCAAACCCGGCAACATCCTCGTCGCCCGCGGCACCGACAGCGACCACCCCGAACACGTGTACCTCACCGACTTCGGCCTGACGAAGAAGTCGCTGTCCCTGACCGGCTTCACCACCGTCGGCCAGTTCGTCGGCACGCTCGACTACGTGGCCCCCGAGCAGATCTCGGGCAAGCCGGTCGACGCGCGCTGCGACGTCTACGGCTTCGCCTGCGTGCTCTACGAGTGCCTGGCGGGCCACCCGCCCTTCCGCCGCGACGACGACATGGCCCTGCTGTGGGCCCACCAGTACGACGAGCCGCCGCCCGTGACCGAGGCGCGCCCGGACCTCGCCCCGACCGTGGACGCCGTGTTCGCCAGGGCCCTGGCCAAGAGCCCCGACATCCGCCACGACTCCTGCCTCGCCTTCGTCGCCGACCTGCGTGCGGCTGTGGCCGGTGGAGTGGCGGCCGGGCATGCGCCGACGGAGGTGGACATGAGGGTCGCAGGAGCGCCGAAGGAGCCCGCGAAGGACACGCCGAAGCCGCCGCCCCGGTGGGCCGAGCCGGTCTTCCGGTGGTGAACGCCGGCCCGCTCACTCTTCCGGGCGTGTCGTGACCTCGCCCCGGTGCCGGGCGCGTCGTGCGAGCAGGCCGCCGAGGAAGCCGGCGAGCAGACCCCACGCCAGCGCGAGGCCGACGGCGGACCACACCTCGGGCCGGAGGAAGAGCTCGCCTCCCAGATCCCCGCCCAGGTCGCCGATGCCGAGTACCGACAGGCCGTAGTGCGCCGAGATACGGCCGACGAGGCAGATCATCAGCACTGTGAGCGCGAGCGCGACCGCCAGGTGCACGGCGTGCTGCCAGGCACGCATCCGGGCCGGGGAACGCCTCGCCATCACGAACGCGGCAGCAAGCAGCAGCACCGCCTCGACGGCGACCAGCCACCACACGCGTCCGTCCTGCTCGGCGAGCGTGCCCAGATTCAGCTCGGCGGTCTCCCGGCCGCGCAGCACCTCGTCGAGCACATGCGGCATCGGCAGCCCAAACGGCCCCTCGACCCGGCCGTTCCAGGTCACGCCGAGGCCGATCGTGAGGGCGAGCCACACCAGGTTCGGCATGCCGAGAAGGATCACCGCGAACGTTTCGGCCGCGTGCCCGCGGGTCGCCGCGACGACCAGGCCGATGACGACACCCAGCACCACCCAGGCGAGCAGCAGCATCACCATGGCGTACGCGGCCGGCCGCACCGACTCCTGGAAGCGCAGCAGTCCGCCCGGCAGCGGAGCCCCGCGCGAGACCAGCAGGGCCAGCACCAGCACGCCCGCCAGCCAGAGCACGCCGAAGAACAGCGTCGCGGGCACGTCCGTGGTGAACCCGACCTGCGGCGAGATGCCGAACAGATCGCCGAGGTCGCCGAGCGCGTCCTGCCCGAGGTCGCCCAGGGAGAGGGAGAAGGTATGGCGGGCGGCGAACGACAGCGCCAGCAGCCCGGCCAGCCACAGTACGGCGATCCTGGCGGCCCACCCGGCCAGCTCCCCGGCGCCGGCGACCGCCCGGTGCCGCAGCGGCCGCAGGAAACCGGCGGCCAGGACGAGCGCGCCGACGAGCGTCACCGACAGCGGGATCACGGTGAGCCCGGCATCGGACTCGGCCAGGCCTCCGGCGTTCCCCGACAGCTCGATCGTGCCGCCGACCGCCGTCACCACGGTGGCCGCGACGACCCTCGGGAAGGCGCCGTCCGGGAGGTCCGCGGCCCCGGCCGCCCACAGTCCCAGCGCGGCCACCACGCCCATCGAGACCAGCCCGGCCAGCACCGTGCCGACGGCCTGCACCCAGCCATGACGGGACACGGCCGCACGAGAGGCTGTCAGGACGCTCACCCTGCCCACGCTAAGCAGCACCCCTCGGACGCGCCCGCCGGGAGGTCCGTCCGCGTCGGCTTGCGGGCGGCGCAGGACCGGGGCACAGAATGAATCCATACAGAAGGCCTCAAAGGCAACAATCGCCCCGTAGGGAAGAAGGCTTCGTGAGCGTCGAACCTCCGTCGTCCGGCCGCCCCACAGGACCGCCCTCCGGCCCCCTGTCGGGTCCCTCCCAGCCGCCCTCCGGCCCGCCCTCGCAGCCCCCGGGCAGCGGCGACGGGGGAGCACCCGGTCCCGAGCCCCACCACCCCTGGTGGCGCTCCGTACCCCGTCTCGCGCTGCTCACCGCCGTGGTGGTGGGCGCGGTGATCGTCGCCGTCGTCCTGTCGCGCGGCGGCGGTGGCGGCGGCACCGCCCAGGGCGGCGAGGTCTTCCTCCAGGCGGCGGGCAAGTCGGGCCCCGACCCGTTCACCGAGTCCACGGCGACGGACAGCTCCGCCCCGCCCGTCACCCCGTCCGCGGCCACCGAGTCGGCGCCGTCCAATGCCGTACGCGGTGTCGACGGCGGTGCGGCCGGCCTGTACGGGGGCACCCGCAAGGTCGCCGCCTGCGACGTCGAGAAGCAGATCGACTACCTCCGGGCGGCCCCGGAGAAGAACAGAGCGTTCGCGTCGGTCGCCCGCGTCGACTCCTCCGACGTCCCGTCCTATCTGCGCTCGCTCACCCCCGTCCAGCTGCGGATGGACACCCGCGTCACCAACCACGGCTACCGCGACGGCGCCGCCACCACCTATCAGGCCGTCCTCCAGGCCGGCACCGCCGTCCTCGTCGACGGCCGCGGAGTGCCCCGGGTGCGCTGCGCCTGCGGCAACCCGCTGACGCCGCCGGTCGCCCAGCAGGGCACGCCGAAGCGGACGGGTGACTCCTGGCCGTCGTACCGTTCCTCGAACGTCGTGGTGGTCTCGCCCTCGACGACGGTCGTCAACGTCTTCGTCCTCTTCGACGCCGACCGCCACGAGTGGATCTCCCGGCACCGCGGCGACGACGGCGACAAGGACAAGAAGATCCACCCGCCGGCGAAGCCGTCCCCGTCGGTCAGCGTGTCCACGTCCAAGCCGCCCAGCTCACCTTCCACGTGCGTGTCCCTGCCCGACGACGCCACGGAGACGCCCGCCGGTTCGGTGTCACCCTGCCCGCCCACGTCGACCGCCCCCTCCTCGCCGTCGCCGAGCCCTCAGACGTCCACGACGCAGCCGGAGTCGCCCTCGACGACGACTTCCGGGCCGCCGCCGGACGAGGACACCACCACGACGTCACAGTCGGCGTCCACCGCGAGCGCGCCGGGGTCGCCGTCGCTGTGACGTACGGCGCCACCTGCGCGGTGACTGCGCGGCTCGGCTCTGGGTACGAGGACTGGTGCAGTAGTGTCCGGCCAGTCCGGCTTCCGAGAGAGAAACGCATGATCGAGCACGTGGACGGGGCAGTGATTCCAACTGGTTTCGACGTGCCCGTGGAACCGCTTCGGCGGGCGGCGCACTACAGCGGTGAGGCGGGATGCATCGCCGAGGCGCGGTCCTTCGCCGCGCTGTTCCTCGGCCGGCTCAGGACCGAGTGGTGCGCCACCATCGGCGAAACCTCCCAGGACAAGGTGCTCCTGGTGGTCAGCGAGCTGGTCACCAACGCCGACCGGCACAGCAACGGCCCGTACATCCTGGACCTGGAGGGCACGGACGACGCGGTGACGGTCTGCGTGTACGACAGCAGCTCCGCCCTGCCCCGCCGCTTCCCCAAGGACCCCGAACGGATCGGCCGGCACGGTCTGGAGATAGTGCATGCGCTGGCGGCGGAGGTCGCCGTGGAACGGGTGCCGGTCGGCAAGCGGGTCCGTGCGGTGCTGCGGCTGAGCGACGAGTGACTCGCGCGATTTCCCCCAGGGCTGAATGCTGATCCCCGCTGAACGCTTCCGCTGGCGCCCCCCGCTTCTAGGCTGGGCAAGGTGAGCGAACAAGCGACGAACGAAGCCCGCGTCATCCCGCTGCGCCCGTCGGCAGCGCGCCCGGGACCGACCCGCCCCACGTCCGAACGCCCAGCCACCACGGCACCCGCGACCGCGCCCGCCGCCACGCCCTCCGCCGTGCCCCGGTCACCGGAGCCCACCGCACCCGCGCCCAAAGAGCCCTTGTGGCGCGACCTCGTCGGTGACGTCCTGCGCCGTGAGCGCCTCGCCCAGGAGCGCACCCTGAAGGACGTGGCCGACACGGCCCGGATCTCCATGCCGTACCTCTCCGAGGTCGAACGCGGCCGCAAGGAGGCCTCCTCGGAGGTCCTCGCGGCCGCCGCCCATGCCCTGGGGCTCCGGCTCGGCGACCTGCTGTCGCTGGCGCAGGGCGAGTTGGTCCGGATCACCAGCCGTCGGGTGCCCCACAGCAGCCGTGGCAGGGCAGGTTCGTCGTACGACGGGCTGTGCCTGGCGGCGTGAGGCCACGCCGGCGCCTCAGACCGTCACGAGGCGCCGGCTCACCACCTCGTCCGCCAAGCCGTACGCCACGGCCTCCTGCGCGGTGAACACCTTGTCGCGGTCCATGTCCGCGCGCAGCGTCGCGATGTCGTGGCGGGTGTGCCGGGCCAGGACCTCCTCCACCTGCGAACGGATCCGGACCATCTCCTTGGCCTGGAGGGCGAGGTCGGAGATCGCGCCCCGGCTGCCGCCGCTGGCGGGCTGACCGAGCAGCACGCGCGCGTGCTCCAGCACGAACCGCCGCCCCGGATCCCCGCCGGCCAGCAGCACGGCGGCCGTGGACGCCGCCTGCCCCACGCAGAACGTCGAGATCGGCGCCTGCACGTACGTCATGGTGTCGTAGATCGCCATGAGGGAAGTGAAGGAGCCGCCGGGGGAGTTGATGTAGATCGCGATCTCGTTCTCGGGCGCCGCCGACTCCAGATGGAGGAGCTGCGCGATGACGACGTTGGCGACGCCGTCGTCGATCTCGGTGCCGAGGAAGATGATCCGCTCGGACAGCAGACGGCTGAAGACGTCGGAGGAGCGCTCGCCGTGCGCGGTCCGCTCGACGACGTACGGAATCGTGTAGTTCCCCATGTCACAGCCCCATCCGTCGCTTCGAGGCGGCCGGGCGGACGTCCGCGAGGGACTCCAGGACCCGGTCCACCATGCCGTACTCCTTGGCCTCCTCGGCCGTGAACCAGCGGTCGCGGTCGCCGTCCCGGGCGATGGTCTCCGGCGTCTGGCCCGTGTTCTCGGCGAGGAGCCGCTCCATGGTCCGCTTGCTGTGCTCCAGGTTCTCCGCCTGGATCTCGATGTCGGCGGTGGTGCCGCCGATGCCCGCCGACCCCTGGTGCATCATGATCCGCGCGTTCGGCAGGGCGTACCGCTTGCCGGGCGCGCCGCCGCAGAGCAGGAACTGGCCCATGCTGGCCGCGAAGCCCATGGCGAGCGTCGAGACGTCGTTGGGAATCAGCCGCATCGTGTCGTAGATGGCCAGGCCCGCGTACACCGAGCCGCCGGGGCTGTTGATGTACAGGCTGATGTCGGTGCGCGGGTCCTCCGCCGACAGCAGGAGCAGTTGGGCGCAGACCCGGTTGGCGGAGGACTCGGTGACCTCGGTGCCGAGGAACACGATGCGCTGTCCGAGCAGTTGGGCGGCGAGGTGGTCGTCGAGGCGCGTCGGCGGGGTGTCGCCCTCCTCGGCGCGGGGCGTGAGCGTGGTGAGTGGAGTCATCGGTTCTCCTCGTCGTGCGACGGATGCCGTGACTCCACTCTTGACCTCGTACGACGGCCACGAGCACGTTCTCTGCCCGCAGCAGATTCGCCACGGGCAGAGCGTCGGCTCAGCCCTTTTCGCGCAGGTGCCGGAAGAAGGCGCGTACGTCCTCGACCAGCAGGTCGGGCTCCTCCATGGCCGCGAAGTGCCCGCCCCGGTCGAGCTCCGTCCAGCGGACGATGTTCTCCGTCCGCTCCGCCTTGTGGCGCAGCGGGATCTGCGGGTCGCCGGGGAAGGACGCCACCGCGGTGGGGGCGGTCGAGGGCTCGTGCGGGGCGGCGACCCGGTCGCCCGTGGCGTGGGCGCGCTCGTAGTAGACCCGGGCGGACGAACCCGCCGTGCCCGTCAGCCAGTACAGCGTCACGTTCGTGAGCATCAGGTCCCGGTCGACGGCGTCCTCGGGCAGGTGCTCGGAGTCGGTCCACTCCTGGAACTTCTCCACGATCCAGGCGAGTTGGCCGACCGGCGAGTCGGTGAGCGCGTACGAGAGGGTCTGCGGCCGGGTGGACTGCAGGTGGAAGTAGCCCGTCCCGTCCCGGAACCACTGCGCCCACCGGCGCCACGAGGTGAGCGTCCGCTCCCGTTCGGCCGGGCTCAGCGCCTGCAGTTCCTCAGCGGTCGGCTCGGTGGCCGCCTGTGCGCCGGGCAGCAGATTGAGGTGGATGCCGATGACCCGGTCCGCGTGGACACGGCCCAGCTCCCGGGAGACGGCCGCACCCCAGTCGCCGCCCTGGGCCCCGAACCGCTCGTAGCCCAGGCGCGTCATCAGCTCGGCCCACGCGTCGGCGATCCGCCGTGCCTCCCAGCCGCTCTCGCGGGTGGGCCCGGAGAACCCGAAGCCGGGAATGCTCGGCAGCACCACGTGGAAGGCGTCGGCGGGGTCGCCGCCGTGCGCGGCGGGATCCGTCAGCGGACCGACGACATCGAGGAACTCGACGATCGACCCCGGCCAGCCGTGCGTGATGACGAGCGGGGTGGCGTCCGGCTCGGGTGAGCGGATGTGCGCGAAGTGCACGTGCGCGCCGTCGATCTCGGTCGTGAACTGCGGCCACTCGTTCAGCCGAGCCTCCGCAGCCCGCCAGTCGTACGCGTGCCGCCAGTAGCGCGCCAGCTCGCGCAGGTAGTCCGAGGGCACGCCGTACGCCCATCCGACCCCGGGCAGCTCGTCGGGCCACCGGGTCCGGTCGAGGCGGTCGTGCAGGTCGTCCAGGTCGCTCTGCGGAATGTCGATGCGGAACGGGTGGATGCTGTTGCCGTGGTCTGCGGGCGAAGGCGTCATGACCGCGATGCTAGGTCCGAACGGTGTATGGGCCACCTGGATTGATCGGCCACACCAGCGATGAGTTTCGCGGCGAGGACCGGTCGACACACATGACAGCAGTTCCACGGCCCAGGAGGTACTCATGGCATCCGACGGTTTCACCACGTGTCTCTGGTTCGACGGCCAGGCCGAGGAGGCCGCCCATTTCTACGTCTCGATCTTCAAGAACTCCAGCGTCGGCGAGGTCGCCCGCTACCCCGAGGGAGCGATGCAGCCCGCCGGCAGTGTCATGACCGTGGAGTTCACGGCCAACGGTCACAAATTCCTCGGACTCAACGGCGGCCCCCAGTTCAAGTTCACCGAAGCGACCTCCTTCATGATCTTCTGCGAGAACCAGGAGGAGATCGACTACTACTGGACCAAGCTCACCGAGAACGGCGGCGAGCCTGGCCCCTGCGGCTGGCTCAAGGACAAGTACGGCCTGTCCTGGCAGGTCGTCCCGGCCCGGCTCCAGGAGATGATCACCGACCCGGACCCGGCGAAGGCGGCCCGCGTGACCAAGGCGTTCATGGCGATGAGCAAGTTCGACATCGCCACCCTGGACAAGGCGTACGCGGGGGAGTGAATCCCGGCCGGCGCGCTAGCCCTCCAGGTTCTGGCGGATCACGCGGGTGATCTCCCGGGCGACCCGAAGGATTCCGGGGGAGCGGACCGGGCACGGCTTCGGCGTCGAGGTCGTGGGGGCCAGACAGAAGTGCAGGTAGTCGTCGTCGCGGTGCAGGGCGGTGCGGTCGCGGTCCGGCTGGGTGCAGTACTCGGCGTGTGCGTGCTCGTACGCCGTGCACGGCAGGTACTGGACCCAGCTGTAGCGGGCGCCGGCCGCACTCAGCACCTTGCCCGCGTCGGCGAGCAGGTCGCCCGAGGCCCCCGCCCGCCGCTCGTAGAGGGAGTTGACGCGCCGGATCCGGTCGGGAGTGATCGGGTCCGGGCCCTGCAGCACCCAGACGATCCGGGCGTCCCCGGCCGCGGCGATCTGGTCGGTGAGCCGCTGCAGATCGGCCTGGTAGCGCCTGAAGTACTTGTCGGGGGAGGCGTCATGGGTGATGCCGTCCATGCAGGGTGTGTAACCCCACGCGTTCCCCCAGAACTGCAGCACCACGAAGTCCGGCCGCAGCCTGCGCACCAGGGCGGCCGCCTTGTCCGCGACCGGCACCAGGGACCGCTTGCCCGTGCCCTCCAGGTAGTCGCACAGGGTGGTTCCCGAATACGGGGCGCTCGTGTACGTCGCCCCCAGCTCGCGGCGCAGCTCCTGCCCGAGCACCTTCTGCGCCTCCATCGCGAGCGAGTCGCCCAGATACAGCACGCTCGGCGCCTTCACGGCAACGCCCGGACTCTTCCCCTCGGCGCTCGGCGAGGCGGGCGCATGCCGCTGTGTGGTGGCCGACGCACCCGGCATCCGAGGCGGCGGCCCGGTCTCCGGCTCCGACGCGGGATCACCGCACGCGCCGAGCAGCACGGCGGCCAGCAGCACTCCCACGATCCACGGCTTCCGCATACGGCAACTCCCGCCCCGGGCACCGGAAAACGGCTCCCCAGGCAAGCACAGCCCGGCCCGAGGGGGAAGACCCGTGTCGGCCACGGAACGTCCGTGGCCGACACGGGTCCGGCCGTCACTCAGACGCGGTCGGCCGCGATCAGCAGGTACTGGAAGCTGCCGTTGCGGTACGCGGTCAGGAACGTGTCCTCGATGCCCGTCACCAGGTGGTCCGCCTCGCGGCGCAGCTCCCAGTAGGGGATGGTCGCCTCGGTCAGGTCCTGGACATGGACCGGCACGAGCCGGTTGCGGGCCATGGCCCGGAAGTACGCCGAACGCGGGTGGATGTCGCAGATGTAGTGGGCGTTGATGAGGGACACCTCGCGGGAGGCGCGCCCGTAGGTGTCGTTGTAGCAGCCGGTGATGGTGACGTAGCGGCCGCCGCGGCGCAGCAGCCGCGCGTGCTCGGCGAACAGCAGGTCGAGCTCGACGTACATGGTGGACTCGTTGTTCCACGAGGCCGCGAACGCCCCGGAGGGCAGACCGGTGTCGAGCATGTTGCGGCAGTGGTAGCGCACCCGGTCGTCGATGCCCCGCTTGCGGGCCTGCTCGTTGGCGAACTCGGCCTGCTTGTCCGAGAGGGTGACCCCGTCGGCCTGGCAGCCGTAGCGCAGATGGGCCACGACGCTGCCGCCCCCGCGTCCGCAGCCGGCGTCGAAGACCCGGTCGTCGGGTGTGAGCGGGCCGAGCCGGTCGGCGAGCAGTTCCGCCTGGGCGTGTTCCAGCCGGTGCAGCTCGGCGGTGATGCGCTCCCGGCGCCGGACGGGGTCGCCTTCGGCGAGCACGGAGCGGTCGGCGTCGCCGATGCCGTAGTGGTGGTGGTACAGGTCGTCGATCTTTCCGAGTTCGAGGTTGACCGGGTTCTCCTCGGCGTTCCAGTAGTCCGCGACGCGGGTCTGGTACGTGGACTGGGACGGCACCGGGACGGTCTTGGTGCCGGCTTCGGGGGCGATGGTCAACGGTGACTCCTCGTGCTGGTTTCTGTGACGCTCTGTCATACGGTCGCGCTTTACCAGTAGTTGGGCAGGTGATAGCGGTGGGTGTTGGTCGCGTGCCACTCGTGGTTGCCGGCCACCCAGTCGGACAGGCCCCGCGCGTAGCGCTCCACGAGGGGCGAAGTGGCGGACAGCAGGGCGGACTCCTCCTCGAAGGCCGCCATGATCCGGTTGTGGATCTCGACGGCCTTCAGATAGGCGGCCTTCAGCCCGCAGCGCTCGTTCGCGGCGATGACCTGCGGCAGGTTGAGATGCGTGGGGTCGCTCGCCAGCTCTTTGGTGAAGGAGTACAGGTCGTTGACGATCGTGGTGGCGTTGCAGGCGAGCGCCGTGATCCGCTGGATCTCGGGGCGGGCGTAGACCGCCTCGGGCAGTTCGTAGCCGTCGACGGCGTCCACGATCGACAGACAGGGACGGAAGTTGTTGAACTGCCGCATCACCAGGTACTCCCAGACCCGCGGCACGTACCGGGTCTCGGCCCAGGCCGCCTCGGCGAGGTAGCCCAGGTGCAGCCGGGCGATGTCGTGGACGAAGCGGTCGGTCTGGCTCGGTGTGGCGAAGGCGGCGTAGTCCTGGAGGGCGAAGTGGTACGAGCGCAGCGGACCGTCGGCCCGCACGCCGTGCCGCCACTCCTCCTCAAGCTCGGGAATGCCGTGATACGGGTCGAGTGCCGACTGGGCCATGACCAGGCGGCCCCCGAGGCCCCGGCGCGCGCCGCCCCGGCCCTCGTCCTCCTCGCAGTAGCAGGAGTCGACGACGTTCTCCGCGAGGAGCAGCTCGCCGGCGGCCGTCAGACGCTCCAGGTCGAGCGCCTCCGGATGCTGGAGCACCACCGCCCGGCCGAACTGGAACCCCGAGAAGTCGCCCTTCCACGCCTCGGGGAACAGATCGAGACGGCGGGCCCAGGCCTCCAGCCTGCGGTCGACCTCCGCGGCCTTCACGGGGTCGGCGGGCGCGACCTGCCGGTACCGGAGCCCGGGGATCGCCCCGCCGCGCCGGGGGCGCAGCGTGCTCGCGATGTTCGGCGGCCCGGGCAGCGCGAAGTCGGAGGTGGGGGAGGACGTGCTCATCGGGTGCTCCACACTGTCACTCGGCCGTCCGGCCGATCTGGGCGTTCTCGAGGATCCCGACCGCGTCGGGGACGAGGATCGCCAGCGAGTAGTAGGCGGTGACGAGGTAGCGGATGATCGAGTTGGTGTCGATGCCCATGAACCGCACGTTCAGGCCGGGCTGGTACTCCTCCGGGATCCCGGTCTGGTACAGCCCGATGGCCCCCTGGTCGCCCTCCCCGGTGCGCAGCGCGATGATGCTGCTGGTGTGCTCCCGGCTGATCGGGATCTTGTTGCAGGGGAAGATCGGGACACCGCGCCAGGCGGGGATCTCGTGCCCCTCGACGCTCGCCGTGCCGGGCACCAGACCGCGCCGGTTGCACTGCCGGAAGAATGCCGCGATCGCCTTCGGGTGGGCGATGAACAGCTTGGTCTTGCGGCGCATCGACAGCAGCTCGTCCATGTCGTCCGGGGTCGGGGGCCCGGTGAAGGTGCTGATGCGCTGCCCGTAGTCGGCGTTGTGCAGCAGCCCGAACTCCCGGTTGTTGACCAGCTCCCACTCCTGGCGTTCGCGGATCTCCTCGATGGTCAGACGCAGCTGCTGCTCGGTCTGGTCCATCGGGTTGTTGTAGAGGTCGGCGACCCGGGTGTGGACGCGCAGCACGGTCTGCGTCAGCGACAACTCGTACTCGCGCGGGGCGAGGTCGTAGTCGACGTAGCCGCCGTTGATCGTCGGCTCGCCGACATGGCCCGCCTGCACCGGCACGTCGGCCTCGCCCTTGCGGTTCATGGGCAGGCTCTGCCGCGCGGCGTAGGCCTCCAGGTGCGCGGCGAGGGACGGCGCCCGCTCGGTGAACTCCTCGACCACGGCCCAGGGGAGCACGAGCAGCACACCGGACGTCTCCGCGCGCACCGAGCTCAGCCACAGAGGGTCGGGATGGCCGATGGCCTCGTCTCCGATCTGGTCGCCGTCGGTGACGACCCCGACGATCTCCTCCTCGCCGTACTTGCCTTCCGTGAAGCGGGTGAAGCGGCCGTGCACGACGAGGTAGGCCTCCGTGACCGGCTGCCCCGCCTCGACGAGGACCTGGCCGGCCCGGACCTCCCGGACCCGGAAGCGGGTGGAGACCTCCCGCAGCACGTCCAGATCGGCGTAGCCGCGCAGGACCGGAAGCTCGGTGAGGGTCTCGGGGATGACCTTGATGTCGTCGGCGCCGTTCTGGTCGAACTGCACCCGGCCCCGGCCGACGCGCAGCTGAAGCCGGCGGTTGACCCGGTAGGTGCCGCCCTTCACGTCCACCCAGGGCAGCATCCGCAGCAGCCAGCGCGAGCTGATGGCCTGCATCTGGGGTTCGGACTTGGTGGTCGTGGCGAGCTGCCGGGCCGCCTGGGTGCTGAGACTGGTGAGGTGACCGTCGGACTGGGGGTCGGGATCTGGTTCGTCGATGGCGGGACCGGTGGCGCTGTCCGGTGTGGACACATTCCCTCCCGGGAGGTGAGCTGGCTGGCCGTGCGCGCGTCCTAGCCAAACAGCCACTGTGACACCCGGATCAGGGCGTGAAGGGGGCGGCTTAAGACCCTGGAGGTGCAAACCTGCCCTGTGAGGCAGTGGACGCACCCTGAGTGACCTTGCTCCCCTCCCGTGCTCCCGCACGCCCGAGTGGCGGCGCTCAGGACAGGTCGTTCACCAGCACCGCCGCCCCGTCGAACCGGCCCGCCTTCAGATCCCGCAACGCCTCGTCGGCCCGCGACAGGGGATAGGTGTGCGTCGTGGCGTGTACGGCGTGCTCGGCGGCGAGGGCCAGGAACGCACGGCCGTCCTCACGGGTGTTGGAGGTGACGCTGCGCAGTTGCTTCTCGTAGAAGAGCTCGCTCTCGTAGCGCAGCGCCGGAACGTCGCTGAGGTGGATGCCCGCGACGGCCAGCGTGCCGCCCCGGTCGAGGGCCCGCAGCGCCACCGGGACCAGATCGCCGGCCGGGGCGAACAGGATCGCGCTGTCCAGGGGCTCCGGCGGCATCTCGTACGCGTCGCGCGCCGAGGCGGCACCCAGGCCGAGCGCGAGTGTCCGGGCGGCCGCGCCCCGCGTCAGCACGTGCACCGTGGCGCCCTCGGCGATCGCCACCTGTGCGCACAGATGCGCGCTGCCCCCGAAGCCGTACAGCCCGAGCCGCCCGCCCGCAGGGAGCGCCGCCCGCCGCAGCGCGCGATAGCCGATGATCCCGGCGCACAGCAGCGGTGCGAGGGTCACGTCGTCGAGGTCGCCGGGCAGCCGGTAGGCGTACGCCGCCGGTACGGTCGTGTACTGCGCGTACCCGCCGTCGGCGTCCCAGCCCGTGTACCGCGAGGCCGGGCACAGGTTCTCGGCGCCGCGCGCACAGTAGGCGCAGGTGCCGTCGGTGCGCCGCAGCCACGCCACCCCCACCCGCTCCCCGACGGCGAAGCCGCGCACCGCCGCCCCGAACCCGGCCACCACGCCCACGACCTCGTGCCCGGGCGTCACACCCGGCCGGTGCACCGGCAGATCCCCCTCCGTGACATGCAGATCCGTACGGCACACTCCGCACGCCCGCACCCGCACCAGCAGTTCGTCGTCTTCCGGCGCCGGCACCGGCTTCCCGACCAGCCGCAGGGACCCCGCCTCGACCGGCCCCGGCTCGACCACCGACCACGCGCGCATCGACCTGTCCGCCATACCGTGCCCCGTCCGTCGCCCGGTCGCCGTATGCCCCCAGTCTGGAACGGAAGCCCGCATTCGGCGCGCGACCGCACTGCCGGGTGGCTAGCGTAAGAATCCGGACAACTCACCGATCCGGGAGAGGGCCGCAGCCATGGCCGTGAAACCTGACGGAACCCCCATCTGGGCCGACGCGATGTTCAGCGATGTGGAGGCTGCCAAGAGCTTCTACGGCGATGTCCTCGGCTGGACCTTCGGCGAGGCGTCGTCGGAGTACGGCAACTACACGGAGGCGTACGCGAACGGCAAGGCCGCCGCCGCGGTCGTCCCGCCCATGCCGGGCCAGGAGGCCCCGTCGCAGTGGTGCCTCTACTTCGCCACCTCCGATGTCGCCGCCACCGCCACCAGGATCCGGGACAACGGCGGCGAGATCTTGATGGAGCCGATGGCGGTCGGTGAGTTCGGCAGCATGTGCCTGGCCCGCGAGCCCAGCGGCGCCGTCTTCGGCCTCTGGCAGCCGGGCACCCACGAGGGCTTCCAGGCGCCGCCGGACCAGCCGGGCGGATTCTGCTGGGCCGAGGTCTTCACCCGCGAGCGGCACAAGCCCGACACCTTCTTCCCCGCTGTCTTCGGGTACGGCGCCAAGCAGATGGAGGACGACGCGGTCGACTTCCGGATCTACACGCTCGGAGACGACATGGCGCTCGGCCGCATGCAGATGACGGACGAGCTCCCGCCCGAGGTCCCCTCCTACATCAACGTGTACTTCACGGTCGACAACTGCGACGACGCCGTGGCCAAGGCCACCAAGCAGGGCGCCGTGGTGCGCTTCGGGCCGATGAGCACGCCGTTCGGCCGGTTCGCGGTGCTCACCGACCCGCAGGGCGCGAACTTCTCGGTGATCGACATCACCACCACCGAGGGCGAGATGCCGAAGACCACCGACGTCTCCTGATCCCCGACCGCACCTGCGGCCCGGGGGCCCGCCGGACCGTGGCATGATCGGCCCATGCGTGAACGTGTTGTGGCCGCGTGCGACGGGGCTTCGAAGGGAAACCCCGGGCCGGCGGGCTGGGCCTGGGTCGTCGCCGACGAGACGGAGACTCCCACCCGATGGGAGGCCGGGCCGCTCGGCAGGGCCACCAACAACGTCGCGGAACTCACCGCGCTGGAACGCCTGCTCACGGCGACCGACCCCGGCGTACCGCTGGAGATCCGCATGGACTCGCAGTACGCCATGAAGGCCGTCACCAGCTGGCTGCCCAACTGGAAGCGCAACGGCTGGAAGACGGCCGCCGGCAAGCCGGTCGCCAACCAGGACCTGGTCGTGCGCATCGACGAACTGCTCGCCGGCCGCACGGTCGAGTTCCGCTACGTCCCCGCCCACCAGGTCGACGGCGACCCGCTGAACGACTTCGCCGACCGCGCCGCCAGCCAGGCCGCCACCGTGCAGGAGCCGGCTGGCAGCGGCCTCGGCTCAGCGGAGCCGCCGCCCTCCCCGGACACCCCGTCGGCCAAGGCACCGCGCCGCAAGTCCGCGGCGCCCCGGAAGAACGGCAGCTCCTCGCGCACCATCAAGGCCAAGTTCCCCGGCCGCTGCGTCTGCGGCCGCTCCTACGCGGCGGGCGAGCCCATCGCCAAGAACGCCCAGGGCTGGGGGCATCCGGAGTGCCGCACCGCGGACGCCTGACCCGCCCTAGTCCTTCCTCGTGAAGGTGCCGAGACCGGTCGTGTCGAGGTTCTCGACCTTGACCTTGTCGGCGCGTCCGCCGGACCCGACGGTGAAGGTCACGCCGGACAGGCCGACGGCCATTTCGCCGGTGGTGCGGTAGCTGAACGTGTCACCGTCGTAGTGGCTCAAGGCGAACCGTTGCTTCTTGGGCCCGAGTTGCATGGTGAGTGTGCTCCCCTGGGCGCTGACGGTCATCGGGCCGTAGTAGTCATTGGCGTACGTTCCGGTGTAGGCGCTGTTCGCCTTGGCGGGTGCGGGCGAGGCCGGAGGCTTGCTGTAGTCGACCGGTGACTCTTCCCCCGCCAGGGTCTGCCTGATGATCGGCCCGAGGAACGCCAGCCAGTCGACGGTCGGCCCGCCCGTCTGCGCGGTGTCGAGGAAGGTGGCGGTGATCGACTCGGGCACGCCGACGGGCTGCCCGTTGGTCAGGACGACGATGCCGAGTTTCTCGGAGGGCAGCAACGCGACGTGGGTGGCCGCCCCGAGTGCGAAGCCGCCGGAGTGGCCGAGCTTCAGCCTGCCCTGGTCGTCGTAGCTCACGTTCCAGCCGAGCCCGTAGAACCCGGACCGGCCCACAGGCGAGTGCGGCGGCTCGGAGAGCATGTGCGGCAGGTGGGTCTCTTCCAGCGCGTCGGCGTCGACGACCTGTCGCCCCTGGAACTTGCCGTTGGCCAGTTGCAGGCGCAGCCACTTCGTCATGTCCTGGGCCGTGGAGCTGGCCCCGCCCGCCGGGCTCTGGGCGTCCGGGTTGCGCACATGCTCGGCGCGCCAGGTGTCCCCGGTCTGCACATGCAGGGCGGCCTTGTTCTCCGCCTTCTCGTAGTCGGCGAAGGACGAGCTGGTGGAGTCCATGCCGAGCGGCCGGTACAGCTTGTCGGCGGACAGTTTCTCCCAGCTGGTCCCCGCTGCTTGCGCGGCGGCGACGCCGGCTTCGGTCAGCCCGAAGTTGGTGTACGCGTAGTCGGCGCGGAAGGGGGCCAGCGGTTCGAGGCGGAGGTGGTCCAGGATGTACGAGCGGTCGTAGCCGAGGTCCTCCAGGAGGTCTCCGGCGTGGTCGGGCAGTCCGCTGCGGTGCGAGAACAGGTCGGCCAGCGTGACCCGGCGGGTGACCCACGGGTCCTTCAGGGCGAAGCCGGGGGTGTACTTGACGACCGGGTCGTCCCAGCCGACGGCCTTCTCGCCCACGGCCGCGGCGACCACGGTGGACGCGAGGGGCTTGGAGACCGAGGCGAGCTGGAAGACGGTGTCCGGTCCGACCCGGTCCTTCGTGCCCGCCTTCCGCAGGCCGAACCCCTTCAGGTACAGCACCTCGTCGTCGTGCACCACGCCCACGGCGACTCCGGGCACACCCGTGCGGCGCATGGCGTCCCGTACGACGTCGTCCAGCCGGCCCACCGCGTTCTCGACGTCGGCCCGGGTGATCTGTGACGGTGGCTGGGCGGGAGGGACGGTGGGCAGCGGCGACGTCCCGACGGCCGCACGGCCGGCGACGGTGGTGTCGGCGTCGGCCCCGGTACAGCCGACGGCCAGGGCCGCCACCAGGCCCAGTGCCGCGGCGGAGCGAAGGTGGCGGGGGCGTGCGCTGTCGATTCGGGCCATGTCTTCCATGGAAATCCCTCACCCGGCACGTGTCGCGCCTTGGCAGGCTGTTCGGGGGAGCCGGCGCCGAGGTGGGGTGGGCCGAGCGCTGTTCGGCCCACCCCACCTCGGTGTTCAATCACCAGAAGGTCTGGGGATCTCAAGCAGCTCTGGGCCAGGCCCGCGGTTCAGCCGAGCTCGTAGTCGAACCAGATGCGATGCGTGCCGTCAGCATCAACGGCCATCCCACCGGCCCCGGAGATCCCGGCCAGCTCGCCGGTGCCGCTTGAAGGCACGATCGTGAAGAACTCCGCGGTGCGGTCGCTGCCGGACGTTGTCGCCGAGTGCACGAAGTTGAAGGAACCCTCCCGGCCCTGCAGCGAGCCTTCGAATGACTCCATGGCCACATAGGTGCCGACGCCGGTCGACTGGTCGAACGCGGCGGTGAACAGGGTCGCCGAGCGCCCCACCACCTCTCCCTCGAAGTGTTTCTCCATCGTCGCGACACCTACCGGCAGCCCCGTGGACACAGCAGGCTCGGGCTTCAGCTCAGTCGGGACGAACGCCTTGACGGTGAAAGTTGCCTTGGCTCTCATGCGCTGACCGTACTGAGGCGGTCTGACAACCGCGGCTGGACCACAGAAAGAAACAGCTCAGGCCGCGTCGAACGTGTAGTACGCGGTGTGGTCCAGCAGATCGGCGGGACGCACGTCCTTCCACGGCTTCATCGTGTCGTTGAGGTCCACCACGTTCGGCGTGCCCGCGGCCGGCACATAGCCGGAGCCGGGGTGGCGGCGCTGCCAGTCGGCCCACAGCTTGTCGATGTAGGCGTGGTGCAGCCAGAACACCGGGTCGTTGGGGGACACACCGGTCGCCATCTGCCCGCCGACCCAGACGTGGACCCGGTTGTGCAGATTGACGCCGCGCCACCCTTCGAGGTGGTTGCGGAAGCCGTCCGACGCGCTGTTCCAGGGCGCCATGTCGTACGTCGGCATGGCGAGCACGGACTCCACCTCCGCCCGGGTCGGCAGCTCCCGTACCGCGGCGCCGAGCGAGCGGCGCAGAAACGTACGCCCGTCGACGCGCACATTGATCGGCCAGTTGCCGGTCGACGCGGCGAACGGCCCGTCCATCACCCGGCCGTCGAGGCTGCGCCCGGTGCCGCCGAGGAAGTCGGGAGCCCACAGGGAGGACCGTATCGAGCGGTCGGTGCTCCAGTCCCAGTACGGCAGCGCGACCGAGGGATCCACCTGCTGCAGCGCGCGCTCGAACTCGAGCAGGAATCTGCGATGCCAGGGCAGGAATGACGGTGAACGGTGGCCGGTGCGTTCCCCGTTGTCGGTGTCGCCGACGATGAAGGCATTGTGCGTGGTGACGAACTCGTCGTAGCGGCCGCTGCGCTTCAGCTCCAGTACGGCGGCGACGAATCGGCGCTTCTCGTCGGCGGTCAGCAGAGCCTGGTTCTTACGGACGGTCATGGTCGCGGGTGCTCCAAAGTGCGCGTGCGGCAGGTCAGTTGGCGTGGGCGTGGGCGTTGGTGTTCGCGGGGAACGGGAGGAGGGCTGCGCCCTGCAGCTCGTCGACGGCGGCGCGGGCGGCGGCGCGCGGGGTGGGCACCGGGTCGTAGTGGCTGACGACGCTGATCCAGCTGCCGTCGGCGTTGCGCATCACATGCAGCTCCACCCCGTCGACGAACACGGCGTAGCCGGCGCCGTGGTGCTCGTGACCGGTGCCCGAGACCGGCCGGCCCTGTATCCGGCGGCCCTTGTAGACCTCGTCGAAGGACGCCGGGGAAGGGTGGTCGTGCCCGGCGGCGGTCGCGCCGGGGGCGGCGAGGGTCTGGACAGCGGCCGCGGTGGCGAGGGCGGCCGCGGCGGTGAGGGCACGGCGACGGCTGAGTTCCGGCATACGGATCTCCTGGGTTCGTTCGGTTGACGACTCCGCATGCCTATCGGGCCGCACGAGAGCGGGAGAAATCGGTCGGGAGTGGTTGGCTCCGATCCGGACAAGTGGCCACATGTCGTGCAAGGTTGAAGCAAGATGATCTTGCCGTGGGCGGTGTCCATGAGTCACCGGAACGGGGAATTCCTTCCCCTGCGGGCCGCGTTCCGGGTGATCTTTCGCAGGCGGGTGTGCCGTCAGTGGTCTGCTTCACTCGCTGAAACTGGCGTGATCCGGAATGCGGTGGGACGGCGCACTCGTCCTGTTACCCTGCGAAGTCAAATGTCCGATTTGAGTAAGAGCCGGGGGTGTGTGTGAAGGTCGCCTGCATCGGCGGCGGGCCCGCCGGCCTCTACTTCTCGATCCTGCTGAAACTGCGGGACCCGTCCCACGACATCACCGTCCACGAGCGCGACCCGGAGGGCTCCACCTACGGCTGGGGCGTCACCTACTGGCGCGGCCTGCTCGACCGACTGCACGCGCACGACCCCGAGACGGCCCGCGCCATCGAGGAGAACTCGGTCCGCTGGAGCGAAGGCGTCGCCCATGTCCGGGACCTGACGACCCGTCGGCCCGGCGACCAGGGATTCGGGATCGGCCGCCGTCGGCTCCTGGAGATCCTCGCCGGGCGCGCCCGCTCGCTGGGCGTACACCTGACGTTCGGGCACGAGATCACGCCGGACCGCCTGCCCGCAGCCGACCTGGTCGTGGCGGCCGACGGCGTCCACAGTGCCTTGCGCACCCGGCACGCCGGCCACTTCGGCACACGGATCACGACGGGCCGCAACCGCTACCTCTGGCTCGGCACCACCAAGGTCTTCGACGCCTTCACCTTCGCCTTCGTCGAGACCGGCCACGGCTGGATCTGGTGCTACGGCTACGGCTCCGAGGCCGGCACCTGCGTCGTCGAATGCACGCCGGAGACCTGGACCGGCCTCGGCCTCGACACGGCGCACGAGGCGGACGGACTCGCCCTGCTGGAGAAGCTCTTCACCGACGCTCTCGACGGCCACCCCCTCATCAGCCGCTCGTCCGCCGACGGCACCGCCCCATGGCGGACCTTCCGCACCCTCACCAACCGCACCTGGCACCGCGGCAACCTCGTCCTGCTCGGCGACGCCGCCCACACCACGCACTACTCCGTCGGCGCCGGCACCACCCTCGCCCTGGAGGACGCCATCGCCCTCGCCCGCTCCCTGCACGAGCACCCCGCCCTCCCCCAGGCCCTCGCCCGCTACGAACGGGAGCGGCAGCAGGCCCTGTTGCCCCTCCAGAGCGCGGCCCACTACAGCGCCCGGTGGTACGAGAGCCTGCCCCGCTACCTCCGTCTGCCCCCGCACCAGATGTTCGCCCTGCTCGGCCAGCGCCACTCACCCCTGCTGCCCCACATGCCGCCCCAGCTGTACTACCGGATCGACAGGGCGTCCGGGCAGCTGGAGACCTTGCGCCGCGTCAAGCGCTGGCTGGGCCCGAAGGTCGCGCGCACCGTGCACGCCAGGGCGCTGGCGTCCCGCAGGTAGCCGCGCCTCACCGGAACAGCCGGTCGAGGAAGGCGTTGCCGAACACACCGTGGGGGTCGAGCCGGTCCAGCACCCCGGACGCCTGTCCCCACGCGCCCTCACCGAAGGATCCGGGCACGAGCGCGTCCAGCACCTCGGTGTCGCTCCAGGCGGCCCCGTCCGTGTAGGCCCAGCCCTTCGACCACTCGACGCGGGGCATGGCGTACCCGCCGTCGAAGGTACGCAGCACAAACCGCTCGATCTCGCGCAGGAACGCCTCCGCGTACGGCGTCCCGGGCAACGTCAGGATGTTCAGCCACACGGCGGTGTCCCACTCGGGCCGGTCGCCGCGCGGCCGGAGCGCCGACAGAAGCGGTGTCCGCGCTCCCTCCAGGCCGACGTCCGCCGGATCGTCGAGGCCCGTCACACGGATCTCCACCGAGCCGTTGACCGGGAACCGGCCCCGGTCGGCGTACGCCGCGAGCCGCGCCCGGTAGAAGGCGGTGAACTCGGCGAGGACCCGCTGTACTTGAGCCCTGCTGGTGTGCAGCACGTAGCCGTTCGTCGCGATCCTCAGCGTCGTCGGCCGCAGATACAGCAGGGTGTTCTTGGACGGCCCCCAGATGTCCGCCGACACCGTCGCCACCAGCCCGAGCGCGGCCGTGTCGTACTGCGCGTTGCCGAGCACGGGCGCCAGATACCACGCCCCGTCCGACACCATGCGCCCGACGAGCTCCGCCACCGGACGCGGAACGCTGTCGGAGAACGGGTAGTTGTACGGCGCCGTCACGTGCCGCGAGGTCAGCGGCCGGGTGGGGGAGACGCTCCACACCTTCAGCCACGGGAACTCGGTGAAGGCGAACCAGATCGCCTCGACCCGCCCGGCCCGGTCCAGGAAGCTCGCGAGTGTGCGTCCGCCGGTGCCCGGCGCGGCGAAGAGCTCACCGGCCGGGATGTCCGTACGGCTGACGCATCGCAGGTTGCTGTTGGCGCCCACACGCAGCACGACCTCGGTGATCAGGGACCGGCCGAGGTGGGTGAGCAGCGCGGCGCAGTCCGCCTCGTCGCGGTCGTAGGTCCGCAGCACGTACGCGCCACTGGCCTCGTCCCAGACGACGGCCGTCAGGGACAGCACGAGATTGCTGAGCGAGCCGTACGTGTGCCCGGGCAACCGTTGTTCGTCGCGCGCCGGTACGGCGGTGCCGTGCGCGTCGATGGCCAGGGCGCCGCCGAGGGTGAGGTTGCCGGGCGCGGGCGCGGCGGTGACGCCGAGACCCTGTTCCTCCAGGTAGGTGAGGAGGGCCTCCAAGGTGACGCCCGTGCCGGCGCGTACGGAGGTGGGCGACTCCAGGGACAGGCCGGTGAGGTGAGGGGCGGTGTCGACGAGGAGGACCGGTGTGTCAGGCGGTGTGCCCTGGGTGATGGTCAGTGGTGACCAGCCGTGCGAGGAACCACGGGCGCGGACTCGCCAGCTGTGCCGCCGGGCCCAGTTGACGACGGCGACCACCTGGCTCGGGGTGGCCGGTGCGCAGGCCCACAGTCCGTCGGCGGTGATCTCGCCGACCCAGTTCCGGTAGGCCGAACGGTACAGGGCCACTTCGGGCGGGAAGTCCGGTAACTCCTGTGCCGCGACGGCCGGATCCGCGGGCAGAAGGGTCGGTACGGCGGCGAGGGCGGAAGCGGTGCGCAGGAAGCCCCTGCGGCTGAAGGCGTCGGTCATGGGGTCACGCTAGGGACCGGTTTGACATGTTCCGCCGGTCTGTCGAAATGATTCACTTATGTGAGTGATGGATTCACAGACAGCCGGGCGGAGGGGCTGGCTCCGCGCACGCGCATGACGAATGACACACTGACGCCATGGACGAGCGTGTAATCGGTAGGTCGGGCCGGCAGGCATCCGTCGTCGGTCTCGGGACGTGGCAGCTGGGCGCCGACTGGGGAGACGTCGACGAAAAGGAAGCCCTGGCGGTACTGGACGCGGCCGTCGAGTCGGGGGTGACCTTCTTCGACACCGCCGACGTCTACGGCGACGGACGCAGTGAGCAGACCATCGCCACCTTCCTGCGCGGCAGGCCCGAGCTGGACATCTTCGTGGCGACCAAGATGGGCCGCCGCGTCGACCAGATCCCCGAGAACTACGTTCTCGACAACTTCCGCTCCTGGAACGACCGGTCCCGGCGCAACCTCGGCGTGGACCGCCTCGACCTGGTCCAGCTGCACTGCCCGCCGACGCCCGTCTACTCCACGGACGAGGTGTTCGACGCCCTCGACACCCTGGTCGAGGAGGAGCGCATCGCGGCGTACGGCGTCAGCGTGGAGACCTGCGAGGAGGCGCTGACCGCGATCGCCCGGCCGGGTGTGGCCAGCGTGCAGATCATCCTCAACCCGTTCCGCATGAAGCCGCTGCGCGAGGTGCTGCCCGCCGCCCGGGAGGCGGGCGTCGGCATCATCGCCCGCGTGCCGCTGGCCTCCGGCCTGCTGTCGGGCAAGTACACCAAGGACACCGTCTTCCCCGCGAACGACCACCGCACCTACAACCGGCACGGCGAGTCCTTCGACGTGGGGGAGACCTTCTCCGGTGTGGACTACACGACCGGCGTCGAGGCCGCCGCCGAGTTCACCGCCCTCGCCCCCGAGGGGTTCACCCCGGCCCAGCTCGCGCTGCGCTGGATCATCCAGCAGCCGGGTGTGACCACGGTGATCCCGGGCGCCCGCTCGCCGGAGCAGGCCCGCGCGAACGCGGCCGCCGCCACGCTGCCGGAGCTGTCCGAGGCCACGCTCACCGCGATCCGGGACCTCTACGACCGGCGGATCAAGAAGCAGGTCGAGGGCCGCTGGTAGATCCACCCGGCTCCAGGAGCGGCCGAGCGGCCGCTCCTGGCCGCCCTGCCTGTTTGAACGATCACCGGCCGGTTACCCGGACCGCATGGTGGAGGCAGTCAGGCGGAGGGGACGCGACGAGACCGAGGACGAGCGAGCGGACCGGATGTGGGGTGAGCTCCTCCAGGAGGTACGCGTGGCCCAGATGGGCGTGCAGATCCTGTTCGGATTCCTGCTCACCGTCGTGTTCACGCCGAAATACGACCGCCTGGACTCCACGGAGCAGACCATCTACCTGGTGACGGTCGTCCTGGGCGCCGCCGCCACCGGCGCCCTGATCGGTCCCGTGTCCCTGCACCGCCTGGTGTCCGGGCGGCGCATCAAACCACAAGCCGTGGAGTGGGCCTCCCGGCTGACCTTCGTCGGTCTGGTCCTGCTCCTCGTCACGATGACGTCCTCGCTCCTGCTGATCCTTCGGGTCGCCACCGGCGACGGCTATGTCCCCTGGCTGGTCGCGGGCGTGGTCGCCTGGTACCTCCTGTGCTGGTTCGTCCTGCCGCTGTGGACCCGCCGCCGCTACACAGAGTGAGTGGAGCGCAGCGCCGCGATGCAGGTGGCGATGGCCTGCTGGAGCTCCTCCAGCTGCTCGACCATGTCGTCCTCGACGAACTCCTGCACATCGTCGAAGGTCAGTTCCTCGAAGACCTTCGTCGCCCGCTGCAGGCTGCTGTAGAACTTGGTCCGCCGCTCCTGCACCCGCAGCTCGGGGTCGGCCTCCACGGCCTCGACGACGAGGGACTTCATGGTGTCGTAGGCCTCGCTCGCCCACTCGCCGCTGTCCTCGTCGGCGTCCAGCTCCTCGATGAGCGACAGGTGCCGCTCGGCCTCCTGACGCAGGTCGACGGGCGCGTCGACGGTCTGCCCGGCCGGGGTCCTGATCCGGCCGGACTCGGCGATCTGGCGGACGTAACCGATCCGGTCGGCCGCCCGGCTCTCGCCGGCCACGGCCTTCTTCAGCTCCTCGGTGCGGACCACGTCCCGCGCCAACTCGGCCTGCAGCTCGGGATCCTCGCGAACCCGGTCCAGGAGGGCCTGGCGGGCCGCGCGGGCGGTCGAGGGGTCGGCGAGGATCGCGGCGCGCAGCGCGGTGGGGTTCTCGGCGACCTCCAGGGCCTTCGTCGGGCGGATGCCCTCGGCCTCGGCTGCCTCGGCGATGGCGGTGCCGCGCTCTGAGGTGGCGCTATTGCGGGAGACGTAGTAGCTGAGCCACACGTCGGCGTCCGGCAGCTCGACCTCCTGGCCCGGCGCGAGCGCCTCGAAGTGCGGGACCAGGCCGTCGTCGGCGGCCCGGTCCCAGGCCTTGTAGTAGCGCATGACTCGCTCCGGGGAGCACCCGGCGAGTTCGGCGAACTCCTTCGCCGACACCTTCGCCGTCTCGCCCGCGCTCTGGCCGCCGGGCCGCACGCTGCGCGCCACCATCAGGCCGAAGGCCCATCCGCCGGTCCGGGCATAGACCCCGAACTCCCGCGCGTCACGCGCGACGAGGTCGGACAAGGGCACGGGGGACGTCTCGGACGGGACGGTCGCCAGGCTCACGGATGACTCTCCTGTACGGGCTGCTCGGACAGCGAAAATGCAGACCAGCAGCCTATGGCACCCGGGGACCGCCTTCGGTCGGACTCCGGGGGCCGCCGGGGGGGGCGACTCCGGTGCCGCCCGGCGCCGTGGTGGCGCGCGTGCGGTCAGCCGAAAGCGTCCCGCAGCGCGGGCAGCAGTGTCTTCTCCGCCCAGTCGAGATACGGCAGCTGCGCCTCGCCCCCGATCTGCACCAGGGCGATCTCGTCGAACCCGGCCTCGGCGTACGGGCGCACGGCCTCGACGAAGGCGTCCGGGTCGTCGCCGCACGGGATGGAGTCGGCGACGTCGTCCTGGGTCACGAACTGCGTCGCCGCCTCGAAGGAGTCCGGGTGCGGCAGCTCGGAGTTCACCTTCCAGCCGCCGCCGAACCAGCGGAACTGGGAGTGGGCGCGCTTGATCGCGGTCTCGCGGTCGGAGTCGTGGCACACCGGCAGCTGCCCCACCCGGGGCTTGCCCGCGCCGCCGTGCCGGTCGAACGCCTCCAGCAGGCCCGCCTCGGGCTCCGTGGCGATCACCAGGTCGCCGAGCCTGCCCGCCAGCTCGCAGGACTGCTCCCCGGAGACCGCGATGCCGATGGGCGGCGGCTGGTCCGGCAGGTCCCACAGGCGGGCCGACTCCACGTCGAAGTGCGTGCCGCGATGGTTCACATGGCCGCCCCTGAAGAGCGCACGGATGATCTCCACCGCCTCCTGGAGCATCTCGTGCCGCACATCCACCGGCGGCCAACCGCCGCCGACGACATGCTCGTTGAGGTTCTCCCCGGAGCCGAGCCCCAGCCGGAACCTGCCCTCGGACAGCAGTTGCATCGTGGCCGCCTTCTGTGCCACCACCGCCGGGTGGTAGCGGACCGTCGGACACGTCACGTACGTCATCAGCGGAATCCGCGACGTGGCCTGGGCGGCCGCGCCCAGCACACTCCACGCGTACGGCGAGTGACCCTGCGAGCGCAGCCACGGAAAGTAGTGGTCCGAGGTCACGGAGAAGTCGAAGCCCGCCTCCTCGGCGCGGACCAGGTGGTCCACCAGCTCACGGGGGCCGGCCTGCTCGGTCATCATCGTGTATCCGATCTGCACCATGCGGGCCGAGTCCCCGGACACCGGGTGACGGAAACGGGACGGACGGGGCGGCGCCTGATCACCCCTTCGGCACCCGGAAAGTCCGCAGGAAGACGTCCAGGGCCTGTTGGTTCTCAGGGGCGTCCCAGTCGGCCTCCGGGGCCGTCCAGCGCAACGAATAGCCGCGGTGATCGCCGATGATGAAGCCGCGGCCGAAGGTGCGCAGACGGGTGCCGTCCTTCTCCGAGAGCCATTCCATGTCGGCGGCCTTGTACCCCTGGTACGTGGTCGCCTCGATCTCGCCGATCCGCCGGAACCCGCCCCGCTGCTCCAGACCGGGCTGGACGTCGTCGCGCCACACGGCGACGGGGTCCGGACCCACGGCCGTGCTGTAGGTGATCGCCAGGGTGCGCGGATCGTCGTCGGCCGTGAAGAAGACGCGGTACGCCAGGTCCGAGGCACGCTGGGTGCGCAGCGGCTGCCAGCCCTCGGGCAGGGCGACGGAGAAGCCCTCGGGTGACGTGTATGTCCGGTAGCCCGCAGGCAGGGACCTGGCCGAGGGGGAAGCGGTGGGCGTCCCTGAATCCGTCGCTTCCCGAGAAGTCGCGCTCTGCGAAGGGGACGAGGTGGGAGTCGGAGTGGGGGACGGGACGGTCGGTGCCTCGGCGGAGGCCGACGGACTGGGCGCCGTACCGGCTGCCGACGCGTCCGAGTCGTCCGGCCGGCCGTTGGTCACCACCAGGACGGCGGCCGCGACCGTGACCACGGCGAGGGCGGTGCCGGCGACCATGGCGCGTCTGCTCCAGCCCGGGCCCACGGCGTACAGACCGCGCAGGCGGGGGTGGGGCGTCGCCTGCGCGGACGTCTCGGGGTCCTCGTTCAGGACACGAACGAAGGCGTCGCGGACCACGGGTCTGCTCAGGCGCTCCCGTGAGTCCTTGCGCAGCAGCCCCTGTACGGCCTGGGTGAGCGGCCCGGCACGCACCGGGGCGCGCAGCGGCAGCCGGTCCACCCCCTTCAACGTGGCCTCGGGCCGGTCCCGTTCGCGGTACGGCGGACGCCCCTCGACCATGGTGTAGAGGATCGCGCCGAGCGCCCACAGATCGGACGCCGGCCCGATGCGCTCGTCCCGGGCCTGTTCCGGGGACGCGTACGACGGTGCGGCGACCCGGGGCGCGAGGGTCGCGCCGGCCAGCCCGAAGCCGGTGACGACGACGGAGCCGTCGTCGCGCACGAACACCTGGCCAGGGCTCAGCTCGCCGTGCGTGATGCCCGCGACATGCGCCGCCTCCAGCACGTCCAGCAGTTCGAGGCCGATGCGGGCGGCCCGCACATAGTTGAAGGTTCCCTGCTGGGTGAGGAGTTCACCCAAGGGGATGCCGTCGATCCACTCGGTGACGATCCACAGACTGCCGGACTCCTCGACGGCGTCCAGGACGGTGGCGACCCGGCCCGGACGCAACAGCCCCATCCGTTCCGACGTCCGCAGGATCCGTGAGGTCGCCCGGCGCCGGTCCTCCTGGCCGGGATCCTCGGGAAGGCCGATCTGACTGAGGAGGCACGGGTGTTCGGTTTCCGTGTCCTCGCCGTAGTAACTGACGCGGTTCGTCTCGCGATGCACGACATCGACGAGCCGATACCTTCCGGCGACCAACTCGGCTGTGGAGACGCGCGCCTTGACCATGGCCATCCCTCGCTGAACCGCTGGCTCTCATTTCCCCCAAGAAGTACGAGAGATGAGACGGGAAGCGTTCAACGAAATCCTCAACTAAAGCGCGCTTCCTTTCCCTTGCTTCTTACGCGCGAGTAAGCTGGGAAAAAGTTAAGGGAATTGGGCCGGAATGCTTCATCGAAGACCGAAATCCGCCGCCCAGCGCAGCACGTCCGAGGTCGTCGCGTTGCCTCCGCACACCACCAGCCCGAGCCGGGCGCCAGGGCCGACCCGCTCCAGAACCCGCCGGGCCGCGGGCAGCAGACAGCCGGCGGCCGGCTCGGTCCACACCTTGGCGTGTTCGGCCAGGTCGAGCACCCCCTGCACCGCCTCCCGGTCCGGAACCACGAGCACCTCGTCGACCAGGGCGGACACATGGTCGTACGTCAGCCGGGACACGCTCGGTGCGCTCAGTGTGGACACGATCGACGACAGCGCCACCGGCACCGGGCCGCCCGCGGCGAGCGCCTCGGACATGGCCTCGGCGCCCTCGGTCTCCACGCCCCAGATCCGCACGCCCGGCCGGCGCGCCCGCAGCGCCACCGCGACACCGGCCACGAGCCCGCCGCCCCCGACGCTGACCAGGACGTCCGTGAGGTCACCGGCGTCTTCGGCGAGCTCCAGCCCGACGGTGCCCTGACCGGCGATGACCAGGGGGTCGTCGAAGGGGTGGACGAGCGTCAGTCCCTCGTCGCGCAACCTCGTGACGAGGGAGAACGCGCCGTCCATGTCGTCCGTCAGCCGCACCGAGGCTCCGGCGTCCCGGGCGATCTCGACGGCACGGGCGGGCGCCGAACGGGGCATCACCACGGTGGCCTTCACATCGAGGGCGGCGGCCGTCATCGCCAGGGCGATGCCGTGGTTGCCGCCACTGACCGCCACGACCCCGGCGGCACGCTGCGCGTCGCTCAGCGACAGCAGCTTCGCCGTCGCCCCGCGGGCCTTGAACGAGCCGGTGCGCTGGAGAAGTTCCAGCTTCGCCGTGACCGGCACGCCGAGCAGGGCCGACAGGCCGGGGCTGGGGACGGTCGGGGTGTGCACGACGTGTCCGGCGATGAGGCCGGCCGCGGCTTCGACGTCCGAGATCCCGATCAAGGCAGTCACCTTTCCGGCGTGGGGCGGTGATCCACGCTTTCACAGGTCGCGCCGCACGAGGAAGTCCAGCAGCGACCGCAGCTCCTCGGCGGCCCCCGCCTCCAACGGTACGCCGGCCAGAGCGCCCTCAGCGGCCGTCACCTGGCGCCGCGCCTCGGCCAGCGCGGCCGAGCGGCCTCCCGACTCCTCGATCAGTGCGGCCACCTCGCCCGGTGCGGCGTCCGACTCCAGCAGTGCGGAGAGCCGGCCGGCGGCGGGGGAGTCGAGCGCGGCCAGCACAGGGAACGTCTTCTTCCGCTCCCGCAGATCGCCGTACACCGGTTTCCCGGTCATCGCCGGGTCACCCCAGATGCCCAGCAGATCGTCCACGACCTGGAAGGCGACGCCCAGATGCCGTCCCGCACGGTCGAGGGCGGAGACGGTGGCGGGCGGCGCACCGCCCAGCAGAGCGCCCAGCGCGGCCGCACAGCCCAGCAGGGCGCCCGTCTTGTGCTCGGCCATCGTCCGGTACTCGTCCGGCCGCACCCGCTCCGGCCCCGTCCAGGGACGCGTGGCGAACAGCAGGTCGTCCGCCTGTCCGCGCACCAGGTCCTGCAACGCCACGGACAGCAGCCGCACCGCCTGCGGACCTGCCGGTGCCACCGCGAGCGTCTCGACGGCCAGCGCGAACAGCGCGTCCCCCGCGAGTACGGCGGGCCCCGTGCCGTACGCCTTCCACACGGTGGGGCGGCGCCGGCGGGCCGTGTCGCCGTCCATGATGTCGTCGTGCAGCAGCGAGAAGGCGTGCACCAGCTCCACCGCGACCGCCCCGGGCACCGCCACCCGCCCGGGCGCACCGGCCGCCTCGGCGCCGAGCACGGCCAGCGCCTGCCGTACGCCCTTGCCGCCGGAGGCGTCGGCCGGTGCGCCGCCCACCTCGCACCAGCCGAAGGAGTACCCGGCCATCTCACCGACCCACGGATGGGTGCGCCCCACGGCTTCCCGCAGCGCGGGCCGCACCAAGGCGCGGCAGCGGCCGAGGACTTGGCGGGCGTCGGGCGGAGCCGGCGTGGTCGAGGGGTCCCGGTGGGCGTCGTGCGGAGTCCGGACCGCCGAAGGGAACGCCGTCACCGTACGACCACCGTCCCGGCGCCCTGCGGAGCACCGTCCGCTACGCCGAACTCCTCCTGCGCCCGCGCCACCATCTCCCGCGCGTGCCGCAGCCCTATCCGCTCCAACTCCACGGCCAGCTCGGCCAGTTCGTCCCCGGTCTGCGCACGGTCGCGTCCCAGTCGGGCCCGCGACTTGACCAGCCCCAGCCGGGACAGCGCCTCCCCGCGCGGCTCGCTCATGGCGCGGAACTCCGCGAGCGCCTGCTCGTACATGGCACGGGCCTGGGCGTAACGTCCCGCGCGGTAGAGGACGTTGCCGCGCATCTTGTGGTTGTAGGCCAGTGCGCTGGACAGCTTCATCGTCCGGCACGTGGTCTCCGCCTCGGACAGCAGGGCCAGTGCCCGCTCGGTGTCGCCGTCGCGCACGGAGACGATGTCGGCGAGCCCGCGCAGCGCCCAGGCGTGGCCACGCCGGTCGTCGGCCCGCGCGGCGATCTCGGCGGCCTCCTCGAACAGGGCGTACGCGGTGTCGTAGGACCCGGTGTTGCGGTGGATCTGGGCGATGCCCTCCAGTGCCCACACGGTGTGCCGTGCCTCGCCGCGCCGCCGGGCCTCGGCCAGCAGCTGCTCGTGCAGCCGGCGGACGGCCTCGTAGTCGCCCTGGATGCGGCCCGTCTCCGCGAGACCAGCCAGCGAGTAGCCGCGCACGACGATGTCGCCGCCGCGCTCGCCGAGGTCGGCCGCGAGCTGGAGCAGCCGCCGGGCCAGCGCGAACGCGCCGCGCTGCCGGGCCAGCGTGCCGCCGCTCCACAGGGCCCAGGCCATCGCCGCGGTGTCACCGGCCTCCCGGGCGGCGCGGTAGCTCGCCTTCCACGCCCGGTCGGCGTCCCCGACCTGCCCCAGCCGGCGGTGCGCCTCGGCGACCGCGAGGCCCGAGCGCGCCACCTCACCGTGTTCCCCGGCCCGCTCGGCCGCCCGCAACTGCTCGGTGCCCGCGGCCAGCACGTCGGTGAGCGACGAGTTGACGGACAGTGTGGTCAGGGCGCCCTGGTATTCGGGGGCGAATGCCTTGCCGTACATCGATCCCTCTCGGTACATATACACGCGGTGTATACATGTGGCGTATACGCGTGGTGTATACGCTCTGGGTATACATGGCGTGTATAGAGCGTCGAAAAGCCGCCCTGGCCCAGGGGCCAGGGCGTCACCTGTTGTCGATCAAGACGCCGACACGACAGAGAGGGTTGCCCGTGAGGCGCAGATCACTTCCGGGGACGGTCAGTGCTGCTGGGCCTTCTGCGGGGTCGCTTCACTGGGCCGTACGACGACATAGCCCTGACCCTGCAGCATCAGCTGCACGGCCTCCCCGGAGCCGCCGCGCAGCATCGAGCCGAGGGACTGCGACCGGTGCAGCGACGTCTGCAGCCCGGCGGTCCAGCCGACCACCGCGTCGGTGTCGACGTACACCGGGTACTGCGGCGAGACCGGGATGACCAGGGGGTTGCCCTCACACACCAGGCCCAGCCGCCCCTGTCCCGTGAAGACGCTGTTGAACAGGCCGCCGCCGGCGATGCCCGCGCCCTTCACCGTCGCTATCCGGTACGACAACGAGGCGTCGAAACACAGGACGTTGCGGCCGTTGACGGTGAACTCGTCGCCGGGGTCGACGTCGACGATGAAGCAGTTCTGCGCCTCGTGCGCGAACCAGGCCTCGCCCTGCCCGCGCACCGCCATCAGCGGCAACCCCTCGCCGGTCATGGCCCGCTTGAGCATGCCGCCCACGCCCTGGCCCTTGCGTTCGAACTGGAGGTTGCCGCGGTAGGCCACCATCGCGCCCTGCCGGGCGTGCATCTCGCCGTTCACCGCGTACTTGATGCACTTGGCGTTCTCGATCGTCATGCCCGGCGCCGTGGCGGGCTGGACCATGTGCTCGCTGGAAAAGAGGTCACCCTTCATGCGGGCATCCTGTCCCGGACGGTCCCGTTCCGACCAGATCGCGGCGTGTCTCCGCCCGGAGATCCGAATCGGTCGCACTGGGCGTGCCGCCGTCCTGGCCCCCGGGAACCAACTCGCTCATCGCGCCGTCCTGGTGGGTGCCTCGGGATCCGGTGGGGATGTCCGGAAAACGTCCACCGGATCGCGCGGGTTCCCGCCCGACGTGTGCGCTCAGGGTGCCTTCGGACGCACGAGGCTCCCCGGCGCGATGTCCTCATGGCGTTCGACGGGCCCCGAACCCTTGAGCGCCTTCGCCTTCTTGCCACAGAACGCGGACTCCAGCGTGCCCAGCATGGAGTTGAGGACCGTGCCGTTGTTGGAGGTGTTGGCGAGCGCGGCGAGGCTGCGCTCGCCGTCCTTCGACGCGAACGCGTAGGTGTAGTAGCCCTGGACGGCGCCCGTGTGGCCGTACACGGAGATCCCGCACGACAGATCGCGGCGTCGCAGCCCGAGCCCGTACGCCTGCGAGCCGCCCGCCGGTACCCACCGCTGCATCTGGGCCAGCTGCGCCCGCGAAGTCAGCCGGCCGCCGAGCAGAGCGGACAGGAAGGTGTTGAGGTCCCGCGTGCTGGAGATGAGCGCGCCCGCGCTCTGCGCCCAGGAGACCGTCTGCTCGGTGGAGTCGACGAGCGTCGCGCCGGCCGTGTCCGGGGTCAGATAGCCGCGGGCGTGCCGGCCGGGGACCTTCGTGCCGGGATGCACATAGAGGGTGTCGCGCAGGTGCAGCGGCTCGATGATCCGGTTCTCGTACTCGGTCCGTACGAAGTGGCCGGTCAGCTTCTCGATGAGCATGCCGGCGACGACGAAGTTGGTGTTGGAGTAGGAGTACGCCCCGCCGGGCTCCGTGGTCCGGGGCTTGGCCAGGGAGCGGTCCACCAGCTGCCGGTAGGTGAAGACCTTCTTGCGGACCGCCTCGAAGCCGGGAACCGTCCGCGCGAACATCTCGTCGGTGTAGTCGTGCAGGCCGCTGCGGTGGCTCAGCACATGCCGCACCGTGATGCGGTCGTCGGGCAGCAGCCCCGGCAGATAGCGGTTGACGGGGGCGTCGAGCTGCAGCTTCTTCTCGTCGGCCAGTTGCAGCAGGACGACGGCCGAGAAGACCTTGGTGACGCTGCCGATGCGGAACCGGTCGGCGTTGCTGATGGTCCGTCCGGTCCGGCGGTCGGCGACACCGGTGGCCGCCCAGCGGACCGTGTCGCCGTCGTCGAGCCGTGCGATCGCGCCGGGAGCACCCTGCCGTCGTGCCGTGCGCAGGACCTGCCACAGTCCCGTGACGTCGGGTTCGGGCAGCCCGCCCGTCGCGACGCCGGCCGTCGTGGTGCCGGGTGCGGCCGGGGGCGCGGCGTGTGCGGGAACCGCCAGGAGCGACACGAGAGCCGCCGCCACCGCCGTACCTCGGACCACCGTTGCTGAGACCATCCGGTTTCCTCTCATCTGCGTCGATGTGCTGCTGATACGAGAACGATCAGCTTCGACCGGAGCAACTTCCCGCACCCCGTCACATCGCCACAGACCGTCACATCCCCACAGGCGCCGCACAGTTGGGCAGTCGCGATCACCGCCATGGAACTCCCGACCGAATCCTGCTTCTTTTATTGACGGCGGAAAATAAGGGCTCTAGGTTCCGGGCATGCCCTCGATCCGCCGCACCGAGACGTTCCCGGCGAACACGCCGGCCGCCTCGCAGATCTTCACCACGGTCCTCTCCCACGGACCGCTGACCCGTCTGGAGGCGGCCCGGCGGGCGGGACTGTCACCGGCCGCCGTCACCAAGGCGGTCCGGCCCCTCATCGAGGCCGGTTACCTGGTGGAGGACGTGGACGAGCAGGCGCGCCCGGCGCTCGGCCGCCCCGCCAACCCGGTGCGGGTGGACGGCGGCCGGGCCCTGTTCATCGGCCTCAAGGCGACCGGCGACGAGATCATCGGCGTGCTCACCGACCTGTGCTGCCGGATCCGGGTCGCCCGCCACGCACGGCTCGTGGATCGTGCACCGAAGGGCGTGCTGGCCTCGGTCGCCGAGCTGGTGGGCGAACTGCTCGCGGCCGCAGGCGAGCTGGGCGTGCCGGTCCTCGGTCTCGGTATCGCCGTCTCCGGGGACGTCGACCGAGGTGCGGGAATCGTCCGCTACTCGCCGTTCCTGGAGTGGCGGGACGTGCCCCTCGCCGAACTCGCCGCCACGATCACCGGGTTGCCGGTCACCGTCGACAACGACGTACGCGCCCTCACCGTCGCCGAGCAGTGGTTCGGCGCGGGCGTGGGGCTGTCCGACTTCGCCGTGGTGACGGTGGGCGCGGGCATCGGCTGCGGCCTCGTGGTGCACGGCCGCGTGGTCGCCGGCGCGCACGGCGTGGCGGGGGAGATCGGGCATGTGACCGTCGACCCGGCCGGACCGCCCTGCCACTGCGGCAACCGCGGCTGTGTGGAGGCGATCGCGGGGGACGCCGCCATCCTCCGGCGGATCCGCGAGACCACGGGTGTCGAGGTCACCGACACGGCGGACGCCGTGGCCCTCGCCCACCGCGGCGTCGCCGGAGCACGCGAGGCCTACGCGCGCGCGGGTGAGGCGATCGGCCGCGGCATCGCCACCGTGGCCAACCTGCTCGGCCCCGAACGCGTGATCATCTCCGGTGAGGGCCTCGCCGCCTACGACCTGTTCGCCGAACAGATCCGCGACGCCCTCGCCGCGGCCGCGTTCGGCTCCGCCGCCCGGTGCGACGTACAGACCCGCCCCCTGCCCTTCGAGGAGTGGGCGCGCGGGGCCGCGGCCACCGCGATCCAGTCCTTCATCAGAGCCGACGACCAGCGCTAGAGCCGCTGGACCGACCCCGGGAGGTACGACCCATGCGGTCATCCTCGTACTCCGTCATGCCCGCACGAGCCCTGAGAGCCGCGGTGGTCCTGGCCCTCACCGCCGGCGCCACCACCGCCGTCCCCACCGCGCAGGCGGAGACCGCCGTCCCCACCGCGCAGGCGGAGACCGCCGCTCCGGCCGAGACCACCGCCCCCGCACTCGCGGCCAAGCCCTACATGGGCTGGTCCAGCTGGAGCATGCAGTCCTCGAAGTACCCCGGCCTCAACCTGGACGGCGACTACAGCTACCTGACCGAGGCGAACGTCCTGAAGCAGGCCGACGCCATGGCCGCCAAGCTGAAGAAGTACGGCTACGAGTACGTCAACATCGACGCCGGCTGGTGGCGCGACAACACCTGGAAGCCCCGCTTCGACCAGCACGGCCGCCAGCAGGCCGACCCCGTCCGCTTCCCCGGCGGCATGAAGGCCGTCGCCGACCGCGTCCACGCCAAGGGCCTCAAGGCGGGCATCTATCTGCCGGTCGGCCTGGAGAAGGAGGCGTACGGCGAGGGCAAGGTACCGATCTGGAACGCCGACGGCTGCACCACGGCCGACATCGTGTACGACGACCTGCGCACCACCAACGGCTGGGACAGCGCCTACAAGCTCGACTTCTCCGACCCCTGCGCCCAGAAGTACGTCGACTCCCAGGCCCGGATGTTCGCCGACTGGGGCTACGACTTCCTCAAGCTCGACGGCGTCGGCCCCGGCTCCGGCAAGAGCGGGGACCAGTACGACAACGTCGCCGACGTGGCCGCCTGGCAGAAGGCCATCACGGCGACCGGCCGCCCCCTCCACCTGGAGCTGTCCTGGTCCCTCGACATCGGGAGGGTCGCGGACTGGAAGAAGCACTCCCAGGGCTGGCGCATCGACACCGACGTCGAGTGCTACTGCAACACTCTCGTCAGCTGGGAGAACTCCGTCGACGACCGCTGGGACGACGCCCCCGGCTGGACCCGGCACGCCGGACCCGGCGGCTGGAACGACCTCGACTCCCTCGACGTCGGCAACGGCGCCATGGACGGCCTCACCAAGGCCGAGCGCCAGAGCTACGCCACCTTGTGGGCCATCGCCAAGTCCCCGCTCTACACCGGCGACGACCTCACCCGCCTCGACTCCTACGGCCTGTCCTTGCTGACCAACCGCGAGGTCATCGCCGTCGACCAGGGCGCCGCCCCGCCCGCACGCCCCGTCACCCCCTCCGACCCGCAGCAGGTGTGGGCCGCGAAGAACCCCGACGGCACCTACACCGTCGCCCTGTTCAACCTCGCCGACGCCCCCGCCGCCGTCACCGCCCACTGGGCCTCGCTCGGCTTCACCGGCAAGGCCGCGGTCCGCGACCTGTGGAACCACGAGAACCTCGGCACCTACAACAACAAGATCACCCAGGCCCTGCCCGCCCACGGCTCCCGCCTGTTCACCGTCACCCCGCGCGGCAGCGCCCTCACCACGACCGCTTACGAGGCCGAGTCCCCGGCGAACACCCTCGGCGGCAACGCCTCCGTCGCCGACTGCTCCTCCTGCTCCGCCGGCCGCAAGGTCGGCAACCTCTACCTAGGCGGCACGCTCCGCTTCAACGACATCGTCGTCGACAAGGCCGGCACGTATCTGATCAAGGTGGCCTACGTCAGCGGCGACCCGCGGTCCGTCGACGTCTCCGCCAACGGCGGCGGCGCCACCCGGCACAAGTTCCCCTCCACCGGCGACTGGGGGACCGCCGAAACGGTCGGCGTGCCCGTGACCCTCAAGGCGGGCGCCAACACGATCACCTTCGACAGCGGCACCGGCTACGCACCGGACATCGACCGGATCGACGTACCGAAGTCGTCCTGAACACCCGCAGGAGCCCGAAGACCGACCGCCAGGAGCCGCCATGGACATGGAGCTCTCCCCGTCCGACCGCCTGCCCAGACGCGCCCTGCTCGCCCTCGCCGCGGCGACCGGAGCCCTCACCGCCCTGCCCGCCTACACCGCGTCGGCCGCACCGCAACGTCCCACGGACTCGCCCGTGAGCACCGGCAGTTCACGCCACCAGCTCTGGTGGCAGGCGCCCGCCGACGAGCACTCCATGATCGAACAGGGCCTGCCCGTCGGCAACGGCCGCCTCGGCGCCCTCGCCGGCAACGACCCCGGCCGTGAACTCCTCCTCATCACCGACGCCACGATGTGGACCGGCGGTCTCAACGACACCCTCGACGCCGACGGCCAATTCCCCTACGACCGCGAGAACTTCGGCTCCTTCACCCTCCTCGCCCGCCTCACCGTCGACCTCCCCGACCACGACCTGTCCGCCGTCGACGGCTACCGCCGCACCCTCGACCTGGCCCAGGGGTTCGTGACCACGTCGTACACCCGCTCCGGGGTGACGTACCGCAGACGGATCTTCGCCAGCCGGCCCGACGACGTGATCGTCCTGCACTTCGCCCAGAGCGGAGGCGGCCGCTACACCGGCACCGTCGTGCTGGAGGGCACGCATGGCGAGGAGGCCGCGGTGTCGTTCGGCGCCGCGTTCCCGAACGGCCTGCGCTACGGGGCGGCCGTCACGGCGTACGGCAGCGGCGGCCGGGTCACCGTGGGCGGCTCACGCATCGACTTCGCCGGGTGCCGGGAGCTGACCGTCGTGGTGAGCGGCGGTACCAACTACGCGCCGGACGCGGCCAAGGGCTACCGCGACCCGGCCCTCGACCCGCGGGGCCTCGCCCGCACCAAGGTCAGCGCCGCCGCCGCGCACTCGGCCGACGCCCTGCTGCACACCCATGTCGCAGACCACCACGCCCTGTTCGGGCGGATGGACCTGTCGCTGGGCACGTCGTCGCCGGAGCAGCGCTCCCTGGACACCTGGGGACGGCTCCGCGCCCGCGCCCGGGACGGCGCCCCCGATCCCGAACTCGAGGCGGTCTACGCACACTTCGGCCGCTACCTGATGATCTCCGGCTCGCGGGGCAGCCTGCCCCTCGCTCTCCAAGGGCTGTGGCTCGACGGCAACGACCCGGACTGGATGGGCGACTACCACACCGACATCAACATCCAGATGAACTACTGGATGGCCGACCGGACGGGCCTGTCGCCGTGCTTCGACGCCCTCACCGACTACTGCCTCGCCCAGCTCCCGTCCTGGACCGACCTCACCCGCCGTCTGTTCAACGACCCGCGCAACCGCTACCGGAACTCCACCGGGAAGAACGCCGGCTGGACGGTGGCCATCTCCACCAACCCCCACGGCGGGGGCGGCTGGTGGTGGCACCCGGCGGGCAACGCCTGGCTGTGCACCACCCTGTGGCAGCACTACGAGTACACCGGGTCGCGGGAGTACCTGCAGAAGATCTACCCGCTTCTCAAGGGCGCCTGCGAGTTCTGGGAGGCCCGGCTCCTCACGGCCGCCCTCCCCGGCACCTCGCGGGAGGTTCTCGTCGCGGACAGCGACTGGTCCCCGGAGCACGGCCCGCTCGACGCCAAGGGCATCACCTACGCTCAGGAACTGGTGTGGGCGCTGTTCGGGAACTACTGCACCGCGGCGGCCGAGTTGCGCACCGACACCGCCTACGCCGATACCATCGCGGCACTGCGCAGAAAGCTGTACCTACCACAAGTCAGCCCGGCCACCGGCTGGCTGGAGGAGTGGATGTCCCCCGACAATCTCGGCGAGACCACGCACCGGCACCTGTCCCCGCTGGTCGGCCTGTTCCCCGGCGACCGCATACGTCCCGACGGCTCCACCCCCTCCGACGTCGTGTCCGGCGCCACCGCCCTGCTCACCGCCCGCGGCATGGAGAGCTTCGGCTGGGCCAACGCCTGGCGCAGCCTGTGCTGGGCCCGCCTGAAGCACGCGGACAACGCCTACCAGCTCATCGTCGACAACCTCCGCCCGTCGACCGGCGGCGGCAACGGCACCGCACCCAACCTCTTCGACATCTACGAGGTGGAACGCGGCCGGGGCATCTTCCAGATCGACGCCAACTTCGGCACACCGGCCGCGATGGTGGAGATGCTGCTGTACTCCAGGCCCGGACACATCGAACTCCTCCCGGCGCTCCCCGAGGCCTGGGCCGGATCGGGCCTCGTCACGGGCGTCGCCGCCCGTGGCGGCTTCGAGGTCGATCTGCGCTGGCGCGACGGCAGTCCGACCGAGGCCACCGTCCGCAGCGTCGGCGGCCGCACGACGACGGTCGCGTACGGCAGCACGTCCCGGACGGTCACGCTGCGGCGCGGAGCCTCCGTCACGCTGAAGTACTTCGCCCGGTGAGGGCCGGACTGCCGCTCGCCGCCGTCCTGTTGACGGTGGTGGCGTGCCAGTCCCCGCCCGCGCCGGCCGAGGCGACCGGCGATGCGAGCGGCGTGGTCACCTGGGCGGCGAGCGCCGACCGCATGGCCGACGGCGTCGCCGACCGGAGCTACCGGCTCGTCGTGCACACCAGCGCGGGCGGCACCGGCCTGCGGATCCGGCTCTCCAACGCCTTCGGCGACCGGCCGCTGACCGTCGACAGCGCCTACGCGGGCATCCGGAAGCAGGGCGCCGAACTGCGGCCGGGCAGCAACCGGCGGCTGACCTTCGGCGGTGAGCGCACGGTCAGCGTGCCGGCGGGCGGCACCGTGTGGAGCGACCCGCTGCCCGGGAGGCTGCCCGCCGCGACCGACCTCGTCGTCAGTCTCCACAGCCCGGACGCGGGCGGCCCGGCGAGCGGCCACTGGATGGCCCTGCAGACGTCGTACGCGACGCAGGGTGACCACACCGCCGAGGAGAGCGGCGCCGCCTGGACCATCCCGACCGGCTCCTGGTTCTACCTCGACGCCGTCTCCGTCCACGCCTCGGCGGGCACCGGAGCCGTGGCCGCCCTCGGCGACTCCATCACCGACGGCTGGCAGTCCAGCACCGGCCTCGACCGCCGATGGCCCGACTACCTCGCCCGCCGCCTGCAACGGGCGGACACGGCGGTCAAGGGCGTGGCCAACGAAGGGATGTCCGGGAACAAGGTCCTCGCCGACGGTCCCGGTCAGAGCGCGCTGAACCGGCTGGAGCGGGACGTGCTGTCCCAGCCGGGCGTGCGGACCGTGTTCCTCTTCCAGGGCGTGAACGACATCAAGGCCCACACCGGCGTCACGGCCGCGGACCTGATCGAGGGCTACCGCGAGGTCATCGACCGGGCGCACGCGGCCGGCAAGTGTGTCGTCGGTGCGACCGTCGGCCCGTTCAAGGGCTGGCACGAATGGGACCCGGCCGCCGAGGCCGTACGGCAGGAGGTCAACGCGTTCATCCGCACCGGCGGCGAGTTCGACGCCGTGACCGACTTCGACCGCATCCTCCGCAGCCCCTACGACCCCCAGCGCATGCTTCCCGCCCTCGACGGCGGCGACCACATCCATCCCAACGACAAGGGCATGCAGGCGATGGCCGACGCCGTCGACCCGACCGCCCTCGACTGCGACACCGGCGGGTGACGGGGCGTGCAGACCGAGGCGTGCAGACCGAGGCGTGCAGACCGAGGCGTGCAGACCGAGGCGTGCAGACCGAGGCGTGCTGACGAGGCGTCAGCCCACCGTCTCCTCGCGCGTGATCAACCCCTCCCGATAGGCGATCGCCACCGCCTCCGTGCGGCTCGCCGCGCCCAGCTTCGCGAGGATGTTGGAGACGTGCACGCTCGCCGTCTTGCCCGTGATGTACAGCTCCTCGCCTATCTGCCGGTTGCTGCGGCCGAGCGCGAGGAGGCGCAGGACGTCCTGCTCGCGGGCGGTGAGCGGGGAGGAGCGGTCGGCTGCGGTCTCCGCGAGGCGGCCGCGGCGGACCAAGGCGTCCAGCTGCTCCAGCAGGAGCGTCGCGCCGAGCCGGGCCGCCGTCTCCCGGGCGGCACGCGCCTCGCCGGCCGCCCCCTCACGGTCGCCCTCCGCCAACAGGGCCTCGGCATGGCGCAGCCGGCACCGCGCCCGCTCGTACTCGTCGCCGTAGTCGAACGCGGCCACCGCCTTCTCCCAGGCCCGCGCATCCGGCCCGGACACCGCCCGCACCCACTCCGCCTCGGCGCGGGCCAGCCACGCCAGGCCCTCCGGACCCTGCGGCGGGCCGCCCCCGCCCCGTACGGCCGTCGTCCGCGCCGACTCGACGAGCTCGGTCGCCGTCTCCGCCCAGCGGCGCACCCCCGCCTCGTCACCCGCCAGGCGCCGCTCGGCCGCCCGGTTGGCGACCGCCGACAGCGCCAGGGCCGCGAGCCGGACCGTGGCATCGGGCGGCGTCCCCGCGTCGTCGGTGAGGGCCGTCACCGTGGACCGCATCCGCTCCACGGCCGCCTCCGGATCACCGCGCAGTGCGGCGGCGTCGGTGAGCGCGAGGCCCGCGATGAGCGTGCCCATCCAGTCGAAAGGGCCCGCCAGCAGAGCGCGGGCCTGCTCGGCGGCCGTGAAGTCGCCGCGCGCGAGAGCGACGTACAACGCCGGACCGGCCGTGTAACCGCCGGCCGCCGGGAGCACGTCGGCATCGCCCGCCGCCACGCTCAGGCACTCGTCCCAGCGCCCCAGCGTGTACAGCACCAGCAGTTGCAGATACCGCATCTCCAGCGGGTACAGAGAGGACAGCAGCCCCGCACGACGGGCCCGGTCCAGCCCCTCCCGCAGCCAGGGCAGACACGCCTGGAGGTCACCGGACTCGTAGCAGCCGACGGCGAGGTTGAACAGGGCGCGCATCTCCACCGGCGCGTTGCCGGAACGCCGCGCCAACTCCCGTGCCTCGCGGAGCCGTTCACGGCCTTCCGGCGTGCGGCGGCCGCCGCCCTCAAGAATGGCCAGCGAGATGAGCAGATCCGCCCGGGCGTCCGTGACCTGGAGTTGCTCGGCGATGCGCAGGGCCTCGCGGGCGACGCGCAGCGCGGTCTCGTTCTCCCCGATGTGGCGTGCCGCGAGGACATGCGTGGCCGCCGCCCACACCCAGGTCCGCGAGGGAGGCTCGGCGGGGATGAGGGCGAGCGCCTCGCTGCTGTAGGCGAACGCCGCCGTCAGATTGTCGACGCTCATCAGATTGTCGGCGAGTGTGTAGCGGACCCGGGCGGCGAGCTCGGTGTCCGTCTCCTGGCCGACGTCCGCGAGCGCGGAGCGGGTGAGGGAGACCGCGCGGTGCGACTCCCCGGCATGAGCGGCCGCCGCCGACGCGCGCAGCGTGAGCGTCACCCGGTCGTTCCCCTCTCCCGAGGGCCGCGCCGACGGCTCCACCGACGACCACAGGTCCAGGGCCGTCTCCAGATGCCGTAGCTCCTCGGCGGGCGCCCCCACCCCGTGCGCCTGGTCGGCGGCCTCCAGCGAGGCCGCCAGCGCCTCGGCCAGATCGTGGCTCTCCCGGTAGTGGTGGGCGCGCTCCGCCGCCGTCTCGGCCGGACGACCGCGCCCGGCGAGCAGCCGCGCGAACGTGCCGTGCAGCCGGGCCCGTTCGCCGGGGAGCAGATCGGCGTACACCGCCTCGCGCGCGAGCGCGTGCCGGAAGGCGTAGGTGTCGCCCTCGCCCGGCACCAGCAACTGCCGCCCGACGGCTTCCCGCAGCGCCGACTCCAGCTCGTCCTCCGGGATGCCCACGGCACCCCGCAGCAGCTCGTGCTCGACGCGCCGCCCCGCGACGGCCGCCGTGCGCAGCACCTGCTGTGCGGTGTCGGACAGCTGCTCGAACCGGATCAGCAGGACATCGGCCAGTCCGCTGGGCACTCCGCCGATCTCCGTGTCCGTGGCCGCCACCAGCTCCTCGGCGTAGAAGGCGTTGCCCTCGGCCCGCTCGACGATCCGCCGGACGGTGCTCTCCGCCAGCGGCCGTTCCTGCACGGCCCGCACCAGCCGGGCCACCTCGGCATCGGCCATCGGCCGCAACTCCAGCCGCTCGACGGCGGGCAGCCGCACCAGCTCGGCGAGCAGCGGCCGCAGCGGATGACGCCGATGCAGATCGTCCGCCCGGTACGACGCGAACAGCGCCAGCCGGTGCCGGGGCGCCCCACCCGCGGGCCGCTGCAGAATGCCGCGGCTGAGCAGGAAGCGCAGCAGATCCCGGGACGACTGGTCGGCCCAGTGCAGGTCTTCGAGGACGAGCAGCAGCGGTGCGACGTCCGCCAGGTCGGCCAGCAGCCCCGCGATGCCCTCGAACAACCGCAGCCGGTCACTCACGGCGTCGGTCCGGCCCCCCAGCAGCCGCTCGACCACCGGATACGCGGCCGGCACACCCGCGAACCGCTCGTCAGCGGCGAGCTCTCCCAGCACCTCGGTGAACGGCAGATACGGCAGCCCGACATCACCGAGATCGACACAGTGCCCGGTGACCACGGTCATCCCGTCCGCAGCGGCACGCCCCGCGACCTCGTCCAGGACCCGGGTCTTGCCGACCCCCGCGTCTCCGGCGACGAGAACGGCACGGGGCTCACCACTGCGGGCACGCTCCAGCACACCGGAGAGCCGGGCGAACTCGTCGTCCCGCCCGATCAGTGGCGTGGTGAAAGAGGTCTGCGACACGCTTCCATCCTGTCATTCACCACTGACAGCGCCTGGGCCGACCTCTTCGGGGCGCGGGAAACCGCGCGACGAGCTCAGGCACGCAACGTGGCCCAGTCAGCCGGCACCCGCCCCGCAGGGCCCGGCGACGGCTGATCCACCGGATGACTCACCGGAGGCGCCAGCTCAGGCCCCGACTCGTACAACTCGTCCGTGTCGTAGTTCCAGAACCACTCCTCACCCGGTTCGAAACTCTGCACGAACGGATGCCCCGTCTCCCGGAAGTGCCCCGTCGCATGCTTGGCGGGCGAGCTGTCACAGCACCCCACATGCCCACACTGAGCACACCGCCGCAGATGGAACCACCACCCACCCGCCGCCTCGCACTCGACACACCCGCTCCCACTCGGCGGAACACTCGGGTCGATCCCGTTGTCGCTGGTCATGCAGGGTCCTCCTCGACGGATGTGAGCGGCAGCAGCACCTGGAAGCGCGTGTCACCCGGCTCGGACTGCACCTCGATGCTTCCGTGATGCTTGTTGACCACGATCCGCCAGGAGATGTCGAGCCCGAGCCCGGTTCCCTCACCCACCGGCTTGGTCGTGAAGAACGGATCGAAGATCCGCCCCCGGTGCTCCGCCGGGATCCCGATCCCCGTGTCCCGGAACTCCACCAGCAGCCGGTCGTGATCCGGCGCCGTCCGCACGGTCAACGTCCCTTCGCCGCCCGCGCTGTTCATCGCCGAGACGGCGTTGTCGATGAGGTTGGTCCACACCTGGTTGAGCTCCGCCGGGTACGCCGGGATCTTCGGCAGCGTACGGTCGTACTCCTTGACGACCTTGATCTGCGGGCCGATCTTGCCCGACAGCATCAGCAGGGTGCTGTCGAGGAGTTCGTGCACGTCGGCGTTCTGGAAGGGCGCGCGGTCGAGCTGGGAGTACTGCTTGGCGGCGTCGACGAGATGGGAGATGCGCGTGGTGGAGTCGTTGATCTCGTCCATCAACAGCTCGGTCTCGACGGTGTAGTTGAGCCACCCGATCGCGTTCGGCAGGATCTCCTCGTCCACCGCCGCCGCGACCTGGTCCAGCCAGTCCTCGTCGATCCCGGCCTGGACGAAGGTGGGCGCGATGCGCCAGCCCTCCTGGATGCCGTGGTCGTCGAGCCAGTCCGTGACCGCGTCCTCCCGGTCGGAGGCCTCCAGCGGACTGAGCATGGGCGCTTTGGCGACCCGCTCGGCGGTGCGTTCCTGGAGGTCGATGAGGTTCGCCATGACCTCGGGGGAGTACGAGCCCTGCGCGATGACGGCGAGCTTGTGCCGCATCTTGCCCACCCGCTCCCGCAGCGTCGCCGTCGCCCGTACGGCCGCCGCGGCGGGGTTGTTGAGCTCGTGCGTGAGCCCGGCCGACAACGAGCCCAGCGCCAGCAGCCGTTCGCGCTGTCCGATGGCCCGCTGGGTGCTCTTCGAGCCGAAGAACAGCCCCTCCAGCAGATGGACCGCCATCGGGAACCATTCCTGCATGATCTCCGCGAACGTGTCGGCGGGCAGCACGAAGAACCGCGTCGGCTCGGTGACGCGCATGGAGTTGTTGTAGACCTGCCGCACCCGGTCACCCAGATACGCCTGCATGGACCCCGCGTACACCCCGCGCTGGGAGGTCCGCGTCACCTCCACGTCATCGCTGCCGACCCGGCGATAGAGGACGACCGTGCCCTCGACCATCACGTAGAAGCAGGTGGCCGGTTCACCCTCGGTGTAGACGGGGCCGGGCTCGAACTTCTCCACCCTGCCCGCGCTGCACAGCCTGCCGAGCTGCTCCGGGGTGAGCTTCTCGAACAGGAACAGCGACCCGATCTCCTGCGGGCTGCACGGCATCAACTGCCCGCTCATGACTGCTCCAGATACCGGTGGACGAGCATCACGGCCATGGCTCCCTCTCCGACGGCGGACGCGACCCGCTTCGCGGACTCGGCGCGCGCGTCGCCCGCGACGAACACGCCGGGCACGTTGGTCTCCAGGTGGTACGGCGGCCGGTCCAGCTCCCAGCCCGCCGGCGGCCGCCCGTCGACGGTCAGGTCGGGCCCGGCCAGGATGAACCCGCGCTCGTCGCGCAGCACCGTGTCGTCCAGCCAGTCGGTCAGCGGCGCCGCGCCGATGAACACGAACATCCACTGGGCGTCGACCCGTTCGGTCTTCCCGCTCTCCACGTCCCGCAGGGTCAGCTGCTCCAGGTGGTCGGAGCCGTGCGCGGCCTCGACGACCGTGCCCGTGCGCACCGAGATGTTCGGCGCCTCGTCGATCTGCTGGATCAGGTAGTGCGACATGGACGCCGACAGCGACGAACCGCGCACCAGCAGGGTGACCGACTTGGCGCCCCGCGACAGGTACATCGCCGCCTGCCCGGCCGAGTTGGCGCCGCCCACGATGTACACGTCCTGGCCGAGGCAGGCGGGCGCCTCCGTCAGCGCCGACCCGTAGAACACCCCGCAGCCGGTCAGGTCCTCGCAGCCGGGCGCCGCCAGCTGCCGGTACGACACGCCGGTCGCCAGGATCACGCTGTGCGCGGCGACCGCCGAGCCGTCCGAGAACCGGACGATCCGGGCGGCCCCGCTGACCTCCAGCCCCGTCACCTCGCGCGCGGTGAGGATCTCGGCGCCGAACTTCGCCGCCTGCCGCCGGGCCCGGTCGGTGAGCTGCGCCCCCGACACACCGTCCGGGAAGCCGAGGTAGTTCTCGATCCGGGAGCTCTGCCCGGCCTGCCCGCCGGTCGCCGACCGCTCCACCAGCACGGTCCGCAGCCCCTCCGACGCCCCGTACACGGCCGCGCCCAGCCCGGCGGGTCCGCCGCCGATGACGACGAGGTCGTAGAAGTCGGCCGTCGGTGTCGTGGCCAGCCCCACCTGAGCGGCCAGCTCCGGTGCCTCGGGCGCCACGAGCGGCGTCCCCTCCGGCGTGATCACCAGCGGCAGCCGCTGCCCGTCCTGCCCGGCCGCGGCCAGCAGGCGCTGCCCCTCCGGCTCGTCGGCCGAGTACCAGCGGTACGGCACCTGGTTGCGGGCCAGGAACTCCCGCACCTCCGAGGAGCGCGCCGACCAGCGGTGGCCGACCACCTTGGTGCTGGGCACCGGCCGGTAGTCGCTGCGCCGCCACGCCTCCAGCAGGTCGTCCAGAACCGGGTAGAGCTTCTCCTCGGGCGGGTCCCACGGCTTGAGGAGGTAGTGGTCGAGGTCGACGACGTTGATCGCGTCGATCGCCGCGTTCGTGTCCGCGTACGCGGTCAGCAGCACGCGGCGGGCGCCGGGATACACGTCCAGGGCCTGTTCGAGGAACTCGATGCCGTTCATCTGCGGCATGCGGTAATCGGCCAGGATCACGGCCACCAGGTCGCCGCGCAGCTTCAGTTCCCGCAGCGCCTCCAGCGCCGACTCGCCGGACTCCGCGCGCACGATCCGGTGCGACTCGCCGTAGCGCCGCCGCAGGTCCCGGGCGACCGCCCGGGAGACCCCCGGGTCGTCGTCCACGGTCAGGATGACGGTCCGCGCTGCGTCGGACGCCTGTGCCATACGTCTCCCACCCCGGGATCGGAACCAGGGCACGGCGTCCTCACGACCGCCGCGCCGACTCCGGCCCATCGTATGTTCGATCCGCCCGCTTCGCTCGGGTATGGAGGAGGCGGCGGTTTTCGGCCGTGCTGCCGGGCCGAACGGGGTCGGCTGTCTGCTGCTGTTCTGCAGCTGGGGTGCCGAATGTCTGGCTCGGTCGCCTACGGGGCGCCACATGCCGGTGTCGAGACGGCGATCGTGCTCGACCCTTCGGGCCTGCGCGCGTTCGCCGTCTCGACACCGGCGCGCCCCTACGGCTCCCTCGCGGCCGGTGTCGTCGGCCCAGTGCAAGTTGGTGGGCCGTGGCTGTTGGCTTTGGCTGGCCTTTACTCCCGGTTCTATGGGCGCGGGGTAGTGAAGACTGGGTCCGACGGCATGACCACTACACGAGGAGGCAGCCGGAATGACGCGCCCGATCACGGCAGGGGTGGACGGCTCCGAGGAGGGCCTCGCCGCGCTGGACTGGGCCGCCCGGGAGGCGGTCCGCCGGGGGCTCGCCCTGCGCGTGGTGCACGCCTGGCGGTTCCAGCCGCACGAGGCGCTCGACGCGGAGTACGCCAACGACGCCGACGCTCAGGCCCAGTGGGTGCGCGAGGGGCTGGCGGAGGCCGCGCGCTCGGTCGGCGAGCGGCACACGGGCCTCGAGGTCACCACCGATGTCGTCGACGGCGGGCCCGTCGAGACACTGGTAGCCGCCGCGGCGGACGCCGAGATGCTGGTGCTGGGCTCACGGGGCCACGGTGCGGTCGTCGGGTTCCTGCTGGGTTCCGTCGGGCAGCAGGTGATCGCCGGGGCGACGCGGCCCGTCGTCCTCGTACGCGCCGGGGACCAGGCGTCGGCCGAGGCCGCCGGGCGCGAGATCGTCGTCGGCCAGCAGGGCGACCCCGAGGACAGTGCCGCCGCGCTGCGGTTCGCGTTCGAGACGGCGGCGGCGCGCGGGGCGACCGTGCGTGCCGTACGGGCCTGGACCCTGCCGCCGCTGTTCGCCTACAGCCCGGCCTCCCTGAAGCTCCTCGACGACGCCGGGGGCTTGGAGCCGTACGAGAGGAAGGCCCTGGACGAGGCGCTGAAGCCGTGGCGGGAGCGCTTCCCGGACGTCCGGGTGGTCGAGCACGTCGAGATGGGCAGCGCCGGGCAGGTACTGCTGTCGGTCGCGGGCCGGGCCCAGCTGATGGTCGTCGGGCGCCGCGCCCACCGTACGGCCGTGGGCGCCCGCATCGGTTCGGTGGCGCACGGTGTCCTGCACCACGCGGACTGCCCGGTGGCCGTCGTGCCGCACGACTGAGCCAGTCGCACGGGAGTCAGTCGGACGTCGTCGGCTGCAGCGTCTCCCGCGCCTTGGGCAGGATGTTCTTGATGTAGTCCTCGACCACCGTGTCCAGACCGATGTCGTGCTGCGCGCGCTCGGACAGGTACCAGCGGTGTTCGAGCAGCTCGTGGTAGATCTCGGCGGGGTCCATGGAGCCGCGCAGCTCCAGCGGTACGGCCCGCACGGTGGGCCGGAACACGTCGCGCACCCACCGGTGGGCGAGGACCTCGGGGCGGGCGCCGAGAGGGTCGCCCGGGGCGTAGTCGTCCTGGGTGGCCATCCAGCTCTCCAGGTCGTTCAGGAGCCGGCGGGCCTGGTTCTCCTCGGTGTCCAGTCCCGTCAGGCGCAGCAGCTGACGCTGGTGGTGCCCGGCGTCGACGACCTTGGGCACGAAGGTGACCGTGTCGCCGTTGGCCGCGTGCTCGATCTGCATCTCGGCCACGTCGAAACCGAGGTCGTTCAGGCGGCGTATCCGGCGCTCTATGTAGTGGTACTTGCCCGCCGGATAGACCGAGGTGCGGGTCAGCTCCTCCCACAGACCGCCGTAGCGCGCGCAGATCTCCATGCCGAACTCGATCGGATCGACCGACGGGTGCAGCGCCCCGGACGCCTCCAGGTCCAGCAGCTCGCCGCTGATGTTGACCCGGGCGAGCTCCAGGTCGTAGTCGCGCTGGCCCGTGCTGAGCTGCGGGTGCAGATCGCCCGTCTCGGCGTCCACCAGATACGCGGCGTAGGCGCCCGCGTCACGCCGGAACAGCGTGTTGGACAGCGAGCAGTCGCCCCACGCGAACCCGGCGAGGTGGAGGCGGACCAGGAGGACGGCCAGGGCGTCCATGAGGCGGTGCATGGTCGCCGGGCGCATCGTCGTCTCGAACATCGAACGGTACGGCTGCGAGCCCGTCAGGTGCCGGGTGACCAGCACCGACTCCAGGGGGCCGCCGGCGGAGTCGGTGCGGCCGGTGACCACGGCCAGCGGATCGACCGCGGGGATGCCGAGCCGGTCGAGGTCCCGCAGCAGCTCGTACTCGCGCAGCGCCGGGCGCTGGGCGAGCTCCTTGACGGCGATCACCTCGTCGCCGGCCCGGGCGTAGCGCACGATGTGCCGTGAGATACCGCGCGGGAGCGGGACCAGGACCTCTTCCGGCCACTCCTCCAAGGGCAGATGCCAGGGCAGTTCCAGCAAAAGCGCGGGGTGCTCCGGGTTCGTCGCGCTGATCTGCAGTGCCATGGGCGGTTCGTCCTTGCCTCGCCGGTGATCGTCACCTCACCCTAAAGTGCGCGCTCCCGGGCCTGAAGAGCAGCTTCTCGCACCGAGCCGCGGTGCAGCGGCCCGTGCCCGGGCAGCAGGACCTCGCCCTTGAGGCCTTCGAGCACGGCCAACGAGGCGAGGGCCTGGGTCCGCTCGCGGTGGAACATGTCCGGCAGCAGCTGCGGCCCCTTGATCCGCGAGGTGGGGTGCCCGCTGACCAGGGCGTCGCCCGCGATCAGCACGCCGGCCTCCGGCAGGTGGTAGGCGCAGTGGCCGTCGGTGTGGCCGGGCGTGTGCACCGGGACGGGGCGGCCCGGCAGGTCGAGCGGCCCTTCCGACGGGAACGGCTCGGGGGCGGTGACGGGCACGTGCGCGGTGCCGCCGGAGCGGATCGCGTGGAGCGCCCAGGGCAGGACACCCGGCCGCCAGCCGTTCCTGAGGACCGTCCCCACGTTCACCTGGTGCAGGAACTCCCGCCGGGCGTGCGGCACTTCGGCCGCGTGGAGGTATATCGGCGTACCGTAGGTGGTGCGCAGATACTCGGCGTTGCCCAGGTGGTCCGTGTGCGCGTGCGTGATCAGTACGGCGCTGACCGCCTCCGGCGCACTGCCCACCTCCGTGAGCGAGGCGAGGAGCTTCGCCCGGTCCCCGGGGTAGCCGGTGTCGATCAGCGTGACCTCGTCCCCCTCGGTCAGGATCACCCAGTTCGTGTTGCTGCCGTGCACCAGGTAGGTGCCGTCCGCGACTTGCTGCACATCTGCCCGCATGATCGTCCCGCGTGGTGAGGTCCGTGCCCGACGGACACAGCAAAGCAGATCAGGAGGACGGTGTGACCGCCGGGTCCGGACGCATTCCGAACAGGAATCGCGTCACCCGCGTTCTGCGCACCACGACCTCGTACAGCACGAGGATCACCGCGAGCGAACCCGTCACGATCACCACGTACTTGATCAGGATCGGCGCGGACCAGCCCACCACGCCGTATGCGAGGGCGACCACGACCGGCTGGTGCAGCACGTACAACGGCAGGGCGGCGAGCCCGAGATACACCATCGCGCGCGAGGGAGCCCGGGCCTCCCGAGGCCGGTCCAGCAGCCCGAGGATCGCGACCACCCAGCACCAGCCCGCCGCCCCGAACACCGCCCGGGTCACCAGCGCGAACGGGCTCCCCTCGGTGAACGGGTCGTCCAGGGAGACAAAGCCGGGCGCGGTCCCCGCGAACAGCACCAGTCCGAACACACCCACCGGCAGGGCGAGTCGGCGCAGCGCGGCACGGACGTGGCCGTCGTCGGCGAGGGCGTAACCGAAGAGGAAGAACACCAGGTAGGCCCAGCGGTTCCAGCCCGCGAAGCCCTCCTCCATGCCGAGGAACGCGTTGATCGCGGCGAGCGGCAGAGCGGGCAGCAGGAGCAGGAGCAGGACCGGGCGTCGGCCCACCGCCTGGGCCACACGCTCCGACCGGGCCGCGAGCGGCGCCGCGACCGGGGCGAGCAGCAGGCTGAAGGTGAGCAGGAGGACCACGAACCACAGGTGGCCGGTCTCGAAGTGCTCCCCTTCGAGGACGAAGGGGAAGTCCGCCGCATCCAGGCGGACAGTGAGGAAGCGGCGCCAGAAACGCCCGTACGACTCGTCGTAGCCGGGGTCGGCGGCCCGCAGGCGCAGCCACTGGGGGAGCGGGCACAGCACGAGCGTCGCGAAGACCAGCGGAACCCCCAGGCGCAATGAGCGCTCACGGGTGAAGCGCGCGGGTCCGCGGCGGCGGATCGAGTACCGGGAGCCGAGCCCGGAGACGAGAAACAGCATGGGCATCGCCCACACGACCCCGAACCCGGCGAGCACGGTCACGGCGTCGGTGGTCTGTGCGTTCTTGACGTAGAAGTCGTCGTCCGGGGAGAAGACGAGGCCGGAGTGGAAGAAGACCAGCCCGAGGACGACGAAGACCCGCAGCGCGTCCAGCTCGCCGCGTCGGGGAGCGATGTCCGGTGCCCGCGTTTGCGCGCTCATCCGCCCCAGTGTGCGGGCACGACAGGGCTTCGCCCAGAGGAAGGGCTGCCTCCGGCACCGTCCGCCGGAGGCAGCCCCCGCGCGCACCCGAAGCGGCCGCCTCTGAAGCCTCAGTGCACGCCGTGCGGCCGGAACTGGATGCTGATGCGGGGCCCCGTCGCGCGCGTGGTCTTCGGTATCGAGTGCTCCCAGGTCCGCTGGCAGGAGCCGCCCATCACGATGAGGTCGCCGTGCCCCAGCGGACGGCGCACCGTCCCGCCGCCGCCCCGGGCGGGGCGCAGCAGCAGATCCCGGGGGGCGCCGACGGAGAGGATCGCCACCATCGTGTCCTCGCGCGCCCCCCGTCCGATCCGGTCCCCGTGCCAGGCGACGCTGTCCCGCCCGTCGCGGTAGTAGCAGAGCCCCGCCGTGGTGAACGGCTCGCCGAGCTCCTCGGCGTAGTGCGCCGACAGCGCGTTACGGGCCTCCGCCAGCACGGGGTGCGGGAGGACGTCGTCCGCGCCGTAGAAGGCGAGCAGCCGAGGTACGTCGACCACGTTGTCGTACATCTTGCGGCGCTCCGCACGCCACGGCACCTCGGCGGCCAGCTGCTCGAACAGCGCGTCGGCCCCGCTGAGCCAGCCGGGCAGGACGTCGATCCAGGCGCCGTGGCCGAGCCGGGTACGGCGGATCCCCGCGAGGGATCCGAGCCGCAGCTCGTCGGTCTGGTCGAACAGGGAGCCCTGGAGGTGCATGGCCATGCTTCCAGCGTAACCCCGGAATCGAAAGTATGTTCCCATGGATTTCCCGGCCTTCGAATTCTCGAACGCGCCTTTGGATACACTCACGTATCGGATACATTCCTGTATCGAACGGAGGTCCGGCCATGGCGGTGCAGGAAACGACCAGGCGTGTCACCAAGCGCCGGGTCCGTACGCGCGCCAATCTCCTCGACGCCGCCTTCGCCGTGTTCGCCGCCAAGGGGTTCGGCCGCGTCTCCATCGAGGAGGTCTGCGATGCCGCCGGGTACAGCAGGGGCGCGTTCTACTCCAACTTCGACAGCCTGGACGAACTGTTCTTCGCCCTCTACCAGCAGCGCGCGGACCTGATCGCGGAGCAGGTGTCCGGGGCCCTCGCCCTCGACGGGCCGGACCTGGACGTGCCCGCCGCCGTGGACCGGGTGAGCGAGGTGCTGCTCCTGGACCGGGACTGGCTGCTGGTGAAGACGGACTTCCTGGTGCACGCCGCCCGCGACCCGGCCGTCGCGCAGAACCTGCTGGCACACCGCGCGCGGCTGCGCGGGGCGATCGCCGACCGGCTCGCCCGCGCGCGGGGACACACCGCACTGCCCGCCGTGCTCGGCGACATCGAGGGCGCCGCCCACGCCGTGGTCGCCGCCTACGACGGAGTCACCACCCAACTACTGCTGGACAGGGACGTCGAACACGCCCGCGCCTGGCTGAAGCAACTGCTCACCGCGCTGCTCACCGACGGCAGCGACACCACCCGATAGCGACACCACCGGATAGCGACACCACCGGATTGTGCCACCACCGAATGAGGAAGGGACGGTCGCCATGGATGCCGACGTCATCGTCGTCGGAGCGGGACTCGCGGGCCTGGTCGCCGCGCACGAACTGACCAGCCGGGGCCGCAGGGTCGCGCTGGTGGACCAGGAGAACGCCGCCAACCTCGGCGGGCAGGCCTTCTGGTCCTTCGGCGGGCTGTTCCTCGTCGACTCCCCGGAGCAGCGCCGCCTGGGCATCAAGGACTCCTTCGACCTGGCCTGGAACGACTGGCAGGGCAGCGCCCAGTTCGACCGGACCGACGACGAGGACTCCTGGGCGGTGCGCTGGGCACGCGCCTACGTCGAGTTCGCGGCCGGCGAGAAGCGGGCCTGGCTGGACGGCCATGGCATCACGTTCCTGCCGACGGTGGGGTGGGCGGAGCGCGGCGACCTGCGCGCCCACGGCCACGGCAACTCGGTGCCCCGGTTCCACATCGCCTGGGGCACCGGTACGGGTGTCGTGGAGCCGTTCGTCCGGTACGCCAAGCAGGCCGCGCGCGACGGGCTGCTCACCTTCCACCACCGGCACCAGGTCGACGAGCTGGTCATCGAGGAGGGCGCGGCGCGCGGGGTGCGCGGCACGGTCCTCGCCGACGACAACTCGCCCCGCGGCGTCGCCTCCAGCCGCGACCGCGCCGGCGAGTTCGAGCTGACCGCCCAGGCCGTCGTCGTCACCACCGGCGGCATCGGCGCCAACCACGACATCGTCCGCCGCTACTGGCCCGAACGCCTCGGCACACCGCCCACCGAGATGGTCACCGGCGTCCCGGCCTACGTCGACGGCCGGATGCTCGACATCAGCGCGCAAGCGGGCGTACGGCTCGTCAACCGCGACCGCATGTGGCACTACACCGAGGGCCTGCAGAACTGGGACCCGATCTGGCCCGGCCACGGCATCCGCATCCTGCCCGGGCCGTCGTCGATGTGGCTGGACGCCCTGGGCCGCCGTCTGCCCGACCCGTGCCTGCCGGGCTACGACACCCTCAGCACCCTCAAGCACCTGCGCACGACCGAGGACATCGCCGGGTACGACCACTCCTGGTTCATCCTCACCCAGAAGATCATCGAGAAGGAGTTCGCGCTGTCGGGCTCCGAGCAGAACCCCGACATCACCGCCAAGGACCGGGCGGGCTTCCTCAAGGAGCGGGTGCTGGGCAAGGGCGCCCCGGGCCCGGTGGCGGCGTTCCAGCGCAACGGCGCGGACTTCGTGACCGCCCCGACCCTGGAGCAACTGGTCGAGAAGATGAACCGGTTGACGGACAAGCCGCTCCTCGACGCCGGGACCGTCCGGCGCCAGATCGAGGCCCGCGACCTGCAGATCGCCAACCCCTACAGCAAGGACGCCCAGGTGCAGGGCATCCGCAACGCCCGCCGCTACATCGGCGACCGCCTCGGCCGCGTCGCCACCCCGCACCGCATCCTCGACCCTGCCGCCGGCCCCCTGATCGGCGTCAAGCTCCACGTCCTGACCCGCAAGACCCTCGGCGGCATCCAGACCGACCTGGACTCCCGCGCCCTGGGCGCCGACGGGACGCCGATCGACGGCCTGTACGCGGCGGGCGAGGTCGCCGGCTTCGGCGGCGGCGGCGTGCACGGCTACAACGCCCTGGAGGGCACCTTCCTCGGCGGCTGTCTCTTCTCGGGCCGGGCGGCGGGCCGTGCCTCGGCGCGGCAGACGGCCTGACGGCGGCGCGGGGCCCGTCTCCTCACTCCTGCAGGAGACGGGCCAGCACGGCGGCGTGGCTCTGCTCGGGTGACTTGGACGCGGTGAGCAGGGTCACATCGCCCTGCCTGGTCAACTCCCTCACCCGGTCGAGGAGTTCCGCCGCCTCGGGATCGGCCAGCTCGGCCTCGTAGCGGCCCGCGAACTCCTCGTACGACCTCTCGCCCGCGTGGTACCAGCGCCGCAGCTCGGTGGACGGGGTGAGCCCCTTGGGCCACTCGTCCACGTGCGCCGCGTCCTTCGACAGACCGCGCGGCCACAGCCGGTCGACCAAGACGCGCACGCCGTCCTCGGGTTCGGGTGCTTCATAGACGCGCCGGATGCGAACGCTCATGGCCGGGCCTTTCTCGTGGACCTGACGAGTTCCTCACAAGTGTCGGCCAAGGTCGACCCATGATCACGCACAAGCCCCGTGTCGCCCTGCTCGCCGCCTCCCTGCTGCTCACCGGTTGCGGCGGCGGTGCCGTGGCGGTACCGGATCACGATCCCGCTGCCACGCGGCCCACGACCAGCACGCCGCTGCCGGGGGTCGCCCTTGAGGTGGCCCCGCAGCAGCTGCCCGGTCTGGGGCCCGAGACCGGGGCGAAGGTGCCCTCCGAAGCGCGTCAGGCCGTCGTCGTGACCGGGCGCGGCAGGAACTCCGCACAGTCGACCGTCGTCCTGTACCAGCGCAGCGACGTCGGCTGGGAAGCCGGCGACAGCTGGCCCGCCCACAACGCCCTGCGCGGCTGGACCGACCACCACCGGGCCGGCGATCTGCGCTCGCCCATCGGGGTCTTCACGCTCACCGACGCCGGAGGTCTGCTCGGGGACCCCGGTACCAAGCTGCCGTACGACCACGGCTCCGGTTTCACCGCCACCGGCACCGGCTTCGAGGGCGAGTCCCTCGCGGGCTCGTTCGAGTACGTGATCGCCGTCAACTACAATCGCAGGCCCGGCACCACACCCCTCGACTGGACCCGCCCGCTCGGCGCCGGACGTGGCGGCGGCATATGGCTGCACGTCGACCACGACGGGCCGACACAGGGCTGCGTCAGCATCGCGCGGGAGCACATGAAGGAGCTGCTGCTGGCACTGGACCCCGACCGGCATCCCGTCGTCGTCATGGGCGACGCCGAATCGCTGGCCCGCTGACCATCCCGAGCGCTTAGGATCCGCCGCGTGTGCGCACATGTGCTGGTCGCCGAGGACGACGAGATGCAGGCCGAACTCATACGCCGCTCCCTGCTGTCGGAGGGCCACACCGCCACCGTCGTCCACGACGGGTCGGCCGCCCTCGACGCGGTCCGGCGGCAACGGCCCGACCTCGTCGTGCTGGACCTGATGCTTCCGGTGATCGACGGCTTCGGGGTGTGCCGGGTACTGCGCCGGAACACCGGGGATCCGGACATCCCCGTGCTGATGCTGACGGCCCGGTCGACGGAGGACGACGTCCTGCTCGGCCTCGAACTCGGCGCCGACGACTACATGACCAAGCCGTACAGCCCGCGCGAGCTGATGGCCCGCATTCGCACGGTGCTGCGGCGCAGCGGGCGCGCAGCCGCCGACCGGCGGGAGGACCCGGTCGTACGTGCCGCGGGGATCGCCGTCGACCCCGTGCGGCACGAGGTGCGGTGCGAGGGAGCGCCCGTGGAGTGCACGCCGGCCGAGTTCGAGATCCTGCTGGCCATGGCCGCCGAGCCCGAACGGGTCTTCTCCCGGCGGCAGTTGCTGGAATGCACCCGAGGTACCGACCGGGCCTCCACCGAACGGGCCGTCGACGTGCACATCATGAACCTGCGCAAGAAGATCGAGGCCGACCCGCGCAGGCCCGTGCGGCTGCTCACCGTGTTCGGCGTCGGCTACAAGCTCAGCGGCGGCCGCGGATGAGCGGGCGCATCCCCCTGCGCAAGCGACTCCTGGTCCGGCTGCTGATCGCGACGGTGCTGATCGCCGTGTGCTCGGTGGCGGCGACGGCCTGGCTGGCCGTGGAGACCACCACCCGGGCGCTGCGGGAGGAACAGGGGCAGGTCCTCGCGGAGGACATGGACGTCCTCGCCCGGCTCAGCGGCTACGCCGCGACCCACTCCGACTGGACGGGAGTCGAGGAGACCGTCCGTACGCTGTCCGAGCGGACCGGGCGGCGTATCGCCCTCGCGACCCCCGACCGCAGGATCATCGCCGACTCCGCACCGTCCGGAACCGCCCTGCCGCCCCGCGCCGCCGCCACGGTGGACCCCCTGCGCACCGACACCTACACCGAACGCGGCGCACAGCGCAGCGGCATCGACCCGCGCGTGGTCGGCCCGTACCGGGTGACGGGCGCGGAGCGGGCCCGGCTGGACAAGCTCGCCCTGATCCGGCAGAAATGCTTCGCCCGCAACGGCTACGAGGCCGACGTCGTCCAGACCCCGAGCGGCCGCCCCGTCGTCACGGACCACGACGGCCCCGTCTCGGCGGGGCAGGTCCCCGACGAGTGCGCCGACGGGCTCCTCAACACCCCGACACCCACCGAGGAGAAGGCCCTGGCCGAACTGGCCGAGCGCTCCCGCCCCTGTCTGGACCGGCACGGCCTGAGCACCGGCGTGACGCCCTTCGCCGCGGTCGACGTGACCGAGCAGCGCCTCGGCACCCGGTACCCCCTGGGCAAGTTCCGGCCGGGCGACAGCGGATCCGTGCGCGAGGCGCAGAGCTGCGTCGACGCCGCCCGCCGCGCCCAACTCGACCCCTATGTCGCCCCCGTGGCCGAACTCCTCCTGGGGGTCGGGGACACCACCGCCGTCCGGTTCGACATGTCCCCGGCCAACAAGGCCAAGGTCATCGGGGCCGCCGGCCTCGTGCTGGCCGTCACGGTGGCCGTGACCGCCGTCGTCGCCACCCGGCTCGTGCGGCCGCTGCGGGCGCTGACCGAGGCGGCCCAGCAGCCGCCCGAACTGCATGTGCGCGTCCCCGTCACCACCCGCGACGAGACCGGCATCCTCGCCGCCGCGTTCAACAACCTCACCGAGCGACGCGAGCGGTTGGAGGCCCAGCGCAAGGCCATGGTCAGCGATATCGCGCACGAACTGCGCAGCCCGCTCACCAACATCCGCGGCTGGCTGGAAGTCACCCGCGACGGCGTCGTCGACCCCGCCCCCGCCCTGCTCGCCTCCCTCCACGAGGAGGCACTCGTCCTCCAGCGCGTCATCGACGACCTCCAGGACCTCGCCGCCGCCGACGCCGGAGCCCTGCGCCTGCACCGCGAGCCCGTCCGGGCCGACGAACTCCTCGACCAGGTCGCCGCCGCCCACCGCGTCGCCGCGGACACGGCCGGCGTCACCCTGCGCACGGCCGTGGACGGCACCCCCTGGCTGGACGCCGATCCCGTCCGCCTGCGGCAGGCGCTCGGCAACCTCGTCTCCAACGCCCTGCGCCACACACCGGCCGGCGGCACCGTCACGCTCGCCGCACGGCGCGACGGCGACGACGTCGTCCTCGACGTCGCCGACACGGGGACCGGCATCGACCCCGAGGACCTGCCGCACGTCTTCGACCGGTTCTGGCGGGCGGAGAAGTCCCGCAGCCGGCGTACCGGAGGCAGCGGGCTGGGCCTGCCCATCGTCCGGCACCTGGTCGCCGCCCACGGCGGTACGGCCGACGCGGTGAGCGAACCCCGTGCCGGTTCCGTGTTCACCCTGCGGTTGCCGGCAGTCCCGGCGCCCGCCTGAGCCGGGCAGGTCCGGGTGCGGATGCTTCGATCCGCGGGTTATCCGGCCCGCTGCCGCAGCGCGCGTCGCTCCGCCTCGCTCGTGCCGCCCCAGATCCCGATGTACTGGTCCATGTCCAGCGCCCAGCGCAGGCACTGTTCCCGGACCGAGCAGCGCCGGCAGACGGCCTTGGCCTGCTCCGTCTGCAACACGGTCGGTCCGGACGTGCCGATCGGGTAGAAGAGGTCGGGGTCCTCATGGCGGCAGGCGGCGTGGTCTCGCCAGTCGTCCATCAAAGTCACCTGCGATCGTCGTACGTGCCCTCGGTGGATGCATTACTCGTTTTCGAGTCGCCTGTCGATGCGCAAGTGAAACCCCGGGCGAGCCCGGCGAATTCGGTCACTGTTCGCGCATGCCCCACGGAGAGCCGTACGCCGTCAGCAGATCCAGGAACGGACGGGCCGGGAACGCCTCCGGGCCGAGCACGCCCGCGCCCGACCAGGCGCCCGTGGCGAGGAGTTCGAGTGTGACGACCGGGTTGACCGCCGTCTGCCACACCACCGCCTGGCAGCCGTACTCCGCCATGGACCACTGGTTGTCGACCACGTGGTACAGGTACACCTCCCGCGGCGCCCCGTCCTTGACGCCCCGCACCCAGGTGCCCGCGCAGGTCTTGCCGTGCATCCGCTCGCCCAGCGTCGCCGGGTCCGGCAGACACGCGGCGACCACGTCCCGTGGGGACACCCGCACCGGTCCCGCCGGGCTCGGCACGGTCACCGGCTCGGTGCGGTCCAGGCCCAGCAGGTGCAGCGTCTTCAGCGTGCGGACGAACTCCTCGCCCAGGCCGTACTTGAAGGTGACCCGGCGCGCGTCGACCCAGCGCGGCACCAGGAGCACCTCCTCGTGCTCCACGTTCACGCACTCGACCGGCCCGATGCCCTCGGGGAAGTCGAACACCTCGGGCTCGCTGAAGGGCTCGGTGGTGAACCAGCCGCGCCCGGCCTCGTAGACGACCGGCGGGTTGAGGCACTCCTCGATCGTGGTCCAGATGCTGAAGGACGGCGCGAAGTCGTAGCCGTCGACGGTCAGGTTCGCGCCGTCGCGCACGCCGATCTCCTCGATCTCGTCGAAGAGTTCGTCGGCCGCGTACCGGGCGAACACGTCCGACAGACCCGGCTCCACACCCATGCCGACGACGGCCAGCGCCCCGGCCTTCTCCCAGTCGGGCGCCTCCGCGAACTGGGCGTCGCCCAGCTTGACCCCGCACTCCTCGTACGGGCGCTCCGCGTGCGGCCGCGACAACGACATCGCCATGTCGACATAGGTGGCCCCGGCCGTGCGCGCGGCCCGGAACAGCGGCATCACGAACCGCGGGTCGGTGGCGTTGAGGAGCACGTCACAGGCGTGCCGCTCCAGCAGCGCGGCCACCGCCGCCTCGTCGCCGGCGTCGACGCGCTCGGCCCGGAAGCGGGCGTCACCGCCGAGGGCCGCCACGGCCGCCTCGGCGCGGGCGAGGTCGTAGTCCGCGACCACCATCGCCGTGAAGAACGGACGCCGGGCCGCGATCCGGGTGACGGCGGTACCCACCCCGCCGGCTCCCACGAGCAGGACACGCATGACAAGACTCCCTCGACTGAAGATCTACGACGTGGTGGGGCCCCGCTGGAGATACAACGCCGTGCCTTCACGTAAGGTCAATGGCGTTGGCATAAGCGTCGGAGGTCATCGTGCCGAAGCCGGTCGTCCCGGAGGAGAAGCGGCGTCGACGGCGTCCCACGAAGAGCGGCACCGTCCTGTCGGAGCAGCTGATCGTCGAGACGGCCCTGCGCATGCTGCGCGAACACGGCAGCGCCGGTCTCACCGCGCGCCGCCTCGGCCTCGCCCTGGATGCCGACCCGAGCACGCTGTACCGGTACTTCCGCGGCATGGACGACCTGACCCTCGCCATCGGCGACGCCCTCATCGGCGAGGCCCTGCGGGGCTGGGAGCCGACGGGGGAGTGGCGGGCCGACCTGCGCGCCGTCGGGCTGCGCATCCACGGCGCCTACGTCGCCCATCCGCAGGCCGCCGTACTGACGACGAGCCGCGTCACCGGCCGGGCCAACGAACTCGCCGCCGACGAGGCCGTGCTGGACATCCTGCGCACGGCCGGATTCCCGCTGCCGGACACCGTGCGCATCTACCACGCCTTCATCGACCAGACGCTGGCCTTCGCCGCGCTCGACGCGGCGGCGTTGACGCTGCCCAGCGACTCACTGCGCGCCGATGAGGGCATGTGGCGGTCGATTTACGCGCGGCTGCCCCGCACCACCCATCCCAGGATCGCCGAGGCGGCCCCTCTGCTGGCGAACCGGATGGTGACCAGTGCTTATCCGACGGCGCTGGAGATGCTCCTGGACAGCGCCGCGGCGCAGCTGGAGCGGCAGTAGTGCTCCGCCCCAAGGGGCGCGGGGAACTGCGCGACCAGCCACGACGGCGCCGTCAGCCGAAAGACAACAAGACGCGGCACTACGCGCGGAGCGCCTCCGTGGCGGTTGCGGCCACCGCCTCCGTCACCGCCGCCAGCGCCGGCGAGTCCAGCTTCCACTGCTGCCAGTACAGCGGCACGTCGAGCGGGCGCTCCGGCGCCAGCTCCACGAGGCGGCCGTCCTCCAAGAGCGGTGCCGCCTGCACCTCCGGGACCATGCCCCACCCCAGTCCGGCGGCCACGGCCGACAGGAAGCCCTCCGAGGTGGGGACGTGGTGCCGTACCGCACTCGCACCGGTCCGGCTGCGCCGCACCTTGCGGACGAACGCGTCCTGGAGGTCGTCGCTCCGGTCGAACGTCATCACCGGCGCCCGCACCAGTGCGTCCCCCAGTGGGCCGCCGATGTGCCGCTCGGCGAACTCCGGGCTCGCCGCGGCGAGATAGCGCATCCGGCCCAGCGGGCGTACCGAACATCCCGCCACGGGCTCGGGCGACGAGGTCACCGCGGCCATCACCTGCCCCTCCCGCAGCAGCGTCGCCGTACGGCTCTCGTCCTCCCGCCGCAGCTCGAAGCAGAGCCGTGGCTCCTCCGGCACGTGCGTGAGCGCCGTCAGGAACCAGGTCGCCAGGGAGTCCGCGTTGACCGCGATCGACACCCGGGTCGCGTCCCCGGTCCCGCTCACGCCCAGCTCCGCCCGCGCGTCCCGCTCCAGCCGCGCCAGCTGGCGGGCGAACCGGACGACGACCTCGCCCGACTCGGTGGGCCGCACCGGTTTCGTCCGAACCAGCAGCACCCGCCCCGTGCGCTGCTCCAGCGCCTTCACCCGCTGGCTCACCGCCGACGGCGTCACATGCAGGGCGGCGGCGGCCGCGTCGAAGGTGCCCTCGTCCACCACCGCGAGCAGGGTGCGCACCTGGTCGAGGGGAAGCTCGGTCAGCTCGGTCTTCACAGTAGCTAAAGGTACCTAAGAATCTTTAGCTGTACGCGCAGAGATCACTTCCCTAGCGTGAAGGCATGACAAACGCCCTGACCACCGCGGCCGCCGGATTCGGCACCGGCCTCTCCCTCATCGTCGCCATCGGCGCCCAGAACGCCTTCGTCCTGCGCCAGGGGATCCGCCGCGACGCCGTCCTCGCCGTCGTCGGCATCTGCGCCCTGTCCGACGCGCTCCTCATCGCCCTGGGGGTGGCCGGTGTCGGCGCGGTGGTCGTGGCCTGGCCCGGGGTGCTGACGGCGGTCGCCTGGGTGGGCGGGGCGTTCCTGCTCTGCTACGGCGCTCTCGCCGCCCGTCGTGTCTTCAGGCCGGCCGGTGCCCTGCTGACGGACGGGGATGCGGCGGGTTCACGGCGGCGGGCCGTGCTGACCTGCCTCGCGATGACCTGGCTCAACCCGCATGTCTACCTGGACACCGTCTTCCTGCTCGGCACGGTCGCCGCCGACCGCGGCCCGCTGCGCTGGACGTTCGGTCTCGGTGCCGCGCTCGCCAGCCTGTGCTGGTTCGCCGCACTGGGCTTCGGGGCGCGGCTGCTGAGCCGCCATCTCGCCAAGCCCGTGGCCTGGCGCGTCCTGGACGGACTCGTCGCCGCGACGATGATCGTGCTCGGCCTCACGCTCGTCGCGGGCGCCTGACCGTGTCCGAAAACCCTGCCCCTGTCCGGTTGTTGAGATATCGCATCCCGTATGTCGACACCTGGTGCCATAGTGAAGCCTGGTTCCGGATGGGTGTAACGAGCAACCAGGAAGCGCGTGGACACGAGCGAGACCAGCACCGAAGAGCAGCCGGCACCGACCGGCCAGGCGCCGATACCCGCCCGGCGCGGCTGGCGCCGATGGGCCATGGACACCCGGCCCCTGCGCCGCCCGGCCTATCGCCGTCTGTGGTCCTCGACCGTCGTCACGGCCGTCGGCAGCCAGCTCACCGCGGTCGCCGTACCCAAGCAGATCTACGACATCACCGGCTCCTCGGCCTGGGTCGGCGCCGCGAGCCTCGCCGGACTGCTGCCGCTGGCGGTGTTCGCGCTGTGGGGCGGGGCGATCGCCGACAGCATGGACCGGCGCACGCTGCTGCTGATCACCAACAGCGGTATCGCGGTCACCTCGGTGCTGTTCTGGCTCCAGGCCCTCACCGGCCTGGACTCGGTGGCCGCGCTCATGGTGCTGCTCGCCGTACAGCAGGCGTTCTGGGGCCTCAACGCCCCGGCCCGCAACGCCTCCATCGCCCGCCTCGTCCCGGCCGGCGAACTGCCCGCCGCGAACGCCCTCGGCTCCACCGTCATGCAGACCGGCCAGGTGGTCGGCCCGCTGCTGGCCGGTGTCCTCATCCCGGTCATCGGCCTGGCCGAGCTCTACCTCATCGACGCGCTCGCCCTGTGCGTCACCGTCTGGGCGGTCGTACGGCTGCCCGCGCTGCCGCCCCTGACGGGCCCGGACAGCACGACGAAGCGACGCGCGGGCGTGCGCGAGATCGCGGAGGGGTTCCGCTACATCGCCCTGCACAAGGTGCTGTTGCTGTCCTTCCTGGCCGACGTCATCGCGATGGTCTTCGGCATGCCCCGCGCCCTGTTCCCGCAACTCGCCGGCGAGACCTACGCGTCGTACGGCGAAGGACTCGCTCTGGGGCTGCTGTTCGCGGCGATCCCGATCGGGGCGGTGGCCGGCGGGCTGTTCTCCGGCACGTTCTCCCGGGCCCGCCGGCACGGCTGGATGGTGATCGGCGCGGTGGTCGCCTGGGGCGCCGCCATCACCGGCTTCGGGCTGAGCGGCAGCCTGTGGCTCGCGGTGGTGTTCCTGGCCCTCGCGGGGGTGGCCGACATGGTCTCGATGGTCTTCCGCGGGGCCATCCTGCTGTCCGCCGCCAGCGACGAGATGCGTGGCCGGATGCAGGGCGTGTTCACGGTCGTCGTCGCGGGCGGCCCGCGCCTCGCCGACGTCCTGCACGGCACGGCGGGCTCGGCCTTCGGTGCCCGGACGGCGACCGTGGGCGGCGGGCTGCTGGTCGTCGTCCTCATGCTGGGCCTGGCCGCCGCCGTGCCGGCCCTGCGCCGCTACCGGGTCTGACGCGGCGGAGCGCAGCACGTTCGATGCGGCAGAGCCGGCCGCGTCCGATGCTCAGAGCACGCTGCGCCGGTGCTGCCCGTACTGCTCCATCAGCTTGCCCCGGGTCATCTCCAGCCGGTGCGCGAGGATTTCGGCGACGTGCCGCACCACTGACAGCCCGAGCGCCGGATCCTCCTCGCACAGCCGGCGCACCGCGGCCGCGTCGAACTCGTACGCGCGTACCGGGCTGAAGGCCTCCGCGCCGAAGTCCCACTGGTACGGCGGGAACAACCACGACCAGCCGAGCAGGTCGCCCGAGCCGAGGCTGGCCACGGTGACCCGCTGGATCGCCGTCACACGCTGGTCGAGGGAGACGGCGCCCGAGCGGATGACCCAGAAGCGGTCGGCCGTGCCGCCCGCCTCGAAGATCCGGGCGTCTTCCGGGAAAGCGACCTCCCGGGCGAGCGACATCAGACGCTCACGCTGAGGCGGGGGAAGGGCGGTGAGCAGTTTGATCGCTTTGGTCATGACACGGGGCTCCTCGCCGAGGACTGAGCTTCCGGTGCTTGCCTGCGTCCATTTCAGCCGCTGCGGGCGCGGTGAGCACCTCGGCGGAGCGCGGTTTCGGCCGTGATTCTCGTGGGGCGGGTCGCCGAGGGCATGAAAAAGCCCTGGCTGGACGGGGGAGGCCAGCCAGGGCCGTAGGTGGTGGTGCGCGGGGGACGAGTGGGGTCAACCCCGTGACCACTTATGGATGAACCGTAAACCATCTCCAGGGGTTCCGCGTAACCCAGACCGGGGTAAGTGACCGGTTTCACCCTCCGAGAGGTTTGGTGCGCCGTCCGGCGTCACCGTCCGTTCCGGGCGACGACCCTGATCCGCTCCAGCCGGGAGTCGCTCGCGTCGGGCAGGTTCATGCCCGCGGCCAGACCGGTGACGAGGTAGCGCAGGACCGGTTCGGTCAGCCGCTCGCCGGGGAGCACGACCGGGATTCCGGGCGGATACGGAGTGATCATCTCGGCGGCGACGCGTCCGGCGGCCTTCTCCACCGGGACGTCCTCGGTGGTGGCGAAGAACGCGTCCCGCGGCGTGTCGGCCTGTTCCATGCGCAGGTCGGCCGGCGCCGGCACCTCGATCCGCGGTGCCGGGCGCAGCTCGGGCGCCGCCTGGGCGAGGGCCTTGAGCGCGGCGAGCAGTTCGCCGGTCGTCTCGTGGTCGTCGCCGTGGGTGACCTGGGTGCCGATGCGGCGGTGGTCGGTCAGGTGGGCGTCGATGTTGCGGTGGTCCCGCAGCCAGTCCGCGGCCTGGTACCCGCAGATGCCGAGGCCGTCGAGGTCGATGACGACGGGCAGCGGGTCGAAGTCGGCGGCGAGTCCGGCGCCGCAGAAATCGTCACGGTCGTTGACGTGCATCCCGTCGACCTGCTCCACGGCGGCCCGCACTTCTGCCGCGAGATCGAGCGCACCCCCCATGATCTCCTTGCCGCGCAAGGCCATCTGCCGGCGCCAGCCGTCCATACCGGCGAAGATCAGCACCGAAGGACTGGTCGTACCCAGCAGGTCGGCGCGCATCTGCAACAGCTGGGCCGGGACGAGGTCACCCTGCTGATGGAAGACGGAACCCTGCTCCAGCCCGCTGCCCATCTTGTGGATGCTGGTCACACAGATGTCGGCTCCCGCGTCCATCGCCCAGGACGGAAGACCGGGATGGAACGGCAGATGGGCGCCCCAGGCCTCGTCGACGATCAGCGGGCGGGAACGGCCGTGGCAGACCTCGGCGAACGCCGCCAGGTCCGCGCAACTGCCGTACGGTGTCGGGCTGGTGACCAGCGCGCCCTTGGCATCCGGATGGTCCTCGAAGGCCCTGGCGAACGCCTCCGCGGACGGCGGGTGGGCCAGATGCCGATCGGCGTCCCATTGCGGCTCCACCCAGACCGGCTCGATCCCGGACAGGACGAGCCCCGACACGACCGACTTGTGCGCGTCCCGGCCCACCAGCAGCTTCTCGTGCGGGCCCGCGACGGCCAGCATCGCCGCCTTGACGGACAGCGAGCTGCCGCACGTGGTGAAATACGTGTGCTGTGCGTGCACCGCGTCCGCCATCAGCGACTCGGCGTGTTCCAGGACGCCGCCGTGGTGGAGCCGGTCGTCCAGACCACCCGACGCCAGCACGTCACCGAGGAACACCGCGTCGCCCAGCACCTCCCGCACCGCGGGATCGGCGCCGCGCGCCTGCTTGTGACCGGGCGGCGTGAATGACATCCGCCCCCGGCGGTGGTAGTCGGCCAGCGCCTCCAGGATCGGTGCTCGGGTGTGATCGACTGTCATGCACACCCGTGTTCCCGCCGGGGGCGCCGCCAATCGGCCCGCCCGGTCAGTCCTCCTCGTCGTGCGCGCCCGGGGTCAGGAACTCGTCCAGCACCCTGATCACGGTCTCGTAAGCCAGCGTCCGCACCACGGCGTCACGGGCCCCGGCGGGGTCGGCCGGCCCCAGCTCGTCGCTGCGGGCCCGCCATGTCCGCTCCTCCCGTCGTGCGTAGGCCCTGGCGCGCTGCATGCGCCGCAACAGTTCGTCTGAGTCCACGACATCGGTCATGACATCCGCGTACCCCGTATCCACCCCCATGACCAGGCCCCCGACAGATCGCCGCCCCGTGGTCAGCTGTCCGGCGCCGTCACGGGGACGCCCAGCGGCCGGGCCAGACCCGCCACGCCCTCGTCCAGGCGCTGCAGATGCCGCAGGACGCGGTCGGTGACCCGGCCGTAGCGCGGTGCCCCGGCGCCGGCCGGTCCCAGCAGGGAGGCGATGCTCGGACCGGTCTCGATCCGGTCCGTGGCGTGGTCGTCGGTGACGTGCGCGGAGATCGCCTCCAGGTTGTGCGCGATCCGCCCCGCGGCCCGGCGCAGCCGGGGATCCGCCGCGATCGAGGGATGGGTGGGCAGCAACTCGGCGGTCGCGGCCAGCGAACGCGCGTGATACGCGCACGTCTCCAGCAGCGCGACGAGATAGCGGGCGGTCTCCCGGCGGGCGCGCAGCGGGGTCACCGGATGCGTGAGGGGCCGGGTGGCCGCCCGCAGATCGGCCAGCGCCTGGTCCAGGTCGCGCGCCCGGTCGAGCAGCTCGTCGGGCGGGCCGCCGCTGAGCTGGTCCACGGCGCTGCGGGTGACGTCGCCGAGCCGCTCCAGCACGGTGGCGAGGAGTTCGTTCGTACGGCGGTCCGTCTGCACCGGCAGCACGAACGCGGCGGCGATCACCCCGCAGGCCGCGCCCAGCGCCGTCTCCTCGATGCGCAGCACGAGCACCGAGAGGCTGTAGGTGTGCAGCAGGGTGTAGAGCAGCCCCAGTGCCGCCGTGACGAAGAAGGACACCAGCGTGTACGACAGCGGTGCCGAGTAGAACATCGCGAAGACGAACAGCAGCACCAGCGCGAACGCCGTCCAGGTGTGCCGTCCGACCGCGCCCGCCAGCACGATGCCGGCCAGGACGCCGAGCACGGTGCCCAGCAGCCGGCGGTAGCCCTTGACCAGGATCTCGCCCGTGGAGGCGGTGTTGAGGAACACGATCCAGCAGGTCAGCACCGCCCAGTACCAGCGGTCCCGGGACAGCAGCTCGCCACCGGCCATGGCCAGCGACGACCCCACGGCCACCTGCACGGCGGCACGCGTCGTGGGCCGCCGCAGCCCGGTCGGCTCCTCCTGGGGCGCCGAGTCGTCGGCGTCGAGTACGGCGTCCTCGGCGTCGAGCTCCTCGCGCGAGCGGGCCGTGGCCGGGGTGTCGTCCGATTCGTCCTGGGCCGCACCTAGGGCGATCCGCAGTCCGAGGACCGCGCGGGCGGCCTCGCCGACGGCGCGGAAGACGTCCTGCACGGCGGGCGGCGCGTCGGGCAGGTTCTCGTCGTCGCGGTAGCCGAGGAGCCGGTTGCGGACGTGGGAGACGGAGGTTCCCGCGGCCCGGTCGACGGGGCGCAGGACGAGCAGGCTCAGAGCCTGGAGGTCGCGACGCAGCAGGGCGGTGGACTCGTCCCGCACGGGCTGCCGCCCGCCCGAGGGCACCGGGGCGCCCGGCAGATGCAGGGCCAGCGTGTCCACCCGCTCGGCCCCGCGTGCGCGCAATAGCGCCAGCCCCAGGCGCTCGGCGGCGATCTCGGCATCCGCGACACGCCGCTGGACGAGCCGGGCCACGGCCTCGTCGGCGGTCCCCTCGGCCAGCCGCCCCTGGATCAGCAGAGCCGTCTCGTGCAGGCGGGCGGTGCCCTCGCGCACCTCCTCCAGGGCCCGGTCCGCCTCCTCGGGCCCGGCGTCGAGCAGGTCGAGCTGCGCCGACAGCAGCTGGGCCAGGCGGGCCCGGAAGGCCTCACGCAGCCGCCGGAGCACTGCCGCCGGCGTCTCGGGGACGAGTGCGAAGCGCACCAGCGCGCTGCACACGAAGGCCACGGCGACCGCGCCGTACAGCTCGGGCAGGGCGGAGACGGTGGCGCCGACGAAAAGGGACACGAAGTAGATCTGGAAGCCGATCAGACCGAGCGCGGTGCCGCGGTCGCCGAATCTGCGGCCGTAGACGGCACAGAAGATGAGCGCGACGAAGACCAGGTCGCCGGCCACGACATGGCGGTGCAGCAGGGCCGCCAGCGTCATGGAGGCCAGCGCCACCGGAAGGCCCAGGGCGAGCGTGCCCGCCTGCTGCCCGCGCTGCTTCTCCCGGATGGCGAAGGTGGCGACCATCGCCGCCAGGGCGCCCGCCACCAGGTGGGTGACATCGGTGCCCAGCAGGGCCAGCACGGCGATCGCGAGGGCGATCGCGCCCGCCGTGCGCAGCCCGGCGGTCAGCCGCAGCAGACCGGGGTCCGACGCCGCGACACGGTCACGCAGTCGCGCCCGGACCGGCCGTCCCGCTGCCTTCACGCCGCCGTACTCTCTCCCGCGCTCTCCCCGTGCATGCCATGTGCCACGGACCGGCCGAGGCCGTCACGTCACTCGTCCGTGCCCTCGGCTCCGTCCTTCCCCGCGACCTGTGCCCGCAGCTGTTCAGGGGTCAGGTACGCGTGGACGAACTCGAAGTCCTTCAGCTTGGCCGGAGTGCGGGACTGGAACCCGGTGCGCACGAAGTCGTCGCCGGCGACGGCGTTGAGCAGCCAGTTCGTCATGACGCGGGTCTTGGCGACGTTGGTGCGCAGCGCTCCCCAGTGGTAGCCGCGGGCGACGGCCAGGGCGGGCAGGCCCTTGAGCTCGATGCCGAGCGGCTTGGAGACGGCGTCGCGGCCGCCGAGGTCGACGACCAGGCCGAGGTCCTTGTGCTCGTACGGCCGCAGCGACTGGTTGCGCAGGGTCGCGATGACGTTGTCGGCGACGACCTTGGCCTGGCGCATGGCGTGCTGGGCCGTGGGCGGGCAGATGGCGCCCTCCTCGTCCTTGGCCAGGTCGGGCACGGCGGCGGCGTCGCCGAGCGCGAACACACCGTCGTGGCCGGGCAGGTTCATCTCGGCGCTGACCGCGAGCCGCCCCCGGACCGTCTCGGCGCCCAGCGTGCCGATCAGCGGGCTGGCGACGACACCGGCGGTCCAGATCAGCGTGCGGGTGGGGATCACCCGGCCGTCGGTGAAGGTGACCTCCTCGGGCCCCGCCTTCGCGATGGACACGCCCAGGGAGATCTCGATGCCGCGCCTGCGCAGGATCTCCTGGGCGTCAGTGCCGAGCTTCTCGCCGAGCTCGGGCATCAGCCTGGGTGCGATGTCGATCAGATGCCACTTGATCAGGCCCGGGTCGAGCCGCGGATAGCGCTTGACCGCGTTGTGGGTCAGCTGCTGCAGACAGGCCGCCGTCTCGGTGCCGGCGTACCCGCCGCCGACCACCACGAACTGCAGCCGTGCGGCGCGCTCGTGCGGGTCCTGGCTGGCGTCGGCGAGGTCCAGCTGGGAGATGACGTGGTCGCGGAGGTAGGCGGCCTCCGCGAGTGTCTTCATGCCGTACGCGTTGTCGACCAGTCCCGGGATGTCGAAGGTGCGGGTGATGCTGCCCGGGGCCAGCACGATGTAGTCGTACGGCTCGTTGACGATCCGGTCGGTGATGGTGCGCACCACGCAGACCTTGGCGGCGAGGTCCACGCCGATGGCTCCGCCCGGGATGATCCGGGTGCGGTACCTGCGACTGCGGCGCAAGGACAGGGCGATCGACTGGGGTGTCAGGACGCCGGAGGCGACCTGAGGCAGAAGCGGCAGGTAGAGCTGGTAGGAGGACGGCGTCACCAAAGTGATCTCGGCCTCGTCGGGCGAGAGTTTGCGTTCGAGCCGGCGAACGCAGCCGACTCCGGCGAAGCCTGCCCCAACCACCAGGATCCTGGGTCGTGTCACGGTGATCATCCCTTCTGCGGCTCCAGGCGGTCTGCATCGACGTCGTTCGCCTGCCCCTGGACCGCGGCTTCGCACGCCTCGATCCCACCGCGCCACCGGTCGTTCCGCCAGCCGGGAGCAGCAGGCAGATGAACCCGTCGACAGCCACCCTGCCCCAACGTGCGCGGGGGCACACCGGTTCGGAGGTGAAAGACGTGTACGTGTGATCTTTTGACGGTTGATTGGTCTGGACCTGGCCTTCGTGTCGCCCGTCGCCGAAGCGACCGGGCTCAGCCGAAGACGTTGTCCCCGTCGTCCCAGTACGCCAGCTCCTCCGACACGTTCTCCCGGGGCGCGCGGGAGCGGGCCTGGTACATCGCGTCGATCTGGAGCGCGTAACGCTGCACTATCGCGTCCCGGCGCAGCTTCATCGACGGCGTCAGCAGCCCGCTGGCCACGTCGAAGGGCTCCGGCAGCACACGGAAGACGCGGATGGACTCCGAGCGGGACACCGCACTGTTGGCGGCGGCCACGGCCCGCGCGATCTCCTCCCGCAGCGCGTTCTCCTCCCGCGCCTCCCGCATCCGCGCGTCGCTGCGCACCGCGAGGCCCTCGCGCCAGTACGCCAGGAAGTCGGGGTCCAGGGTGATCAGCGCGCCGACGCAGGGGCGGTTGTCGCCGACGACCACCGCCTGATGGACCAGCGGATGCATCCTGAGCCGCTGCTCCAGCACCGCCGGGGAGACGCTCTTGCCGCTGCTCGTGATGATGACGTCCTTCTTGCGCCCCGTGATCGTCAGATAGCCGTCGGAGTCCAGTCGCCCGAGGTCCCCGGTCGCCAGCCAGCCGCCGCGCAGCGCGGCCCGCGTGGCGGCCTCGTCGTTGACGTAGCCCTGGAACACCGACGGCCCGCGCACCAGGATCTCCCCGTCGTCGGCGACCCGGATGTCCGTACCCGGCAGCGCCCGCCCGACCGTCCCCGACATCTCGCGGCCGACCGGCTGTGCCGTGACCCCGCCGCAGGTCTCGGTGAGGCCGTAGCCGTCGTTCACGTAGACGCCGATGCCCTCGTAGAACAGGGAGAGTTCACGGTTGAGGGACGAGCCGCCGGACGTCGCGTACATCACCCTGCCGCCCAGCGCGGCCCGCAGCTTGCGGTACACCGTCCGCTCGTACAGGGCGTGTTGCAGCCGCAGATCGAACCCGGGCCCGGGCCCGCCGCCCAGCCGCTGCCGCTCCAGAGCCGCCGCGAAGTCCCGCGCCGTGTCGGCGGCCCGCTCGAACAGTGCGCCCCGGCCCGCCTGTTGGGAAGCGCGCAGGAAGTTCTTGTAGATCTTCTCGAAGAGCGACGGTACGGCGCAGAAGTAGGTGGGCCGGAAGGTGCGCAGGGCCGACGACAGCGCCGTCTCGTTCAGCTCGGGCTCGTGGCCCATCAGAATGCCGCCGCGGATGCACAGGGCCTGGATCAGCAGGCCGTACACGTGCGAGAAGGGCAGGAAGGCCAGTACCGAGCCCTGCTGCTCGCCGGGTGGGATCACCATGTGGCCCCAGCCCGCCAGGAGCGTGTCGCAGGGGCTCGCCAGACCGCGGTGGCTCAGCGCGCAGCCCAGGGGGCGGCCCGTTGTGCCAGAGGTGTACATGACGGCAGCGGTGGAGTCCGGCAGCACGATGCGGCGCAGCGACTCCACCGTGGCGAGCGGGATGAACTCGCCGCGCTCCACGAGCTGCCCGAGCCCGCCCGCGTCCAGCTGCCAGACGTGGCGCAGCCGCGGCAGCGATCCGCACACCGAGCCCACCGTCATGATCGCCTGCTCGTCCTCGACCAGCACGGCCACGCATTCGGCGTCCCGCAGGATCCACTCGACCTGGTCGCGCGACGCCGTCGGATAGATCGGGACCACCTCGGCGCCCACCGCCCACAGGGCGTAGCTGAACACCGTCCACTCGTACCGGGTGCGCGCCATGATGGCCACGCGGTGGCCCGGGGAGATCCCGGAGGCGATCAGCCCCTTGGCCAGATCGGTCACCTCGTCGCGCAGTTCCACGGCGGTCACCTCCTCCCAGACGGTGGAGGAGGGGGCGGGGCGGCGCGCGAGCATCGGCAGCACGGGGTTGCGGGCCGCCGTCTCGAAGACGCTGTCGGCGAGCCCACCGGTCAGGGACGTGACGGTCGGGGGAGCGAGGCCGAGGTCGCGCATGCGCTGCTCCAGATGTGTACCGGGTGTGACATCGCCGATGAGTTCCGTTATCGGCGGTGCCCGAATCTAGCCCAGCTGAGAGCGCCTGGTGCCGGGAACTGACAATTGACCTCGTTTGGTGATCTGGGCCGCATCGGGGAACTCGGGCGGCATGACGTACCCGAACCCTCAACCGAACTCCGATCCGAACCGCCGCCCGAACCCCGACCCGGAGCCCGAGCGCAGCACCGGCCTCGAACCGGGTGGCGGCGTGCCCCCGGGCGAGACCCCGCCCGCGGAGAGCAGCATGCCCGGCGCGGGCCCCCGCGAGACGCACAACCCGCCCACCGGCTGGGCCAAGGCGCCCCTGACCCTGATCCTCCTCCTCGTGGCCGTGATCGCCGCGTTCTTCCTGATCTACGCCATCATCCTGATCGTGTGAGCCCGGCCCGGCTCGTCAGGGGCAGGGCAGCAGGTAGACCGTGGCCAAAGGAGGCAAGGTCAGGCTGATGCGGCCGTCCTCCGGCTTGACCGGATCGGGGTGGGTGACGTCGCTGCCGCCGTAGCGCGCGGCGTCGGTGTTGAGGGTCTCCTGCCAGGCGGTGATGTGGTCCGGCACCCAGAGGCGGTAGTCGTGACGGACCACCGGGGAGAAGTTGGAGACGCACAGCAGGGCGTCGCCCTCGGCGCCGTACCGCAGGAACGCGAAGACGTTGTCGTCCGCGGCATCACCGAGGGACCACTGGAAGCCGCCCGGGTCGGTGTCCCGCTCCCACAGGGCCGGAGTCGCCCGGTACAGCACATTGAGATCACGAACCAGGTCCTGCACGCCCCGGTGATCGCCCGCGGACGCGTACCCGGGATCGAGCAGCCACCACTCGGGCCCGTGCGCCTCCGACCACTCGGCGCCCTGCGCGAACTCCTGGCCCATGAAGAGCAGCTGCTTGCCGGGGTGGGCCCACATGAAGCCCAGGTAGGCGCGGTGGTTGGCGCGTCGCTGCCACCAGTCGCCGGGCATCTTCGACACCAGCGCCTGCTTGCCGTGCACGACCTCGTCGTGGGAGATCGGGAGCACGTAGTTCTCGCTGTAGGCGTACACCATCGAGAAGGTCATCTCGTTGTGGTGGTACTTGCGGTGCACCGGTTCCTTGGCGATGTACTGCAGCGAGTCGTGCATCCAGCCCATGTTCCACTTCAGCCCGAACCCCAGCCCGCCGCTGTCGGTCGGCCGGGTCACCCCGCCCCAGGCCGTCGACTCCTCCGCGATCGTGACGACCCCGGGGTTGCGCCGGTACACGGTCGCGTTCATCTCCTGCAGGAACGCCATGGCGGCCAGGTCCTCCCGCCCGCCGTAGGCGTTCGGCGCCCACTCACCCGACTCCCGCGAGTAGTCGAGGTAGAGCATGGAGGCGACGGCGTCCACCCGCAGCCCGTCGATGTGGAACTCCTCGCACCAGTACGTCGCGTTGGCGACGAGGAAGTTGCGTACCTCCGTGCGGCCGTAGTCGAACTCGAACGTCCCCCAGTCCGGATGCTCGGCCCGCCGCGCGTCCCCGGGTTCGTACAGCGGGTCCCCGTCGAACCGGCTGAGCGCCCAGTCGTCCTTGGGGAAGTGCGCGGGCACCCAGTCCATGATCACCCCGATGCCCGCCCGGTGCAGGGAGTCGACCAGGTACTTGAAGTCGTCGGGCGTGCCGAGGCGTGCGGTGGGCGCGTAGAAGCCGGTGACCTGATAACCCCAGGAACCGGCGAAGGGATGCTGGGCGACCGGCATGAACTCGACATGGGTGAAACCGAGGTCCCTCACGTACGCGGGCAGTTCCTCGGCGAGCTCGCGGTAGCCGAGTCCCGGACGCCAGGACGGCAGATGAACCTCGTAGACGGAGAACGGGGCCTGGTGCACCGGGACGTCGCCCCGGTGCGCCATCCACTGCTCGTCGCCCCACGCGTAGTGCGAGGCGTGCACGATCGACGCCGTGTCCGGCGGGACCTCCGCGCGGCGTGCCATCGGGTCGGCCTTGAGGAACCGGCCGCCGTAGCGCGAGGTGATCTCGAACTTGTACCGGGTGCCCTCGCCGATGCCCGGCAGGAACAGCTCCCACACGCCGGACGCTCCGAGGGACCGCATCGGGAACGCCGTCCCGTCCCAGCAGCAGAAGTCCCCGGCGACCCGCACCCCCTGGGCGTTCGGCGCCCACACGGTGAACCGGGTGCCGCTCACACCCTGGTGGGTCATCGGCTCGGCACCGAGCGCCTTCCACAGCTCCTCGTGCCGGCCCTCGCGGATGAGGTGCAGGTCGAGCTCGCCGAGGGCGGGCAGGAAGCGGTACGGGTCGTGGACCTCGCGCTCGTCCGACTCGTCCTCGGCGTACGCCACCAGGAGCGTGTAGGCGGGGATCGCGGTCAGCGGCAGGACGCCGGAGAAGAGGCCGCCCCCCTCGGAGACCAGCCTGGTGCGCTCGCCGTCGACCACCACGCTCACGGCACGCGCGAACGGGCGCAGCGCCCGGAAGGCGATCCCGCCGGGGACGGGACGGGCGCCGAGCAGCGCGTGCGGATCGTGGTGGGCGCCCGACAGCAGGCGATCACGGTCGGCCGGGTGGAGGACGGGCGCGGCGGCGCACCGCCCGGGTCCGGCCGACTCGGGGGGCGAGGTCTCGTGCAGGGCCATGCGGTCAGGCTCCTCTCACGGCGAGGCGTTCGATCGCCGCCATCGGTACGGGCAACCAGTCGGGTCGGTGCCGGGCCTCGTACAGGACCTCGTACACGGCGCGGTCGGTCTCATAAGCACGCAGCAGTCCGTGCTTCTTGCGTGGGTCCCACCCGGCGAGGGCGGCATAGCCCGCGCAGTAGGCCTCCCGGCAGCGGCGCGCCCACTCCGGACGCCACGGACGGCGCTGCCGGGCGGCGTAGTCGAAGGAGCGCAGCATGCCGGCGATGTCCCGCACCGGCGAGTGGACGCCGCGCCGCTCGGCGAGCGGGCGGGACGGTTCGCCCTCGAAGTCGATGACGAACCACTCACGGCCGGCCCGCAGTACCTGACCCAGGTGCAGGTCGCCGTGGATGCGCTGGGCGGGCGGGCCGGGATCGCAGCCGGCGAGGGCGCCGAAGGCGGTGCGCAGGCCCGGGACATAGGGCTGCAGCGCGGGCACGAAGTGGGCGGCGAGTTCCAGGCGCTCGGTCATCGCCGCCGCCATGCGGCCGTTCTCGCCGTGCGCCCGGGACGGGAACGCAGACGCCAGCGCCAGGTGTACCTCCGCCGTCGCCCGGCCCAGCTGATGGGCCTCCGCCGTGAAGTCGTCACCCGAGGCCAGCGCCCCCAGCGCCAGCGTCCAGCCGTCGGAGGCGTCCCGCAGGAACGGCTGCAGCACACCGAGGGTCGCCTCCCAGGGGTGCGTCGTGCGGAACCAGGCCACCGGGGCCGGTACCCGGCGGCAGCCCTGCCCGGCCAGCGCGCCGGACAGCTCCAGGTCGGGATTGACGCCGGGCTGGATGCGCCGGAACAGCTTCAGGATGAACGCGTCGCCGTACACCAGCGAGGAGTTGGACTGCTCGGCGTCCAGCAGCCGCGGCACCAGCCCGGCCGGCACCGTCACGGCAGGGTCCGCCTCGAAGCGCAGCGGGCCCGCCGCGCCGGGATGCCGCAGCCGCTCCAGCAGCAGCTGGGCCGAGCGGGGGTCCTGCAGGGCGTCGAAAACCGTCAGGCCGGCCAGCGGCCCCTCCTCCGCACGGCCGATGAGCGCCCGGCCGAGCCGTGGCGACAGATGCTGCCGTACGCCGAGCAGCAGCTGGTAGCAGTCACCGGCCGGGGGAGCGCCGCCCGGCGAAGGCACCGCCGAGTGGCCGGCGTGCACCAGCAGATGCAGACAGCCGGGGAACAGCTCCGTCATCGACAGCAGCGCGAGGTCGGTGACGGGCCTGTCCTTGCCCGCGAACCAGCGCTGCCGTGGCAGCCACTCGCGCAGCAGCCCGGAGAGCGAGGCCATCGGGCCGGCGTCGACCGTACGGCTCGGTCGGGGAGATGCGGTCTTCTGCATGGTGACGCGTCCTTTCCTCGGCACGCTCGAAGCTCACGCCGAAAGGCGTCGGCCGATGCGGGATGCGACTCGGGTGAGCCGGAACCAGTAGAAGCCGTGGCCCCCGAGGGTCAGCAGATACGGCAGTTCGCCGATGGCCGGGAAACGGACCCCGCCGAACAGTTCGACCGGGTGGCGTCCGCTGAATTCGCGCAGGTCGAGCTCGGTGGGCTGCGCGAAGCGCGCGAAATTGTTCACGCACAGGACGAGGTCGTCCTCGTATTCGCGCAGGAAGGCGAGAACCGCCGGATTGGACGAGTGCAGCTCGGTGTAGGAGCCGAGTCCGAAGGCCGGGTTCTGCTTGCGGATCTCGATCATGCGGCGGGTCCAGTGCAGGAGAGAGGACGGGGAGGCCATGGACGCCTCGACGTTGGTGACCTGGTAGCCGTAGACCGGGTCCATGATGGTCGGCAGACAGAGCCGGCCGGGGTCGCAGGTGGAGAAGCCGGCGTTGCGGTCCGGGGTCCACTGCATCGGCGTGCGGACGGCGTCGCGGTCGCCGAGCCAGATGTTGTCGCCCATGCCGATCTCGTCGCCGTAGTAGAGGATCGGGCTGCCCGGGAGGGAGAGCAGCAGGGCGGTGAAGAGCTCGATCGAATGACGGTCGTTGTCGAGGAGTGGGGCGAGGCGCCTGCGGATGCCGATGTTGGCGCGCATGCGGGGGTCCTTGGCGTATTCCGCCCACATGTAGTCGCGTTCCTCGTCGGTGACCATTTCGAGGGTCAGCTCGTCGTGGTTGCGCAGGAAGATGCCCCATTGGCAGCCGGAGGGAATGGCCGGGGTCTTGGCGAGGATTTCCGAGACCGGGTAGCGCGATTCCCGGCGTACGGCCATGAAGATCCGCGGCATGACGGGGAAGTGGAAGGCCATGTGGCACTCGTCGCCGCCGGACTGGAAATCGCCGAAGTAGTCGACGACGTCCTCCGGCCACTGGTTGGCCTCCGCCAGCAGCACCGTGTCCGGATACATCGCGTCGATCTCTCGGCGCACGCGCTTGAGGAACTCATGGGTCGCCGGCAGGTTCTCGCAGTTCGTGCCCTCCTCCGCGTACAGATAGGGCACGGCATCGAGCCGGAAGCCGTCGATTCCCAGGTCCAGCCAGAAGCGGAGGGCGGCCAGGATCTCCTCCTGCACGGCCGGGTTCTCGTAGTTCAGGTCGGGCTGGTGGGAGAAGAAGCGGTGGAAGAAGTACTGGCCCCGGACCGGATCGTACGTCCAGTTGGAGGGTTCGGTGTCGACGAAGATGATGCGGGCGTCGCCGTAGGCTTTGTCGTCGTCAGCCCACATGTAGTAGTCGCCGTACGGGCCGTCGGGGTCCCTGCGGGACTCCTGGAACCACGGGTGCTGGTCGCTGGTGTGGTTCATGACGAAGTCGATGATGACGCGCATGCCGCGCTGGTGGGCGGAGTCGACGAATTCCACGAAGTCGGCGAGGTCGCCGAATTCCGGCAGGACGGAGGTGTAGTCGGAGACGTCGTAGCCGCCGTCGCGCAGGGGTGATTTGAAGAAGGGCGGCAGCCACAGGCAGTCGACGCCGAGCCATTGCAGGTAGTCGAGTTTGGCGGTCAGGCCTTTGAGGTCGCCGACGCCGTCGCCGTTGGAGTCCTGGAAGGAGCGGACCAGGACCTCGTAGAAGACGGCGCGCTTGAACCAGTCCGGGTCACGGTCCTTGGCAGGCGTGTCCTCGAAGGTGTCCAGCACGGGCTCGTTGACGGTCATGACGCGGGAGGCCCTCCGATCTGGGGTGGTGATGCCTGGACGTGGAGCACGTGCGCGGGCGCCCTGCCGGGCTCCAGACGTACGTAGTTGGTCCTGCCCCAGCGGTAGGTCTCACCCGTCAGTTCGTCGAGCACGGACAGGGAGGCATCCCAGTCCAGGCCGAGGTGCGGCATGTCCAACGAGACCGTGCCCTCCTGGGTGTGGTGGGGATCAAGGTTGGCGACCACCACGACCGTGTCCGGGCCCGTGCGTTTGCTGTACGCGATGAGCGCGTCGTTGTCGGTGTGGTGGAAACGGAGGTTCCGGAGCCGGTGGAGGGCCGGATGGCTCCTCCGGATGGCGTTGAGACTGGTGATCAGGGGGGTGATGGTGCGGCCTTCGCGTTCGGCGGTCTCCCAGTCGCGGGGGCGCAGTTGGTACTTCTCCGAGTCGAGGTATTCCTC
>NZ_JBITLW010000012.1:200440-378758 GCF_044465645.1 Streptomyces sp. NPDC049627 | reverse complement strand
GACATGACCGTCCCGCAGGCCGAGAAGCTCGGCGTCACCCTGCCCGACCCTGAGCTGCGCTGGAACGCCGAGCGCGGCCACCACGACTTCGGCACCCCCGACTGGGACGAGCTGATGCGGGTCATCAAGGGCGACGGGCCCTGCAATGCCGAGCGCGTCGCCCGGCGCCGGGCCGCCCACGAGGAAGGCGCCTGGGTGCGGGAGGCGGCCACCGCTCACGCGGCCAAGCAGGCGACCATTACGCAGAAGGGAGCGGTGGCATGACCGCCGAGAAGAACAACTGGCCACTGTACGAGGTGTTCGTGCGCGGCAAGCGCGGGCTCAACCACGTCCACGTGGGCTCGCTGCACGCGGCCGACGACCGGATGGCGCTCACCCACGCCCGCGATCTGTACACGCGGCGCAACGAGGGCGTGTCGATCTGGGTGGTGCGCTCGGCGCACATCGCCGCCTCGACCCGCGACGAGAAGGATCCCTTCTTCGAGCCCAGCGCCGACAAGGTCTACCGCCACCCGACCTTCTACGACATCCCCGACGACGTCCCGCACATCTGAGGAGCAGGGCATGAGTGACGACCACCTCTGCCTCACCCTCGCCGAGGGACACGAGGACGACACCCGCTGGGCCTACGGCACCGGCTTCGAGGATCCGCTGCACGGCGTGGACAGCGCGATACCCGACGGCATCGACGCCGACGAACTGGCCGCCGTCTGTGCCACGTTGGCCGACGACGCCCTCGTCCTGGCGCAACGGCTGGCCGAGTGGACCACTCGCGCCCCCGAACTGGAGGAGGAGGTGGCGCTGGCCAACATCGGCCTCGACCTCCTCGGCCAGGCCCGCCTGCTGTACTCCCGCGCCGGCCAGGTCGACGGCACCGGCCGTGGCGAGGACGCCTACGCTTATTTCCGCGACGCCGGCGACTTCCGCAACGTACGCCTCGCCGAACTGCCGAACGGCGACTTCGCGTTCTCCGTCGCACGGCTGCTGGTGCTCTCCGCATGGAGGCTCGCTCACTTCGAGCGGCTCACCGCCTCCGACGATCCGGTGCTCGCCGCGATCGCCGCCAAGGGTGTCAAGGAGCTTACGTATCACCGGCAGTACGCCGCCGAGTGGGTCGTCCGCCTCGGCGACGGCACCGCCGAGTCACATCATCGGATGCGGGACGCGCTGGAGCAGGTCGCGCCGTATCTGGACGAGCTGTTCACCGTGTACGACGTCCAGGACGAGGTCGGGGCGGTGCTGCAGCAGGTCACGGAGACGGCCGGACTGCCCATGCCGGTGTACCGCCCGCTGCCCGGGTCCGGCCGCGACGGCGAGCACACCGAGCACCTCGCCCCGCTGCTGGCCGAGCTGCAGAGCGTGGCCCGCGCCCACCCGGAGGCGACATGGTGACCGTACTGACGGACGTGCGCCGCGCTCGGCACATCGCCGAGCGCGTGCCGGATCCCGAGTTGCCCATGCTCACCCTGGCCGACCTCGGCGTGCTGCGGGGCGTCGAGGCCGGTGAGGACGGGACGGTCGTCGTCAGCCTCACCCCGACCTACTCCGGCTGCCCGGCCATGGCCGAGATGCGCGCCGAAGTGGCCGCGCGCCTCACAGCCGCCGGATACGCGCACGTCCGGGTGCGCACGGTGCTCGATCCGCCCTGGACCACGGACTGGATCACACCGAGCGGCCGCCGCACCCTCGCCGAGCACGGCATCGCGCCCCCCGGACCGGCGCCGCGCCCCGCCCCCGGCCCGGTGCCGCTGACACTGTCCCCCACCCGCCCTGCGGTTCCGTGCCCCCGGTGCGGCTCGGCGGACACGGAGGAGACCTCCCGTTTCGGCGCCACCTCCTGCAAGGCGCTGTGGCGCTGCCGCGCCTGCCGCGAACCCTTCGAATACGTCAAGGAGATCTGATGGAGGACCTGCTGCCACTCGGCACCTCCGCCCCCGCCCCCACGCCCGTGCGGCGACGCCGCCCGGCCTTCCACCGCCTGCGCGTGGCCGCGGTGCAGCGGCTGTGCGAGGACGCGGTCGCGGTCGGCTTCGACATCCCGGACGACCTGGCCGAGGAGTTCGCCTTCACCCCGGGCCAGTCGCTCACCCTGCGCCGCGAGGTCGACGGGCGGGACGAGCGGCGCTCCTACTCGATCTGTTCCCCGATGGGCGCACGGCCGCGCATCGGCGTGCGCGAAGTGCCCGGCGGGCTGTTCTCCTCCTGGCTGGTCCACGACGTACGGCCCGGCGACACCCTGGAGGTGATGGTCCCGACCGGTGCCTTCACTCCCGACCTCACCGCACCCGGCCACCACGTCCTCGTCGCCGCGGGGTCCGGTATCACCCCCATGCTCTCCATCGCCGAGTCGGTCCTCGCCGCCGACGACCGCTCGCGGGTCACGCTGGTCTACGGCAACCGCCGCACCGGTTCGGTCATGTTCGCCGACGAACTCGCCGACCTGAAGGACCTCCACCCGGCGCGCTTCCAGCTCGCCCACGTCCTCTCCCGCGAGCCCCGCGAGGCCGAGGTGCTCTCCGGCCGTCTGGACGCCGACCGCCTCTCCGCCCTCATCAGCGGGCTGGTCGACGTCACCACCGCGGACCACTGGTGGCTGTGCGGACCCCACGGCATGGTCCGCGATGCCCAGCGGGTCCTGGCCGGCCTGGGGGTGCCCGACACCCGTATCCACCAGGAGCTGTTCTACGCGGACGACGCGCCGGTACGTCAGACGCGGCACGAGGAAGCCGCTGCCGAGGGCCCGGTCAGCCAGGTCACCGTCACACTCGACGGCCGGTCCACCACCGCCGCACTGCCGCGCGCGGCCACGGTGCTGGACGGCGCGCAGAAGATGCGCCCCGACCTGCCCTTCGCCTGCAAGGGCGGCGTGTGCGGCACCTGCCGTGCCCTGGTCACCGAGGGGGAGGCCGACATGCGCCGCAACTTCGCCCTCGAAGCTGCCGAGGTCGAGGCAGGCTATGTGCTGACCTGCCAGACCTTCCCCGTCTCCGAGACGCTGACCGTCGACTTCGACAGCTGAGGAAGCCCATGTCCGTCTCTCTGGAAGTCGCCGAAGGCGTCGGAACGATCCGCCTCGACCGCCCCCCGATGAACGCCCTCGACATCGCCACCCAGGACCGGCTCGGCGAGCTCGCCGCAGAGGTGACGGAGCGCGACGACATCCGCGCGCTGATCCTCTACGGCGGCGAGAGGGCGTTCGCGGCCGGCGCGGACATCAAGGAGATGGAGCTCCTCGACCACGCGGGCATGGTCAGGCGCTCGCGCCCGCTTCAGGGCGCCTTCACGGCCGTCGCTCGCATCCCCAAGCCGGTCGTCGCCGCGATCACCGGTTACGCCCTCGGGGGCGGCTGCGAGCTGGCCCTGTGCGCCGACTACCGGATCGCCGCCGACGACGCCAAGCTCGGCCAGCCCGAGATTCTCCTCGGCCTGATCCCCGGCGCGGGCGGCACTCAGCGCCTGTCCCGGCTCGTGGGCCCCTCCAAGGCCAAGGACCTCATCTTCACCGGCCGGATGGTCAAGGCTGACGAGGCTCTTCGGGTCGGCCTGGTCGACCTCGTAGTCCCGGCCACAGAGGTGTACGAGCAGGCGCGGTCCTGGGCCTCTCGGCTTGCCAAGGGCCCCGCACTCGCCCTGCGGGCCGCCAAGGAGTCGATCGACCAGGGCCTGGAGACCGACCTCGCCACCGGTCTCACCATCGAGCGCAACTGGTTCGCGGGCCTGTTCGCGACAGAGGACCGCGAACGGGGGATGCGTAGCTTCGTCGAGGAAGACCCTGGCAGGGCGACGTTTCTCTGAGTACTCCTTGGAACGGTTGGCTGTGTCGGTTTCCGCGGGCTCCAGTGCAGACCAGGCGGGGCGTCCGTGCCAGAACCAAGTTTTGATGTCATGGGAAGCTCAGATGGTGAAGGGTGGGGGCGCGTGGACCAGAGTGAGGACGAGATCCTGGCCGAAGAGCTTGCTGCTCTGGGGGCCGTGGTCGGGGGCAGCGGTCGCTTGACCCGGCTCGTGGCCAAACTGATGAGGAAGAATGTCCATGAGATCGACCTCGAGATGCCCTTGCCGTTCGACGATGCCGTCAGCCGTGTCGCCAACGTGCTGGGTCACGCCGGACGAGCGGTGGGGCACATGCAAGCCGTGTCAGCCGTAGACCAGGAGACGATCCGTATTGTCACCAGCGGTGGCGCGGGCGGCATGAATCCTGTAGTGGTTACTGCGGTGGTGACAAGGGGCGGGATGGGCAGCTCGAAGGTCAGGCTTCGGGCAGCTGCCAAGGAAGGTTTGATCAAGCAGCGAGCGGGCGAGAAGACCGCCGCCCGTCTTGCGGGGTGGCTGAGCGAGTAGAGCAGATCCGGCATGAGGTCGGCCTGCAACTGCACACGGCCAAGACGTGGATCGTGTACTGCGGAGGGGACGGGCGCCACGACGGTGTTGTGGCAACGTCGTTCGCCTTCCCCGGTTTCACATTCCAGTGTCGTCCAGCGCGAGAGGACGCCCTGAAGCACCCACCCGTCCCGCAGAATTGACCCCCTGGGGTCGGTTCGGGCCTGCCCGTCGGCTCGTGGGCGAGGTGACGGTGGTCGGCCCGATACCGTCAGGCGTGGACTTCACCTCTGGCGGGGCAGGTGGGCCACGTCTTGATGACGCCGCCCTGGCCCGACTTGATCTTGGTGACAACGTATGGGGATCCCTGACGGGAACAGCCGGCGCTGGAAGCGCGGCCGCCGGCAATTGACCCACTTGCCGGCGCATGCGCGGGAGATGCCCATCTCAGCGGCGACGTGGGCGATGGGGCGTGTCTGGCACCGTTTCACGAGCCGCCTACGGCCCAAGCCCAGGAAGTGGCCGCTGAGTTCGTGGAGATGGAGACCGCCGCTGCGGCGTGGGGGCAGCGGCGACCCCGACGGCTACCTGGAGGTCTGAACTGCGGCAGATCATGGTGCAGAACAACCACCGTGACGCCGCAGGGCACCTGCGCCGGCGCACCGCACCTCCCTGAGACCGGCCCAGCCGGTACCGCTCCCCGGAGACTCCGATGCCGCCTCCGGGACCGGCCACCGCCCTGCGGGCTCAGTGCGGCATCGCGCTCAGCACCGCGTCCGCGATCCTTTCGGCCTCGCCCCTGCACGTGTCCGCCGGGTGTTCCGGTTCGCTGAGTCTGACCAGCACCGTCAGATTGCCGTCGCGCAGGTCCAGCCGGCAGCCCGTGCCGTCCGACCACGCGGTGTCCCAGTACGACTCCTCACCCGGTCCGGGTCCGGCGGTGCCCCCGACCTTCTTCACGGTGTCCAGGAGATCCTCCTCGGCGGCCGCCGCGCCCGGGGACAGCCCGGTGGTCGCGCTCGGCCGGGGTCCGGTGGTCGACGTGTCCGGGCGGTACAGATCCCAGCTCACGTACGCGTGTTCCTCGTCCGCGGCGTCGGTGTACACACAGCCGCCGAAGTCGGACATCCCGGAATCGCCGCCGAGGTCGTGCTTCTCCGCGCGGTCCGCCGTGGGCAGCGGCAGCTTCTCCACCATCTCCTCGCAGGTCGGCACGATGGCGTACACGTCGCCCTTCGGTCCTTCCTCCCCCTCGGGCCACAGGGTGTAGACGATCCCGGCGATCATGCCCGCCACGACCACGACGGACGCCGCCACCAGCAGCCGCTGGATCCGGCGCCGTACGGGGTCGGCGGCGGCCGCCGCGACGGCGTCGACCGCGGTGGTCGCCACCGTGGGCTCCACCCACGCCCCGGTCCCACCCGACACGGGGCGGCTCGCCAGGTCGAGGACGGTGCGCTCCGGCGCCCCCAGCACCCGGTCGACCTCCGCCTGCTGGTCGGCGATCAGCCCGCGCACAGGGTCCGGCCACCGCCCGCCACCCCCGGGCGCCACCGGCCCGAGCAGCTCCAGCAGCCGCTCCGGGCCCGGCCGCCCGGCCGGGTCCTTGGCCAGGCAGGCCGCGACCACCTCCCGCAGTCCGTTCGGTACGTCCGACAGGTCCGGCTCGGCGTGCACCAGGTCGTACAGCGTCGCGAGCGCGGACTCCCGCGCGAACGGACTCCGCCCGGTGGCCGCCATGGCGAGCACCGAGCCGAACGAGAACACGTCGCTCGCCGCCGTCAGTTCCTTCGCCTCGGCCTGCTCCGGCGACATGAAGGCGGGCGAGCCGACGACCACCCCGCTCTCGGTCAGCTCGGTGGCCCCGGCCCCCTCGGTGGCCCGGGCGATGCCGAAGTCGATGACGCGTACGCCGTCATCGGCGAGCAGCACGTTGTCCGGCTTGAGGTCCCGGTGCACCAGCCCCGCCCGGTGGATCTCCACCAGGGCGGTGGCCAGCCCGGCGGCGATCCGCCGTACGGTCTCCTCCGGCAGCGGGCCGGTACGGTCGACCACCGTGCCGAGCGAGGGCCCGGTCACGAACACCGAGGCCAGCCACGGCGTCTCGGCCTCGGTGTCGGCGTCGGTCACGGCGGCGGTGAAGGCCCCGGACACCCGCCGCGAGGCAGCCACCTCCCGCCGGAACCGGGCCCGGAACTCCTCGTCGGACGCGATCCGCGCGTGCACCTGCTTGACCGCGGCCAGTCGGCCGTCCGGCCCGGCCCCCAGCAGCACCCGGCCCATGCCTCCGCGTCCGAGCTCGGCGAGCAGCCGGTACGGCCCGACCGCGACCGGATCGGTCGCCCTGAGCTCCCTCACTTCTTCTCCACGATCTTGATGGCGGCCCCGGCCGCCTTCACGGCCTCCGCCTCGCAAGCGCCCCGCCCGGCGTACGCGGTACCGCTCACCCCGACCGTCATCCGCAGGTTCACGTCCCGCAGCGACAGGCGGCAGTTGTCGGTGTCCTCGCTCTTCAGCGGCAGCCACAGCCCCTCGTCGGCGAAGTCGAGGTCGGCCTCGCGACCGGTCTCTCCCTCGGGCAGGTCCGACTTGTGGTCCAGTTCGGCGCGCTCCGCGCCGGTGCCGAAGGCCGGAGAGGTCGTGTGCACGTGCCAGGTGACGGTGATCCGGTCACCGTTGGTCCGCTCCCACGTGCACGTCCCCGGGTGCACGATCTCCGCCGCGTTCAGGATGACCCCGTCGAAGTCCTTCACCTCGAAGCCGGACGGCATCCGGACCTCCTCGCGGATGTCGTAGCAGGTCCTCGCTCGCGCCTGGTACACGTCATCGACCAGCGACAGCGGCGCGCCGTCCGGGAAGACGGTGTAGTACAGCCACGCCGCCTGCGACCTGCCCAGGGTCGCGAAGTGCAGGGCGACCAGGGCCACGGTCACCGCCACCGCTCGCGGCCACATCCGCTTTCGCCGGGGTGGGGGCACCCCAGGAGCCACAGCGAGCGGCAGGGTCGAGGTCAGCTGCTCCACCTCGGTCAGCTGGCCGGCGATCAGCCCCGCCACGGCCCCGGGCCAGGGCCGTGCCGTCGGCTCGACGGGCCCGATCAGGGCGAGCAGTTGCTCCGGGGTGGGCCGTGCGGCCGGTTCCTTGGCGAGGCAGGGCTCGATGACGGCGCGCAGCGCGTCCGGTACGCCGGTCAGGTCGGGCTCCGCGTGCACGATCTCGTGCAGCAGGCGCGGTACGGACTCGGCGGCGAACGGCGGACGCCCGGTGGCGGCCGCGACCAGGGTGGACCCGAGCGCGAACACGTCGGCGGCCGGGGTGGCCTCCTGCCCCAGGGCCTGTTCGGGAGCCATGAAGGACGGCGAGCCGATGAGCGATCCGGTGTGCGTGATCCGTGTGGCGCCCTCCACGGCGCGCGCGATGCCGAAGTCGATGACGCGTACGCCGTCCTCCGCGAGCAACACGTTGGAGGGCTTGAGGTCCCGGTGCACCAGGCCGGCCCGGTGGATGTCGGCGAGCGCGGTGGCCAGCCCGGCCGCCAGCCGCCGTACGGTGTCCTCGGGCAGGGTCCCGCCGCAGGCGTCCAGGGCGTCGCTCAGCGAGGGCCCCGGTACGAACACCGAGGCCAGCCAGGGCGTTTCGGCGTCCGGATCGGCGTCCAGGACCGGCGCGGTGCAGGCGCCGGACACCTTCCGGGAGGCGGTCACCTCCCGCCGGAACCGTGCCCGGAAGCCGTCCTCGTCGGCGTACTCGGCGTGGATCTGCTTGACGGCCACGAGCCGTCCGTCGGGCCCGGTGCCGAGCAGGACCCGCCCCATCCCCCCTTGTCCCAGCTCGGCGAGCAGTCGGTACGCACCAACTGCCGCCGGGCCGAGTGCGGTTATCGGTCGCATGCCCTGCTATACCTCCAGCCTCTTGAGCTTGACTCTGTCGGGGATCTTGGAGGTGCCGAGGTCAGGTGCCCAGGGTTCGCCAGGACTTCGGTCGGGTTGTCTCGCGCTGGTCGAGTTAGTGCAGCGCGACCAGTTGCCCGCCGGCCGAGCGGGCCAGATGCACCACACCCATGCCGCCCGCGCCGAGCCGTCCGAGCAGCCGGTGGCCCGCAAGCTTGGCGGGATCCGCGATATGCAGCAGTTCCATCACTTCCCCTTCAGCCGCGGCTCGACGCGCGTCAGCATCTCTGAGCCAAGGCCTTGCCGCCCAGCTGCCGGAGTTCCTCCTGGGTGTGGCCGGCGCCGCCCGTCACGGAGACGGCCATGACCACGGTGCCCAGCCGGGCGACCATCCAGAGGTACTGCTGTCCTGCTCATGGGCGCGGAAGGGGGTACCCAGCGACATCAGACCCGTGATCCGCTCGTTCGACCGGGGCCGCTGCTCGGGGCAGCGCAGCACCTCCTCGACGGACTCGGACAGAGAGGCCTCGTCCGTCGAGGACTCGGGGGCGAGGGAGGCGTCGGGTGTGAGGACGGACGAAGCGGCGGACGAGCCGCTCGACGGTGTCGTCGCACTGCTCGCGCTCGGAGAGGCACCGGCCGAGGGCGAACCGCTCTGCCGGAAAGGCCCGGCGTCCGCCCCCTTGCGCCGAACACCCGGTCAGTAAGGCCCCCGCAGCCAGCAGGACCGCCCAACACCCCCTATTCCCTGGGCCTTGTCTGTCACTCGGTCCCCTCGACACCGTTCGATCCGTCCAACTCGTCGAACCTAGACGGCCGAGACGAAATGGACCTCAGTGGAAACACGTATCTGCACACTTACTCGGCTGTCGGAAGCACGGCCACGGCGACCGGCACCAGCGTGCCCGCGAAGACGCCCATCACCCGCTCGGAGAAGACGATCGGGACGTGCCTGTCGGTGACCAGCGCGGAGGCGGCGACGCCGACAAGATGGTCCTGTACCAGCGATGACGCGCCCGCCCCAGCACCCCGCACTCGCGCCACCACCCCGGCAGAGGGGCGGCGGACAGGAGCCGAGGGGAGTCGACCCTGGAGGGGCTTGCCACCGCGACCCGCAAGGGCCGGCACGGCGGTCGGTCACCGGTCGTCGTCGACGACATGCCCCACACCGTGCTTGGGCACGGCCAGGAGCTGGTCGAGGGCGATGGCGAAAGCAGTGCTCGCCACTTGCGTGGGGGCTTGTGAGCGTGCATGGCAGTGCTTCAGTGCGGACTCGATGGTGGACGAGATGTCCTCGAAGATCGACTCGTCGGAGATTTCCAGGTTGCCCTGCATCAGGAGGGCGAAGGTGCGTGCCATGCCGCAGTTGGCGATGAAGTCCGGAACGACGGCGACGCTGTGGTCCGCGTGTTCGTAGACGGGGCCGTAGAAGATCTCGGGGTCGGCAAACGGCACGTTGGCGCCGCTGGCGATGACTTCGAGGCCGTTCGCTGTCAGACGGTCGACCTGTTCGCGTGTGACCAGACGTGACGCCGCGCACGGGAGGAAGACCTCCGCGCCGGTGTCCCAGATGGTCTCGTTGACCCGGTCGAAGGGCACGAGGTCATCGGCCCGCAACGTGTTGCCCTGCTTGGCGAGGAACAGTTCGCGGACCTCGTCGGCGCTGTATCCGGCAGGGTTGATGAGTCCACCACTGCGGTCGATCACGCCGACCACTCGTGCACCGGACTGTGCCGCGTAGTAGGCGGCCGCGGCCCCGACGTTGCCCCACCCCTGGACGATGACGCGCTTGCCGGCGAAGTCACCGCCGTAGGTGGCGTAGTAGTGTCGCGCCGATTCCGTCACGCCCCATCCTGTGATCAGGTCGGCGACGGTGTACTTGCCGTTCGGGTCGGGGGTGTAGCGGGGATCTTCCACGATCTTGGACACGCCCTGCCGGAGTTGTCCGACCCGCTGGACGAGATGCTTGGCGCCGGCATCACCGTAGTGGCCGTTGACCACGCCTTCCTGCGGATGCCACAGGCCGTGGCTCTCGGTGATGGGCGCGACTTCGTGTCTGTCGTCGATGTTGAGGTCACCACCGGTGCCGTAGTAGGACTTCAGCAATGGGGTGACGGCCTTGTACCAGCGGCGCAGCACCTCGTGTTTCCGGGGATCCTGGGGGTCGAAGTCGATGCCGGACTTCGCCCCTCCGATGAGCGGGCCGGACACCGTGAACTTGATCTCCATGGTCTTCGCCAGCGACTCGACCTCGTTGCGGTCGAGTCCTTGGCGCATACGGGTTCCGCCGCCTGCGGCGCCTCCCCGCAGGGAGTTGATCACCACCCATCCCCTGGCGGACGTCTCCGTGTCGTTCCACTCGAAGACGATCTCCGGAGCCTTCTTCTCGAACTGGGCAAGCAGGGTTTTCATCACGTTCCTTGAAAGGGGTTTCGGCGCCAGGGCGACGCAAAGAGGGTTGGGCGGCCGTCAGGCGAGGTCGACGGCGAAGTCCGGTTCCGTCCTCGCCCGCACCTGCTCCAGCGTCACGTCCGGTGCTAGTTCGCGCAGGACCAGGCCCGATGCGGTGATGTCAAGGACAGCGAGGTCGGTGATGATCCGCTGGACCACTCGGCGTCCGGTGTAGGGCAGAGAGCACTTCCGCACGATCTTGCAGGCGCCGTCCTTGGCGTTGTGCTCCATGAGCACGATGACCTTCCTGGCGCCATGGACGAGGTCCATCGCCCCGCCCATTCCCTTGACCATCGAGCCGGGGATCATCCAGTTGGCGATGTCGCCATCGGCGGACACCTGCATCGCGCCGAGAATCGCCGCGTCGATCTTCCCGCCGCGGATCATCCCGAAGGACGTCGCGGAGTCGAAGAAGGAGGCGCCCTTGCGTACGGTCACGGTCTCCTTTCCGGCGTTGATGAGGTCCGGGTCCTCGTCTCCCGCGGGGGGATAGGCACCGATGCCGAGGATGCCGTTCTCGGACTGCAGCACGATCTCGACGTCGTCGGGAATGTGGTTCGGCACCAGCGTGGGCAGTCCGATGCCGAGGTTGACGTAGTCGCCGTCGCGCAGTTCCGCCGCGGCGCGGGCGGCCATCTGATCACGGGTCAGGGACATGGTTCACGCCTTCTGGTGTCAGCGGCCGCGGGGACCTTCCGGCCGTCGGCGGTTACCGCGTCAGGTCGGGGGCGGGTGGTGCGGCGTTCGATGCGCTTGGCGGCGGCCTGATCGGGCGTCAGGGGCAGCACGCGGTGGACGTAGATTCCGGGCACGTGGATCGCGTCGGGGTTGAGGTCGCCGGGCTCGACCAGGTGCTCGATCTCGGCGACCGTGATCCGCCCGGCCATGGCGCACAGGGGGTTGAAGTTCCGCGAGCTCCGGCGGAAGACCAGGTTGCCGTGCCGGTCGCCTTTCCATGCTCGGACCAAGCCGAAGTCGGCGGTGATCGCTTCCTCGAGGATGTAGGTGCGGGTGACCCCGTCGACGTGGAAGTCCCTGGTCTTCTTCGGTGGCGAGGCCACCGCGACGCTGCCGTCCGGGTGATAGCGCCATGGCAGGCCCCCTTCGGCGACCTGTGTGCCGGTGCCCGTGACGGTGTAGAAGCCCGGGATGCCGGCCCCGCCGGCCCGCAGCCGCTCGGCGAGTGTCCCCTGCGGGGTGAGCTCGACCTCCAGTTCGCCCGCCAGGTACTGCCGCGCGAACTCCTTGTTCTCACCCACGTACGAGGCGACGATCCGGCGGATCCGCCTGTCGTGCAGGAGGATTCCCAGACCCCAGTCGTCCACGCCGCAGTTGTTGGAGACGATCTCCAGATCGCTCACCCGCGCCTGGTGGAGCGCGGCGATCAGGGCACTGGGGATGCCGCAGAGCCCGAATCCGCCGACCGCCACGCGCGCCCCGTCGCCGACACCGGCGATCGCTTCGGACGCGGAGGAGACAACCTTGTCCACTACCTCTGCCTTTCACTGTGTCGTGGTTCCCGCGGCGCGGCGCCCCGGCCACCGCCCGGCGCCACCCTGCCTCTTACTTCGCCCAGACCCACGACGGTCCCGGCCGGACCCGGGGCGGTCGCCGTGATGACCACCTCGTCGCCGTCTTCGAGGAAGGTGCGCCGACCGCCGTCGATCTCCAGCGGTTCCCGGCCGTTCCACGTGAGTTCGATGAGCGATCCCCGGCTCTGCTCGGTGGGGCCGCTGATCGTTCCCGAGGCGAAGAGGTCCCCTGTTCGCAGGCTCGCGCCATTGAAGGTCATGTGGGCCAGTTGCTGGGCGGCGGTCCAGTACATGTCCGCGAAGCACGGCTCGCTGACCTTGGTGCCGTTGACGCTGACCTGGAGCCGTACATCCAGCCCCCAGGGGGCCTCACCGCTGTCGTCGAGATAGGCGACCGGGCGCGGGGAACGCGGCGGAGGCGCGGTACGTGCCTCCTGCAGGGCGGCCAGAGGCACGATCCACGGCGAGACGGAGGTTGCGAACGACTTGCCCAGGAACGGCCCGAGCGGGACGTACTCCCATGCCTGGATGTCGCGTGCGGACCAGTCGTTGACCAGGCAGACACCGAAGACGTACTGGTCGAAGGCGCTGAGGGAGACCTGCTCGCCCATGGTGGTGGGCACTCCTACGACGAAGCCGAGTTCGGCCTCGATGTCGAGCCGCAGGCTGGGGCCGACCGTGACGGCGCCTTCCGCGGTGCGCCGCTGGCCACGGGGACGGGGGACGGGGGTTCCGGAGACGACGACGGTCCCCGCGCGTCCGTGGTATCCGATCGGCATGTGCTTCCAGTTCGCCGTCAGGGGATCGGTGCCGGGCCGGAACATCCTCCCCAGGTTCGCGGCATGGTGCTCGGAGGCGTAGAAGTCGACGTAGTCGGCGACCGTGAAGGGCAGGAGCATGGCCGCTTCCGCCGCGGGCAGCAGGAAGCCGTGGACGTGCTCACGTTCGCGCTCGTCGCTGAGCCACCTGCTGACGGTGGATCGGACGCGGTCCCACGACGAGGGGCCCGCGGCGAGGAACCGGTCCAGCGATCCTGTGGAGAAGAGGTCCTCCTCAGCGGGGGCCAGCGCAGGCCAGGCCGCCGACAGGTCGAGGACGTGGTCTCCGATCGCGACACCGACCCGAGCGCGGCCGTCCGATCGCGTGAACGACCCGTAGGGCAGCGTCTGGATGCCGAAGGGGTGGTCCTGTCGCATCGGCACCCAGGACCGTGCGGGTCGCGGTATGGAGTGAGACGGCATGTCAGTTCCTTCCCAGCAACCGCAGGGCGCTGAGGTCGGCCAGGGGTTCGTCGATACTGCAGGTTCCGAAAGAGGTGAACCAGGCTCGGGCTACGGCCCGTTGGTGCGGCGTGCACCAACGCGCCACGCTCTCCGGTTCCCTGCAGGCCAATGCGGAGGCGATGGTCTCCTCGTCCGCTCCGTCGTGAGCCGCGGCGACGGCGGCCAGCACGTTGAGGAAACCGTGGTGCTCGAAGCCGCTGCCGGACGCGGTGTGGCGAACGGCGTGGTGCAGACCGGCAGTGAGCTTGAACGGGACCCGGAGCCGCATGGCGCACACCAGTCCCTCGGCGAGCCGTGTCTCGTCGGGGAAGGCATCCGCCCGCGTTCCGCCCGTCCGGAACTTGACCCGGAAACCGGCCTGGGCCACAGCCTGCACGGCCTGGTGGACACCGGGGCCGAGCCCCACCTCGGCGTAGACCGTCACGGCCCGGGGCACGGCCGCGGCGACGGTCTGGAGCAGTGCCTCCAGCCCACCGGGCGCGCTGCCTGTGACGGGCAGCTCCACCGCCCTGAGGCGAACGCGTGGGTGCGCCTGTGCGCGGGCCATGCCGGCGGCAAGAGATTCCGGACCGCCGCCGACGACCAGGGACAGGTCGAGCACGGGCCCCCCACCGTCCAGTTGGCCGATGAGCTCGTCCCAGCGCCGATCGGGGCAGACGAAGGTCCCCACCGCCGGCCCGTACCACGCGTCGAGATGCTCCCAGTGGCGGGCCACCGCCGTGGCCATGGGGGCGTTGCCCGGGGGGAACAGCGCGGCGTCGTCGAAGAATCCGCCGAACTCCTCCACCCACGGCATGCTCAGCCCGCCGGCACCTGTGCGTGACGGCAGCACGGTCACGATGCGGCCCCCCGCCCGGCCCACGACCAGGCATAGGTCCCGTCGTCGACCGCCTGTCCGCCTTCGCCGAGTTCCAGCGGCCGGAAGGTGTCGACCATCACCGCCAGCTCGTCGAAGAACTCCGCTCCCAGGCTGCGTTCGACGGCGCCCGGCTGCGGCCCGTGCGCATGACCGCCGGGGTGAAGGGAGACCGAGCCCTGAGTGATACCGGAGCCCTTGCGTGCCTCGTAGTCACCGCCGACGTAGAACATGACCTCGTCGGAGTCCACATTGGCGTGGTAGTACGGGACCGGTACGGCCAGGGGGTGGTAATCCACCTTGCGGGGAACGAAGTTGCAGATGACGAAGTTGTTGCCCTCGAACACCTGGTGCGCTGGGGGTGGTTGGTGGATACGCCCGGTGATCGGCTCGTAGTCCGAGATGTTGAAGACGTACGGGTACAGGCACCCGTCCCATGCCACCACGTCGAAGGGGTGCCGCGGCAGGACATGGACCGTACCCGCGAGCCCACCGGCACCAGGGCCGCGGTGCTTGATGTAGACCTCGACGTCCTGCTCGTCGACCACCCGAGGTGCCGTCGGCACGCGCAGGTCACGCTCACAGTAGGGGGAGTGTTCCAGGAACTGCCCGTAGCGGGACAGGAAGCGCCGGGGCGGGGTGATGTGGCTGTTCGCCTCGATGAAGTACAGCCGCAGCGGTACGTCGCCGCCCGGCACCCATCGGTGGGTGGTGGCCCGGGGCAGGACGACGTAGTCGCCCTGCCCCACTGTCAGGTCACCGAAGACCGTCTCGACGACCCCTGAGCCGGATTCGACATAGACGCACTCGTCGCCGGTGGCGTTCCGGTACAGCGGTGAGGGCCGGCCGACCGAGGCGTAGCCGAGCCGCACATCGGTGTTGCCCAGCACCAGACGCCGCCCGGTCACCGCATCGGTGGTCGTCCAGTCCTGGCTCGGGAACAGGTCGTGGAGCCTGAGATGACGGGGCTTCAGGGGGTGGTTCGCCACAGTGCTCTGGTCCGGAAGATCCCAGTTCCGCGCGCCCAGGACGGCCGACGGTATATGGGCGTGGTAGAGCAGGGAGGAGTCCGAGGAGAACCCCTCCTCGCCCATCAACTCCTCGTAGTACAACCCGCCCGTGGGAGTGCGGTGCTGGGTGTGACGCTTGGGCGGGACGTGCCCGACGCTGAGGTAGTGAGCCATCTCTCGCTCCTTCGATGATGGTGGCCCGGGCGCAGACGGCCGTCAGAGGTTCCCCCGCCGTTCCTGCTCGCGCTCCAGTGCCTCGAAGAGCGCCTTGAAGTTGCCCTTGCCGAAGCCGAGGGAGCCGTGACGTTCGATGAACTCGAAGAAGACGGTGGGACGGTCCCCGATCGGCTTGGTGAAGATCTGCAGGAGGTAGCCGTCCTCGTCACGGTCGACCAGGATGCCGCGCTTGTGCAGTTCCTCGATGGGGACGCGGACCTCGCCGATGCGGGCGCGCAGCTCCGGGTCCTCGTAGTAGGAGTCCGGGGTGGCGAGGAACTCGACGCCTTCCTCCCGGAGGCAGTCCACGGTGCGGAGGATGTCGTTCGTCGCCAGGGCCAGGTGCTGCGCCCCCGGTCCCTGGTAGAACTCGAGGTACTCGTCGATCTGCGACTTCTTCTTGGCTACGGCCGGCTCGTTGAGCGGGAACTTCACCCGGTGGTTGCCGTTGGCCACCACCTTCGACATGAGGGCCGAGTAATCGGTCGCGATGTCGTCGCCGATGAACTCCGCCATGTTCGTGAAGCCCATGACGCGGTTGTAGAAGTCCACCCATTCGTCCATGCGGCCGAGTTCCACGTTGCCCACGACGTGGTCCAGAGCCTGGAACAGGCGCTTCGGCGCGCCCGGACGCTTGACGTACGACGAGGCCAGCTCGACATAGCCGGGCCGGTACACGCCTTCGTAGCGCGAGCGGTCCACCAGGCTGTGCCGGGTCTCGCCATAGGTGGCGATGGCCGCGACGCGAAGCACCCCGTGCTCGTCCGCGACGTCGTGAGGCTCCTCCAGTACCGTCGCACCCTGGCTGCGGGCGTGCTCGATGCAGCGATCCACATCCGGCACCTCCAGAGCGATGTCGACGACGCCGTCGCCGTGCTTGCGATGGTGGTCGTGCAGCGGGCTGTTGGGGGACACGCCACCCTTGACGACGAACCGGACGGCGCCGCTCCTGAGGACGTAGGCGTGGTGATCGCGATTGCCGTGCTCGGGACCGGAGTAGGCCACAAGCTCCATTCCCAGGGCGGACTGGAAGAAGTGCGACGTCTGCTTGGCGTTGCCGACAACCCACTCGACGGCATCCCAACCGGTCACCGGAAAGGGGTCAGTGGTGTCGTCGTAGGAGACCAGGCCGACCAGCTGCTTCAGCTGGTCGAGACCGAGGTCGGCCAGTCGTTCCTGGTCGGTGAGGGAGTGCTCGAGGCTCATGGTTCTCTCCGCTGGCTCGATGTCGCCGGGCGACACGGGTTGGCAAGCGGGAGTATGAGCGGGCAGCCCCGCAACTGCGCAACATACCCAGCATTCGCTAGTCGATCTGCTAAGCCAGCCTGGCAATGGGGCACGTTTGCTATACGCTGCGCCTACTTACGGCGCTTGATCCTGGCACTGGCGAAAGGTAGCTGCATGAGCGGTCTCGACGAACTGGACGTCGCCCTGCTGAACGCCCTCCAGGGCCACCCCCGCGCGGGCCACCTGGAGCTGTCCAGACTGACCGGCGTAGCGCGAGCGACGGTCCAGTCCCGGATCGAGAAGATGGAGTCCGCCGGCGTGATCACCGGATACGGGCCCGACATCGATCTGCATGCCGCGGGCTACACCGTCCAGGCCTTTGTGACGCTTGAGATCGCACAGGGCGCGCTGCACGAGGTCCGTGACGTACTCGAGCGCCATCCAGCCGTGCTGGACGCCTTCGCGACCACCGGAACCGGCGATGTGCTCTGTCGCATGGCCGCCCGGAACCAGGAGGAACTGCAGGAGGCTCTCCTGGAAGTCACCCGTTCCCCGCACATCGCACGCTCGACCAGCGTCGTGGTCCTCTCCACGGTGGTGGAGCCCCGTACGCTGCCGCTGTTGGCGACGCACGCGCGGGGCGGCGGCAGGGCTCCGGCGTACCGCGACGGGAAGAACAGCCGGCGGAAAAGCTGACAGCCCGCTTCTGCTCGGTACAGGCCGCGGCGACGAGCCAGAGCGCTGGGCAGATGTGCAGACAGGTCGGCCCCCGTAGAGCGGCTCAGCAGCCAGACCTCCACTCCCGACTTCCCGTGCGCCACGGCCTTCACGCTACGAGGAGAGGGACCCTGGCGTTACTGCTCGACGTCGTAGTCAGGTGGGCCGACAGGGTGCCAGAGGGTGCGGACAGGCGATGACTCGCTGTTCGGCGGTCAGCTTCCGGCCCGTCGTGAGCCAGCCGACACCAGTGAGTTGTGGGCTGGCACGGCGTCGGGTCGAAAGCGACTACCGGGCGCGAAGCCCCACGAGACGCAGGCCACCTTGGGGCACAGCCACTTCGACACGGCGATGTCGGTCTACACTCATGCTGCCCTCCAGGCGCAGCGTGAGGCGTTGGACAGGGTCGGGTCGCTACTGCGAGCCGACGAAACTGATGTCTAGAATTGCTGTCACCGAGCCGTTCGAGGCCGCTGACCTGGGGAGGGCGGAGCCGCGCATGAAGATCTCCGTCTCCTCCGACATGGACGAACCCGTGGCCCGCTTCCTCGTCGCCGAGCTGCGCGAGCGCGGCCACGAGGTGGTCGCCCACGGCGCACTGAGCCCCGGCGACAACCCCCAGTGGGCGCCCTGCTCGGAGGCCGCCGCACGCGAAGTCGCCGCCGGGACGGCGGACCAGGCGGTGGTGTGCTGCTGGACCGGCACGGGCGCGTCCATCGCCGCGAACAAGGTGCCGGGCGTACGGGCGGCCCTGTGCACCGACGCCTACACCGCGGACGGCGCCCGCCGCTGGAACGACGCCAACGTGCTCGCGCTCAGCCTGCGCCTCACCTCCGAGCCGCTGCTCAAGGAGATCCTCGACGCCTGGTTCGCGGCCGAGGCGAGCACGGACGCCGAGGACCGGGGGAACGTGGCCCACATCGGACGGCTGGACGACAGCAGGCTCTAGCCATCCGCCGACTGTCTGGCTGACGTCGGACTCCAGAGGGCTCCGGCGCCGGACCGCCGGGAATCACAGCGTCGTCGACCTGGGCCCACGTCGGCGACGAGGTGTTCGACGGAGGCCCCGGATCGCTCTTCCACATCCCCGAGGGGACGCTGGAGCGGTTCGAACCCACCAGCACGGTGCGCCTCGTCGTCACCTACACGTCGGGAGGCCTGGACAAGTTCTTCGCCGAGGCCGGTGAACCGGCGCAGAGCCACGAGCTGCCGCCGAAGTCGGACACCCCACCGGACGTCGACCGCTTCATCGAGATCGCCGCACGGCACGGTGTCGACATGCGGCCCATGCCCGGCAGCTAGGACAACGCTCCGCCGGGGGCAGGGGAGTCGGCGGGGACCGGGCGCTCGGCGTACTGGGCCACTCCCTCGCCGAAGGACCAGTCGATCGGTTCGTTCTCGGTCAGCGTGACGAACACATTGCGAGGCTCGGTCCCCGCGTAGGCGTGGGCGAGTTCGGCGATCCGCCGGAACAGCGCCTGCTTCTGCGCGGGGGTCCGTCCGGAGCGCATCGTGATCGCCACGTACACGAGGTCGTCGTCCCGGCGCACGCCGAGGTAGCCGTCGTCGTAGCGCAGGGTGCTGCGGCTGCCGTCGTGCCCGACCAGCACCTGGAACCGGTCGTCGGACGGGATGCCGACGGCCTCCACGAGGGCGTCGTGCACGGCACGGCCGAGGGCGTCCAGCCGCTCGGGGTCGGAGCCGAGGGCGTCGATGCGGACGAAAGGCATGGGTGGGGTCCTCCTTGTCAGGAGCGGCGAGGTCTGGGGACCAGCTCGCCACCGCAGTTGGGACAGACGTCCCGCATCGCCTCGCTGCACGGCACACAGAAGGTGCACTCGTACGAGCAGATGCGGGCGGGCGCGTCGAGCGGCAGAGCCGCCGTCTCGCAGCGCTCACAGCGATCGCGCATCTCCAGTGCCATGTCCTCGCCTTTCGTCGTACCGGCAGACCACGGCGGTCTGTCACCTCCCATCCTCTGCATGGCCGCCGGGGCCGAAAGCGGCCGCCGGGTCAAAGATCAACACGATCGGGCCAGCCGGTCGCGCTCCGGCGCGGACATGTGCAGCACCTCGAACACATCGCCCTCGGCCTTGGGCGTGCCGTGTTCCCAGAGGGAGAAGTGGACGAGCTCCCAGCGGCCCGTGTCCACGGCGGCCGCCGCCAGCACCGCACCGTCCTCGCCGGCCAGCCGCCCGGTCTCCCGCGCCGCGTCCGCCATGACCTCGCTCAACAGCCCGCCGGCGGGAACAGGTTGACGCCGCCGCACCGCAAGCCGTGCGGAAGAGCGGGCGGCGCCGCCCTCCTCGTACGCCAGCCCGGACCACTGCCGGACCGACGGCCGCCCGAAGTCGTCGGCAACGCCCTGGAAGGGGCCTCCCCAGAGGAAGGAGTTCATGCCCGCCAAGGTGTGCCACAGATAGAACGGCGCGTACTGGTTGACCGGCGAGCCGTGCACCCCTCGCTCGCGCATCAGATACGTCTTGAGGCCCAGGCCCCGCCACTCGTCGAGCAGATGCCCCTTGTGCGCCACGCGCCGACGGATGATCTCCATGTCGTAGTCGGCGGGCAGGGTGATTTCGTACTGCATCGCGTGCATCGGGTGTCGCCTTCCTGGCGCGGAGAGGGAACCGCCTTCTCGGCGGGGTGAGATCTCAGCGAGGTGAGAGAAGAGAGAGCAGACCCCGCACGCCCGCATCGAAGGCGGCGGGCGAACCGGATGCGCGGGCTAGGACATAGCCGCCCTGGACGGTCGCGACGATCGTCGCCGCGATGGCCTCGCCGTCGAGCCCGGGCGCGAACTGGCCCTGCTCCTTGCCCTCCTCGACGATCCAGGCCAGCCGCTCCCGCAGCCAGTCCAGCGTCTCGTCGACGGGCGCGCGCAGCTCGTCGCTCGCGATGACGTCCGGGTCCATCGTCAGCCGCCCGACCGGACAGCCGCGCAGCACATCGCGCTCGCGCCGCAGATACGCCTCGATGCGCTCGTACGGTGTCCCCGGACCGTCGAGTACTCCCGCGGCGGTAGCCCGCATCTCCTCGGCGGTCCGCCGGATCGCGGCCAGTGCGAGATCCGGCTTGCCCTTGAAGTGGTGGTACATGCTGCCCTGCCCGGCGCCCGCCCGCTCCAGGATGGCCCTGGGGCTGGTCCCCACATAGCCGCGCTCCCACAACAGCTCCCGGGTGGACTCGATCAGTCGGTCCGAGGTGCTCATGCCGCTACTGTACATACTAGTAGTTACAGAAGTCGAGCCAGTCCGGAGCAGCGGAACCGGCGCTGCGTACTCCCCCCGAGGTACGCGCACTGCCGCTGGCCGTACGACGACCCGGACCCCTCCCCGGGGCGAGTCTCGAGACATCACCGAAAAGCCTCATCCGACCGACTCGGGAGATGACTCGAGATGCAGACGCTGGCACACTTCGCCGACGGCGGCCCCGGCCCGTGGATCCTCTTCTTCCCGCTCATCTGGGCGGCCGTCGTGATCGGCGGCATCACGCTGCTGCGCCGCACCGTGTGGCGCGGACGCCGTGGCCCCGGGCGGCCGGCCCCCGACGACAAATCGCCGATCACCGTGCTCGGCCACCGCTTCGCCTCCGGCGAGATCGACGAGGACGAGTACTGGCGCCGCCTGTCCGTCCTGGACGAGCAGTTCGGCCGTACGGCGGGCAAGGGCGGTGCGGCATGACCACCACCACGACCGTCACCCGTACCGCCGCCCGCGTGGTCGATGCCGTGAAGGTGTACGGCACCGGCGACACCAGCGTGAGGGCCCTGGACGGGGTGAGCGTCGACTTCCCGGTCGGCCGCTTCACCGCGATCATGGGGCCCTCGGGCTCCGGCAAATCCACCCTCATGCACTGCGCGGCAGGCCTCGACACGCTCACCTCGGGCACCGCCCACATCGGCGACACCGAGCTGAGCACCCTCGACGACCGCCGCCTGACCCTCCTGCGGCGCGACCGCGTCGGCTTCGTCTTCCAGGCGTTCAACCTGGTGCCGACGCTGACCGTCGCGGAGAACATCACGCTGCCCCTGGACCTGGCGGGCGGCAAGGGCGACGCAGGCGACAAGGAATGGATCGACGCGCTGATCGACGTCGTCGGCCTGCGCGACCGCCTCCACCACCGCCCTTCCGAACTCTCCGGCGGCCAGCAGCAACGCGTCGCCGTGGCACGGGCGTTCGCGGGGCGGCCCGACGTCGTCTTCGCCGACGAGCCCACCGGAAACCTCGACTCCCGCTCCGGCGAGGAGGTCCTCGGCCTGCTCGGCCGCGCGGTGCGCCAGACGGCCCGCACGGTGGTCATGGTCACCCACGACCCCGTGGCCGCCGCCCACGCCGACGAGGTCGTCTTCCTCGCCGACGGGCGCCTGGTGGACCGTATGACCTCCCCGACCCCCGACAAGGTCCTGGACCGCATGAAAGCCTTCGAGGTGCCGTCATGACCGCCAGGAATGCCATGAGCGCCTCCGTCCGCCTGAGCGTGTCCTCCCTGCGCGCCCACAAGCGCCGCTTCGCCGGTACGTTCCTGGCGGTCTTCCTAGGTGTCGCCTTCCTGGCCGGAACCCTGGTCATGGGCGACACGCTCCGCGCCAGCTTCGACACCATGTTCGGCAACGCGACCAGCGGCACGGACGCCGTCGTCCGCAGCGCCGACGCCATCACCACGCCCGGCGAGAGCGAGGGCGTCCGCGAACCGGTCGACACGGACCTGGCAGGCACGATCGAGAAGATCCCCGGCGTCGCGGCCGCCGCCCCCAGCATCCAGGGCGCCGGCCAACTCGTCGGCAAGAACGGCGACCCCATCGGCGGCCAGGGCCCGCCCACCCTCGCCGGCAACTGGATCACCGACCCCGACCTCAACCCCTACCGCCTGGCCGAGGGCCGCGCCCCGCAGAAGACCGGCGAGGTCGTGGTCAACCGGGGCACGGCCGAGAAGGGCCACCTGAAGATCGGCGACACCACGACCCTGCGCACACCCGACCCCGTCAAGGTCACCATCGTCGGCCTCGCGACCTTCGGCGGCGAGGACGGCATGGCCCAGGTGACCTTCACCGGCATGACCCAGGCCGACGCCGAGAAGTACCTCACCGCCCGACCGGGCGAGGCGGCGAGCATCCAGGTGCGGGCAGTCCCCGGGGTGAGCCAGCAGGAACTGGTCGACGACCTGACCCCCGCCCTTCCCAAGGGAGTTGAGGCCATCACCGGCCAGGAGTCGGCCGAGGAGAACACCGACATGATCGCCAGCCAGTTCCTGACGATCTTCACCACCTTCCTCCTCGTCTTCTCCGGCGTGGCCCTCCTGGTGGCGACCTTCTCCATCCACAACACCTTCGCGATCGTCGTGGCCCAACGCACCCGCGAGAACGCCCTGTTGCGCGCCCTCGGCGCCGCACGCCGCCAAGTGACGGCATCCGCCCTCGTCGAGGCGACCGCCGTGGCCGTCACCGCGTCGGCGGCCGGCCTCGCGGGCGGCATCGGCATCGCGGCCGGCCTTCAGGCACTCTTCCCGGCGATCGGATTCCCGTTCCCCGAGGGCGACCTGGTGGTGAAGACGCTGTCCATGGCCCTGCCCCTCGCGGTCGGCATCGTGGTCTGCCTCGGCTCCGCACTGCTGCCCGCCGTACGCGCAGGCCGCACCGCACCGCTGGCCGCCCTGCGCGAAACGGCAGTCGACACTTCCGGCGCCTCCCGCACCCGCGCCGTCACCGGCCTGAGCCTCCTCGCCCTCGCGCTCGGCGTGACCCTCACCGGCGTCCTGGCATCCCCGTCCCTCTGGTCGGCGGGCACCGGCGCCGTCCTCGCCCTGGTCGCCTTCGTGGTCCTCGGCCCGGTCGCGTCGACCACGGCCATACGCATCCTCGGCGGCCCCCTCGACCGGCTGCGCGGCGTCACCGGCGGCCTCGCCCGGCGCAACGCCCTGCGCAGCCCGAAGCGGACGGCCGCGACCGCGAGCGCCCTGATGATCGGCGTGGCAGTCGTCTCCCTCTTCACCGTCTTCGGCGCCTCGCTGAAGGCGACGATGGACCAGACGGTGTCCCGCTCGTTCGCCGGCGACGTCGCCGTGAGCACACCGTCGTTCGGCGCGGGCGGCAGCGGACTGAGCCCCCGGCTCGCCGACGCCGTACAACGGCTGCCCGAGGTGGACACGGCCGTGGGCCTGGGCCGAGGCGTCGCCCAGGTCGACGGCAAGGGACGGGCCCTGACGGTCACCGACCCGGTCGCCCTGGAACGCACCTTCGACCTCGGCGAGGTCCGGGGCTCCCTGCACGACCTGGGAACCGACGGAATCGCCATCACCGAGATGGAGGCCGACAAGCAACACCTCACCACCGGCGACAAGGCCCGCCTCACCTTCACCGACGGCCAGCAGCAGACCTTCACGATCCGCGCCGTCTATGGCCAGTCCGAACTCGCCGGCGACTACGTCATCACCCGCGACGCCTGGGCCCCGCACCGCACCCAGGACGCCGACACCCTGCTCGCCGTCTCCTTCAAGGACGGAGTGAGCACGGACGCGGGCAAGGCGGCGGTCCAGAAGATCGCGGCTCAGTACGGCAACCCGGAAGTCCAGACCCGGGACGAGTACGCGCAGTCCTCGGCCGGTGGCATCGACATGATGCTCACCCTCGTCTACGCCCTGCTCGCCCTCGCGGTACTCATCGCACTCCTCGGCATCGCCAACACCCTCACCCTGGCCATCCACGAACGCACCCGCGAACTGGGCCTCCTGCGAGCCGTCGGCCAGACGCGCTCCCAGCTGCGCGCGATGGTCCGCTGGGAGTCGGTCCTGGTCGCCGCCTTCGGCACGGCGGGCGGCCTCACCCTCGGCGCCTTCCTCGGCTGGGTACTGGTGAAGGCCTCCGACGGAGCAAGCGACAGCGCCTTCGCCTTCGCGATGCCACCCCTGCAACTCACGGTGGTGGCCCTGGTAGGCCTGACAGCAGGAGCCCTGGCGGGCCTGCGCCCGGCACGCCGCGCAGCACGCCTGGACGTGTTGAGGGCCATCGCCACGGAGTGACCTCACCGACGGGCGGCCCTTTACACCAACGGCCGCCCAAGGCCCAGCAGGGCCAAGGGCAAGTGCCCACCGACCCACACTGGGCCGACGACACCGGCCGTGAGGGAGCCGGAGGGGCGCGCCGGTGTCGAGAGGGCGAACGCGCGCAGGCGCGAAGCGCCGAGCACGATCGCCCTCTCGACACCGGCATGTGGCGCCCCGCAGGCGACCGAACCATTCAAAGCGTGAGGCCGCCTGGAGTCACCGCCCGAACCCTGGAAACGCCAACGTTTCCCGCGCCCACCACAGCCCCAGCCCCTCACCGCCCGATCAGCCGACAACGGCCGACCGGGCGGGAGCATGTTCCGGCCTGCGCAGATCAACCCGTGCCCCGACCTCAGCAAACCGCCGCACAGGCTTCTCCACGTCCACCTCAACAGCCGCCCGCTGAGGTGGCCGCGAGGCCCCGGCCACCCCGGCCCGTGCCGCGGCAACGGGCGCCGGCAGGGTGAACCACACGACCTTGCCGGAGTCGCCGTCCGGCCGCACGCCCCAGCTCTCGCTGACGGCGGCCACCATCGCCAGCCCGCGCCCGCACGTGGCGAGCGTATCGGCGTCCTTGGCGTCGGCCGCGACCGGCAGTCGCGGGTCGTGGTCGCGTACCGAGACCATGAGCCGGTCGAGCAGCAGCTCGATCTCGACGGTGCACATCTTGTCCGGCTGCGCGTGCTGGTGGACGTTGGTCAACAGCTCGGTCAGACCGAGTGCGGCGCGGTCTATCAAGGGATCCAGATGCCAGTAGCGCAACTGCGCTGAAAGGATTCTGCGGACCTGGCCGATCCGCGACGGCAGGGCTTGGAGCTCCACCGTGCAGTGCCTGCTTGGGTAACTGATCACGGCTGCGACTCCCCGACTGAAGAGGTCCGGAAGAACACGGAGTACGGATCCAGCAGGGTGCTTGAAGGAAACGGCCGCCTGCTGTCGTGGCCGGCGGGCTGGTTCGCAGCGTTATCGCCGGTAAACCCAGAGTGACGTGAGACCAGAGTGACGCAAGGGACGCGGTACCGCAACTCCCCGTCACTCAGCCCTTACGCCCCGCAGCCTTCCGTACGGCCTCGATGAACCGCCGCGCCGCAGGCGGACCCGGCTCCCCCGGAGCGGGGTCATGGTCGCCCAGCGTCAGGGAGTAGCGCTTGCCGTTGAGGTCGGCCAGCGCCTTGTCGTCCGGCGCGAACCAGGGCTTGGACGCCCGCACCGCCTGCACCGGCGCGCTGTCTATCTCGCTGCCGTAACTGGTGAGCAACTGCACCCTGCCGTCGCTGATCCGCACCTGCCCGGCCCGGGTCAGCGAGCGCAGCCGCTTCCCGATCCGCACGCCCGTGGCCGTGAACTCCGGCTCCGCCATGCCCCGCCCCCTTGTGCGCGTCGGTGTGCCGGCTCCTTCTGTGTCGGTGTGGCCGGCCCTGGTCGTGATCCAGTGTGCCCCTGTTCGGGATCGTCGTCCCGTCCGGAGCAGTGTGCCCGCGTCCCGCGTCGAGCACCAGTACACACGTCATGCCTGACCGGGGGCGCTCGGAGCACTCGCGTGAATGCGCCCCCACGGGCCGGTGAGACCAACGGTCCAGGGATGCCTTTGAGGCTCTCAAAGGTGTGTTTATGCAGGTGAGAAGCGTGCGGAAGATGTTTATGCTCGAATCGACGGCCGCGCGAGTCGCCGCTGCCGCACAGCACGAGGAGCAGCGCCGTGAGCACCATCCAGCAGACCCCGTCCGGCGTGACCCTCGACGTCGACCACAGCGACGTCGCCTACCGCGCCTGGCTGAAAGAAGCCGTGCGCAAGGTCCAGGCGGACGCGAACCGCTCGGCCGACACGCACCTGCTCCGCTTCCCCCTGCCGGAGCACTGGGGCATCGACCTGTACCTCAAGGACGAGTCGACCCACCCGACCGGCAGCCTCAAGCACCGGCTCGCACGCTCGCTCTTCCTCTACGGCCTGTGCAATGGCTGGATCCGGCCGGACCGCCCCGTGATCGAGGCGTCCAGCGGCTCGACGGCCGTGTCCGAGGCGTACTTCGCGAAGCTGATCGGCGTGCCCTTCATCGCGGTCATGCCGCGCACGACGAGCGCCGAGAAGTGCCGCCTGATCGAGTTCCACGGCGGGCAGTGCCACTTCGTGGACGACTCACGCAAGATGTACGAGGAGTCCGCCCGCCTCGCGGTGGAGACCGGCGGCCACTACATGGACCAGTTCACCTACGCCGAACGGGCCACGGACTGGCGCGGCAACAACAACATCGCCGAATCCATCTTCCGGCAGCTCCGTCTGGAACGGTTCCCGGAGCCCGCGTGGGTCGTCGCCACCGCCGGCACGGGCGGCACCTCCGCGACCATCGCCCGCTACGTCCACTACATGCAGCACGACACCCGCATCTGTGTCGCCGATCCGGAGAACTCGTGTTTCTTCGAGGGCTGGACCACCGGCGATCCGGACGTCACCTGTGACTGCGGCTCCCGCATCGAGGGCATCGGCCGGCCCCGCATGGAACCCAGCTTCGTGCCGGGCGCCGTCGACCGGATGATGAAGGTGCCGGACGCGGCGAGCGTGGCCGCCGTACGGGCCCTGGAGCAGGCCATCGGGCGCAAGGCGGGCGGCTCGACGGGCACCGGTCTGTGGAGCGCGCTGAAGATCGTCGCCGAGATGGTGGCCGAGGGACGGCGGGGGAGCGTGGTGACGCTGCTGTGCGACCCGGGGGACCGCTACCTCGACAAGTACTACTCGGACGCGTGGCTGGCGGAGCAGGGCCTGGACATCGCACCGTACGCGGCAGCCATCGAGCAGCTCCTGGCGACGGGCGTGTGGCCCGAGTGACCTGCGGGGCGTGGGCCTTGGGTCCTCTCAGCGCTCGTGATCAGTGCTCTTGAGCAGCGCTCAGTTCACCTGGCGCGTCCCGACGTCAGCCGTCGGTCCAGTGAGGTCACCGCGTCCCGGAACGCCCGGCCGAGGCCGGCCCGGGCGAGGCCGACGGTGAACCGGAAGGGTGCCGTGCCGTCCGCGGCGAACGTCCACTGCACGCGCGTGCCCGTGCCCGCCGGGGCCAGCCGCCACTCCTCGACCAGGGTTCGCGCTCCCGGCGCGTTGGTGACGTCGACACGGTAGGCGTACAGCTCGGGGCTCTTGGCCGCGAGGATCGTCTCCTCGAAGCGCGCACCGCCCTTGAGCCGGACCTCACGCCGGGCCCCGTCGTCCAGCGGCCGGGCCAGCGTCACCGCCGAGAACCACTCGGCCCAGCCGGGCACGTCCTCGGCGAGTGCCCGGAAGACCGGCTCCGGGGGAGCGGAGATCTCCCGCGCGAAGACATGCCGTACGGGCGCGCTTGCGACGAAGTCGAGCGTCACCTCACGCAACAGGTGAGCCATGGACGAAACCCCCTATGCCGACGCCGCTCCGGGCAGCGTCACCATAGCTGGCGCTCCGTCAGATGTCTGCACCGCCCGACGGCGCCGGCTCGGACGCCTGCACCGTCGACTCGGATGCCTGCACGCCGTCCGGCGCCGGACTCAGATGTCCTCGACCTCGTCGGGCTCGCCCGCCACCACCAGCCGCCGCAGGTGATCGGAGATGTCCGAGCGTGCGTCCGTCGGCAGCCCGGCGTCCGTCACCAGCGTGTCGACCTGCTCCAGCGCCGCGAACGAACTCAGCCCCACCACGCCCCACTTGGTGTGGTCGGCGACCACCACGACGCGGCGCGCCGACTGCACCAGGCGCCGGTTGGTCTCGGCCTCCGCGAGGTTCGGCGTGGACAGGCCGGCCTCGACCGATATCCCGTGCACACCGAGGAACAGCACGTCGAAGTGGAGCGTCCCGATGGCCTGGTCGGCGACCGGGCCCACCAGCGAGTCGGACGGGGTGCGCACCCCACCGGTCAGCACGACCGTGGCCGCGCCCTGCCGCGGGCCCGTCGTGCGCTGCGCGGCGTGGAAGACGTCGGCGACCCGCACCGAATTCGTGACGACGGTCAGGTCCGGCACGTCGACCAGCTGATGCGCCAGCGCGAACGTCGTGGTGCCGCCCGACAGCGCGATCGCGGAACCCGGCGCGACCAGTTCGGCCGCGGCCCGCGCGATGTCCTCCTTGGCCGTCAGCTCCAGACCCGACTTGGCCTCGAAGCCCGGCTCGTGCGTGCTCGCCTCGACCACCGGGACCGCACCGCCGTGCACCTTCTCCAGCACGCCCTGCCGAGCGAGCGCGTCCAGATCGCGGCGCACCGTCATGTCCGACACGCCGAGCTTGCGGGTCAGCTCGTTGACGCGCACCCCGCCACGGCGCCGTACCTCGTCCAGGATCAGGGCGCGCCGCTGCTCCGCGAGGAGGTTCTGATTCTCACTCACGTACGCTCCGGTCCTTTCGCCTCAAGCCGTCCGACAGGCCTGCCCACCTGCTGCGACGAGGCCATTCTCGCAGTCCCGGTGTGCGGGCGTCCCATCCTCGCACGGCTTCACCCCCCTCGTACCACCGGCCCGACGCGGGCATGTCATCCACAGGCCATGCGTTGCTCCCCCGTCACTCGCATCGGGGAGATTCGGTGAGAGGAGGTGTGCGCCGCCGCTGGAACGGAGATCCTTCCACCCGCACGGACACATATCTACCGCGCGTCACGGGGGAAGTGCGAACAGTGGAACGTGCCTCAGCCAAGAGAACGGCGCTGGAACTCCTGGTCCACGGAGTCGGCGGCACCACACCTCAAGAGATGCTCGACGATCCGCGCACCGTGCGGATCACCGGCGACGACACGGCCGCCGTCTTCCGGCGCGCCGACGACGTCGACGCCGAATCCAGACCGGACGACTACCGGGGCAAGCCGGTGCCCGAAGCGTACGTCTGGTGCAACCTGACCTCGGGAAACAGCGCCCGCGCCCTGTGGCTGCTGTTACTGCCGTTCATGGTGGTCAACCTCGCCCACTGGATGCGCCCCACCGCACCGGGCCGTGCGCGCACCGTGCGCCTCTACGGCCTGCTCGTGCGGCTGGCCGGCCTGACCCTGACGGTCCTGCTCGTCGCGGCGGCCTGCGAGGTCGCCCTGGACCTCACGGCCTGGCAGTGCGCGGGCACGCGCGCGTGCGCCGACCGGCACAGCTGGCTGGGCTTCCTGTCACCCGAGGTCTCGCACGGCGGCTGGTGGAGCCGCCCCGGCCGCAGGCTCGCTCTCGCCGCCCTGGTGCCCGCCGCACTGACCGGGCTGCTGTGGTACCTCTCGCGCCGCACTTGGAGCGCATACGAGTCCCAGCAGCCGATGTCCCGCGAGCCCGAGCCCGACGAGGAGCCCGGCCGCACTTCCCTGGGCCGCCCCGGCTTCTGGTACGGCCGTCGCCTGGTCGCCCGGCTGCGCGCCGCGCACACCGCTGCCGGCCTGCTCACGGTCGCCGCGGCGGTCGCCTCGGCCGCCGCACGCTTCGACCGCCGCTCAGGCGGACCCGTACTGCTGAACGCGCTCGGATGGCTGCTGGATGCGGCGATCGTCGCCGGGGCGGCCGTCGTGGTGTGGGTGGTCTGCCGCCGGGGCCGCAGCGAGAACCGCCTCGATCAGGAACTCGACCAGCACCTCGTACGACGCCTGCCGCTCGCCTCCCTGGCCCTGCTGGTGCTCGCCCTCGTGTACGCCGGATGGGAGCGCCCGGGCTGGCAGTCCGAGGGCCGCCTGCCGGGCGACGCGACCTTCGGCGCCATCGCCTTCCTCCAGGGCCTGCTCGTGATCGTCCTCGGCGTCGTCGCCCACGTCCTCCACCGCACCGATCCCGACCCGCGCGCCGCGATGCGGGGCCTGGGCGGACCGGCCGTGGCGATGCTGGCCTGCGCGCTCGGAGGCGTGATGTCCGGCGGGGTGTCCCAGCGGGTGGCCGACTGGCTGGACGGCACGGGCGCCTCCATCGACGGCCCACCGGTCCTGCTGACCTGGCAGGCCTCCGTCATCCCGCCGCTGCTGATCCTCCTGCTGCTGCTCTGCGGCTGGCTGGCATGGCGGGCCTGGCTGCTGCGCCGCACCGAACTCGGCACGGTGGAGCTCGACTACGCCGGAGAACCCCGGGACACGGCACGCACCCGTCGTATCGCCGGCACGCGCGCGATGGCCACGCTCACCGACCGCGCCCCTCTCGTCGTCGCCGTCACCGCCGCCGCCACCCTCCTCCTGGGCGCCGGAGCCCTGATCGGTGCCCTGACCAGCGACAAGACACCGAGCCAGGCCGCCGAGGGAACGTACGCCTTCGTCCACGGCGGCGCGCAGACCGCGCAGGCGCTGGGCTCCTGGCTGATCGGCGTCGGCTTCGTCCTGTTCGTCACCTGGGGGCGGCGCGCCTACAAGGACGCCTCCGCACGGCGCACCATCGGCATCCTCTGGGACGTCGGCACGTTCTGGCCGCGCGCCGCGCACCCCTTCGCGCCACCCTGCTACGCCGAGCGCGCCGTGCCCGACCTGACCTGGCGGATGGCGACCTGGACGCGCGCCGAGGACGGCCGCCGCCTCGTCATCTCCGGGCACTCCCAGGGCAGTGTGCTCGCGGCCGCCGCGGCCTGGCAGCTGACGCCCGCCGACCGCAAGCGCGTCGCCCTTCTGACCTACGGCTCACCCCTGGAGCGCCTCTACGGCCGCTGGTTCCCGGCCCACTTCGGCCCGGCCGCCCTCTCCTCGCTGCATGCCGAGGTCGACTGCTGGCGCAACCTGTACCGGCTCACCGACCCCATCGGCGGCCCCGTCCACCTGTCCGGCGACTGCGGTCCCGCGGTGGACCGCGCGCCGCTCAAGGATCCCCTGGCGTACGGCCGGACACCTGAACATCCTCTGCCTGCGCCGATTCTCGGCCACGGCGACTACCAGGCGGACCCGGCGTTCGCCGAGGAGCGAGCGCGGCTGCTGGCGCGGCTGCGGCCCGGGGAGGTGCCGGAGCAGCGGGCGGAGGCGGGGGTGGAGAGGTGAGGGGCACCGTCGGCTGAGCAGTGCCTTTGGCTCAGGGAAGCTCGGGGAGGTCCTCCGCGTACAGCAGGGTCAGGTCGTCGGTGCTCGGCTCGTCGAGCTGGGCGACCCGGCCCGCGTGCCGCTCCACCATCGCCTCGAAGGTCTGGCGTGCCGTGCGGCCGTTGCCGAACGCCGGGCCCTTGGGGATCGCCGTGAAGTACTTCAGCAGGGCCTCGGCGAGGCCGGGGCCGAGCTGGTACTCGTGTTCCTCGGCCTGCTGCTCGACGATGCGCAGGAGTTCCTCGGGGCCGTAGTCGCTGAAGGTGATCGTCCGTGAGAAGCGGGACGCCACACCCGGGTTGACCGACAGGAAGCGCTCCATCTCGGCGGTGTAGCCCGCGACGATCACCACGACCGCGTCCCGGTGGTCCTCCATCAGCTTCACCAGTGTGTCGATGGCCTCCTTGCCGAAGTCCCGGCCCGAGTCCTCCGGCGACAGCGCGTACGCCTCGTCGATGAACAGCACGCCGCCGCGCGCCTTGTCGAAGGCCTCCTGCGTGCGGATCGCCGTGGAGCCGATGTGCTCGCCGACCAGGTCGACGCGGGACACCTCGACCAGGTGGCCCTTCTCCAGGACGCCCAGGGAGGCGAGGATCTCGCCGTAGAGGCGGGCGACCGTCGTCTTGCCGGTGCCGGGGGAGCCGGTGAAGACCAGGTGGCGCTTGACCGAAGCCGCCTTCAGGCCCGCCTGCTGACGGCGCCGGCCCACCTCGATCATGTCGGTGAGGGCGCGCACCTCGCGCTTGACGCTCTCCAGGCCCACCAGCGCGTCCAGTTCACCGAGGACGGCCTTGGAGGTCCGCGTCGGCGTCTCGGGCTGCGTGGCGGCGATCAGCGCTTCCTGCTCGGTGGTGCGCTGGCCGGGGATCGCGCCGAGGAGGCCGGGGGACTGGCTCACTGTCTGCACGGCGGGCTCCGGCGCCGGGGTCGGCTGCCTGAGGCCCGCGCTCTCGTCGCTGGTGCAGTCCTCCACATCGGGGCCCACCCCGGAGGCTGAGTCGGGGCCGCCGTCCGCGAACTCGTACCCGCCGCGTGCGCACCGCTCCGTGCGGCACTTCTTCAGCGTCGTACGGCAGCCGTCGATCACATGGAAGCCATAACCGGAGCTGCCTCTGACCCGGCAGTTCAGGAAGGTGCCGCGGCCGCCTGCCGAGACGTAGAACCCGGCCTCCGCCGGCGACTCGACGGTGCAGCGCTCGATGGTGGGGTCGGCGCCCTTGGTGACGATCACGCCGGTCTGGGTGCCGTCCAGGGTGCAGTTGTTGAGGGTGCCGCCGCTGCCGTGGTCCCGGAACCAGGCGCCCGTCGCCGCGTCCCGGATCCGGCAGTCGTCGAGCTGTGCGGTGGCGCCGTCACTCACCGACACGGCGGTGTTGCGCACCTGGGACAGGTCGCTGTCGACGACGTCCGCGCGGGAGCCTCGGTCGAGGACGAACAGCGCGTCCGGCACGTCGTGGACCCGGCAGGAGTCCAGTACGGCGGTGGCGCCGTCACTGACCCACACCGCCGGATAGTCGCCGGTGCTGTCGAAGATCTCGCACTGGTTGGCGTCCACGCGCGTGCCCGGATCCCACACCGACAGGCCGTTGCGCCCGAACTGACGCACCGTCGTGCGGGTCAGCGTGAGCACGGAGCGCGAGCGCAGGTCGACGGCGTTCTCCGGGATGTCGTGGATACGGCAGTCGGCCAGGGTCAGCACGGCGTCCGTGTCGAGCGTGACGCCGTCGGCGGTGGTGCGGTGCACATCGCAGTCGGTGAGGTGGGCGGTGGCACGGCCGGTGACCTGGATGCCGGAGCCGCGGACCTCGTAGACCTCGCAACCCACCGCCTCCAGGGCGGAGTTCTCACCGGTCGCCGTCAGCCCGGAGCCCGCGGCATGGTGGACACGGCAGCGCTCCAGTCGGGGGTGGGCGCCGCCGCGTACGGCGATACCCGCCTGGCCGGCCGCGACGACCTCGCACTCCTCGAACACCCCGCCCCCGCCGTCGAGTACGGCGATGCCGATGCCCGCGGGATTGTCGACGGTGCACCGCCGCACGGTCGGCCGCGCGCCTCCGCGTACCTCGATGCCGGTCGCGGACCGTGTGACGATCCGGACGTCCGACAGCTCCGGGGCGCCCTCCTCGACCAGCAGCGCGGGCGCCGCCGCGTCCTGGCCCTCGACATGCAGGTCCTGAACCACCGCCGACGCGCGCACCGTCAGCGGCACACCGTCCACGGGCGCGATGCGCACCGAGCCCGGTGAGCCCTCGGGGCCGCGCAGGGTCACCGCCCGCTGGACGACGAGGTTCTCCCGGTAGGTGCCGGGCGCGACGGTGAGGACGTCACCGTCGGCCGCGGCCTCCAGGGCGGCGGCGAGCGATGCGTACTCACCCGTGCGGCGCCGCCACCGCGACGTGCCGGTGTGCGTCACCTGGACCGTGCCCTGTGCCATGGCGTTGATGTGCCCCCACCTCGTCGTACGCGGGTTGTGCTGCCGAAGAGTTCGGCCGGTCCACCGTAGCGTGCGCGCGCTCGGTGGGTTGACCAGAGCCGGAAGGCCGTCAACTGCCGGTGCCGGTCCGGCCCCAGTCCGGACCCGCCTTGTCCCACGCCTGGTCCCAACGCGCGTACCGGCGGAGGACCATGCGCCAGACGATCAGCCGTCTGCTGCCCTCGACGAGCCCGGCGGCGATCACTGCCGCGCCGAAGCCGGCGAGCACGGCGTGCGTGGCCGCGGTGGCGGAGTCCAACGGGCGGGCCACCGTGCGGCCCTGGCGGTCCGTCCATATCGTGAAGCGGTCGCCGGGATGGGGGGTGTCGATGCTCGTCATGACCGGCGCGCGGTGCGTGGTGCCGTCCGGTGCGGTCCAGTCGGCCACGACCCGGGTGCGCATGTCCCGGCCGGTGGAGGTCTCGGGGTCGGCGTCCAGCGGGGAGCCGTCCGCCTTGCGGACCACGGTCGCGGTCACCAGGTGCCGGGACGCCCGCTGTTCACGCACGGACTCCTGCAGGGCGTCCTGGGCCAGGCCGCCGGTCAGGGACCCAACCAAGGGCGTGACGACCAGGATCAGCAGCAGGGCCGCGAGAGCGAGCCAGGCCTCGACCAGATCGGTCGGACGGCGCAGCGGGTTGTGCCGCCAGCGCCAGAGTCCGCTGATCGCCCGCATCGAACTGCCACCCCCTTCCCGCTCCGTGATAACCCCTCGCAGAGCCGCTCACCCGCGGGCCCGGCGAAGAGAGAGCGAAATCACCTGCGCCCAGGGCCTTTCATGAACTTCTCACGAACACCCCAACGCGCGGACCCCGGCCCCGGTTCCCCTACGCCGTCCTCCGGCGGGATCTTTTCCGGCCGGGCTTCCCGGCCTGGCTCGACCGCGGGTCCACAGCGGGCTCAGTCGAGGACGGTGACCGGGTCACCGACTCGGATCGTGCCACGGGACAGGGGCACGAGGTTCTGGCCGAACACCAGCTTGCCGTCGAGGCGTCGGTGCCTGCCCAGGGTGTGCAGGGGCTCCCTGCCGCGCTCGGCGGTGGCCTGGTCGGTCGTGGTCACCACGCAGCGCCCGCACTTCTTCGGGACGCGGAAGGTGACGTCGCCGATGGCGAGGTGCGACCAGTCGTCCTCCGCCCAGGCCGCGGTGCCCGACACGACCACGTTGGGCCGGAAGCGGTTCATGGGCAGCGGACCCTCGTCGGCGTGCTCGCCCTGCGCGATCAGGGAGTTGAGGGCGTCGAGCGAGGCAGCGGTGGTGAGCAGCAGCGGGTAGCCGTCGGCGAAGGAGACCGTCTCGCCCGGCAGCGCGTGCTCCGGGTCGACGGGGCGGCGTGTGGCGGGGTCGTCCATGTGCGCGAGGCGTATGTCGGCGCCGAGATAGGCGCTGCACCAGGCGTGGGCGGCATCGTCCTCGGCGAGCACCGCCTCGACCTTGTCCCGGAAGATCTCCACCGGCACCGTGTCGGCCGGCCGGGGCACGGGCACCGTCAGCGGATCCATGCCGGGCGCGGACAGCCGGACGCCGCCGCCGGGCAGCAGCTCGGCGGCGACCAGCGCGAGGCGCGCTCGCTGGCGCTGCGTGACGACCTTTCCCCCGTCGTCGATCAGTACCCAGCGTCGGTCTCCGGCCAGCCCCCAGGGCTCCACGACGGCCTCCCGGGGCGCGAGGCCCCGGCATGCCTTGACCGGATGCAGGTGAATCGACTGCAACTGCGCATACCCCATGGGGCCATCGTGCCAGGTGGCACCGACAGCCCTGGGGGACGGGTCAGTAGCCGCGGTACTGCTGGTTGTTGTACGGGTCCTGGTAGGGAGCCGGGGCGGGACGCGGAGCCGCGGGGCGCATCGCCTCGTAGCCCATGCCGCCGGGCGCCACCGGACGAGGCTGCTGCGCCTGCGGACCCGGGTAGCCACGCGGCGCGGCCGCCTGCTGAGGGATGTACGCCGCGGGCGCCTGCTGCAGCGGAGCGGGCTGCTGCGCCTGCGGATAACCGTAGGAGGGCTGGGACGGTCCCGACGGGAGGGCGGGCAGTGCCGAAGGCAGCGCGGGCAGGTTGCTGCCCGGCATGTCGTACGCGGCGGGGACCCGGATCGGGGCGATCTGCGGGGTGCCCCGCTCGGCCACGAGCGAGTCGTAGATCGGAGTGTCCGGGAAGGAGGCGGAGTAGTAGCCGCCGCCATAAGTGGAGCGGGGGGAGGTCATGGCGCATACGTTAAGCCCACGATGTGCTGGTTGGGGAGACCGATAAGAGGGTTGTTTTATGTGTCCGCAGTGACGCCGGATCCCCAATGCGAGCGAACTTGGCAAAAAGGGACGCCAATCCGCGTGCGGATCGTGTAAATGCCGAGTTCCGAGCGGGTTACCGGGGGTTGGCCCCCACGTTCCTGTGCTCCACGTGGGAGTTCGGCGGCGCGGAGAATAGGTTGGTCCTGTAGAAGAACCCGATGAGCTGCCGGGACATGCCTGGCGCGGTGACCCGTGATGGGGGCGGACATGTCAATGCCGAAAGGATCGAATGCTCCGGTGCCGACGACGGCGCTGCGGGTCGAATTGGGCTGGCGCTCCGGGCCGGGCGTGCCCGACGCGGACGCCTCGGCGCTGCTGCTGGTCGGCGGGAAGGTCCGCTCCGACGGCGACTTCGTCTTCTACAACCAGCCCGAGCACTCCTCCGGCGCCGTCCGGCACGAGGGCAAGCGGGACGCCGGCGGGCGGGTGACCGACAGCCTGCTCGTCGACCTCGCGCGCGTGGAGCCCGCGATCGAGACCGTGATCCTCGCCGCCTCCGCGGACGGCGGTGCGTTCGGCCAGGTGCCGGACCTCGCCATCGAGGTCAAGGACGCCGCCCAGGGCACGGTCGTCGCCCGTTTCGACAGCATGGGGGCCACCGTCGAAACCGCTTTCGTCCTGGGTGAGTTCTACCGCCGACAGGGCGCCTGGAAGTTCCGCGCCGTCGGCCAGGGCTACAGCAGCGGCCTGGAGGGCCTGGCCACCGACTACGGCATCACGGTCGACGAACCCCAGCAGCCGGCCCCCGCCGCGCCACCCGCGGCCCCGCCGCTCGCGCCGTCGGTGACCGCGCCCGCTACCGTGGCGCCGCCCGCCATGCCGCCGGTTCCCCCGCCCACGCCCCCGACGGCACCGATCAGCCTGAGCAAGGTGACGCTGACCAAGGCGTCGCCCTCGGTCTCGCTGACGAAGCAGGGCGGCACCTCGGGCGCCATGCGCGTGAACCTCAACTGGCAGGTGCGCAAGCAGTTCTCCGGCTGGGCGAGCAAACTGGGCCGCCCCGTCGCCATGCACAACGACCTCGACCTCGACCTGTGCGCCCTGTACGAGCTCACCGACGGCAGGAAGGGAGTCATCCAGTCCCTCGGCAACGCCTACGGCGCCCTGCACCAGCCGCCGTACATCCACCTCGACGGCGACGACCGCACCGGCGCCGTGGCCAGCGGCGAGAACCTCACCATCAACCTCGATCACCAGCGGGACTTCCGGCGCATCCTGGTCTTCGTGACCATCTACGAAGGGGCACGCTCCTTCGCCGACCTGCACGCCACGGTCACCCTCACGCCCCAGCACGGAGCCTCGGTCGACTTCTCGCTCGACGAGTGCACGGTCCCCTCGACCGTGTGCGCGCTCGCCCTGATCACCAACACCGGCAGCGACCTGATCGTCCAGCGCGAGGCCCGTTACCTCGTGCCCGAGCGCGGAGTGAGCCCGCAGCGCACGGTCGACTACGCCTACGGATGGGGCATGAACTGGACGCCCGGCCGCAAGTAGTCAGCCCTCGTCGGGCACGGCGTCGGGCCGCGCATAAGTGCGCCCCTTCCAGGCCGCGCCGCGCCCCCGGTAGTGCTGCACCGCGGAATCGACTGTCATCAGGAGGTAGAGGAACGCGGTGAACGGCAGCAGTGGAGCGAGCCACAGTGGCTGGCGGTAGTAGCGGAGCATCGGCACATAGGTTCCAGTCATCACCAGCCACGCGAGACCGCCGGAGGCCGCCGTCGCCGTATCCCCGACGACCGCGCCCGCGACCACGGCCACGGGCGGCGTGAGATACACCAGCGCGAGCCCGGCGACCGTCCCGGCCAGCACCAGCGGGTTGTGCCGCAACTGTGCGTACGCGCTGCGCGAGACCATCCGCCACAGGTCGCGCAGCCGCGGATACGGGCGCACGCTGTCCACTCGCTCGGCCAGGCCCAGCCAGATGTGGCCGCCGCCGGCCTTGACGGCCCGCGCGAGCGCCACGTCGTCGATGACGGCGTGCCGGATGGCGTCCGGGATCCGTGCCCGCTCGGCGGCCTCGGCGCGCATCAGGACGCAGCCGCCCGCCGCGGCCGCCGTCCGTGCCCCCCTCCTGCCGATCCGGCGGAACGGATACAGCTGCGAGAAGAAGTACACGAAGGCCGGCACGACCAGCCGCTCCCACAGGCTCTCCACCCGCAGCCGGGCCATCTGCGAGACGACGTCGAAGCCTCCCGTGCGCGCCGCCGCGACCAGCTCGCGCAGGCTGTCGGGCGCATGCGCGATGTCGGCGTCCGTCAGCAACAGATACTCGGGGGCACGCACGCGTGCCAGGCCGATGCCGTGCCGCACCGCCCAGAGCTTGCCGGTCCAGCCCGCGGGCGGCTCGCCGGGGGAGTCCACGGTCAGCGGGAGCCCACCGTGCCGCCGTGCGAGCTCGCGCGCCAGGTCTCCGGTGCCGTCCGAACTGCCGTCGTCGACCAGGAAGACCTCCGCGTGCCCCGGGTAGTCCTGGGCGAGCAGGGACGGCAGGCTCGAGCCGAGCACCGCGGCCTCGTCGCGTGCCGGTACGACGACGCAGACGGACGGCCACGCGTCCGGTTCGAGGCGCTGCGGAAGTCTGACGTCGGTGCGCCAGAAGAAGCCCTGGCAGAGCAGCAGCCACAGCCAGGCGGCGAGTGATCCGGCAGCGGTCCACGCGAAGGCGCTCACGCGCGCAGTCTGCCCCACCCGACCGGCCCGTAAGGGGCCATCGTCTATCGTGGCCGGGTGAAGATCGCGCTGATGGACTCCGGAATCGGCTTGCTCGCGGCCACCGCCACGGTACGGCGACTGCGGCCCGACGCAGATCTCGTGCTCTCCCTCGACCCGGACGGCATGCCCTGGGGCCCGAGGACTCCCGAGGACCTCACACAGCGCGCACTGGCCGTGGCGCAGGCCGCCGCCGCGCACCGCCCCGACGCGCTGATCGTCGGCTGCAACACCGCGAGCGTGCACGCCCTGCCCACTCTGCGCGCCCATCTCGAGCCCGGCATTCCGGTCATCGGCACGGTACCGGCGATCAAGCCGGCCGCGGCCGGCGGCGGCCCCTTCGCGATCTGGGCCACGCCCGCCACCACCGGCAGTCCCTACCAGAGGGGCCTCATAAAGGACTTCGCCGACGGTGTGTCGGTCACCGAAGTGCCGTGTTTCGGGCTGGCCGAAGCGGTCGAGCACGCGGACGAGGCGGCGATCGAGGCCGCCGTCGCCGCGGCCGCGGCGCTGACCCCCAAGGACGTCACGACCGTCGTCCTGGGCTGCACGCACTACGAGCTCGTCGCCGAGCGCATCCGCACCGCCGTCCAGCGCCCCGGCTTCCCGCCCCTCGTTCTGCACGGCTCCGCCGGAGCCGTCGCCGCACAGGCGCTGCGCCGGCTCGGCGAGCAGCCCGCCCCCGAGGCCGAGGCGAGCGGCACCCTGACCGTGCTGCTCAGCGGACGCGAGGGCCCGCTCCCCGAGCCCGCCCTCGCCTACGACGAAGGCCGTCTCCTGCAGGAGGTCAGCCCCGCACGGTGACCGCCGGTCACCGACAGAGGCTTTCGCGAGGACCCGGTCCGGTCGGCGCAGTCACCCTCCGCAGCGCAGTACCAGCGCAGCGAAACCTGAGTAACCTCATAGGCATGAGGGACCACCCCCACGGCAGGAAGTCGCACCCCGATGTCTGGACCGGGCGGGCGACCAACCGGGTCCAGTGGCTGCTGGCACTCGCCGGTGCCGCCTGCATGGCGCTCGGGGTCGAGCTGGCCGTCGACTCACCGTGGACGGACGGCGTCGCCCCGCTCGTCATGGCCGTCGTCGGCTGCATCGCCGCCGGGCTGCTGGTCCTGTTCGGCACGCTGGCGTTCGTGCACGTCGCCCTGAAGGTCGACCAGGAGTGCCTCGAGGTGCGCTGCGGCCACATCGGTGTTCCGCGCCGGCGCATTCCCCTGTCCGAGGTCGTGGGCGCCGACTTCGTCCCGCACGTCACTCCGCGTCACTGGGGCGGCTGGGGCTACCGGTGGCGGCCCGAGAAGGGCACTGCGGTCGTCGTACGGCGCGGCGAGGGCCTCATCCTGCGGATGTGGGACGGTCATACGTTCACGATCACCGTGGACGACGCGGAGGCGGCCGTAGGGGTCATCAGGGACCGGCTGCGGACACGGGCGCCCGGCACGGCGCGCTGACCGGCATCGCCCGGCCCGGCGGATCCAGGGCGATGCCGGTCCGGCCGGTCGACGCGGGGGAGGGCTTTCGGAATCATGGGTGGGTTCGAAACCCGTACGCCGCGCGTCGGATCATGGGACCTTCCGCTCGCCACGCGCGCGTACGTCGATCTCGCGCTCCGCTGATCCACCGGCCAGCGGGCGTGCCGTGGCCAGACCCGCCAGAAGGCCCGCGCCCACCGACACCGAGGTGAAGCTGAGCGCGTTGCCGACCGCCGCGATCGCCGCCACCGCGGTCAGGGCAGCACCCGCGGTCAGCGCGACGGGAGTGGGGCGGGCGGTGCGCCACAGTGCGAACAGGATCCAGCAGAACGCCGCCGCCAGCAGGATCACCCCCGTGACTCCCTGTTCCGCCGCCTGCTGCAGGGGCGCCGAATGCGGCTTGCCGTCGGACAGCAGCGTCCCGGTCGCCGTGGTGCTGAGTTCGCCGAACCGTTCCGGTCCCACGCCCAGGGCCAGGTCGTCGTGCGCCAGGTGCAGGGCGTCCTGCCACAGCTCGATGCGGTGCTCGGTCAGCCGGCCTTCGAGCCAGGACGCGACACCGTCGGGCAGTACGTTCCCGGCGGCCGCCCAGATCAGGCCGGTGACCGCGGTGGCGGTCAGGGCCAGGGCGGCGATGCCCACGCCGCGACGGCGGAGGTGGCCGGCGGCGAGCGAGCACAGCACGACGGCGGTGCAGGTGACGAAGCCCGTCGTCGAGCCGAGGGCGGCCGCTGTCCCCGCGATACCGGCGGCCAGCGCACGCAGGGCCAGTCGCAGGGCGGGTGCCGAGGCGGCCCAGGCGGCGCAGCACGCGGCGCCCGCGGAGAGGGTCAGCACGGCGGCGGTGGCCCCGGCATGGCCCAGCGGGGTGACGATCTGCGGCCCGGGGGCCAGGTGCGGGACGGTCAGCGTCAGGCTCACTCCGCCGAGTGCTCCGGCGCAGGGGGCGGCGACCGGCAGGAGCGCCCCGCCGATCCGCCCTGCGGCATAGCCGGCGGCCACGGCGAGGATCGCGAGCAGCACACCCTCGGGGCGGCCGGCGTGCACGGCGGCCGAGATCAGCGACCAGGCGGCGCAGGATCCCAGCACCACCACACCCGCAGCATCAGAAACGTTTCGTCTGTCGCCGGTCTCATCCGCACCCACCGCAGACGCCATCCCCGTGACACCCACCCCGCCCCCCGAACCCGGTCCCCCGACCTTGTGACGGACCTCGCGCCCGGACCTGACCGGCCACTACGACTGAGGCTCGGGCATACCGTAACGGCTGATGGCCGATTTGTGGACGTCTTGTGCGGGAGGGGTGCGTCACCTGCGCGCGGAGGGGCCGGCCAGGCCATCCGCGCAAATTCGGGGCCGGCGGGGTGTCGCTGCGCCCGCCCGTACGGTCGCGCCGCGGCCGGTACGCCGAGGTCGCCGCGGACCGGACCGCGCTGTCAGTGCCGAGGTCAACCGCCGTACACTCCCGGAGTGACCGTCACCGCAACGTCCGCCGGCGAGTCGGACCAGCTGCAGCCGCAGATCGCGCCCGCCTCGCGCACGGCACGGCTCCTGCGCCTGGTTCCGGCCCTCGCCGCGGCGCTCTCCGGAGTCCTGCTCTACATCAGCTTCCCGCCGCGCACCCTGTGGTGGCTGGCCCTGCCGGCCTTCGCCGTCCTCGGCTGGGCGCTGCGCGGCCGCAGCTGGAAGGCGGGCCTCGGCCTCGGCTACCTCTTCGGCCTCGGGTTCCTGCTGCCCCTGCTGGTGTGGACCGGAGTGGAGGTCGGGCCCGGACCTTGGATCGCGCTCGTCGCGATCGAGGCGGTCTTCGTCGCGCTGGTCGGTGCCGGAATCGCCGCCGTGTCGAAGCTGCCCGGCTCGCCGGTGTGGGCGGCGGCCCTGTGGGTCGCCGGAGAGGCGGCACGCGCGCGTGCGCCCTTCAACGGTTTCCCCTGGGGAAAGATCGCTTTCGGTCAGGCCGACGGTGTCTTCCTGCCCCTGGCCGCGGTGGGCGGCACGCCGGTGCTGGGCTTCGCGGTCGTCCTGTGCGGCTTCGGCCTGTACGAGGTCGTACGCCTGGCCGTGGAGGGGCGCCGCACCCGGGCCGTCCAGCGGTCCGCCGCGACCGTGGCCCTGCTGAGCGTGGCCGTGCCGGTCGTGGCCGCCGTGGCCGCCCGGCCGCTGGTCAGCGACAAGGCCGAGAACGGCACCGCCACCGTCGCCGTCATCCAGGGCAACGTTCCGCGCGCGGGGCTGGACTTCAACGCCCAGCGGCGCGCCGTGCTGGACTACCACGCGCGTGAAACCGAGCGCCTGGCCGCCCAGGTCAAGGCGGGCAAGGTGGCACAGCCCGACTTCGTGCTGTGGCCCGAGAACTCCTCCGACATCGACCCCTTCGCCAACGCCGACGCCCGTGCCGTCATCGACGGGGCCGCCAAGGCGATCGGCGTGCCCATCTCCGTCGGTGGTGTCGTCGCGCGCGACGGCAAGCTGTTCAACGAGCAGATCCTGTGGGACCCCGCCAAGGGGCCGGTCGACGCCTACGACAAGCGGCAGATCCAGCCCTTCGGCGAGTATCTTCCGCTGCGCTCGCTCGTCGGGGCGATCAACGAGAACTGGACCTCGATGGTCCGCCAGGACTTCAGCCGGGGTACCGAGCCGGGCGTGTTCACCATGGACGGCGCCAAGGTCGGCCTTGTCACCTGTTATGAGGCGGCCTTCGACTGGACGGTGCGCTCCGAGGTCACCGACGGTGCGCAGATGATCTCCGTACCGAGCAACAACGCCACCTTCGACCGCAGCGAGATGACCTACCAGCAGCTCGCCATGTCCCGCATCCGTGCCGTGGAGCACAGCAGGACCGTCACCGTGCCGGTGACCAGCGGCGTGAGCGCGATCATCATGCCGGACGGCAGGATCACGCAGAAGACCGGCATGTTCGTCGCCGACTCGCTGGTCCAGAAGGTGCCGCTGCGTTCCAGCGAGACCCCCGCCACGCGGCTCGGCATCCTGCCGGAGATCGCCCTGGTGCTGGTCGCCGCGAGCGGTCTGGGCTGGGCCATCGGGGCGGGGATGCGCGGGCGGCGCGCCGCTGAGGTGTAGCCGTCACCGGTCGCACGCCCCCGGAATTCCGCCGGGGGCGCCGCCATGCGCCCGTTAGGGTCGGGGCCATGGCTACTCCTGACTTCATCCGTACGATCCGGGCCTCCGCCGGCCACCAGCTCCTGTGGCTTCCCGGGGTCAGCGCCGTCGTCTTCGACGACGAGGGGCGGGTCCTGCTGGGGCAGCGTGCGGACAACCGCAAGTGGACCGTCATCAACGGCATCCCGGACCCGGGGGAGCAGCCGGCGGCCTGCGCCGTGCGGGAGGTGTACGAGGAGACGGGCGTCCGCTGTGTCGCCGAACGGGTCGTCCTCGTCCGGTCCGGCCATGAGGTCACCTATCCCAACGGCGACATGTGCCAGTTCATGGACATCACCTTCCGCTGCCGGGCCGTCGGCGGCGAGGCGCGGGTGAACGACGACGAGTCCCTGCAGGTGGGCTGGTTCGAGGTGGACGCGCTGCCCGTGATGGACGAACGCCAGCTGTTCCGGATCAAGCAGGCCCTGTCCGATGAACCCACGTGGTTCGAACCTATGAGTTCGCACTGAACTATGGGCCGTGACCATATGTGGGCCGGCGAGGCTGCTGCCTAGGGTCGAGCCATGACCCCGCCCAGCGCTCTCCCGGCCCACGCCTCCTCCCGGCCCTCCTCGCTCGACCTCGGCGGCCGCACCGCCCTCGTCACCGGCGCCGCCGGTGGCATCGGCCGTACCTGTGTGCTGAGGCTCGCCGCCGCGGGGGCCAAGGTGAGAGCGGTCGACCGGGACGGCGCGGGCCTGGAGGCGCTCGCCGAGGAGGCGCGAACCCTCCCGGGAGCGGTCGAGCCGCACGTCCTCGACCTCACCGATCTGGACGCCGCCGAACTCGCCGCCGCCGGCACCGACGTCCTCGTCAACAACGCCGGGCTGCAGCTGGTGCGTCCCCTCGAGGAGTTCCCACCCGACGTCTTCCACACGGTGCTCACCGTGATGCTGGAGGCGCCCTTCCGGCTCATCCGTGGCGCCCTGCCCCATATGTACGGGCAGGGCTGGGGCCGGATCGTCAATGTGTCCTCCGTCCATGGGCTGCGCGCATCTGCGTTCAAGTCGGCCTATGTGGCCGCGAAACATGGACTCGAAGGACTCTCCAAGACCGCCGCCCTGGAGGGCGCACCCCATGGCGTCACCTCGAACTGTGTGAACCCCGCCTATGTGCGCACCCCACTGGTCGAGAAGCAGCTCGCCGACCAGGCCCGGGCCCACGGCATACCGGAGGAGCGGGTGCTGTCCGAGGTGCTGCTGCAGGACAGTGCGGTCAAGCGGCTCATCGAACCGGAGGAGGTCGCGGAGGCCGTCGCGTATCTGTGCAGCCCGCACGCATCCTTCGTGACCGGTACGTCGCTCGTGCTCGACGGTGGCTGGACCGCGCACTGATCGGTGCGGGCTGGCGGGATTCCGAGTTATCCACAGGGCTGACGGAGTGGCAGTGCGATGAGCAATCCTGTGGGCATGTCCCGCGATCACGTGCAGTCCGCCGAGCGATCCGCCACCGCTGCCGGAGCGCCCCTGAACAGCACCGAGACGCCGTTCCTCGAGCTGCTGGCCCGGGGCGCGTCCGCCGACGCCTACGAGCAGCCGGCGCTGCTCGCCCGCGCCGAGGGCAGACCGACCGAGCAGATCGTCGCCCTGGAGCAGGCCAGGCTGCTCGCGCTGCGTGTGCGCTCCGAGCTGGAAGGACGGCGCAGACGCGAGGCCGAGCTGTCGGCCCTCTTCGAGACGGCCCACGACCTGGCCGGCCTTCGGGACCTGGACGCCGTACTGCAGGCGATCGTGCAGCGCGCCCGGTCGCTGCTCGGCACGGACGTCGCCTATCTCAGCCTGAACGACCCGGCCAGGGGCGACACCTACATGCGGGTGACCGAGGGCTCGGTCGCCGCGCGGTTCCAGCAGCTGCGGCTCGGCATGGGCGAGGGCCTCGGCGGCCTCGTCGCGCAGACCGCCCGCCCCTATGTCACCGACGACTACTTCAAGGACGACCGCTTCCAGCACACCCTCGCCATCGACGCCGGAGTGCGCGACGAGGGGCTGGTCGCCATCCTCGGCGTCCCCCTGATGCTGGGACACCACGTGATCGGGGTCCTCTTCGCGGCGGACCGGCGTGCCCGGGTCTTCGAGCGGGAGCAGATCGCGCTGCTCGGCTCCTTCGCCGCTCTGGCCGCGGCCGCCATCGACACCGCCAACCTGCTCACCGAGACCCGTTCGGCACTCGCCGACCTGGAGCGCGCCAACGAGATCATCCGGGACCGCAGCGGAGTCATCGAGCGGGCCTCGGACGTGCACGACCGGCTCGCCGAACTCGTGCTGCGCGGCGGCGGGGTGCACGACGTGGCCGCCGCGGTCTCCGAAGTCCTGGACGGTACGGTCGAGTTCGCGGAGGCCGCGGACACACCGGCCAGGGCCCTGGAGGCCTCCCGCGCCGAAGGCCACGCGGTACGGCACGCCGACGACTGGATCGCCGCGGTGGCCGCGGGCGGCGAACTGCTCGGCGCGCTCGTGCTCCGGGGCCACCCCGGCCTCGACCCCGTCGACCAGCGCACGCTGGAGCGGGCCGCGATGGTCACCTCCCTGCTGCTCCTCGCCCGGCGCTCCGCCGCCGAGGCCGAACAGCGTGTGAGGGGCGAGCTGCTGGACGACCTGCTCGACGCCCGCGACCGCGACCCGCGTCTGCTGCGCGAGCGCGCCTCACGGCTGGACGCCGACCTCGACGCCACCCACGTCGTCCTCGCCGCTCGCCTCGGCGCCGCCGCTGCCGACGCCGACCAGGAGGCGGCCGCCCGCCGACGCCTGTGGTCCGCCGCGTCCCACCTCGCCGCGACCCGGCACGGGCTGGCCGCCGCCCGCGACGGCGGCACGGTGCTGCTCCTGCCCCTCGAAACGGGCGACACGGCCACCGCCCTCGCCCGCCGGACCGCCCGGCACCTCGGCACGGCCGTCCACGAAGCGGTCACCGTCGGCGCCTCCGCCCCGGTCGAGGACCTGGCCGCCCACCCCGACGCCGTGGCCGCCGCCTACGAGGAGGGCCGGCGCTGCCTCGACGCCCTGCGTCTGCTCGGCCGCTCCGGAGACGGGGCCGCCGCCGAGGACTTCGGGTTCCTGGGACTGCTGCTGGCAGGCGACCGGGACATCGCGGGCTTCGTCGGCCGTACGATCGGCCAGGTCGTCGCGTACGACGAACGCCGCGGCACCGACCTGCTGCGCACGCTCGACGCGTACTTCGCCTGCGGAATGAGTCCGGCCCGCACCAAGGACGAACTGCACGTCCATGTGAACACGGTTGCCCAGCGCCTCGAGCGCGTCGGTCGACTCCTCGGCGACGACTGGCAGAGCCCCGCCCGCGCGCTGGAGATCCAACTGGCCCTGCGGCTGCACCGCTTGTCGGCACCGGCACAACCCTGACCCCCGTACGCACGGGGCATACGGGGGCGGGTTGCACAGGGCTCGGCCGTGACGGCCAGGGGCCGGTCAGACGGTGTGCGCGTCCGCCGCACGGGCCGTAGCGGTCTCCGCGTCGTCGGGCGACTCGATGTCGGCCAGATCCCGGTGGCGGGTCTCCTTGGCGGCGCCCACCGCGATCACCGTGAGGAGGGCCGCGGCGATGACGTAGAGGGCGATCGGGGTGGAGCTGCCGTAGTCGGACAGCAGCGCCGTGGCGATCAACGGCGCGGGGGCGCCCGCCGCGACCGAGGCGAACTGGGCGCCGATCGAGGCACCGGAGTAGCGCATCCGGGTCGCGAACATCTCGGAGAAGAAGGCGGCCTGCGGCGCGTACATGGCACCGTGCAGCACCAGGCCCACGGTCACGGCGAGGATCAGGTTGCCGAAGCCGCCTGTGTCGATCAGTGAGAAGAACGGGAACATCCACAGTCCGACGCCGGCCGCGCCCAGCAGGTAGACGGGACGCCGGCCGACGCGGTCGGACAGCGCGCCCCAGGCAGGGATGACGGCGAAGTGCACGGCGGAGGCGATCAGCACGGCGTTGAGGGCGGTCTGCTTGGAGACGCCGACCGAGGTGGTGGCGTAGACGAGGATGAACGCGGTGATGACGTAGTAACTGATGTTCTCCGCCATACGCGCACCCATCGCCACCAGGACGTCCCGCCAGTGGTGCCGCAGCACGGAGACCAGCGGCAGCCGCTCCGCAGCGCCCTTGCGCGCCGCCTTTCGGGCCTCGGCCTGCGCCAACGCCTGCCGGAAGACGGGCGATTCATCGACAGACAGACGAATCCACAAACCGACGATCACCAGCACACCGGAGAGCAGGAACGGGATCCGCCAGCCCCATGCGCCGAACGCGCTGTCCGACAGCACGGCCGTCAGCAGCGACAGCACACCGGTCGCCAGCAGCTGCCCAGCGGGCGCGCCGGTCTGCGGCCACGAGGCCCAGAAGCCGCGCCGCCGCGCGTCCCCGTGCTCGGACACGAGCAGTACGGCCCCGCCCCACTCGCCGCCCAGCGCGAAGCCCTGCACCAGACGCAGCACGGTCAGCAGCACGGGCGCCGCGGACCCGATCGTCGTGTACGTCGGCAGCAGCCCGATCGCGAAGGTCGCCCCGCCCATCATCAGCAGGCTCAGCACCAGCAGCTTCTTGCGGCCGAGCCGGTCACCGTAGTGCCCGAACACCAGCGCGCCCAGCGGCCGGGCGGCGAAACCGACGGCGTACGTCAGGAAGGACAGGAGGGTGCCGACGAGCGGGTCGGTGTTCGGGAAGAACAGCTTGTTGAAGACGAGGGCGGCGGCGGAGCCGTAGAGGAAGAAGTCGTACCACTCGATGGTGGTGCCGATGAGGCTGGCGGCGACGATGCGACGGAGGTTCGCGGGTGGTGGGGGAGCGGTTGCTGCGGAGGCCATGTGCGCCACTTCCTCGTGTGCGGTGGGGACGGGTACGTGTTGGCACACCGTAGAAACGTGCAGGTCAGGCGCACATGTGGTGGGGCAACATAGTTCGGGGCGCGGCTATGCGTGCGGCCACCATGCGACCCAGCGGAGCAGCGGCTCGGAGGCTCGATGAGAGGCGTGCTGACTCCCGTGCTGACTTGGTGCTGACTACGCTCCGTAGGAAGTCGGGCTCGGTCTCTGTTCAGGTGAGCCCGTGCCTCGGGGGGCCTTACCGGTCGGCTTGGGTGCCGAGTTCCGCGAGGCGGGTCAGGGCGGGGAGAGCCGCGGCGATCGCCTGTCGTTCCGCGGGCGTCAGCTGGGTGATCAGCGGGCGCAGGTGACGGCCCCGGTCCTCGAGGCGGGCCTGGCCGATCTTTCGCCCGTTGTCGGTGATGTGGACGAGGACGGCGCGTCCATCCGCCGGGTCGGGGCGGCGTTCCACGAGACCGTCGCGCTCCAGTCGGGTGACCAGCTGAGTGAGCCCCGGCTGGCTGATCTGCTCGGTCTTGACGAGTTCGGTCAGCCGTTTCGGACCGCTGACGGCCAGTGTGTCCAGCACGGACAGCGTCGTGAACGACAGCTTCTGCACCACGGAAAGCCGGATGTAGTAGCGGTTGAAGTTCTCGATCGCCTTGGTGAAGTCACCGACATCCAAGTCGGTGTTGCTGTCGGCAGGCTGAGCAGATGTCACCCTGGAAGTGTATCGCAGATTTATATAAGCTTGTGATTGATTGCTCGCCGGCGCCTCGTCCAGGCGCACGGTTTGCATTGCACCTGGGCGCAACGGCGCGTCAATGGACTTGTAGAGCGCTAGGTGAGGAGCACACCAATGACTGTGCGAATCGGCATCAACGGCTTCGGGCGCATCGGTCGCAACGTCTTCCGTGCGGCGGCCGCGCGGACTTCGGAGCTGGAGATCGTCGCCGTCAACGACCTGGGTGACGTGCCCACGATGGCCCACCTGCTCGCTTATGACTCGATTCTGGGGCGCTTCCCCGAGGAGATCACCGCCGAGCCGGGCGCGATCCGCGTGGGTGACCGGACGATCAAGGTCCTCGCCGAGCGCGACCCCGGCGCGCTGCCCTGGGGCGACCTTGGAGTGGACATCGTGATCGAGTCCACCGGCATCTTCACCGACGCCGCGAAGGCGCGCTCACACGTCGAAGGCGGAGCGAAGAAGGTCATCATCGCCGCTCCGGCCAGCGGCGAGGACATCACGGTGGTGCTGGGCGTCAACGACGGTGCCTACGATCCCGAGCACCACACGATCATCTCCAATGCCTCCTGCACCACCAACTGTCTCGCCGTACTCGCCAAGGTGCTGCACGACGCCGTCGGCATCGACTCCGGCATGATGACCACGGTCCACGCCTACACACAGGACCAGAACCTCCAGGACGCCCCGCACAAGGACCTGCGCCGGGCCAGGGCCGCGGGCCTGAACATCGTGCCCACCTCCAGCGGCGCCGCCAAGGCCATCGGCCTCGTCCTGCCGGAACTCGCCGGCCGCCTGGACGCCTTCGCCCTGCGGGTGCCCGTTCCCACCGGCTCGGTCACCGACCTCACGGTCACCACCCGCCGCGGCACCACGGTGGACGAGGTGAAGGAGGCGTACGCAGCGGCGGCATCGGGACCGTACAAGGGCCTGCTGTCCTATGTGGACGCGCCGTTGGTCAGCACCGACATCGTGGGTGACCCGGCCTCCTGTGTCTTCGACGCCGGGCTCACCCGGGTGTCCGGCCCGCAGGTCAAGGTCGTCGGCTGGTACGACAACGAGTGGGGCTACTCCAACCGCCTCATCGACCTGGCACTGCTCGTCGGGTCGTCCCTGTAGGTTTCGCCGACCCGGCGTCTGCTCCACCCGCACGTCAACAACGGTCGTCCGCCGAAGCGGTGGCCGCCACCGATGTCGACGTCACCGTTCGACAACCCACCACCTGAGCCCGGCAGTGGCGTACGCAGTCGGCACGCTCGCCTACGCCGACCCTCACTACCTTCCTCTGCCGTCGCGCCGGCCGGTTGACGCGCTCCCCGCTCGGCGACGGCGAACTCCTCCGACTCGGAGCGCACCTTCCGGAGCTGTCGGCTCAACTGGGGGCCCGGATCCGCACGCCGAGGGTGCCGACGACGCCGTGCCCCCGCCCGCCTGACCCACGCTGAAGGACCGGCGAAGAGCGGTATTCCGCTGACGCCACTTCGAACGCGTGGGGCAGGTTCTGTGAAGTCGGTTGCGGCAGTGGTGATGCCGGGCGATGTTGACCGACATGGTGGTTGATGGGCGGTTACTGCGCGGGTTGCCCGCGTTGGCGGGGGAATCGCTGAGCTCACTGGAGCTGGCCGAAGCCGTGTCTCAGGCGGTCGCACCGGTCGTGGCGCACGACGCCCTGCGGTTGATGGGCAACAACCCGGACGGTGCCGGGCACACCGTGTTCAGTTTCTGGCACAACTTCGAAGAGGAGTTCGGGTGCCAGTTCATGCGGGGCTACCTGGCCGGCGACGATCCGTGCCTGCCGACCGATCTGGCCAGGCAGCCGATGCCGGCCGGTCTGGTGGGCACAGGCCGTGGCCCGCGGGATCGGTCGGTCCGGCGGTTGTTCGACGACCACGGGGTCGGTGGTGAACTGCGGGTGCTGCTGCGAGACGCGCACGGCGTGTGGGGTTCGCTGGCCCTGCTGCGATCGGCCGGTGGCCGAGCCTTCGACCGAGCGGATGCCGAGCGGCTGCTGGAGCTGACACCCGTGCTGATCGCGGCGTTGTGGCAGTACGTACTCAGCGGCCCGGTGCAGCCGGTCGCGCCGGAGCAGGCGCCAGGCGTGTTCGTTGTGGACGCGGCCGGCAAGGTCACCGGCGCCACGCCGATGGCCGCGTGGTGGGCGGAGCGGCTGCGCGAGCATCACCCGGCAAGCTGGGTGGACGCGCTGGTGTCCGGCATCGCCGCCCAGACGCGGCTGACCCTGCGTGAGCCCGGGATCCCGGCGCCGGTGATGCACTGCCCGGCGGCCCGGTTCGGCCGGTGGATCTCGGCGGAAGGCCAGCCTCTGGACCAGGACGGGGCGGTGGCCGTGCTGGTACGGGCCGTGCCGGCACGCGAGTTGCTGGTCTCCCTCGGCTCCTGGTACGGCGTCACCGCCCGCGAGCGACAGGTGATCGAGCACCTGCTGGACGGGGCGGCGGCCAAGCAGATCGCCCGCGGCCTCGACATGTCGGTCCACACCGTCAACGGTCACCTCAAGGCCGTCTACCGCAAGCTCGGCGTCAATGGCCGGGCGGAGCTGCTCACGGCCCTGAACACCTAGCCGCGGCCCGTCATCACACGGGCCGACCGCACAAGCGCAATCACCAATTCTAGGGATATCCGGTTCGATCACCTGATTCCTACTCTGATCAGCGGTGCGCGACGGCGCATGTGTCACCAGCCGGACCAGCTGGTGGGCGCCCCATTGATCCGCGAACCGAACACACATCGGCTGCAATACATGAACGGGGAACAGGCATGGCTGACGACGTGGTGGTGTGGCAGCAGCGGGTCGCCGAGGCCCGGGCGCGACTGGCCGAGAAGCCGGACGATCCCGAGCGGCAGAACGCGCTGGGGTCGGCGTTGTGCGACGGGCTCGCTCCTCGGCTGAAGGCCGCCGCGCGGGACGGTGAGGCGGCCGAGGCCGCCCGGGAGGGCATCGCGCTCACCCGGGTTCTGCTGGCAGACACCGGGCGGGCCGACCGACAGGGGCTCGCCAAACGGATCGCCGAGGCCGCCGAGTACCTGCCCGGCGAGGAGTCCGTCACCGAGACCGAGGTGGCGGTCGCCGTGTACCGGGAGTTCGTGGCGGCCGCCCCGGACTCCACCGACGCGCTCGGCTGGCTGGCCTGGGCGCTGTCCGACCGGCTGGCCCACCGGCAGTGGCGGGTGGGGCGCCAGGAGCACACCCGGGACACCGTCCGGGAGTCCCTGACCATCACCGCCACACTCGTCGAGCGGTCGCCGCTCGATCTGCTCCCCGGCCTCGCCCGCCGCTACCTCGTCGCCTCGGTCTATCTGCCGCTCGACGAGATGCTCACGCACACCCGGACCGCCATCGAGCTGTACCGCCGTGTCGCCGCCGCCGATCCCGCGAACGAGGGCAGGCGCAACAACCTGGTGTGGGCGATGACCACCCTGGCCAAGCGTCTGACGCAGGGCGGACGGACGGTCGAGGGCGAGGCCGCACAGGCCGAGGCCGATCGTGTCACCCGGTACGGCGCTCTGTCGCTCTTCGGCCGGGACTACCGGTTCCCGCGGCAGGCGCCGATCGCCTGCGTGTCCCGTAACCCGTCGCAGCTCGACCTCTTCGCCGTCGGCGAGGACGGGCGGGCCTACAGCGTGTGGCGCAACCAGCGGTGGGAGGACTACTTCCAGGTCGGCACCAAGAGCTTCCCCCCGCTCACACCGATCGCCGGCCAGTCCCGCAACGACGACCAGTTGGACCTCTTCGCGGTCGGTGAGGACGGCGGCCTGTGGAGCGCCTGGTGGCACGGTGAGTGGCACGACTGGTTCCGGATCGGCCAGGAGGTCCTGCCGGCCCGCGCCCATGTCGCCACCCTCACCCGCAGCCCGGACTACATGGACGTGTTCGTGGTCGGTCACGACGGCGTCGTACGCAGTGTGTGGTGGCACGGTGAGTGGCGGGACTGGTTCGCGCTGCCCGGGGCCGTGTTCCCCAAGGGCGCGCCGCTCGCGGCGCTGTGCCGGAACTCGGACCACATGGAGGTGTGGGCCGTCGGCGGGGACGGCGTGGTGCGGGGCGCGTGGTGGAACGGCGAGTGGCACAACTGGTACGAGCTGCCCGGCAAGACGTTCCCGCCCGGCACCCGGATCACCGCCGTCAGCCGCAACGACGACGCGATGGAGATCTGGGCCGTGGACGGCGACGGCCAGGTGTGGGGCGCCTGGTGGGACGGCGACTGGCACGACTGGTACCACCTGGAGGGCCACACCTTCCCGGGCGGCGCGCCCGTCACGGCGGTCTCCCGCGAGTCCTCGCACATGGAGGTCTTCGGAGTCGACACGAACGGCGAACTGTGGGGCCGGTGGTGGGACGGCCAGTGGCGGGACTGGTTCCGGATCGGTGACGGCACACTGCCGCAGGGCACGCCGCTTGCCGCGGTCGCCCGGGCCCCCTTCCCGATCGGCGGGGTGTACTTCATGGACGTCTTCGGCGTGGGCGCCGACGCGGGGATCCACACCGCCCAGTGGGTGCCCGGCGGTTGGCGGCGGTGGCATCGCATCCCGGTCGCCGTCCTGAAGTTCCAGCAGCCCATCGAGAGCGGCGGTGCGGCCGCGCTCGGCGGCTGGGCCGGCGTCAACATCAGCTACGACGGGCAGATCCAGTGGTACGGCCACGCCCATGACAGCGGCGCGGACGGCTACGACTTCGGTGTCGCCTTCTACGTACGCTCCGGCGACCAGCTGATCGCGCTGTCGCACAACGGCAGCGTCGGCGGCACCGTCACTTCGGGCAGCCGCGACCACGACTGGGAGGAGATCCACCCCCGCAACGACCTGGTGCTGTCCCACCTGGCGAACTTCGCCACCGCCCAGGCCTCGATGAACATGCAGTACACCAGCCACATCGGCCAGACCCTGGAAGGCGTTGTCTCTCTCGCGCTGAAGTGGTTCATCGGCGGCTCGGTCGCCGGGTCCGTCACCGGCGTGGTCGTGTTCATCGGCGTCGAGATCGGCTCCCTCATCGCCACCGGCTCCCTCGAACCCGGCGCCGTCGCACTGGAGGGAATCCTGTGGATGGCCGGGCCCAGCAACTCCCTGCTCGCCATCGCCGCGGGCGCCATCGCCGAGGTGGGCCACCGCTACCGCGAACTGCACCAGGAGGAGTACGACTTCGCCAACGCGACCGTCTTCGGCGGCACGCTGCCGCCGCGCGAGGACATCCTGCTCACCGACACCGTCGGCACGCGGGGCAGCTCCGGCTACCCCAGGCCCTTCACCGTGCCCGGAGTACACGGCAAGGTCCTCGTCAACATGGGCGAGGAGGGCTTCGACGACCCGCTCTCCTTCGGCGTCGGCAAGGTCGCGCACGACCAGGGCCGGCCGAACGCGAGCGTCCCCCGCGGCGAGATCTTCATCCACGAACTCGTGCACGCCTGGCAGATCCACCACAGCGCGTTCTCGGTCTCCCTGCTCCTCGACGCCCTGTCCGCCCAGTGGTCCAACGAGACCGGCGGCCACCCGTACCAATACGGCCCCGCCGGACCCGCTTTCGCCGACCTCGGCATCGAGCAGCAGGCCCAGATCGTCTGCGACTGGTACGGCCGCAACGTCACCTGGGCCCAACCCTCCGGCTACCAGGCAACCGGCCTCGACTCACAGAGCGCCCTCAACGACCCCTACTTCCGCTACATCGCCGGCAACATCCGCATCGGGAAGTTCTGAAACCGGTCGACGGACAACTTCCTGGTCGGCGACAACTACCGACCACCTCGGCGTCGGCCCGGAGGAACGCCTCGTCTTCCGGGCCGTAACCAGGTCACAGGCGTACGGCGTGAGCGCACGTGGGCACCTTGGACGTGGCCGAAGGTGGTCCGGCGTTCGGCGCACTCCCGCTGATATCCGGCCGGTCTTCAGTCCACTCCCAGGTAGTGGTACTGCGGTCGCCCTTGTGGCCTTGCCGAGGCGGACTCGCTCCTCCGCCGCCCCACTCCTGCCTCAAGGCCTCGCGCACGCCGACGCGGCGCCCTCGTGCCGGTACCAGACGCTGTCCAGCTCACGGCCGTCCGGCAGGGTGTGGCGGGCCGGGCCGGGGGCCGGGACGAAGCCGGCGCGTTCCAGGGCGCGGCGGCACGCGAGGTTCTCCGTCGCCGTGCCCGCCCGTACCGTCGGCAGACCGGCGTGGCCATGGGCGAACTCCACGCCCGCCAGGAACAGTTCAGCGCCGAGGCCCTGGCCTCGATGGTCGGGGGCGAGAGTGCCGCCGATCTCACCCCTGTCGTGGTCGAGTTCGAGGTAGCCGGCGTAGCGCCCGGTGTCGCGGCGTACACAGACCAGGAACCCGGGCATCTCGGGGCTGGGTTCGAAGGGCTCGGCCAGCTCGGGGTTGGACCGGATGAACCAGCGGGGGGTGGCGCCGGTGGGGCCGATGCGCAGCAGGGTCCGTCTGGTGTCGGCGTCCGGTACGACCTTGTCGGCCTGGTTCCCCTGCCACCGCTGGGCATCTGGGTCCGCGCCCGCGGCGATGGCCGCCAACGCGTCCAGCTTGGTCACCGGGGTGTAGAACAGCAGGTGCCGGGTGGCGAGGGCGTGCCGGCCGGGGCTGCACGCGTCCGGGACCGGGAGGCCCGAGGCCGCCCGGCGACGTCGTAGGAGCGACCGGATCATGGAACCCCCCGCTGTATTCGTCCTGATGTGTCCGGCCGCACGTACCGGGTGTGCGCGGCCCAACGTACCGGCATGGGAGAGCGCCTGGTCCGGCGGCCGTGAGTGCGGTCGGCCTGCCAGGCGCTCGACAGGGAGGTGCGGAGCCCTCCTTGAGGGCTGGGGAACTCCTGCCGAGTCTCTCGGCGAGATTCACTGCACTATGGGCAACCGGGGATCGGCACGCGCCCGGCGTGGTCGAAGGATGCGCTTCCGCGGCCTGTTCACCGACCTGGAGCGGGAGTGGGCGACGTGGCAGCCCGCCGACCCGGACTCGCCGGGCCGGATAGACTCCTCGTGCGTGCTGATCTACGGCCTGATCCCCGTGGCGAACCAGGGCGCCCCTGTGCACCCGCCGCTGCCGCAGGCCCCGCAGCCGGGGCAGGCCAGCCGGCCCAGCTCGGCGAGCAGTGCGTCAGCCGCCCATGGGCGGAGGACCGGAACGTAGGCAGAAACCGGAAGAAGCTCAGCCACGTCTCCCTTCCGGATGGCGACGGGGAGGCCCATGACCGATAACCAGCGACGCCGAGCGCGCGTACACCTGGCGCAGCGCAGGCCGTCGTCCCGACGTGTCCGCCCACGAATGGGGCTCGCTCGTGGGCGAGTGCGGCGTCTGCGGCGGTTGCCGTGGACCACGATCGGGACGGGCGTTGGGGCGGTGGCTGCCATCGGCGGCCTCGTCTTCACGGGTGTGGCCACCTACTACGGCGCCGTCGTCTCCCGGCAGCAGCTCGACCAGGTGAAGGAGGACCGGGAGCGGGAAAGCCGCGAGCAGGCGTCCCGGATAACCATGTGGGCGGACCCTTACGGCCGGGACGGCGGTGCGCTCCACATTGCGAACCGGTCGCCCGATGCCGCTACCGGTGCAAGCGCGGTCGTCGTGGGGAAGCGCCCACAGGCGCATACGCACGAACTCCCGGTCTACGTCATTCAGGGGCTGACGCTGCCGCCGTGCTCCGAACTAGTGCTCCAGGCAGCGGACATCACGACTACCCGGAGCGGAAGCCGCCAGTACTCCCTTGCAGACGACGGGTGGTTTGCGGACCTCCTGCTGTTCACTGACGCCTCAGGGCAAACGTGGAGGCGGACAGCCGATCAGCTCATGGAGTCGCCGGCATACTCGGTCACCGCGGACGGTCCTGGGGGAACCCTCGACAGGGTGTTCCCGAAGTTCAAGGTGACATCCCTCGAAGGCGAGTGCGGATACGCGTGAGTTTCTTACGAGTCGGGGACCGACGGTGCTCGGGGCAGGCCGGCCTGAGGGTTCCGGCTGGGGTGATCACCAGGGCGCCGGGCCCTCGTCGTCGGTGAAGGTGCCGGTCGGTCCGTCGGCGCCGATGGTGGCCATCCGGACGGCGGCCACCGCGCCTTCGGCCGGCGTGCGGTGGCCGCGGTGGCCGTTCAGGTCGGTGGCGACGTAGCCGGGGCAGACGGCGTTGACCTTGATGTCCTCGGCCAGCAGGTCCCAGGCGTATTGCAGGGTGAGCGCCGTCAGCGCCGTCTTCGACGTGGCGTACCCGGCGGAGACCGGCATCAGCGGCGGTCCGTCGGTGCCTTTCAGGTCTGCGTTGATGTTGAGCGAGCCCACCGAACTGGACACGTTGACGATCCGCGGCGAGGCTGATCGGCGCAGCAGCGGCAGCATCGCATTGGTGACGGCGATCACCCCGAAGTAGTTGGTCTCGAAGACGGCGCGCAGGACGTCCATGTTCGCCGTGCTCGGGCGCTGGTCGCCCAAGTCGCTGCCCGGAGGGACGCTGATACCGGCGTTGTTGACCAGGGCGTCGAGTCTGCCGTAGCGGGATTCGATCTCGGCGGCGGCTGCGGCGGCCGAGTCCGGGTCTGTCACGTCGAGCATGACCGAAGTCGCGTCAGCGCCGCTCTCCCGCAGCTCGGTGGCGGCCTGCTGGCCGAGTTCGGTATTGCGGGCGCCGACGACGACGCTGTGGCCCAGGGCTCCGAGCTGGGCGGCGATCTGGCGGCCGATGCCCTTGTTCGCGCCGGTCACCAAGGTGATCATGGTTTCGTTCATGGGTCCAGCACACCACCGCACCGAGCGCGCAGGCCAACACCTGTAGCGTCTCGAACGATACCCTGCGGGTATGGATGTGCCGGAGACGCGTGAGCTCGCCTACTTCGTCGCCGTCGCCGAGGAACTGCACTTCGGCCGCGCCGCACAGCGCCTGGGCATGGCACAGCCGCCGCTGTCCCGCGCCATCGCCCGGCTGGAGCGACGCATGGGCGTGCAACTGCTGGAACGCACCAGCCGATCGGTGAACCTCACCGGCGCCGGCCAGGTCTTCCTGACCGAAAGCCGCAAGGCACTGGACGCGGTCACGGCGTCGGTCCGGCGCGCGCAACGGGCGGGACGGACCGATCCGAAGCTCACGCTGGCGATGAAGCCCCACGGGGATGCGGGACTGCTGGAGTCGATCCTGCAGTGCTACCGCCGCGATCCGGACGCCGTCGACATCGAGGTGATCGTCTGCGGCATCGGGGAGCAGGCTCCGATGCTGCGCGACGGCAGGGCCGACGTCGCGTTCCTGACCGCGCCTTACGACGACCTCGCGGGCTTCGACACCGAACCACTGCTGACCCAGGGCCAGATGGCCATGCTCCCCCGGGCCCACCGTCTCGCCGGCCGCGCCGCCTTGACGCTCGCCGACCTGGCCGGCGAACAGCAGCCCCGATGGCCTGGTGACGATCTGGACGCCACCGATGGCCGTCCGCCCGAGGTGCGTGACATCTCGCAGGTGATGCAGCTGGTCGCACTGGGCCAACTGGTCGCGGTCCTGCCCGAGTCGGTGCGCCGGCACGCGTGGCCCGACGTGGCGTGCGTGCCGCTGCTCGACGCACCGCCCACCACGGTCGTCGTCGCCTGGCCGGAGCGGACGACATCACGGGCGGTGGCCGCGCTGATCCGCGTCAGTGCGGAGGCGGCGGAGGCGGCAGGAGCGGGCGCGCTGCGTCGAGGTGAGATCAGGTATCAGGACACGCTGACGTGAACAGGGCACGCTGCTGACCGGGCCGATGTCACCGGTCTTCCGCGGCAGACCCCGGTGTGGTGGAGAGCACGCGGACGTCCCAGGCGCCGAGCCGCACGGGCGCACCCGCCGGGACCGCGCTGCCGTCCAGGGCGTCGGTCAGGTCCACCGGGGCCTGGGCGGTGGCCGGCTGCCAGCTCCAGTTGTGGACGACGTGGACGCGCCGGCCGTCGGGAGCGTCACCGGTGGCGACGGTCACCGAGTCCGGCAGGCCCTGCCAGCCGCTGCGCGGAGAGGGTGCGAGCCAGACGGCGAGCGCGCGGGCCAGGTCGCGGCCGGGCACGGTGCCGACACAGGTGACGCGGCCCGCGCCGTGGCGGTGGGTGGTGACGGCGGGCCAGCGCCCGAAGTGCGGGTGGTCGTACGCGGCCAGGACGTCGGCGTCGTCGACGGCCAGGCCCTCCACCCAGCGGGTCGCCACCGCGCCGTCCGGCAGGTGGAGGGGGCTGTCCGGCGTGCTGCGCAGCGGCAGGTCGGCGTGGAGGTTGCTGAACTCGTCGTGCCGGACGCCCGCGGCCTGAACCAGCCGCGCCGGTGTCACCTCGTGGCGCGCCCGCGCCTCGTGGTCGCCGTAACCTGTGCGGGGGCCGAGGACGAGGTGGCCGCCCGCCTGGGCGTAGGCGCCGAGCCAGTCGAGCATCGCGTCGGCCGCCACGTACAGCGCGGGGGCGATGAGGACGGGGTGCAGCTCGGCCGCCGACTCCGGTGACAGTCCCGGGCGTTCGCCGCGCGGATCGTGCAACTGGCGGGCATGCAGGATCCGTACCTGGCGCCCCGCCTCGAACGCACCCCGGTAGAACGGGTCGAAGATGCCCTCGTACGCACCCGCGTCCGGACCGCCGTCGGGACCGGCGAGCGGCGGGTGCCTGCGCATCAGCCACTTGCTGGGCGCCGAGTACACCATCGCGATGTCGGCGTCCGGTGTGATCCCGGCGACCAGGTCACCGGCTCGCTCGAACTCGGCGCCCAGCCGGGCGAGTTCACCGTAGGCGCGCCCCGGTCGTCCGCTGTGCGGGAGGATTCCGCCCCAGTACGTCTCGGCGCCGAAGTGCAGGGTGTGCCAGTGCCAGTACTCGATCATGCGGGCCCCGCGCGCGACCAGCGCCCACGCGGCCTGCCGCCACTGGCCGTCGAAAGGGGGTCGGTTGTCCGAAGTGCCGCCGATGGCCTGGGCGTTGGTTTCCGTGATCAGGAACGGCTCCTGGCGGGAGGAGTAGATCCGGTCCGCGCTCTGGTGCAGGGCCCACGCCCCGTACGCCATCCACTGCTGCGGCAGCTTCTCGCGCGGCGGCTCGGGCATCGTGAGGCTGTCCTGCATGTCGTAGTACGGGTTGCCCGCGGTGACGTCCAGGCTGTCGGTGAGCTCGTCGTCCTCCAGGCCGGGAGAGCCGTAGGCGAGGCAGGTGGTGACGAACTGGCCGGGCCTCGCGTACTCGCGCACGATGCCGGCCTGCCACGCGATGAACTCGGTGGTCTGGCGCGCCTGGAACGCCTGCCAGGCCAGGTCGTACTGCGGCTGCGCGTTGCCCTCCGGCTTCCACAGGTCGGCCCAGGTGGACAGCCGGTGCGACCAGTACACCAGCCCCCACTCGCGGTTGAGGGTCTCGACGTCGCCGTACCGCTGCCGCAGGTCGTCGACGAAGCGCTGGAAGACACCGTGGTTGTGCGGCAGTCGGGGACCCGGCTCGTTGTCGACCTGGAAGCCGATCACCGCGGGGTGGGCGGCGTAACGGGCCGCGATCGCGCGGATCACCCGCTCCGCGTGGAAACGGAAGGCCGGGTGCGTGATGTCGACCTCCTGCCGGGCGCCCCACGCGGCGCGGCGCCCGGTGGCGTCCTCGGCCGCGATCTCCGGGTACTGCCGGGCCAGCCACGGCGGCACCGCGTAGGTGGGAGTGCCGAGGACGACCGAGATGCCGCGCTCATGGGCGCCGTCGAGGACGGGTTGCAGCCAGTCGAGCTCGAATCGGCCGTTCTCCGGCTCCCAGGTGGACCACACCGACTCGCCGACCCGGATGACGGTGAACTTCGCCTCCGCCATGAGATCGAGGTCGGTCCTCAGCCGCTCGTACGGCTGGTACTCGTGGTAGTAGGCAGCGCCGAACAACACGCGCGCGGGCAGATGAGTCATGCGGAGTCCTCGCGGAGACGGATGTCCTCGGGGCTTGTTTCCTTGTCGGCTGCCGTTGCAGCGCAAGAGTTGTCGAAGCGCTTCACCTAGGGAAGCAAGGTAGTGAGATGTTTCCAGCGAAACAAGGGGACCCGACAAAGGAAACGTTCTCCTTTCCGGGCATTGACAGCGGATCCAGTGCGGTGGCAGCGTCGAAGCGCTTCACCAATTCCTTCCGTCGACTCATGTCACTCCCGTTCGTCGAGGGGTTCCTCCCGTGGGTTCTGCTTTCCCGTCCGAAGCCGACCGGCTGCCGTTCCGCGATCCCGCGCTCCCTTGGGGCAAGCGCGTCGACGACCTGCTGCAACGGCTCACGCTCGACGAGCGGATCGCCCTGCTGCACCAGTACGCGCCGTCCGTCGAGCGCCTGGGCGTAGCCTCCTTCCGCACCGGCACGGAGGCACTGCACGGCGTGGCCTGGCTCGGCGAGGCCACCGTCTTTCCGCAAGCGGTGGGGCTCGGCGCCACCTGGGACGAGGACCTCGTGCACGAGGTCGCCACGGCCGTGTCGGTGGAGATGCGCGCCTTCCACCGGCACCGCCCGACGGCCTCTGGATCCGGCGCCAACAGCCTTCAGGCGTGGGCGCCCGTGGTGAACCTGCTGCGCGATCCGCGGTGGGGCCGCAACGAGGAGGGCTACTCCGAGGACCCGCTGCACACCGCGCGGCTGGCGACGGCCTACTGCCGGGGCCTGGCCGGGGACCACCCGGATTACCTGCGCGCCGCGCCGGTGCTCAAGCACTTCCTCGCCTACAACAACGAGGACGACCGCTGTGTCACCTCCTCCGGAGTCCGGCCCCGCGTGCTGCAGGAGTACGACCTGGCGGCGTTCCGCCCGGTCGTCGCCGACGGCGCGGCCACCGGCGCGATGGCGGCGTACAACCTCGTCAACGGCCGCCCCTGCCATGTCAGCCCGCTCATCGAGGCGGAACTGCGGCGCTGGGCACAGCCGACCGGTCACGAGCTGTTCGTGGTCAGCGATGCCGAGGCCCCCTCCAATCTGGTCGACCCGGAGCACTACTTCGACGACCACGCCTCGGGCCACGCCGCCGCCCTGAAGGCCGGGATCGACAGCTTCACCGACCAGAACGAGGACAGCACGACCGTGATCGGCCGGCTGCGCGAGGCGCTGGACCGCGGCCTGATCGACGAGGCCGACATCGACCGCGCCGCCCGGCGCCACCTGCAACTGCGCTTCCGGCTCGGTGAGTTCGACCCCGACCTCGACCCGTACGCGACCATAGGGCCCGAGGTGATCGACTGTCCCGAACACCGCGGCCTCGCGCGGCGCGCCGCGGTCGAGTCGGTGGTGCTGCTCAAGAACGCGGGACTGCTGCCCATGGCCCCGCGCAGCGCACCCCGCGTCGCGGTCATCGGTCCGCTCGCGGACATGCTCTGCGAGGACTGGTACAGCGGCACCCTCCCCTACGGAGTCACGGTCGCGGCCGGGTTGCGTGCGGCCCTGACGGAGCACGGCGGCGAGGTGGTGTGCGTCGAGGGCGTCGACCGTATCGGACTGCGCTCGCGCACCGACGGCCGTCTGCTGTGCGGGACTTCCTTCGACGTCGCCGAGTGGGGCGGCGGTGCGCTCACCCTCCGGGACGCCGGCACCGGCCGCTTCCTCAGCCTCAAGGACGACGGTTCACTCGCGGCGGACCAGGAACGGATCAAGAGCTGGTTCGTGCACGAAGCCTTCCTCCTGGAGCCCGCCCCCGGTGGCGATCCGGACACCGTGCTGCTGCGCAACCGCCATACGGGCCGCTATGCCGCCGTCGACCCCGCCGACGGCCGGGTGACGGTGACGGCCGAAAGCGCCGAAAGCGCCGAGCACTGGCGACGTGAGCTGGTGCGCGACGGCCTGGCCGAGGCCCGCGCCGCCGCCGAACAGGCCGACATCGCGGTCGTCGTCCTCGGCAACCACCCGCTGATCAACGGCCGCGAGACAGAGGACCGCGCGGACACCGCCCTGCCCGAGGCGCAGGAGGCGCTGCTGCGCACGGTGTTCGCGGTTCGCCCGCAGACGGCGCTGGTGGTGATGAGCAGTTACCCGTACGCCGTCGACTGGGCCGATGAGCACCTGCCCGCCGTGGTGTGGACCTCCCACGGGGGGCAGGAAACAGGCCACGCACTGGCAGCCGTACTGCTCGGCGACGCCGAGCCCGCCGGCCGTCTGCCGCAGACCTGGTACCGGGGAGACGACCCGCTGCCGAAGCCGCTCGACTACGACATCATCAAGGCCGGCTGGACCTACCAGTACCACCGGGCCGCACCGCTCTACCCCTTCGGCCACGGGCTGTCCTACACCGACTTCACCCACCGTGACCTGCGGCTGTCCGACGCGTCGATCTCCCAGGACGGCGAGGCCCGGATCACGGTGACGGTGGCCAACACCGGCGCACGGTCCGGCAGCGAACTGGTCCAGCTCTACGTCCGCGCCCTGGACGCCCGTTACGAGGCACCCCGCCGGCGCCTCGCCGACTTCCGCAAGATTCGCCTGGAGCCGGGCGAGAGCCGGGAGCTGACCTTCCGGCTGCCGGCCGAACGGCTCGCCCACTGGGACGTCGCCACCGGCGCTTTCACCGTCGACCCCGGCGACTACGAGATCATCATCGCCCGTTCTGCCGAGCACCCGGTCCTGACCGCGCCGCTCACCGTGACCGGTATGGCTCCCGCGCCCCGCACGGTCCTCGGCCGGCGCACCCTGGCCGTCGACTTCGACGATCACACGGACATCGGGATCGTCGACGCCACCCGTACCAGCGGTGACGCCGTCACCGCGGCCCACCCGGACCGGCCCGCGACGCTGCTCTTCCGTGGCGTCGAGCTCACCGGCGCCGTCCGGGTGGAGGCCGAGACCGCCCGCGAGGCGGAGGCCGGTGAGGTCCGGCTGGAACTGCGGGCCGGAGACCGGCTGCTGGCCGGGATCGGCGTGCCCGTCACCGGCGACCGCCACACCTGGACGACCACCACGGCCGAGCTCGCCACCCCGCCCGACGGCGTCCACGACCTCACACTGACGCTGCACGGCGCTTTCCGGCTGGCGGCCTTCAGCCTCGTCACATCCGACTGAGACCGCGTCCCTGACCCAGACACCACCACCCAGACACCGCCACACCCGGAGGAAGCCCCCATGCCGCTCACGGACTTCGGTCTGGACGAACTCGACGGCTACCGGCCCGAGTCGCCTGCCCCGAAGGACTTCGACGCCTTCTGGCAGCGAACCCTCGCGGAAGCCCGGTCGCACGACGAGGCGGTCAAGGTCGAGCGGGTCACCTCCCAGCACCTGCTGCGCACCGTCGAGGTCGACGACGTGCGCTTTCCCGGCTGGCGGGGCGAACCGGTGGCCGCCTGGCTGCTGCGCCCGCGTGACGCGGCCGGACCGCTGCCGGTCGTCGTCACCTACATCGGCTACTGCGGCGGACGCGGACTGCCCACCGAGCACCTGTTCTGGCCCTCCGCAGGCTACGCACAGCTCGTCGTCGACAGCCGCGGCCAGGGCCACGACACCCCGGACCGGGGTGAGGGCGACGGCACCCAGTGGGTGAAGGGCTTCATGACCCGTGGCATCGACTCGCCCGACCACTACTACTACCGGCGGCTGATGACCGACTGTGTGCGCGCCGTGGACGCGGTAGCGCAACTGCCCGGACTCGACACCCAGCGGATCGTGCTGGCCGGCGGCAGCCAGGGGGGCGGCCTGGCACTCGCCGTCGCCGGCCTCACCGGGGACCGTGTCGCGGCGGTGATGCCGGACGTGCCGTTCCTTTGCCACTTCCGGCGCGCCGTGCAGATCAGCGGTGAGGGCCCGTACCCGGAGATCACCGAATACCTGCGCTGGCACAGCCGCCACCGGGTGGAGGATACCTTCGCCACCCTCGACTACTTCGACGGCGTCCACTTCGCCGGGCGGGCCACCGCCCCGGCACTGTTCAGCGTCGGCCTGATGGACCCGGTCTGCCCGCCCTCCACGGTCTACGCCGCCTTCAACCACTACGCGGGCCAGGACCGCACCATGACCGTGTGGCCGTTCGCCGACCACAGCGGCGGCTGCGGCTCCACCCCGCCCACCCAGCTGGCCTGGCTGCACCAGCGCGGCCTGGCACCGGAGCTGTGAGCACCATGTCCTCCGCGGCCGCGCCCGCCGAAGAGGGGTGCGGCGCGCCGGCCGCTGCCCACCACCTGCTGGTCGTCCACGGCCTCGCGGTACGGGACCCGGAACTGATCGGCGCTCCCTGGGGTTCCTGGGCGTCAACTTCCAACGCCCCCTTACGGTCGCCGCCGTCCCGCACCGCGTGCGGCCCGACGTAACGGCTCCGCCGAGACCGACACCGTCGGCCCGGACTTCCAAGGACAGTCACCACTGGTTCCGGGCCCTGATCACCGCGCACCGCGCGCGGACGGAGGAATCCACCCGATGAAGTTCACCGACGGCTACTGGCTGCTGCGTCCGGGCGTCACCGCGCGCTACGCCACCGAGGTCGCCGACGTCCGGGCCGGCGAGCACCGGATGACCCTCTACGCGCCGGTGAAACAGGTGCTCAGCCGCGGCGGCACGCTCAACAGCCCCCTGCTGACCGTCGAGTGCTGGTCGCCGGCCGAGGGCGTGATCGGGGTGCGCGCCACCCACCACGCCGGTTCGGTGCGGCACGGGCCCGAGTTCGCGCTGCCGGGCGCCCAGCCCGACGCCGGAAAGGTACGCCGGGACGGCGCGGTGGTCGAGCTCAGCGCCGGTGAGCTGTCGCTCCGGGTGGATACCTCCCAGCCCTGGCACCTGGAGTTCACCGCCGGCGGGCGGGTGCTGACCTCCGTGGGCGAGCGCGGCACCGGCTTCGTCACCGACGCCGGCGGCCGGCACTTCATGCTCGGGCAACTCTCCCTGGACGTGGGGGAGTTGGTGTACGGGCTGGGGGAGCGGTTCACCCCCTTCGTCAAGAACGGGCAGGTGGTGGACATCTGGCAGGCCGACGGCGGCACCAGCAGCGAGCAGGCGTACAAGAACATCCCCTTCCACCTGACCAACCGCGGCTACGGCGTCTTCGTCAACCACCCGGGCAAGGTCAGTTACGAGGTCGGCTCCGAGTCGGTCGGCCAGGTCCAGTTCAGCGTCGAGGACCAGTCGCTGGAGTTCTTCGTCGTCCACGGCCCGACCCCGAAGCAGATCCTGGAGCGCTACACCGCGCTGACCGGACGCCCTGCCCTGCCCCCGGCCTGGTCCCTCGGCCTGTGGCTGACCACGTCCTTCACCACCGACTACGACGAGGCCACCGTCAGCCGCTTCGTCGACGGCATGGCCGAGCGCGGCATCCCGCTGAGCGTCTTCCACTTCGACTGCTTCTGGATGCGCGCCTACCAGTGGTGCGACTTCGACTGGGCCGACGAGACATTCCCCGACCCGACCGCCATGCTGAGCAGGCTCAAGGAGCGGGGGCTGAAGATCTCGGCCTGGATCAACCCTTACATCGCGCAGAAGTCGGCGCTGTTCGAGGAAGGCATGCGCGAGGGCCACCTGGTGCGGCGTCCGGACGGCAGCGTGTGGCAGTGGGACCTGTGGCAGCCCGGCATGGCACTGGTGGACTTCACCGACCCGGCCGCGCGCGACTGGTACCTCGGCAAACTCAAGACGCTGCTCGACCAGGGCGTGGACTGCTTCAAGACCGACTTCGGCGAGCGCATCCCGACCGACGTCGTCTGGCATGACGGCTCCGACCCGGAGCGGATGCACAACTACTACACCCACCTCTACAACCAGGCCGTCTTCGACCTGCTGCGTGAGGAGCGCGGCGAGGGCGAGGCGCTGCTGTTCGCCCGCTGCGCCACGGCGGGCGGTCAGCAGTACCCGGTCCACTGGGGCGGCGACTGCGAGTCCCACTTCAAGGCCATGGCCGAGTCCCTGCGCGGCGGGCTCTCCCTCGGCCTGTCCGGGTTCGGCTTCTGGAGCCACGACATCGGCGGCTTCGAGGGCACCCCGACCCCGGCCGTGTTCAAGCGCTGGGTGCAGTTCGGCCTGCTCTCCTCGCACAGCCGCCTGCACGGCAGCAAGTCGTACCGAGTGCCGTGGGACTACGGCGAGGAGGCCGTCGAGGTCACCCGCGAGTTCACCCTCCTCAAGCACCGTCTCGCCCCGTACCTCCAGCGCGCGGCGCAGCAGGCGCACACCACCGGTGTCCCGGTGATGCGCGCCATGGTGCTGGAGTTCCCCGACGACCCCGCCGCCGCCACTCTCGACCGGCAGTACATGCTCGGCGACGACCTGCTCGTCGCCCCGGTCTTCACCGACGACGGCACGGTCGAGTACTACGTGCCGGAAGGCACCTGGACCAATGTGCTGACGGGCGCTCAGGTCACCGGTCCGCGCTGGGTCCGCGAGCAGCACGGCTTCCACACCCTGCCGCTGCTGGCCCGCCCGGACTCGGTCGTCCCGCTGGCCGCCGACGACCAGCACCCGGTCTCCGCATGGGCGGACGGCGTCGAACTGCGGGTGCACGCCTTCGCCGACGGCGCCGAGCGCACGGTCGTGATCCCACGCCCGGACGGCCCCGGAGAGATGGCCCGCTTCGACATCCGCCGCGAGGGAGACCACCTCCGCGTCACGACCGACAGCCCGCACCCCTGGCGACTGCGGATCGGAGGCCCTGACGGCACCGTGCACACCAACGCCGCGGGGCGGGCGACGACCGAGTTGCGCTACGACGTCTGAGTGTCCCTCCCCCTGCCCTCAGCCGCACCGGGACTCCGCGTCAGTCGGCTCGCAGCGCATCGAGCGCCGTGAGGGCCACGTGCCCCGGCGGGGAGACGCGTCTGCGATGGCGCTGTCCGGATCTTCGGGCTGGGGCGAGCTGTCTTGCGCGTTGAACTCGTCGGCTCGGGCCGCTCCTTCGCCCGTCTCGAGCAGTCTTCAGGTCCGTGTTGCGCTGGGTAAGCGCGCTGCGGGGACATGCGCCCTGCGCGCGCTTCCACGTCGCCGCTGTCGGTTCAGTCCGCGTCGGCGACGATGGAGCCGACGCGTTCGGCCAGGGTCGGGTCCCGGCGGACCAGGAGGGTGGCGTAGACGACGGCGGCGAGCAGGGCGGCGACCGCCGCGTAGGGGAACCAGTTGTACGGCGCGGGCTGGCCGGGCTTGGTGAGGTAGTACAGCGGGACCAGGATGGCCACCGTGCCGAGCGCGGGCAGGAGGAGGTGCCGGACCAGCCGGAATTCTTGCGGGCGGTATCTGCGGTAGTACAGCGGCAGGGCGATGTTGGAGGCGAGGTAGACCAGCAGGATCAGGATGGCGCCGAGCGTGGAGGACTCGGTGAAGAAGACCACCGGGTTCATCGAGCGGCCGTCCGAGCCCAGCAGGTGGCCCAGGCCCCAGCCTCCGATGATGAGCAGGGCGGTGGCGGTGAAGGTGACGATCGCCTTGTTCGGCGTGCGGCGGATGGGGTGGACGTAGCCGAAGAAGGACGGGAGCAGCCCCTCGCGTCCGGCGTTGAAGACCAGGCGGGCCTGGGAGTTGATGCCGGCGATCAGCACGCCGAGGGTGGACGTGAGACCGCCGAGGTAGGCGACGAAGGCCAGCGCGCCGAGGGTGTCGTGGGCGACGTCGATGAAGGGGATGCGGGAGTCACCGAGGCGTTGCACGTCGTAGCCGAAGCCGGTCACCGTGGCGTACGCGAAGAGGATGTAGCTCACCGTCATGATCGCGACGGAGGAGAACACCGCGCGTCCGACGTTGCGCCGCGGATTCTCCGTCTCCTCGGCGAGCGCCGCCGAGTTCTCCCAGCCGATGAACAGGTACACCCCCAGGGGGAAGCCCGCCGCCAGGCCCTTGAAGCCGTGGCTGATGTGGCTGGGCAGGAACGGGTCGAAGGACAGCCGGCCGTGGTGTTCCACGAGCGCCGCGACCGACACCACGACCAGTACCAGCATCTCCGCGCCGAAGAAGTAGCCGGCCCACTTGGTGGAGACCACGACCCCGCGCAGCATCAGGACCACGGCCAGCCCGGTGAGCAGCAGCGTCCAGATGATCCACGGAAGGTCCACGCCGGTGTAGTGGTGCAGGGTGATCTGCACGAACCCGCCGGAGATCGAGATGACGCCGGCCATCGCGACGATGTAGCCCAGCGCCGCCAGCAGTGCCGTGGTCACCGCGCTGACCGGGCCGAAGGTCTTGCCCACGAAGGTGATGAAGCTGCCCGCCGAGGGGTGGGCCCGGGAGAACTCCGCCAGCGTGTTGCCGAGGAGCGCGACCGCGATGCCCGCGGCGAGGATGGTCAGGGGAGAAGCCTCACCCGCGGTGGTGGCCAGGAAGGCGAAACCGAAGAAGAAGCTCATGGCCGGTCCGACGTTGGCCATCGTTGCGGCGGCGATGTCCGCCATGCCGAGGACGCCGCCGCGCAGCCGCTGCGGCGTGCTGCCGACGGGACCCGGCGGGGACAGCGGACCGGCTCCGGGGCTGGACATGGCGGCAACTCCTCGTGCGGTGTGGTGGCGTGTCGGGTGCGCGGGATGTCGAGGGTCGGGCGGGCGGGGACCGGGCGTCAGTGGAGCCAAGAACGCTTCAGTGGTGCCGAACGGCTTCAGTGGTGCCGGGAACGCTGGTGTGCCTTCACCGCCTGCACGGCCCGATCGGTCGCCCCCCGCCCGAGTTCGGCGAGCAGTTCGGCGTGGCGGCGGTTCTGCGCCCGTACCACCTCGGGCTGCGGTGCGGGCAGCAGCAGGCACAGACGGCCGAGCAGATCGGCGGCGAACTCGCGGATCCCGGGGCCGCCGAGCGCCTCCGCGAGGTCCAGGTGGAAGCGGGTCTCCAGCTCGGCCAGATGTGCCGGGTCGTCCGCCAGTTCCATCTCCTCGACCAGCGCGCGGAGCCCGTCCAGCCGTTCGGCAGGGACCTCGCCCGAACCGTGCGCCACCAGTCCGCATTCGAGCAGCAGATGGAAGGCGTCCAGGGAGGCCGCCTCCTCGGCGTCGTGCATGAGGGCGACGACGGTGTCCCAGCCCTGCACCAGGAAGGTTCCGCCCGCCCGGCCGCGCCGACGGTCGAGCAGGCCGTCCTGGCACATGCCCTCCAGGGCGCGGCGCACGGTGATCTCGCCGATCCCGAGCTCCTCGGCGAGGACGCCGGCATCCGGCAACCGGTCCCCGGGCTGTACGGCTCGCAGGCGTACCCGCAGTGCGATCCGCGACCGGACGAGGTCGGATCCGCTCTGGCCCCCGAAGGGGAGCGCGCGGACGTGCCCCACACCGGTGACCGAGGCGTCAGGAGCCGGGCCCGGCTGGTTGTACGGCCCGAACTTGCCCGCTGCATTCACCACGGCGCAACCCTAACGGCCTGCTGATCGCGGTAGCGGCCCGGCACGTGACGTCGTCCGGCCGGCCGGGGCCGGCCTCGCGGGTTCGATGTCACGCCGGACGGCATCCCGTGTCGGCTGCCCCGCGTGCGCCGCCCCGCGGGCGGGCTCGTGCTCGGTGCGTGGGCAGGACCGCGGGTGGTTCCCGCGACGACGCCACGGTGTAGTGCATGGGGACTCCCAGGGGGAGGGGGACCTCGCAAGGAGGTTCCGAATCAGCCCGGAAGAGCCGGAGGACGGCGCTGTGCGGGCGTCGCGAGGGGGCTGGCGGATCGCGATGGAGGAAAAATTAGAGCAAGGTGAACAGTTAAACAAGACCCCGGTCCGACCGGGCCCGAAGTGGGTGCGAGGGTCGGGTCGTCGGCTCGTCCGTCAGGGGACTGACCTGGGGTTTCGCGTCTCTGCTGGCCGGTCGGTGCGGTCCGTCGCCGCGGCGCTGGAGGGCGCGTGCGAGACGTGGATTCCCGTGGGGGGACGGCGCGCTGAGGCCGTGGCGGGCGTCAGGCCCCCTTGTTTTTTTAGATCGCCCTGAACTATTTTCCTGGCCACCGCCGAGCGACCGGTCCGACAGGCACCGCCTCGGAGGTCGCGGTCCACCATGCCCTTTCCGCGACCGTGATCGCCACCCGTCCCTGACCCGGCACCCCCGCACGCTCCGCCCAGTGGATCCACACGGCCACCCCGCTCGATCCCGCCGGACCCTTCCCGTCCCCACCTGCTCCCTGGATGCCGAGATGACAACACGCCCTCCTGTTTCCGCCCCAGATCCGGTGACCACCACCGAGAGCACCTCAGAACGATCCGGCCTGCAGGCCGGGCTGAGGAGCCGTCACCTGTCGATGATCGCGATCGGTGGTGTCATCGGCGCCGGCCTGTTCGTCGGCTCCGGCTCCGGCATCGCCGCAGCCGGTCCCGGCATCCTGGTCTCCTACCTGCTCGTCGGCATCCTCGTCGTCCTCGTCATGCGGATGCTCGGCGAGATGGCCGCGGCCAATCCCACCTCCGGGTCGTTCTCCGCCTACGCCGACCGCGCGCTGGGCCGCTGGGCCGGCTTCACCATCGGCTGGCTGTACTGGTTCTTCTGGGTCGTGGTACTCGCGGTCGAGGCCACCGCAGGGGCCAAGATCCTCGCCGGCTGGATCCCGGCGGTCCCGCAGTGGGGCTGGGCCCTGATCGTCATGGTGGTCCTGACCGCCACCAACCTCGCCTCGGTCAGCTCCTACGGCGAGTTCGAGTTCTGGTTCGCCGGCATCAAGGTCGTCGCCATCGCCGCGTTCATCGTGATCGGCGGACTGGCGATCTTCGGCCTGCTGCCGGGTTCGGACCACCCGGCGTCCGGGTTCTCCAACCTGACCGCGCACGGCGGTTTCCTGCCCAACGGACCCGGCGCGATCCTCACCGGCATCCTGATGGTCGTCTTCTCCTTCATGGGCAGCGAGATCGTCACCCTGGCGGCGGGCGAGACCGCCGACCCGCGGGGCGCGGTCACCAAGGCCACCAACAGCGTCATCTGGCGGATCGCGGTGTTCTACCTGGGCTCGATCCTGGTCGTGGTGTCGCTGCTGCGCTGGGACGATCCGGCGATCCTCAAGGACGGCTCGTACGTCGCCGCACTGGACTCCATCGGGATCCCGCACGCCGGCCAGATCATGAACGCCATCGTGCTCACGTCCGTGCTGTCCTGCCTCAACTCCGGTCTCTACACCGCATCCCGGATGGCGTTCTCGCTGGGCCGGCGTAACGACGCACCGGCCTCCTTCGCCCGCACCACCGGACGCGGAGTCCCGCAGGCGGCCATTCTGGCCTCGGTGGTCTTCGGCTTCATCGCCGTCGGCTTCAACTACCTCTGGCCGGACACGGTCTTCCAGTTCCTGCTGAACTCCTCCGGTGCGATCGCCCTGTTCGTCTGGCTGGTGATCTGCTTCTCCCAGCTGCGGATGCGCAAGACCCTGCAGCGGGAGTCGCCGGAGAAGCTGGTCGTCAGGATGTGGCTCTACCCGTACCTGACGTGGCTCACCATCGCGATGATCACGTTCGTGCTGGGCTACATGCTCACCGACACCGCCGAGGGCGGCGGCCGTGACCAGGTGGTCCTGTCCACCCTGGTGGCCGCGGGTGTGGTGGCCTTCGCACTGGTCCGCGCACGGCTGGCGCGGAAGGTACGGCAGGACGACGTCGTCCCGTCGTAGGACCAGAGGCGGTACATGGCCGTCCCAACCGGCCGGTGACGCGGCTCTGCAGCCGCGTCACCGGCTTTCCGGCTGCGCGGGCCCTGTGCGGCCGGTACGCCTTGCGGCGCCGGCAGTTCCTGCGGGGCGGCATGTCCCAGAGGGATCACGTGTCGGGCTCCCGTCACCGCCCCGCGTCAGGACGGGGCGAGGACGCAGAACTCGTGGCCCTCCGGGTCGACCAGGCAGGTCCATGGGACGTCGCCCTGGCCGATGTCGAGGTCGGTGGCGCCGAGGTCCCGCAGCCGGGCCACCTCGGCTTCCTTGTCGTCACCGGGGTGCGGCAGCAGGTCGAGATGGACGCGGTCCGGCGCGGTCTTCACGCCGGATGTGCGCAGGAAGACGAGATACGGTCCGACCCCCTTGGCGGAGCGCAACACCGCGTGTTCGTCGGCCACCTCGTGCAGGGCCCAGTCGATCGCCTCGCCCCAGAACCGGGCCATGGCCCGCGGATCCGCACAGTCGACCACCACCCGGGCGATCGGTCCGGTGTCCCGGTGGATCGTCCGAGGCTCCAGCACGCAGAACTCGTTGCCCTCGGGATCGGCGAGGACCGTCCACGGCACTGCGCCCCGGCCCCCGTGGGCCGGCGTCGCACCCAGACCCTTCAGACGCGCGACCAGCTCCGTCCGATGGGCTGCCGAGGTGGTGGCGAGATCGATGTGCACACGGTTCTTCGCTGTCGTCCTGGGCCCAGGGACGGGTACGACGTCGATGCCGAGGTGGACCGGGTCCGGCCAGACGAGGCCGCCGGGAGGTCCGACGTACGTGGTCACGCCGGCGCTGTAAGCACTCCAGCCGAGCGCCTCGGCCCAGAACCGGCCGACCGAGGCGGCATCAAGAGCCTTGACGTTCAGCATCACAGGTCGCAGCGCCATGCCGGCGATCCTATTTCTCGTCTGCCGTCCGGGGTGAGCCGCGTCGCATCGGAGTGGGGGAGGGTTGCTATGCAACGAGTTGCATAGAAAGATCGGCGTCATGGCGCTCGAACACGCGATCTTGGTGTCGCTCTTGGAGAAGCCGGGGTCCGGATATGAGCTGGCCCGGCGCTTCGAGCGGTCCATCGGCTACTTCTGGACCGCGACCCACCAGCAGATCTATCGCGTGCTCAAGCGCATGGAGAACGACGGCTGGATCGACGTCAGGGATGTCCCGCAGCAGGGCCGGCCGGACAAGAAGGAGTACAGCGTCGCCGACCTCGGCCGGGCCGCGCTGTCCTCCTGGCTGCATGATCCGATCGAGCCGGAGAGCGTCCGCCACGACCTCGCCGTGAAGATCCGGGGCGCCGCCTTCGACGACCCGGCCGCCCTGATCCGCGAGGTGGAGCGGCACCGGCAGGCGCACCGGGACCGGCTGGAGCACTATCTCGCAGGAGAGGCGCGGGACTTCACGGGGCCGGAGGCGCGCGCGGCCGCTGCGCAGGCGCCGCTCGACGCGGAGCGGGAGCTCCAGCACGTCGTACTGCGCGGCGGCATCGCGTACGAGCGGATGATGATCGACTGGCTGGACGACGTGCTGGTCACGCTGGGCCGGTTCGGTCCGGGCCGCTGACCGGCGCCGAACCCTGCGCCGCCCTCCCGGTCCGGCCGTCGGACCTCCCGATTCCCACCCCTCAACCAGCCGAAAGGCGTCCTCACCATGGCTGACCAGCTGCTGTTCAACCCGCGCACGTACGACCCCGCACACTTCGACCCCGAAACGCGCCGCCTGCTGCGTGCCACCGTCGACTGGTTCGAGGAGCGCGGGAAGAGGCGGCTGATCGAGGACTACCGGACCCGCGCGTGGCTCGGCGACTTCCTGGCCTTCGCGGCGAAGGAGAACCTGTTCGCCACCTTCCTGACGCCGTCGTCCGCCGCGGGGGAGGGGGAACCGGACAAGAGGTGGGACACCGCCCGCATCGCCGCGCTCAACGAGATCCTCGGCTTCTACGGCCTGGACTACTGGTACGCCTGGCAGGTCACGATCCTCGGCCTCGGCCCGGTCTGGCAGAGCGACAACGCCGCGGCCCGCGCCCGCGCCGCCGAACTCCTCGCCCAGGGGGAGGTGTTCGCCTTCGGCCTCTCCGAGAAGGCCCACGGCGCCGACATCTACTCCACCGACATGCTGCTCGAACCCGACGGCAACGGGGGCTTCCGCGCCACCGGCTCCAAGTACTACATCGGCAACGGCAACGCCGCGGGACTCGTCTCCGTCTTCGGCCGCCGTACCGATGTCGAGGGCCCCGACGGCTACGTGTTCTTCGCCGCCGACAGCCGTCACCCGGCCTACCACCTGATCAAGAACGTCGTCGACTCCTCCAAGTTCGTGAGTGAGTTCCGCCTGGAGGACTACCCGGTGGCGGCCGAGGACGTCCTGCACACCGGCCGCGCCGCCTTCGACGCCGCGCTCAACACCGTCAACGTCGGCAAGTTCAACCTGTGCACCGCCTCGATCGGCATCTGCGAGCACGCCATGTACGAGGCCGTCACCCACGCCCACAACCGCATCCTCTACGGCCGCCCCGTCACCGCCTTCCCGCATGTGCGGCGCGAGTTGACCGACGCGTACGTCAGGCTCGTCGGCATGAAGTACTTCAGCGACCGCGCTGTCGACTACTTCCGCTGCGCCGGCCCCGACGACCGCCGCTACCTGCTCTTCAACCCGATGACGAAGATGAAGGTGACCACGGAGGGCGAGAAGGTCATCGACCTGATGTGGGACGTCCTCGCGGCCAAGGGCTTCGAGAAGGACAACTACTTCGCCCAGGCGGCCGTGGAGATCCGCGGCCTTCCGAAGCTCGAAGGCACGGTCCATGTCAACCTCGCGCTGATCCTCAAGTTCATGCGCAGCCACCTCCTCGACCCGGTCGACCACCCCGCCGTACCGACCCGCCTCGACGCGGCCGACGACGACTTCCTGTTCCGCCAGGGACCGGCCCGCGGACTCGGCTCCGTCCGCTTCCACGACTGGCGGCCCGCCTTCGACGCGTACGCGCACCTGCCCAACGTGACCCGCTTCCGCGAACAGGCCGACGCGCTCTGCGAGTTCGTCGCGACGGCCGCCCCCGACGCGGAGCAGAGCCGCGACCTCGACCTCCTCCTCGCGGTCGGTCAGCTCTTCGCCCTCGTCGTGCACGCGCAGCTCGTCCTGGAGCAGGCCGCACTGGCCGGACTCGACGAGGACGTGCTCGACGAACTCTTCGCCGTCCTCGTGCGGGATTTCTCCGCCCACGCCGTCGAACTGCACGGCAAGGACTCGGCGACCGAACAGCAGCAGGAGTGGGCGCTGGGTGCGGTCCGCCGGCCGGTCGTCGACGAGTCGCGCACGGAGCGGGTCTGGCAGCGGGTCGAGGCACTGTCCGGCGCGTACGAGATGGCGCCGTAGGCGCGGCTACGGCGCCTGCGCAGCACCGGTGGCCGGGCTGTGCGGGCCCGGCCGGCGGTCGGTCGGCGGGTGTGAGATAGCTTGCCCGCCATGGCTGAACTCGGAACCGTGGCCTGGCCGCCTGCCCCGATCAGGACCGAACGGCTCGTGCTGCGCGAGTCCGAGGCCCGGGACCGTGCCGCGTTCATCGGGCTGTTCGCGTCGCCGGAGGTGGGCACCTACATCGGTGGCTCTCGGCCGCGCGACGAGCTCGAACGTGCGGTGCCCGAGGTGCCCGGGCGGCGCCCCGGCGTGTTCGTGGTCGACCTCGACGGAGCGATGATCGGCATGGTCACGCTCGACCGGCGCGACGCCGAGCGCCCGGGGCAGGTCCGTCCGGATGGCGGGGAGGCCGAGCTCGGTTACCTGTTCCTGCCGGAGGTGTGGGGACGCGGGTACGCCGCCGAGGCGTGCGCAGCGGCCCTCGGCTGGTTCGCCGACGCGCTTCCCGGAGAGCCGGTGGTGCTCTGCACCCGGACCGCCAACGACCGCGCGATGCGCCTCGCGGCGAAGCTGGGGTTCACGGAGGTGGAGCGGTTCGAGGAGTACGGCGCCGAACAGTGTTTCGGAGAGGTGTGCGAGTTCGGGAGTGCGGGACACCTGGAGCAGCAGGTCCTCCCGCCACGGCGCGGCGACGATCTCGGCGAACTCAACGGCGGTCGATGACCTCGGGCAGGGCCTGTTCGGCCCAGATCACCTTGCCCTGCGGTGTGTACCGGGTGCCCCAGCGCTCAGCCATCTGCGACACCAGGAACAGGCCCCGGCCGCCCTCGTCCGTCGTCGCGGCGTACCGCAGATGCGGTGAGGTGCTGCTGGCGTCGGCGACCTCGCAGATCAGCGTACGGTCGCGGATCAGCCGTACGTGGATCGGCCCGGCGCCGTAGCGGATGGCGTTGGTGATGAGCTCGCTCAGGATCAGCTCCATGGTGAAGCCGAGCTCCGACAGGTCCCACGCCTCGAGCTGTCGGGACACGGCGTCGCGCATCCCCGCGACGGCGGACGGGTCCGACGGCACGTCCCAGTCGGCGATGCGGTCGGGCGGCAGTTCCCGCGTGCGGGCGACGAGCAGGGCGACGTCGTCCTTGGGACGCTCGGGGAGCAGACCCTCCAGCACGTCCTGGCAGGTCTGCTCGGGCGGGCGGCCGGGATGGCCCGTCAGCGCGTCACGCAGCAGTCCCAGTCCCACATCCAGGTCGCGCCGGCGGTCCTCGATGAGGCCGTCGGTGTACAGGACCAGCTGGGTTCCCTCCGCCAGGCACAGCTCCGCGGTCTTGAACGGCATGCCGCCGAGGCCCAGGGGCGGACCGGCCGGCACGTCCGGGAAGGTGACGGTTCCGTCGGGCTGGACCAGCGCGGGCGCCAGGTGCCCGGCACGCGCCACGACGTAGCGGCGCGTCACGGGGTCGTAGATCCCGTACAGGCAGGTGGCGCCCACGACACCCGCCGCGCTCTCCGCCGCCTCGTTCTGGTCGATGCGCCCGACCAGGTCGTCCAGATGGCTCAGCAGCTCGTCGGGCGGCAGATCGAGGGCGGAGAAGTTGTGCACCGCGGTCCGCAGCCGTCCCATCGTGGCGGCGGCGTGCAGGCCGTGGCCGACCACATCGCCGACGGCCAGAGCCACGCGGCTCCCCGGCAGGGGGATCACGTCGAACCAGTCCCCGCCCACGCCCGACTGGGCGGGGAGGTAGCGGTAGGCGATGTCGAGGGCGCTCTGCTCGGGCATGGCCTGGGGCAGCAGGCTGCGCTGGAGGGTGACGGCCAGGGTGTGCTCGCGGGTGTAGCGGCGGGCATTGTCGATGCTGATCGCGGCACGGGCCACCAGCTCCTCCGCCAGCGACAGGTCCTCCTCGTCGAAGGGCTCATGCTCCCGCGCGCGCCAGAAGCTGGCCATGCCCAGCACGACGCCACGGGCCCGGATCGGTGCCGTGATGAGGGAGTGGATGCCGTAGTCGATGATCGCCTGGGCGCGCTCCGGGTCCTGCACGCGCCAGTCCGTGGCGGCCGGCACATCGCTCACCAACTGGGAACGCCCGCTGCCGTAGCCGCGCGCCTGGGGTGTGGCGGGGAGATAGTCGAAAAGCCGGCCCAGTTCGGAGAGGGGATGGTCGTCGCGGATGCCGCTCATGGCCGCGCGGCGCATGTCCGTCGCCGTGGGGCCCGGCTCCTCGCCGCGCAGGACGGCGTCGGCCAGGTCCACGGTGACGAAGTCCGCGAAACGAGGGATGGGGACGCGTGCCAACTCGTCGGCGGTGCGCAGCACGTCCAGGCTCGTACCGATGCGGAGTCCGGCGTCGTACAGCAGCCTGAGCCGCTCCCGTGCCACCTCCGCCCGGCCGGTCACCGTCTGCAGCTCGGTGGAGTCACGCAGCGTCACGACCGTTCCCTTGGGGCCTCCCCTGCGGTCCGTGGGCCGCTGGTTGACGGCGAGCAGCCGCTCTCCGGCGAGGTGCACCTCATCGGTGGCCTCGCGTCCGGAGGCGAGCAGTGCCTTCGTCTCGGGGTCGAGGCCCGGCAGGTCCGAGACCAGCCGTCCCTCGACGTCCGGGGGCAGCTCCAGCAGTCGTCTGGCCTCGTCGTTCGCCAGGATCAGCCGCCCGTCGGAGGCCACGATCAGCACACCTTCCCGAACGGAGTGGAGCACCGTGTCGTGGTGCTCGTACATCAGGGTCATCTCCTCCGGGCCCATCCGGTGCGTCTGCCGTCGCAGCCGTCTGCCCACCAGTGCCGTCACGCCGGTGGACAACGCGAGCGCTCCGGCCCCGGCACCCAGGATGATCGGTAGTTGCCGGTCCACCTGACTTTCGACGTTCTTGACCTTCAGCCCGGCCGAGACGAGGGCCACCACCTTGCCGTCGTTGTCCTTGATCGGAACCGTGGACTGCACCTCGCGACCGAGCGGGCCGTTGACGCTCTCCACGTAGACCTTCCCCGCCAGCGACGGCCCGATCTCGCCCACGAACCGCTTTCCGATCCGGTCCGGCAAGGGGTGCGTGTACCGGATGCCCTTGGTGTCCATGACCACGATGAAGTCGACGCCGGCGGCGCGGCGCGCCGCCTCGGTGAGCGGCTGGAGAATCTTGCTCGGATCCGGGGTCTGCAGTGCCTCCAGGACGCCTGGTGAGTGCGCGAAGGTCTGTGCCACGGCCGTGGAGCGGCGCCTGGCCTCGGCGCTGGTGTCCCGCTGCGACTGCAGGACGAGAGCGAAGACGGCGCAGGCGACGAGCAGCACGACCAGGGCCACCTGGAAGACCAGCACCTGCCCGGCCACGCTCCGCGTGCTCTTGCTGATCAGGTGCTTGACCGAGAGGTGACGAAAACGGGCGAAGCGATTCGCCATGCGACCTTTCTAACACCGGTGATCCCGAGCGGCCAGGGCCCGACCGATCCTGGCCGGGCTGAGCTCGGTGATCCTTTCGTGCTTGATGCCTGCTTAGCCCGATATGATGCATTTTGTGATCATGTCTGCACGGCTGTGGCGCCGTCGCCCCGCCTACAGCGGCCGATGGGAAGCTGCCCGGCTGTCGCCCGTGGTCCTGACCGTCCTCATCGCCGGCCTGGCGTTCGCGACCCCCAGGGAGATCGCCGTCAGCCGGCTGCTGCCCGCCGCGCCCGCGCTCGCCGCCGCGATGTGGCCCGTGCTCCCCACGATGCTGCTGGGCGCGTTCTGCCTGCTGACCATGATCGTCCTCAGTTTCTTCTACACCGACCTGGGGACGCAGTACACCTCGGCCGCGATCGTCGCGGTCACCTTGGCGGCCGCCTACGCGAGTCATGTCCGGCACCAGCGAGAGGAAATACTCTTCCAGGTCCGGCTCGTGGCAGACGCGGCCCAGAAGGTGCTGCTGCGCCCGCTGCCCCGCCGCATCGACGACATCGAGATCGAGTCGCTGTATCTGGCGGCCCAGGAGCAGGCACGCATCGGCGGCGATTTCTATGAGGCGATCGGTACGCCGCACGGGGTCCGGCTGCTCATCGGCGACGTACGGGGCAAGGGCCTGTCCGCGGTGGGGGCGGCCTCGGCGGTGATCGGCTGCTTCCGGGAGGCCGCGTACGACGAGCCCGACCTGCAGGGCGTCATCCAGCGCCTGGAGACCACCGTCACGCGCCACAGCACCGCGTTTCCCGTCCCGGACCAGCCCGAGCACTTCGCCACCGCCCTCCTCGCCGAGATCCCGTACGGCGGCGGGCATGTACGCCTTCTCAACTGCGGGCACCCCCCGCCGCTGATCGCGCACTGCGGGAAGGTCCGGGTCCTGGAGCCCGCCGTCGCATCCCCGCCCCTCAACCTCGCGGCGCTCATCGGCCACCGCTACTGGGTCGACATGGTCGCCTTCGCCCCGGGGGACCAGTTGCTGCTCTACACGGACGGCGTATCGGAGACCCGGGACCACGCGGGACAGTTCTTCCCGCTGTCGGACTGGATGCGACGGCAGGCCCTGGAGCAGCCCCGCGAGCTGCTCGACCAGCTGCACCGGGATCTGCTCCAGCACAGCGGCGGACGACTCGACGACGACATCGCGGCCCTCGCACTGAGGTGCTCGACGCGCAGGACGGGGGAGCCGCCGCCATAGCGGCACCCGTACGGCGCGCCTTGTGCGGCGGTGCGGCAGGAGAAGGAGGTGGCCCAGCGTCGCGCCGGCGGTGCTGTTGACCGCTCGCCGGGGTGCCCGAGTCGGCGGTGCGGGTGAAGGTGCCGTTGGCGGAACCGGCCGGCCGCCGCCCGGCCGGGTGCGACCGGCTGTCGTATCCGCGCTACCGCGCCGCCCACGGGCCGGACGCCGACTCCGGCGGGGACCGGATCCTCGTCGCCCAGACGATCCGTGAGCGGATGGAGCAGACCCGGACCGGCCCGGGCCGGCTGTCCGTCGAGGAGCGCGCCGAGCTCTTCCGACTGCTGACGTTCGTCTTTCCGCGCCGGCATGTCCCCCGGGCAGGGCTGCCCGAGTGCCGGGGACGCATCAGGCATGGCCACGCGTCACCCGGCCGACTCGATCACATCGGCGTCACCCCGCGGGCGCGCTGATCTCCCTCTTGAGGATCTTGCCGCTGGGGCCGGTCGGCAGTGCGTCCACGAGCCACACCTCGCGCGGGTACTTGTACGCCGCCACCCGCTCCTTGACGAACTGCCGCAGCTCGTCGGGCGTGGCCTGGGCCTTCGGGCGCAGCACCACCGCGGCGGCGATCTCCTCGCCCAGGTGCGCGTCGGCCACGCCCACCACCGCGGCCAGCGCCACGGCCGGGTGCTCGTGGAGCACCTCCTCGATCTCGCGCGGGTAGACGTTGTAGCCGCCGCGGATGATCATGTCCTTCTTGCGGTCGACGATGTAGAAGTAACCGTCCTCGTCCTGGCGCGCGAGGTCGCCGCTGCGCAGCCAGCCGTCCTGGATGGTGGCCGCCGTCTCCTCGGGGCGGTTCCAGTACCCCTTCATCACGTTCGGCCCGCGGACGGCCAGTTCGCCGATCTCGCCCTGGGCCACGTCCTGGCCCTTGTCGTCGAGGAGCCGTACCTCCACGTCCTTGATCGGGGTGCCGATGGAGCCTGCCTTGCGCGGCCGGTCGGGGTGGTTGAACGTCACCACCGGACTGGTCTCGGACATGCCGAAGCCCTCAAGGATCATGCAGCCGAAGCGACGCTCGAAGCCGTGCAGGATCTCCACCGGCAGCGAGGCTCCGCCGGAGACACACATCCGCAGCGTGGACACGTCGGCCTCGGACGGGTGCTGGAGCAGCGCGGCGTACATCGTCGGTACGCCCTCGAAGATCGTCGCCCGGTCGCGGGCGATGGCGTCGAGCACGGTCTGCGGGTCGAAGCGGGGGATCAGGGTGAGCGACGCACCGGCACGGACGGTCACGCTCATCGTGCAGATCTGGCCGAAGATGTGGAACAGCGGCAGACAGCCCACGACCACGTCCTGCGCCGTCACCCGCTGCACCTCGACCGCGTTGACCTCGGTGTTGTGCCGCAGCCCGGTGTGGGTGAGCGTGGCGCCCTTGGGGCGGCCGGTGGTGCCGGAGGTGTACAGCAGCACGGCCACGTCCTCGCCGTCCGGCTCGCTCACCTCCGGCAGCGGCTCATGACCGGCCAGCAGGCCCGCGAAGGCGGTCGGCTCGACGGCCATGTGCCGCACTCCGGCGGCGGCCGCGCCCTGCGCGCCCTCGCCCGGCGCCTGGTGCCACTCGAAGAGCATCCGTGCGCCCGAGTCACGCAGGTGGTACTCGGTCTCCCGGGTCTTCAGCAGCGGGTTCATCGGTACGACGACCGCTCCCGCACGCAGCGCGCCGTAGTACAGGACGACGAACTCGGGAACGTTCGGCAGCATCAGAGCGACCCGGTCTCCCGGCCGTACGCCCTCGGCCCGCAGCAGCGCGGCGGCGCGGGCGCTGCGCTCGTCGAGCTCCGCGTAACTGGTGACCTGGTCCCCCAGCCGCAGCGCGGGGCGTTCCGGCTGCCGCCGTGCCGTCTCCACCAGGAACTGAGCCAGATTGGCCATGACCGCCTCCACGAACTCACCGTCGAAATCCGCCGTTCACGTTGACGACATCGTGCAGAGGTCCGTGGCGACGTCCTATGTGCGGCGGGACAGCGTCTGCCCACCCGGATTGTTCCCGAGAACAAAAAAGGGGCGTTACGCTGCGGGAATGAACCTCTCAGGGGTGATCGCGGCGCTTCATGCGCGGCTGCCGGAACTGGGCGAGCGGATGGCGCAGCGCATCCGCTCGGACGTCGACGCCTACAAGGACGAGTCGCTGATCCCCTTCGACTCGCTGCGCCGCTCGTGCACCGCCAACGCGGATCTGCTCCTGAAGCAGCTCGGCCGCGCGGGCGCGCAGGATCCGAGCCCGGCCCGGGAGACCGGCCGCATCCGCGCCGAGCAGGGCGTGCCACTGGCGGACACCCTGCACGCGTACCGGATCGGCTTCGAGCTCCTGTGGACGGACATCCTCGCCGAGGCACGCAACCGTCCCGAGGTCACCGACGCCCAGCTGGTCTCCCAGTCCGCGGAGATCTGGGCCCTGTTCGGCCGCTACGCGGAGGCGGTGGCGGCGGCCTACCGGGAGACGACCGCCGAGCTGACGTCGCGCCGTGAGGCGCGCCGCTCGGCCCTGGTGGAGGCGCTGTTCGCCGGCGTCGTCGCCGACCGCACGCTGTGGGAGGCCGCCCGAGAGCTGGGTCTGCCCGACCGCGGACCCTACGTGGTCGTCGCGGCGGCCGCCGACGCTCCCGGCGAGGAGCCGCTGGCGGGCACGGAAGCGGCGCTGCGCCAGGCCCAGGTCCACTTCGCCTGGCGGCTGCTGCCCGACCAGCAGATCGGCTTGGCCGCCCTGCCCACGGCGACGGCGGAGAGCACCTGTCTGCGCGTCCTGCACCGTGCGGGCGCCCGGGTAGGCGTCAGCCCGTGCTTCCACTCGCTGCGGGACACCCCCCAGGCGCTGCGCTTCGCCCGACTCGCTCTGGCCGGCCTGCAGGGCACCGGCCCCGGCGTCGCGCGGTTCGACGACCACCCGCTGGCCATGGTCCTGGCCGCCGCCCCGGCCGAGGCGGCGCACCTCGTCGAGGTGGTCCTGCAGCCCCTGCTCGACCTCCCGGCCGCGGAGCGTGCCCGTCTCCTGGAGACCCTGGAGCACTGGTATGCCGCAGCCGGTTCCGCCACGGACGCGGCCCGTAGTCTCTTCGTCCACCCCAACACCGTCCGCTACCGCCTGCGCCGGGTCGAGGAACTGACGGGCCGCTCCCTGTCCGATCCACGAGCGGCGGCGGACATCGGCGCGGCGCTCCTCGCGGTCCGCCGGGCGGGCGCGTCATTCGGCGACGCCGTCCAGTGAGCCTGTTCAGCCGTGCCGCTCCTCCTGACGCACCGATTGGTTAGGGTGGCCGGCAGAGACTGATTCCGATGCGGCCTCGGCCAGGGGGACGGACAGGCCGGCGAGTTCGGGATGCACAGGCTGATGGCTCCCGCGCGGGCCAAGCCGGATACGACGGGGGGCCGTTGGTGGGAGTTGGCGTCGGCAGGCGTGTCCGCAATCTCAGCAACCACGGGTCGGCGCCCGCCGTGCTGCCCCCGTCGCTGCGCGTGTGGCTCGGACTGACCGCGACCCTCGCCGCGCTGGTGGTCGTCCTGCTCGGGGTGCTGTACGCCGGCCACGGCGAACCCGGCAGGGTGGACAGGTGGGTCGTCCGGCCGACGGCGGACAGCGTGCGGCCGCCGTGGCGGTACGTCGCTCTGGCCACGGACTTCTTGGGGGAGCCCGTGGGAGCGGCGGCGCTGGTCGTGGCCGCCGTGACGGGCTGCCTGCTGCTTCGGCGTCCTCGGGCGGCGGTGTTCATCGTGGCCGGCGTCGCCATGGCGGTGGTGACGGCGACGCTGCTCAAGCACCTGGTGGGACGCACCATCCACGGCGCCGACAACCTGTCCTACCCGAGCGGCCACACCGCCTTCCTCACCGCGCTCGCCCTCATGGGGGCGCTGCTCGCGGCAGGCCGGCTCGGCCTCGGCAGGACGGCCGGCCTGTCACTCGTGCTCGCGGCGGCGCTGGCCGGCGGCGCTGCCATGGGCTGGGCGCAGGTCGCCCTGGGCGCCCACTACCCGACCGACGTCCTCGGCGGCTGGTGCACCGCGCTGGCGGTGATACCGGCGACCGCTTGGCTGGTCGACCGGACGGCCGACCGGCTGGTTGACCGGAGGGACGATCGGACGGCCGACGCCGGTCGGGCAGAGGGTCGCTGACGTCACGTCACCTCACGCCGAGCGGCGGAACACGGGCTTCACCGGTCGTCCGCCCAGCCAGGGCGTCGGGTCGGCGGCGTCCAGTGCCTTCCGGTACACCGCACACGCCTGAGCCACCACGTCGACGGTGTGGTCGATGTCGGCGTCGCTGAGCGCGCTGCTCACCACGAACGACGGGGCCAGCACCCCGCCCGCGAGGAGCCGCCGCAGGAACAGGGTCCGGTACTCCTGCGAGGGCTGCCCGTTCTCGTCGAGGGTGGCGAAGACCAGGTTGCTGGCCCGGCCCCGTACGACGACGTGGTCGCCGACGCCCATGCTCGCCGCGGCGTCCCGGACACCGGTGGCCAACCGCTCGCCCAGGGCGTGCAGCCGTGCGGTGACGCCCTCCTCGACGTAGGTGGCCTGCACGGCCATCGCGGCGGCCAAGGAGTGCGTTTCCGCGCCGTGCGTGGTGGAGAGCAGGAACACCCGGTCCCCGGAGTGCCGCAGTCCGCCCCGCTCCATCAGCTCGCGGCGCCCGGCCAGCGCGGAGACGGCGAACCCGTTGCCCAGCGCCTTGCCGAACGTGGAGAGGTCGGGGACGACGCCGTACAGGCCCTGGGCACCCGCCTCGGACCAGCGGAAGCCGGTGATCATCTCGTCGAAGATCAGGACGCAGCCGTGCCGGTCGGCCAGCTCGCGCAGACCGGCGAGGTACCCGGGCGGCGGCTCGGTGTGGGTGGCGGGTTCGAGGATCAGGCAGGCGACCTCGTCCTGGTACCGGGTGAGGAGCTCCTCCGTGGCGGCCAGGTCGCCGTAGGGGAACGCCACGGTGAGGTCGGTGGTCGCCGCCGGGATGCCGGCGGACATCGGCGTGGTGCCGATGAACCAGTCGTCGGTGGAGAAGAACGGGTGGTCGGCGCAGAGGGCCACCCGCGGGCGCCCGGTGGCCGCGCGGGCGAGGCGTACCGCGGCCGTGGTGGCGTCGGAGCCGTTCTTCGCGAACTTCACCATCTCGGCGGTCGGGACCGTCGCCAGGAAGCGTTCCGCGGCCTCGACCTCCACGATGGACGGCCGGACGAAGTTGCTGCCGCGGTCGAGTTCGCGCCGCACCGCCTCGGTCACGCGGGGGTGGGCGTGGCCGAGGCTGACCGACCGCAGGCCGGAGCCGTACTCGATGTAGCGGTTGCCGTCGACGTCCCATACATGGGCACCGCGGCCGTGGCTGATGACCGGGGCCAGGTTCTCGGGGTACTGGTCGTCGCCCTTGGCGTAGGTGTGCGCGCCTCCGGGGACCAACGCGTGCAGCCGCTCGTTCGCCGTCCGCGACCGGGAAAGGGCGAACTCCTCGGTGTTCTCGGTGTGTTCGGTGTCCACGCCGGCCTCAGCTCTCCTTCTGCTTCAGGACCTCGGCGAGGCTCGGCGCCTCCCGGTCCCGCTGGGACATCGATGTGACCGGCAGCGGCCAGGGAATGGCGAGCTCCGGGTCGTCGTGGGCGATCGTCACGTCCTCGGCCGGATCGTGCGGGCGGTCGATCCGGTACGAGGTGTCGGCGGTCTCGGTGAGCGACTGGAAGCCGTGCGCGCACCCCGCCGGGATGTACAGGGTCGCCTGTGTCTCGCCGGACAGCTCGAAGAAGGCGCGGCCCAGGTACGTCGGCGAGTCCGGGCGCAGGTCCACGACCACGTCGAAGATCTGCCCGTACGAGCACCTCACCAGCTTGGCCTCGCCGGCGCCGGAGCGCAGGTGCAGGCCGCGCAGCACGCCCCGGACCGAGCGGGACACGCTGTCCTGGACGAAGGCGTTCGGGTCGAGGCCCACCGAGCGGACCACGTCCGCGTCGAAGGTGCGGCAGAAGAAGCCGCGTTCGTCGGCGTACGGCGTCGGCTCGAACAGGTACGCGCCGGCGATCTCCGGCACTTCGGTCGCTTTCATGGAGCCTTCCGCAGGGTGTGGGGGTGGTCGGTGGCCGGGAACAGGGCCGCGGTCAAGGCCGTGAACTGCTCCTTGAGTTGCCGGGCGGCGGTCCGGTTCCGCTCGGTGAGGGTCTGCCTCAGCTCCGCCGAGCGCTTCTCCAGCTCCCGGAACTGCTCCAGCAGCCGGTCGGCGTCGACCTCGCGAGCCGGGTGGCAGAACGCGCCGAGGCCCATCCGGTCCATCAGCGCGTCGCTCTTCGCCGCATAGCTGACCGCGAGCGTCGGTGTGCCGGCCTTCAGCGCGCAGATCAGGTTGTGGTACCGGATCGCCACCACGGTGTCGGCAGCCGACGTCTCCTTCATCAGGTCGGCCAGCGAGACCGCCTCGGCAGCGGTGACCAGCGGCGAGTTCACCGCGTCGAGGATCGCGGCGACCACCGGCGCGTCGCACTGGTCGCCGGTGAGCAGCCGGACCGGCCTGCCCTCCTCGACCAGCGCACGGACGAACCGGATCGTCCCGTCGAGGTAGCGCCGGTATATCTCCTCGGCCCGGGCTCGGTCGTCGTTGCCGCCGTGGAAGTCCATGACGCCGACGCAGACTCGACCCGGCGGGCCCGAGGGGGCGTTCGTCGGCCGGGCAGGCGCCGGCAGGGCGAGGGCCAGGTCCGGGTAGACCTCGTCGCGCGCGGTGTCCACGCCCATCGCCCGCATCGCGTCGCGGGACTGGGCATCCCGGTAGGACCGGTACGCGGCCAGCCGCGCCGACCAGCGCACCAGGGCCCGGGTCGGCCGGTTGCCGATCTCGGCGGCGCCGACGCCGACCAGCGCGACCGGGGTGCCGAGCAGCCGGCCGCTCGCGCAGAGCAGGAACAGTGAGTACGGGAAGCCCCACGGCCGCAGCGGCAGCGTCGCCTCCAGGACGCCCATGCCCGGCACGATCACCACGTCGTGTCGGCGCACCCAGGCGGCCGTGCGGAAGACGTCGACGAGTTTGCCGAGGCCCTTCCCTGCGATCGCGCCGGCACGCGACGCGGTCCGGTACTCCCCGCGGTACCAGTGCAGCCGCGTCGCGGGGATGCCGAACCGGGCCGTGACGGCCTCGGGCCCGCCGCACAGCGCGTCCACGGCGGCCTCCGGGTGCTCGGCGCGCAGGTACCCGAGCACGGCCTCGAGCGACCCGTCGTTGCCGAGGTTGCCGGAGCCGAGGAGGCCGAACACCCCCACACGTGTCGCCGTCTTCATGCCCGCCGCCCCTCACGGCCCGCGACGAGGGCGTCCACGGAGACGGTGAGCTTGGCCGGATCGACCGGAGCGCGGTCCTCGACCCGCTCGCCGGCGCCCGGCCGGACCCGGCTGGTCATCCACGCGGCCAGATGGCGGAAGCACGCCCGCTGGTCGGCCGCGGACAGCGGCGCCCGCCGGATCGCCGAGGCGAAGCCCCAGACGTACTCGGCCAGCAGCCGGGGCGTCGGATGCAGCAGGCCCGCCCGACGCGGGTCCAGGTTGACGCACCGGGAGCGCTTGGACGGGTTCGCCCGCTCGGCGCGGGTGGGGTGGTCGCGGCGGAAGTACAGCAGCTCCGGCACCTGGTGGAAGCGCCCGTGCAGGGTGATCTCGGCGACGTAGGTGCGGTCCGCGTGATGGTAGCTGTCCATCGGCTTCACCCGGCGCAGCACGTCGGTCCGCATCACCCCGTAGAAGTCGTCGCCCCCGGGCTCGAACAGCAGACTGCGGAAGCGGTCCGGAGCGTGCGGCGAGTCGGTGGCGAGCGTGTACTCGTAGGGGACCTTCACCTGGCCGTCGCCGTCGATGACCGCCTGGTCGGTGTGGGCGAGGATGACGTCCGGCCGCTCGTCCAGCGCCTCGACGCACCGCCGCAGCAGGTCGCGGCCGTAGAGGTCGTCGTGCGAGGCCCACTTGAACAGCTCGCCGCGAGCCTCGTCGAGCACACGGTTGTGGTTCGGTGTGGCGCCGATGTTCCGGGACAGGCGGAGGTACCGGATGCGTGAGTCCTGCGCGGCGTACTTCCGGCAGATGTCCTGGGTCCCGTCGGTCGAGGCGTTGTCGGAGATGACCAGCTCGAAGTCCTCGTAGGTCTGGCCGAGCAGGGCGTCGAGCGACTCGGCGAGGTACTCCTCGCCGTTGTACACGGGCAGGCCGATGCTCAGCCTGGGTCGGTCGGTCATGAAGTCCTCACTTCGGGAACGGAGTTGTGCCCGCGCTCGCGCAGGGCGGACCGCAGGTGCAGCCACCACACCGCCGAGCCGCCGACGGTCGCGGCGGCGACGCCCCAGGCCGAGCCGACCGTGCCGGCGAGGGCCGCTCCGCCGAGCCCGCCGCCGACGTAACAGACGGAGGCGAACAGCTGGCAGCGCAGGCTGCGCCGGGCCGCGCCGAGCGCACGCAGTCCGGCCGCCGCGCCGGTGCCGAGGCCGGCGCCCGCGACGCCGAGGGTGATCGGCACGATGAGCTGAGAGGCGGAGTGCCAGACGTCGCCGAGCACGAACCGGCCGAGCCGGTCCGGCATCAGCAGCAGCGGCCCGCCCCACAGCAGCGCGGCGGCGGCCTGCCCGCCGCCCAGCAGGAGGCAGAACCTGCCGAGCCGGTGCGGGGCCTGGCGCAGCACCCGTGCCGCCTCGGGGACGGTGACCAGCGACAGGCCCATCAGTACGGCGAGGAACGGGCCCATCAGGAGCTCGGCGCCCCGCACCGCGCCCACCGCGCCGACCCCGACGATCGCGCCGAGCCCGTACGCCCGCAGCTGGCTCGCGCCGCTGAGACTGACGTTCTCGACCAGATACCGGTAGCCGAGATCGCGCTGCTCGCGGAGCCACCCACGCGCCTCGGTCACCCGGGGCCGGATGCCGGACTGGACGTAGCCGTATGCCGCCGCCACCGTGGCAGACGCGCCCCAGGCGAGCACGAAAGCGGCCACGGTGCCCACACGGGCCGCCACGACCATGGCGGGGACGAGCGCGAGACCCCACACGACGTCGTTGACGAACGCCTTCCGCCCGGCGCCGGCGGCGAAGAACGAGAACCGCCAGGCGTCCTGGAGCAGCAGTCCCGGCATCATGACGCCGAGGCAGGCGAACGCGGGCCCCACACGGCCGCCGAGGCCGAGCCCGACCACCAGGGACACCGCGCCGATGACGGCACCGACGCCGAGCGCGGTACCCGTCGACCGGGCCACCGCCCCGCGCCAGGACGCCTCCGGCACGCCGCTGAAGCGCACCGTGAGCGGGTCGGTGGCCAGCCCGCGGGAGACGTTGAGCACCACGCCGTAGGTCACCCAGGCGAGGCTGAACACGCCGAACGCGGTCACGCCCAGCGAGCGGGCCACGTAGATGCCCACCGCGAAGTTGCTGATGCTGGAGGCCGCCTGGTCGGCGAGCCCCCAGGACAGCCGGCCGGCGAGGGCCCGCTTGGCGGATCCGGCCGGCGGCGCCGTCGTCCGCGGATTCTCCTTCTCGGTGGTCATCGGCGTCACGCCTTGATCAGTCCGGCGCCGTGCAGGGCGCCGGCCGCGGTGGCGACGGTGTCGAACGGCAGCCCGGACCGTTCGGCGATGTCCAGCAGACTGTGCTCGCCGTCGGAGAGGTTGAGCACCCAGAGCATGGCCATCTGGGCCTGTTTGGTGTCGCTGCGGCCACCGAGCGCGTCGTACAAACCGCGTCGGCCGAGCTGTGGTTCGCCGTAGGGGCTGAGGTTGAGATACCGCCGGTTGCGGTCGAGCACGGCGAACGCCTCGCGGCAGACCGCGAGCGTGTCCGCCATCGCCTCCGGGGAGACGAAGTCCAGGTTGTCCGCCGACGTGTGGTACTCGGGGTAGCCCGCGTACGGGGTCCGGGTGAGCGAGCCCACGCCGAGATTGAAACCGGGGGAGCAGTACTGCCGCTCGTCGTAGCCGTACGGCGTGAACTCGGCGACGCGGTGCGGGCGTTCGGATGCGGTCAGCACGTGCTGCATCACCCGGTCGATCTCCGCGTCGCCGCGCCTGCTCTGCTTGTACGTCAGCGAGCCCGGGTCCCCGGCACAGGCCAGCACCAGGCCGTGCTTGACCCGCTCCACCCGCTCCGCGTTGCGGGCCAGCCAGGTGATCGCCCCGATGGTGCCGGGCGCGAAGATGAACCGGTAGGTGTAGTACGGGGTTTGCTCGGCCAGCGCCCGGGCCAGGAACGTCGCCACCGCCACGCCGGCCATGTTGTCGTTGGCCAGTGACGGGTGGCAGACGTGGCAGGAGACGATCACCTCGTCGGGCACCTGCCCCGGGACCACGTGCTCGGCGTAGGTGAGGTGGCCGTCGGCGAGCGTGGAGTCGATGAGGACCTCGTAGTCGCCGTCCGGCATCGCGTCCAGGGTGTCCTGGGCCAGGCAGAACCCCCATTCCGGCTTGTAGTAGCTGGTGCGGTACGGCACCCAGGACGGGTGGTCCGGCAGGGTGTGCAGGTGTTCACGCAGCTCGGCCAGTGGCATGGTCGCCGACACCGGCACGCTGTAGCCGAGCACGTGGAGACTGGACGCGGCGAAGTCGACGACCCGGTGGCCGTCGGCGTCGGCGATGTACGCGTCGCGGATGTTCCACTCCTGCGGCACCGTCCAGTCGAGCACCTGCGTCCCGGTCGGCACCTCGTGCACCTGCAGCGGGATGTACTCCCCGACGATGTCCAGGGTGGCGCGCACACCGTCGCCGGTGATGCTGCGGCACAGCGGGTACAGCCGCTCGACCAGCGCGTACATCTCGTCGCCGGTCGAGGTCGTCGGCTGTTCGCCGGCCGCGGTCATCCGCGCCACCGCAGGGTGTCGTCGACGGTGCCGGCGTCGGAGGCCGCGCGCAGCACGGCGAGGCGGGTGAAGCGCCGGTCGAAGTCCTCCTGGGTCAGCCCGTGTTTCCGGTAGGCGTCGGCGAGGTCGAGGGCGCCCTGCTTCACCGTCCACTCGCAGTCGAAGCCGGGGATCGCGGCGCGGAACCGGGAGAAGTCCACCCGGTACGACCGCGGGTCGGCACCGGTCTCCCCGGTGATCACGACCTCGGAGCCGGGTACCGCCTCGGCGACCTGCTCGGCGATCTCGGCGACCGTGACGTTGTTGAACTCGCTGCCGATGTTGAACGCCCGGTCGTGGACCGCTTCCCGCGGCGCGGTCAGCGCGGCCGTGAAGGCCCGTGCGATGTCGACGGCGTGCACCAGCGGGCGCCAGGGCGTGCCGTCGGACATCACCAGCACCTGGCCGGACAACAGCGCGTGGCCGACCAGGTTGTTCAGCACGATGTCGGCGCGCAGCCGGGGCGAGTAGCCGAAGGCGGTGGCGTTGCGCATGAACACCGGGGTGAAGTCTTCGTCGGCCAGCTCGTGCAGGTCGTCCTCGACCCGCACCTTGGACTCCGCGTACGGCGTCACCGGGCGCAGGGGGGCGTCCTCGGCCACCAGGTCGTCGCCGCCGGCGGCGCCGTAGACCGAGCAGGTGGACGCGTACAGGAAGCGCCGCACTCCGGCGTCGTGGGCCAGCCGGGCCAGCCGTACGGACGCGTGGTGGTTGATGTCGTAGGTGAGTTCCGGCGCCAGCGAGCCCAGCGGGTCGTTGGAGAGCGCGGCCAGGTGGATCACGGCGTCGACCCCGGCCACGTGCTCGGCCGTGACGTCGCGCAGGTCCACCCGGTGCCCCCGCGGGTCGGCGGGCGTCGGGCCGAGGACGCAGTCGGCGAACAGGCCGGAGTCGAGGCCGACGACCTCGTGTCCGGCGGCCTTGAGGACCGGGGCCATCACGGTGCCCAGGTAGCCCTGGTGTCCGGTCAGGAGTACGCGCATGGTTCAACCCCCCAGGTTGAGCGTGAGTTTGGTGACGGCGAACGCCTCGGCGTATCGCTCGTGGCATTCGATGCCGCGGATCCGTGCCAGCCCGAGGAAGGCTTCGCGGTCGTACCAGGGCCGGTGCCGCTGCGAGGGGTAGTGCTCCTGCAGCAGCCGTACCTTCTGTTCGGCGATCTCCGGCGTCAGCGGCTGGTAGGCGGCCATCCGGCCGAGGTCGCCGTCCCACTTGACGATCTCGTAGCCGAGGACCAGGTGGTCGCGGAACGCGGTGGGTATCAGCTGCGCCAGGCCGCGGTGGTCCTGGTGGGCGTCGTCGGTGCGCGGGGCCAGGACCAGGTCCGGGTCGGTCTGCGCGCGCAGTTCCTCGACCGCGGCCTTGGCCTCGTCCCAGTGCACGGGCAGTCGGCCGTCCGGCAGCTTGTGCACGGTCAGCCGCAGGTCGGCGCCCGGGCAGAAGGCGGCGAGGGCGGCCTCCTCCTCCTGCTCCCGCTCGGTGCCGCCGCCGGAGAGCACCAGCGCGTCGACGCGGAGGCCCGGCCGGGCGTGGCACAGCGTCAGGAGGGTGCCGCCGGCGCCGATGGCGATGTCGTCGCAGTGCGCGCCCACCGCGACGATCCGGTCCGGGCGCTGCCCGGCTCCGAGCCGGATCACGCGCTCACCGCCGCGCTGTCGTGTTCCCACACGGCCCACGGGCGGTCGCCCCGGGCGTAGGCCTCGTCGAGCGCGGCCCGTTCCTTCACGGTGTCGGTCGGCTTCCAGAAGCCGCGGTGCTGGTGCGCCACCAGGCGGCCCCGCTTGGCCAGTTGGGCGCATCCGTCGGCGACCAGGTCCCCGTTCTCCGGGATGTGGTCGAAGACCTCCTGGCGGAGCACGAAGTAGCCGCCGTTCTCCCACAGCGGCATGTCGCTCACCGCGGTGATGCCCCCCACCAGGCCGTCCTCGCCCAGGTCCACGCAGTGGAACGACGACTGCGGCGGCACCACCATCATCGACGCCCCGGCGTCACGCCGCGCGAAGTTCTCGATCATCTCGGGCAGCGGGGCGTCGGTGAGGACGTCGGCATAGTTGGCGAGGAACATCTCGTCGCCGTCCAGGTGGTGGCGCACCCGGCGCAGCCGCTCGCCGATCGGGGACTCGATGCCGGTCTGCGCGAACGTGATGGTCCAGTCGGCGATGTCGGTGGACAGCAGCTCGGTCTGCCCCTTGCGCAGCACGAAGTCGTTGGACGTCGTCTCCTCGTAGTTGAGGAAGAAGTCCTTGATGTGGTGGGCGCCGTAGCCGAGGCACAGGATGAACTCCTTGTGCCCGAAGTGCGCGTAGTAGCGCATGACATGCCAGATCAGCGGCCTGGGGCCGACCATCGCCATCGGCTTGGGCACGTCGTCCGCGGCGCCGCTGCGCATCCGCATTCCGTAACCGCCGCAGAACAGGACGACCTTCATCGCGTGACCTCGACAATGCTCAGTTCCGGGATGGGGAAGACCAGCCGGCCGCCCCACTCGTGCACGAAGGAGAGCTGCTCGGTCAGCTCGGCCCGCAGGTTCCACGGGAGGACGAGGACGTAGTCCGGTTTGTCGGCGGCGATCTGCTCGGGCGGCAGGATCGGGATGCGGGTGCCCGGGGTGAACCTGCCGTGCTTGTACGGGTTGCGGTCGACCGTGTACGCGAGCAGGTCGGGCCGGATGCCGCAGTGGTTGAGCAGGGTGTTGCCCTTGCCGGGGGCGCCGTAGCCGACGACCGTCTCGCCGCGCTCGGCCGCCTCGATGAGGAACTTGAGGAGGTCCCGGCGCACCTTGGCCACCCGCGCGGAGAACTCGGTGTACCCGGACAGCTCCTGCAGCCCGGCCGCCTTCTCCCGGGCCAGTACGTCGGTCACCCGCTGCGTCGGCTCGCCGGCCACCTCGGCCGGCCGGGCCCACAGCCGGATGGAGCCGCCGTGCGTGGGCAGCAACTCGACGTCCACGAGCGTCAGTCCGCCGCTCGCCAGCGCCCGGATCGCGGAGGCGACCGTGTAGTACTGGAAGTGCTCGTGGTAGATCGTGTCGTACTGGTTCTCCTCGATCAGGGTCAGCAGGTGCTGCACCTCGATGGAGACCCAGCCGTCGTCGGCGACCAGGGCGCGCAGCCCCTGGGTGAACCCGATCACGTCGGGGATGTGCGCGTACACGTTGTTGGCCACGACCAGGTTCGCCGGGCCGTGCTCGGCGCGGACGGCCGCGCCGGTCTGAGGGCTCAGGAACTCCGTGAGTGTGGGCACGCCCTTGTCCCGTGCCGCCGCGCCGACGTTCACCGACGGCTCGATGCCCAGGCAGCGGATTCCCCGGTCCACCACGTGCTTCAGCAGGTACCCGTCGTTGCTCGCGACCTCGACCACGAAGGCGTCGGAGCCGTCGGTGCCGAGTCCCACCCGCTCCACGGCGTCGGCGACGAACGTGCGCGCGTGCTCCACCCAGGAGGTCGAGTAGGAGGAGAAGTACGCGTACTCCGTGAACGTCTCCTCCGGCTTGATCAGCGGCGGGATCTGCGCCAGCCAGCAGTCGGTGCAGACCCGCAGGTGCAGCGGGTACGCGGGCTCCGGCTGGTCCAGTTGGTCCGCGGCGAGAAAGCTCTCACATGGTGGCGTCGCCCCGAGGTCGACGACGCTCGCCATCGCCTCCGAGCCGCACAGTCGGCATCGTGTCATCTACTGTCCCCATCCCCCCTGCTCGCGCGGGTGTCCCCGCCGCGAGCCAGTGCTGACCGCCCCGCGATCGCGGTGCGGTACTCGTCAACCAGGCGGTCGAGGCCGACCGCCGGGCTGAAACCCTGTTCGTAACGGAGCCGGGCCGCCCGGCCCATCTCCCGGTTGCGGTCCGGCTCGGCCGCGATCCCGCGAAGGCAGGACGCGAGCGAGGCGGCCTCGCCCGGCCGGTGCAGCAGCCCGGTCACGCCGTCCTCGACGAGCTCGACGAAGGCACCGTGACCGGCGGCGACGACCGGGACCCCCGCCGCCATCGCCTCCACGACCACCAGCCCGAACGCCTCCAGCCACGTCGACGGAGCCACCACGGCGACCGATCGGGCGAGGGCCTTCCGGCACTCCGCCGTGTCCAGCAGGCCGACGTAGCGCACGTCGTCCCGGCCCGCCGCCCAGGCGGTCACCTCCGCCTCCAGTGGCCCCGTGCCGGCGATCACCAGCGGCACACCCACCCCGCCGCTCGCCGCGAGCTCGTCCCACGCGGCCATGAGGAGCCGTACGCCCTTGGCCTCCGCGAGCCGGCCGAGGTAGAGCAGGTGCTCGCCTTCGCCCTCCCGGCGGTCGTCCGGGTCGGGCACGAAGTTGTGCTTCACCGCCAGCCGTTCGGCCGGCATGCCGGCCCGCACCAGGACGTCGCGCTGCGCCGCGGAGATGCAGAGGAACCGCTCCACGCCCGACCACCACCGCCGCCGGTTGACCGACATGCTGACCGCGAGCGGCACCGTCGCGAGGCGGGAGCCGCGGTAGCAGCCGTGCCGGACGGCGGGCAGCGGCACCGTGGATCCGACGCACTCGGTGCACGGCCGGCCGTCCCGCTGGAGTGTGCCGGGCGGGCAGACCTGGGTGTAGTTGTGCAGGGTGGCGACGGCGGGCACACCGGCGTCGGCGCAGGCGGCGAGGACCGCGGGCGACAGGAGCGGGAAGACGTTGTGGACGTGGACGATGTCCGGCCGCTCGCTGCGCAGCCTGGCGGCGAGCTCCGTGCGGACCGCCGCGTTCCACGGCACCCGCAGCGGCACCGCGACCTTGTCGAGGAGGGACATGGTGGCGATGTCGTCGCTGCGCCGCTCGAACACCTCGACCCGGTGGCCGGCCGCGCGCAGCAGCTCCACCTCCTGGTCGACGACCTTGTTCTCCCCGCTCGGCTGCGCCGAGGCGTAGCGGTTGTGCACCACGAGGACGTGCATGCTCAGGTCACCTCCGATCTACGGGCCCAGCGCGGGATGCGTTGGCGAGGTACTTCGGGCGTCGAGAGTCGAGGGACTCCGGGCGTCGTCGTAGGGACGGAAGTCGCCGTAGCGGGCGCCGCCAACAGCGAGGCGGCCAGGGCGAGATGCAGCAGATACGGCGAGGCGTCGCCGAGACCGGCCTCGGTGTACGACGCGATCGCGCAGTAGCTGATCAGGAAGATCGCGCAGGCCCGCTGCAGCGACGGCGGCCGCAGCAGCGCGACGCCGCCCAGCACGACGATGAACGCCGCGACGAGGCTGACGCCGATCAGACCCTGCTCGTTGTAGACGGCCAGCCAGCTGTTGTCGATCGGGAGCCCGCCGAACGACTTGTCGCCCAGGCCCGTGCCGAACAACTGCTCCCCGGTCGTCCGCGGTGCCGCCAGCAGGGCGTCCCAGACCTTGGCCCGACCGGTGAGGCTGGAGAAGTTCTCCTTGCTCTGTCCGCGCAGGAACCACGCCTGCAGCACGGAGCCGAGCGCGACCGCGGCCACGGCGGCGCACAGCACCGACCAGGCGAAGAACCGGCGGGCGGCGGCGCTGGTCAGGATGAGCGAGCCGATCGCCAGCGCCAGGCCGATGAGCAGGCCGAGCGTGGCCGTCCGGGTATGGGTGAGCGCGAGCAGGACGAGCGACGGCACGATGACCACCGCCGCGCCGGTCCGATCCGTCCGGCGGCCCAGGAGGAGCAGCACGGTGAGCCCGGTGATCACCGCGGCGTACTGTCCGATCTGCGGCGGGGTGAGCGGCCACAACGCGCCGACCAGCCGCCCGCCGTAGAGCTCGGGCAGGGCGGCGCCCGGTGAGACGACCAGGCCGGCGGCCACCGACCCGAGCACCGCGAAGTACATCCGGATGTGGTGCCGCACGAACGTCAGGCCGCCGTCCCACCAGCGGCTGAGCAGCCACAGCGTGCCGACGAAGAGAGCCAGCCGGGCGCAGCGGAACAGCGCGCCGAACCCGGACTCCAGATCCGCGCTGGAGACGACGCTCGGCACCAGCAGCAGAGTGAGCAGCAACAAGTAGGCGCTGGGTCGGATGCGCAGCCGGAGATTGAGCGCGAGCGCCAGCGTGAACGCGGCGACCAGCGAGCCCATGGTGACCATCTGGATGAGGGACCGGGGCAGCGGGACGATGGTCTTCGCCCCGGCGGAGCCGAGCGTGTTGAGGACCAGCAGTCCCCAGACCGTCCCGACGATCTTCGGCGTGTGGTCCGCCGTCATCTCAACCACCGTCCCGTGCGCGGAAGGTGCTGCCCGCGTCCTGCTGGTACGGCGCGCCCTGCCACTGGCCGGGGTCGAGCGTCCGGCTCGCGTCGTGGACGACGAACTCCCACGGTCCGATGTAGACGTTGTCGTGCCAGCGGTTGTGCTGCTTGCCGGTGATCGCCTCGGCCACCCGCTCGCCCTTGTACGGCGACCAGTCCGGATAGGTGCCGTAGTTGGCCAGCACCGCCATCCGGTCGCACTTGACCGTGCAGTCGACGACGGACTTGTCCAGCACGAAGCGGTTGTTGTGGATGTCCACCCGCTGGGTCTTCCACCGGCAGTCGGCGTAGAGCGGTGCTTCGGCGATCGCCGGCCGGGCGCAGCGGGCGGTCTTCTTCACCAGCAACGTGCAGTCACCGGACGAGGTGTTGGCCGGGCTGTTGCAGAACCGGTCGGCGTTCTCCCACAGCGTGATTCCGGACCAGTTGTTCTCCAGCACGTTCCCGTAGATCTCGATCTTGTCCGTGCGGGCCCGGATCCGTGGTTCGCCGCCGGACTCGGACACATAGACGGTCGCGAACGGGAAGGTGTCGCCGCGGTCGGCCTGCCTGCGGCCCTCGACCCAGTTGTTCCGCCGGATCGTGTTGTTCCGGATGACCGCGTTGTAGCTGGTCTCGTAGATCAGCGCGGCACCGTCGTTGGCCTCGAGCACGTTGTCCTCGAAGCGGAAGTCGTTGTTGTTGGTGTCGGCCCACAACCCGGTTCCGCGGTTGTCGTGCACCCAGTTGCCGCGCACGTCGGCGCCGTTCACGGCCCAGAACTTCACGCCTCCGGTGCAGCCGCAGCCCTCCCGCCGCCGCTCCCAGTCGCCGGTGTTGTTGCCCACGATCTCGTTGCCCTCGACCACCAGATCGCTGATACGGCCGGTGGGCTTGTATGCGTTCAGCCCGTACTGCCCGTTCTCGCGCAGACAGTTGGCACGGACCCGCTGGTGGGCACCGGCCATCAGTCCGGCGCCGGAGTTGTTCTGGATCGTCGCGTGCTCGATCACCCACCCGTCGGCCGAGTCATGGTTGACCACGCCCTCGTCATGGGGCGCCACGAAACGCTGCACGGTCAGATAGCGGATCGTGACGTCGCGGGCGGTGCCGCCGAACGCGTACTGGTTCTTCTTCCGGCCGTCGAGCACCGCGCCCGGCGCGCCGAGGTAGCGGTTCCCCTGCTTGGGGATGACCTGGGCGTAGCGGTCCGGGTCGAGTCTGTGCGTGCCCGGCCGGAGCCAGAACGTGGTGTTCGGGGGGTTGCTCTTGGTCTTCGCCGCCAGGTCACCGACCTTCGCGGGGTCGACCGTCACCGCGCCCGCCGGCGCCTTCGCCGGCCCGGCCGCGGGCTTGGCGCACACCCGGGCCACGGACCGGGCCGCGGAGTCGGACGTGGACGGCGCAGCGGTCGGCTCCGCCGCCCGGGCGCCCGGCATGCTGTCACAGCCGGTCGCCGCCAGCAGGGCCAGCGCCAGCGGTGCCGCCGTCAATGCCCAGTGCCGTCTGTTGAACACCACGTGCCCTCCTAGCCGCGGAACCCGAGCACGGTCGTGAAGCCCTCCGTGCCGTCGGTGAAACCGGTGCCGATCAGCGTGGTGGAGGGTTCCTTGCGCCCGAAGCCTGCCGAATACCAGCCCAGCGGAGGGGCGGTCTCGCCACGATGCGCCCGCCAGGACAGCTGCCCGGGCAGGTCGAGCACGGCGGAGCGGTCCTCGCCGTCCCGGGTCCAGGTGAGCACGGCCCGATGGCCCGTCAGGTCCGCGGTGATCGCCGGGCCGAGGTGGAACGCCAGCTGCACGGCCCGACGCGGGCCGCGCACCTCGTCGACCACCCTCAGCTCCTGGCTCGCGGCGGTCAGCTCCACCCGGCGGCGGTGCACGGAGCCCTGGTAGCCGTCGTGCTCGGCACACCAGCGGGCCACCCCCGCGTCGGAGGTGTCCGCGACCAGGACGCGGCTCTCGGCATGCCGGGTCCACAGGAACGGGCCGCCGGAGACGGACTGGTCGGCGCCGTCCAGCTGAAGGGTGTTGTGGCCGAGGGTCGACCGGAAGTACTGCCGCCACTCGGGCTGCCCGTGGTAGCAGTACGTCCCCGGGTCGGCGAGCACGTCGACCCCGTCGTGCCTGACCTCCACGGACAGCGCGTCCGCGTGGGCGTGCGCGGCGATGGACAGGAAGCCGTGCGGACCCCCGTCGCAGCGGCACCAGATCTCTCCCGGGCCGCGCAGGATGGTCATGCCCGCATCGGCGAAGTGGCCCGGTCGGCTCGCCGGGCGGGCCACGGCCGGTGCGGTGCCCTCTTTCCCGTACGGCCGGATGAGCGCGGCCAGCAGCGGGGTGCGCACGTCGGTGCCGGTCACCGCCGGCCACCAGGGGAGCCGGCCGAACACGGCGTCCCCGGTGGCCAGCAGCGAGGCCCAGCGGTCGGTGCCCGCACCGTCGACGACCAGACCGTGACCGTCGTCCGCGTCACCCTGACGCGGCGGCCGCAGCCGGTTGTCCACGATGGCCGCGAGCGCGTCGGTCATCCGCAGCAGCACCAGCCGGACCGTCGCGGGGACCGGCACGCCTGCGGCATCGGCCTCGGCCACCGCGGCCAGGCCGAGCTCCAGCACCAGCCCGTGGTACTCGGTGGCCAGCTCACGGTTGAGGCCGGAGAGGAAGGTGTTGCCGCGCAGATGCCGCTCGAGCGACCGCAGGGCGTCGGCCCGCCAGCGCTCCGAGGAGGGGAACCAGCCGAATGCGCAGGCCGCGGCGAACTGCCCGGCGGCCTCGGCGATGACGTGGTTGTTCGCCGAAGATCCCCGGCTGGGGAAGGCGGCCAGCCAGCGCTGGTGGTGCCAGATCTGGTTCAGCGCCACCGGGTTGTCCTCGAACAGCCCGGCCGCGCCCGGCCAGCCGTCGAGCAGTCGGCGGATCCACACCCAGGACAGCAGCCGGATGCCCAGCTCGATGCCGCTGATCCAGTGCACGCCGCGCAGCGGCGGGTTGGCCGCCCACCACGACCGCAGGTGCTCTGCCACACGCTCGGCGTACCGCTCGTCCCCGGTGATCGCGTAGGCGGCGGCGAGCTGGGTGAGGTACTGGTGCCGGGACGGTTCCCAGATCTGCTTGATGTCCCCGGCCGTGTCCTCGTTGCGGTACGGCACGTCGATGGCGTAGCCGAACGGAGCCCGGCGCCCGGTCTTCGGGTCGTACCACCAGTCGGGATCGGTGAGGTCGTCGCGGATCACGCCGAAAAACTCGGCGTGCCCGTACATCAGCCGGTCCGCCTCGGCGATGAGCCGTTTCGCGGCCTCCGGAGGCACCGCGGCGATCGTCCCGGCGGGCAGTACCGCCGTGAACCGGGCGCCGGTCACGCTCGGGCAGGTGGGCCGCGCCGACCGCCACCGCCGTCTGCGCACCGTGTCGGCCACCCGGCCCGCGACCTCCTGCGGCCCCATCCGGGACAGCCGCCGCAGGTACCAGCCCGCGCTCATGGTCATCGTGCCTGCTCCAAGTTCACCGGCGTACCACTGGCCAGCCCGGCCGGCACGGCGAGGGTGGCCGCCGTGGTGGCGACCAGCGACTGAAGCGGCACCGGCATCGGCCCGCCGGTCCGCACGGCCTTGACGAACGCGGCCAGCTCGGCGTTCTGGCCCTTGTCCCGGGCCTTGGGCAGCCGCGAACTGACCCACTTCTTACGGCCGTACACCGAGGCACGGACGAAGTCGTCGAGGCGCAGTGCCTTGCCGTCCGCGACCAGGTCCAGCGTCTCCTTGGGGAAGCTGGACGGGCCGCTGGTGACGTAGCTGACAGTGGCGGTGGAACCGTCCGGATAGCGCAGCACGACCTGCAGGTCCTCGTTGCCGGACGGGGCGACCGCGTACACCGAGACCGGGTCGGCGTCGAGCAGCCAGCTCGCCGTGTCGATGAAGTGCCCGCCCTCGCCGGCGAACCGCGAGCCCTCGGTGCCCTGTTGGAGGTACCAGCTGCCGTGGTCGAGGCGGCCCGCGTTGACCAGGTAGCGCAGGTTCGCCGGACCGGTCCGGGCGCCGAACCGCTGCTTGGCTTCCTGCAGCAGCGGCGCGAACCGGCGGTTGAAGCCCACCTGCAACCGGTCGTTGCCGGACTCCTCCACCGCAGCGAGGACGCCGGCCAGCTCGTCCTCGGTGAGGGCCAGGGGCTTCTCCACGAAGACGGTCTTGCCGGCCAGCAGTGCCTTCCGGGTCAGTTCGGCGTGCGAGCTGTGCCGGGTGACGACGAACACCGCGTCGATGGACTTGTCGCCGAGCACGGCGTCGAGGTCGGTGGTCGCCTCCGCGAAGCCGAACTTCCGCTGCGCGTTGGCCGCGGAGAGCGCCGTGGTGGTGACGACGGTCGACAGCTGGACGCCCTCGCGCTGGGTGAGGTGCGGCAGCAGCATCGACGTCGCGTAGTTCCCGGCGCCGATGAATGCGAGCCGCACCGGCGTCCCGGCGGCCCGGGCCGGCGCCCGCCTCACGTTCACCGCGGGCACGGCCACCGCCGGGGCAGCCGCTTCCTCCGCTTGGCCCTCCTGCTGGGGGTACCGGAACAGCACGGCCACGGCCTTGAGTTCGCCGTCCTTCAGGCGCCGGTACGTCTCGACGGCGTCGTCGAAGTCGGCGATGTGGGAGATCAGGGGCTCCACGTCGACGCGGCCGCGGGCGGCGAGGTCGAGGAAGCACGCGAGGTTGCGGCGCTCGGTCCAGCGGACGTAGCCGATCGGGTAGTCGCGCCCCTCCAGCTCGTACTCCGGGTCGTAGCGCCCGGGGCCGTACGACCGGGAGAACCGGACGTCGAGCTCCTTCTCGTAGTACGCGTTCCACGGCAGGTCGAGGCGGCACTTGCCGATGTCGACGACCCGGCCGCGGTCCCGGCACAGCTTGGCGGCCAGCTCGACGGGCTGGTTGCTGCCGCCGCCGGCGGCCAGGTACACCTGGTCCACGCCGTGACCGCCGGTGAGTTCGGCGACGGCGGTCTCCACGGCCGCTGACGCGGGATCGCCGCAGGCCGCGGCGCCCAGGCGCTCGGCGAGTTCGCAGCGCACCGGGTCGGGGTCTGCGCCGACGACGCGGACGCCCGAGGCGGCGAGGAGCTGCACCACCAGCTGCCCGATCAGCCCGAGGCCGATGACGAGAGCCACCTCGCCGAGCTGCGGCTCGCCCTGGCGGACGCCCTGCATCGCGATCGACCCGACGGTGCCGAAGGCCGCGTGCCGCGGTGCGAGGCCGTCCGGCACCGGGGTGTAGAGGTTCTTCGGCACCCAGTTCAGCTCGGCGTGCAACGCGTGCTCGTTGCCGGCGCAGGCCACGAGGTCGCCGGCCTTCACATCGTCGATCCCGGCGCCGACCTGCTCGACCACCCCGCACAGCGAGTAGCCCAGCGGCGTGTAGGAGTCCAGCTTGCCCATCACCTTGCGGTACGTGGCGGGCACCCCGTTGGTGGCCACGCTCTGCATGACCTTGGCCACCTGGTCCGGCCGTGAGCGGGCCTTGCCGAGCATCGACATGCCGGCCTCGGAGACCTTCATCATCTCGGTGCCGGTGGAGATCAGCGAGAAGGCACTGCGGACCAGCACACCGCCCGGCTTGCACCCCGGCACCGGAACGTCGAGCACCGCCAGCTCGCCGCTCTTGTAGTTCTGTACAACCTGCTTCACTCGAACTCCCCTGATTCCTAAGCCGTTTGCCGAGTGCTCTGGCCGGACCCAGAGGTCGCGTCGCGATACCAGTACTCGAGGGTCAGCACATGCCACAGATGCTTCGAGAAGTCCTGCTGCCCGGTGGCGTCCTCGGCGACCATCCGCTTCAGCGCGTCGCGGCGCAGGAACCCGGAACGGACCAGCTCGCCGTCGTTGACCACCTCACGCACCAGCGGCGCCAGATCCCGGCTCATCCAGGCCCGCAGCGGGGCGCTGAACAGGCCCTTGGGCCGGTACACGATCTCCCGGGGCAGGATCGAGGTGGCCGCCTCCTTGAGGACCGCCTTGCCCTGCCGTCCGACGATCTTGCGGTCGCCGGGCACGGCGAACGCCGCCTTGACCACCTCGACGTCCACGTACGGCACCCGGACCTCGGTCGACGCGGCCATGCTGGAGCGGTCCGTGTACGTGAGGTTCAGACCCGGCAGGAACATCCGGGCGTCGGTCAGGCACATGCGGTTGACGAAGTCGTCGAGGTCGTTGTCCTGGTAGGTGTCCGCGTGCTCGGTCAGCACGTCGCCGACCGTCCCCGCCAGGTCCGGATCGACCAGGGCGAGCAGCTCGTCCCGGTCGTACATGGTGTAGCTGCGCCGGAACGCGGTCTCCTCCGGCAGATCGGCGAAGGAGAGGAACCGCTTCGCGAAGCGCACCGACCGGTACCCCCGGCGGCTCGTTGCGACCGGCAGCCGGTCCACGGCCGCGGACACCCCGCGCCGCAGGGGCCGCGGGACGCGCTGGTAGCGCAGTGCGATCAGGTTGGCCAGGTGCTTGCGGTAACCGGCGAACAACTCGTCGGCGCCCATCCCCGAGAGCATGACCTTGACCCCGGCCTCCCGGGCGGCCGAGCAGATCAGGAAGGTGTTGATCGCGGCGGGGTCGCCGATCGGCTCGTCCAGGTGGTACGTCATCTGGGGCAGCAGGTCGAGCACGTTCGGGGCGATCTCGATCTCGTGCAGATCGACACCGAACCGCTGGGCCACCTGCCGGGCGTAGCGCAGGTCGTCCGGCATCGCCTCGAACCTGGCGTCCTCGGCGCGGAAGCCGATCGTGTAGGCGGAGATGCCTGGTTGGTGGCGCGCCGCCAGCGCGGTCAGGTAGCTGGAGTCGAGGCCGCCGGACAGGAAGGTCGCCACCGGTACGTCGGAGAGCAGGTGGCGCCGGGTCGACTCCTCGACGATGGCGGCCAGGTCCGGCTGTTCGCCGGCCCGGGCCCGCTCCCGGCCCTCGGCGGCGACGTCCTTCAGGTTCCAGAACCGGCCGCGCTCCACCCGGCCGTCGGGCCGGCACCGCAGCCAGCTCCCCGGCGGCAGCTTCTCCGCCTCGCGGAACGCGCACCGCGAGTCCGGCACCCAGTAGTACAGCAGCGAGGCCACCAGCGCCGCGTCGTCCACCTCCAGCTTGCCGCCGGTGGCGGTGGCGAGTGCCTTCAGCTCGGAGGCGAAGACCAGGCCCTCCCCGCGCCGGAGCAGGAACAGCGGCTTGATGCCCAGCTGGTCGCGGGCCAGGACCAGTTCACCGGTTCGCTCGTCGAAGATCCCGAAGGCGAACATGCCGCGCAGCCGGGGCAGACAGTCGGTGCCCCAGCGCCGCCAGGCCTCGAGGAGTACCTCGGTGTCGGACGTGCCGCGGAAGCGCACGCCTGCCGCCTCCAACTCGTCCCGCAGTTCGGGCGCGTTGTAGAGCTCGCCGTTGTACGTCAGGACGAGGTGGTCCTTGACCATCGGCTGGGCGCCGGTCTCGGACAGGTCGATGATGGACAGCCGGCGGTGCCCGAGCTGCACTTCGCCGTCACCGACGGGGTGGCCGTACCGGCCTGCCCCGTCCGGACCGCGGTGGGCGAGGGTGTCGGTGAGCCGGTCGGTCACGACCTTGCCGTCCGGCCATCGGTAAGTGCCTGCGATGCCACACATGTCCTACCGTGCCTCCTGGTCGCTGTCCGGGACCCGTGCGGCCCACATCGGCTGCCGCTCCGTCCGCCGCCGGCCGTCCCCCACTGCCTGAACGGCGTGGGAGGTACCCCCACCGTTCTGCCGGGCCAGCCGCTCGCTCTGGCCCCGCAGCGCGATGTGCAGCCCGTCCCACAGCGTGCCGTCGGTCCGGTCCCGCGGATCGGGGTCGATCAGCACCACACCGATCACCGGGATGCGCTGGTCCGCGAGTTGCCGTGCCACGGTGTGCAGCCATGCGGCGCTGCCGTGCCCGGCCCGCACGACGAGCACGGTCTGCGTGCCGAGGTACTGCAGGTCGGTCCATGCCGTGCCGGGCGCGACCGAGCCGACGCCGAGCCGGAACCCCTCCTGCGGCACGGCCTCGGCACTCTCGCCGCTGACCACGGCCGGGTCTCCCGGTTTCTGACGGCGGCCCGCGAGCTGCCCGCCGGGCAGACCGTCGACGACGACCACCGGCCCTTCCGCCGCCAGGGACCTGGCGACGTTCAGGGCGATCACACTCGTGCTGCGCGCACAGCCCAGTTCCAGCAGCGACACCGGTTCCGCGGAGCCGCGCACGGCGCGGGCCAGGGTCGTGGTGAGCCGTTCGCGTGCCGCCCGGGTCCTGCGGCGCTGCCACAGCCCGGCGGGCCGGCGGGGCGTACGGGGCAGCTCCGCGATGACCGAGGCGCCGAGATGCGCCGCGATCTCCCGGCGCAGCACGGGGCGGTCCGCCACCACCGCGCCGACCGCGGCCAGCGCGAGCCCCAGGACGAGCCCGAGGACGAGCCCTATCCCGGCGTCGGTGACGGCGGCCTTGGGCAGGGAGTGCCGCACCGCGCGCGGGGCGTCCACGATCTGCGTGCCGGCGATGAGCTGGGGCGTGCCCATGCGCGCCTCCTCGGCGCGCTGGTCGAAGTCGGCGACTCGTGAGGTGAGTTCGGCCCGGCGGGCGAAGAGCGACTCCATGCTCGCCGACGCCTCCGGACCGCTCTGCGGCGGTCCGTCCCCGATCGCCTCGTTGACCTCGGCGAGTTCCTTCCGCATGCGGTCACGCTGGTCGAGCAGGGCCTGGGTTTCCGCCTTCGCGGTCTCCCGCATCCGGCGCACATGGTCCGCGACGAACGCGTCCGCCAGGGCCTTGGCCCGCGCGACCGCTTCCGCGTCGCTGTCACCCGTCACATCGATCTGCAGCAGGTTGTTGGTCACGCCGGTACCCCGGTAGTCCCGCATGAAGTCCTCCGGTTTCTCGGAGGAGTCGAGCGACTTCAGGGCCTTGTCGGCGATCCGCGTGGTCTGCAGCAGCGCGACGTCGGTGCGGATCAGCGTGCCGGTGTCGTTCGGCTGGTCCTCCTTGTGCGCGACCAGCACCTTGGTCACCGCGGCCGGCGCCGGCGGCAGCAGGACCGCCACCGCCCCGCCCGCCAGCAGCCCGAGCAGCGCCAAGGAGCACCACAGGCGGCGGCGTCTGCGCACCGCCACCACCAGCGCCTGCAGATCCAGCAGCGGAACGGAGGCCGACGACTCCGCAGTCTCGTTCGTCGTCACACTGAACCTCCCGTCGCGTGGCCGCGAACGGCGAGCGCCAAAGTGGCCTCGTCCGAAGGGCGGTCGGCAGACCGCGTCGGACGGGCCCGGACCGTGCCGGCGACGACGATGCCGACGACCTCATGTCCCGCGTCCGCACACGCCTCGGCGATGCCCGCGAGTTCCCCCGCGGTCCAGCTGCCCGCGCTGAGCACCACCAGGGCACCGGACTCGGTGTCCCGGTCCGGCACCAGCGGCCGGGACACCGAAACGTCCACCACCCGCAGCAGCGGATCGCTCCCGGCCTCGACGACGAGCTGCCCCGCGGCCCGGCGGGCTGTCTCGTCTCCGTCCGGTACGACAACCAGCAGCCGCCGTGGGGCCGGCAGCTGGTCCCGGAGACGGCCGCACACCCGCCGGTAGCGGATCCGCCGTTCGGCCTCGTCGCCGGACGTCTGCGGGTTCGGCAGGTCCCATCGCGTGTCGAGGCCCAGGAGCCGGCGGATCCGGGCCCGCGAGCCAAGTTCCTTCGGCCGGTGCGCGGCCGGTTCACCAGGTACGTCGACGGTGCCCAGCAGCGCGGAGCCCAGCGCCGCGGCGATCTCCGGTTCGGTGCGCAGCCGGCGACTCATCCGTGCGGCGGTGAGATGGCCGATGACCGCGAGCAGGAAGAACAGCAGCGCCCCGGCGACGATGAGCTGCACCCTCGTCGGCGCCGCCTCGCCGGTCGGCCGGGCCGCCGGCCCCATGACGACCATGTTGGCCTTGTTGGACGCCGGGTCGGCCTCGTCCAGCTTCTTCATGGCCTCCTGCAGCGCGGTACGCAGCTTCTCGAGCTCGGTTCGGGCCTGCACGCTCTCCACGGTCCGCCCCGGGTCGGCCGCCTCGGCCAGGTCGGTGATGCGACGGTTGGTCTGCTCCACCTTCCGCCGCAGTGCCTCGGGGCCGGCCGCCGATTCGGGGTCGGCGGTGTCGCCGGCGAGCCGCGCGGCGAAGGTGACGAACTGCTGGGCCACCTGGTCGGAGAGCCGCTGCGCACGCTCCGGGGTGTCGGCCGTACCCGAGATCTTGATGATGTTGCCGTCGGCGGCGGTGGCGCTCACTTGATCCTGCAGCTCGCGGCCGCTGACCCCGGGCCAGTCGAGTGCGGCGGCCGCGCGGTCGACCACCACCGAACTGGTCGCGATCTCCGCCTGGGTCAGCAGCTCGCGCTCCTCCCACTGCCCCGGCAGCAGGACCGATGCCGACGTCGTGTACCGCGGCGGGAACACCACTGACGCGCCGTAGCCGACCAGCGCGCCCACCAGGGCGAGGACGGCGAGAAAACGCCGCCTTCGCCGGAGAATCCGCCCGATCGTGACCAGGCGTATCGTGTCATCGCTCAACTGCGCGGCCTCTTCCCTGTGCGGACCGGGTTGCCCGCCGACACCGCGGTGCGGTCACGGCAGGCGGCGGCGTAGGCGGCGAGCAGCGATGCTTGCGAGTTCTGCCAGGAGAGCGGTCCGCTGATCCGCTCCTGGCCGATCTTGCCCATCCGGGCCCGCTTCTCCGGATCGTCCATCAGCAGCGTGATGAGCTCGGCGAATGCGGCCTCGTCGTTGGCGGGCGCGTAGACGGCGGCGTCACCGGCGGAGACGCGGGCCTCGCGCAGGTCGAACGAGACGATCGGCCGGCCCATCGCCATGTACTCCAGGACCTTGTTCATGGTCGACACGTCGTTGAGCGGATTGCGCGGGTCGGGGGAGAGGCACACGTCCGCGGTGGACAGGTAGCGCACCAGGTCGGCGTCCGGGATGCGCCCGGTGAACTGCACCTGATCGGAGAGCCCGAGCCGCCGGGACAGTTCCACCATCGCGTCGAAGGCGTCGCCGGCGCCGACGAACACCGCGTGCCAGTCGGTCCGCCCGACCTCGTCGCGCAGCTTCGCGAGGGCGCGCAAGGCGTAGTCGACGCCGTCCTGCGGGCCCATGACGCCGAGGTAGCACAGCAGATGAGGCTTGCCGCGCTTCAACTCCGGCTCCGGCGGCACCGGTTGGAACCGGTCGACCTGGGGCGCGCTGCGCACCACGAACACGTCCTCCGGCCGCTGACCACCGCGGCGTATCGCGACGTCCCGGTAGCTCTCGTTGGTGGCGAGCACGATGTCCGCGGCCCGGTAGGTCCGCCGTTCCAGCGCGCACACGGCGCGGTAGAGCAGATCCTTGCCGCGGTCGAACCGGGACAGGTACAGCTCGGGTACCAGGTCGTGCTGGTCGAAGACGAACCGCGCCCCGCGCCGCTTCAGCCACAGGGCCGGCAGGAACAGCAGGTCGGGCGGGTTGCAGGCGTGGACCACGTGGACCGGGCCGACCTTGCGGGCCAGCCGGAGCGTGTGCCACAGGGCCGTTCCGTACTCCCGCAGATAGCCGGCCGGCCCTCCGGTGGCGGCGCGCAACGGGTAGCGGTGGATCCGCACCCCGTCGATCACCGCCTCCGGTTCCGTGTCCCGTTTTTCCCCCTGGGGGCAGATGACGTGCACGTCCCAGCCCGCGTCGCGCAGCGTCGTGCACTCCTGCCACACCCGCCGGTCGAACGGCACCGACAGGTTCTCCACCAGGATCAGCGCGCGGCGGTTCGGCCCGTCGCCGCTGGTTGTTGCGTTACCAAGCAAGGCCCACGTACCCCGGTTCGGTCCGGCGCGTCTCGGCGTCGGGAAGGCGGATGAGGTCGACGATCACCGGGGCGTCGCCATGGGGCAGCGCCGACAGCACGGCCGGGTCCTTGGTCCCGACCAGGCACACCTCGGCGTGCTCCAGGACCTCGTCCACGGAGTCGGCGAGGAGCTGCGCGAGGTGCGGCAGCCGGCTCTCGATGTACTCGCGGTTCGCGCCGAGGAGTCGGGAGAGGCTCACATTGGCGTCGTAGATCTTGAGGTCGTAGCCCTTGCCGAAGAGCCGCTCCGCCAGCTCGACGAGCGGGCTTTCGCGGAGGTCGTCGGTGCCGGGTTTGAAGGACAGCCCGAACATCCCGATCCGGCGCTTGCCGGTGCGCTCGACCAGGTCCACCGCGCGTTGCAGATGGTCGGAGTTGGAGGGCAGCACATGGGAGAGGATGGGCACCGAGACATCGGCCCGCTGCGCCGCGTGGACCAGGCTGCGCAGGTCCTTGGGCAGGCAGGAGCCGCCGAAGGCGAAGCCGGGCCGCAGGTAGGCGGGGCTGATGTTCAGCTTGCGGTCGGCCAGGAACACGTCCATCACCTGGTGCGAGTCGACCCCGAGGGCCTGGCACACCGCGCCCAGTTCGTTCGCGAAGCCGATCTTGAGGCCGTGGAACGCGTTGTCCGCGTACTTGATCGCCTCGGCCGTCGGGACCGGCACCCGGAACACCTCGCCGGGCAGGCCGTCGTACAGCGCCAACACCGCGTCGCCGCTTGCCTGGTCGAGTTCGCCGATGACGGTCTTGGGCGGGTCGAAGAAGTCCCGCACGCTCGTGCCCTCGCGCAGGAACTCCGGGTTGACCGCGACCCCGACGTCCACTCCGGCCGTGCCGCCGACGTACTTCTCCAGGATCGGCACCAGCAGGTTCAGGCAGGTGCCCGGGAGCATGGTGCTGCGGAACACGACCGTGTGCCGGCCCCCCTGTTTGGCCCCCTCGGCCAGTGCCGCGCCGATCTGCTCGGTGACCCGCTCCAGGTACGTGGTGCACAGGCTGCCGTTGGGCTCCGACGGCGTGCCCACGCAGACCAGCGATATCTCGCTGTCCATGATCGCCTCGCGGACGTCGACGGTGGCGCGCAGCGCTCCCGTCCGCACGACGTCGGCGATGAGTTCGCCGATCCGCTCCTCGACCACCGGGGCCTTGCCGTCGTTGACCAGGTCGACCTTCACCTGGTTGACGTCGACGCCGATGACCTCGTGACCCATGCTGGCCAGGCACGCGGCCGACACGCAGCCCACGTAGCCGAGCCCGAAAACGCTGACTCTCATGCCGTGTTCCTCCCCCCAGACAGACCCTTGTGGCCTGCGGTCCCCCCAGGCAGGCCCTTGTGGCCTGCGTTCCGCGCGCCGGCCGGGCGCCGGACCCCGCGCATCAGTACGCCCCCTGTCCGTGAAGCACCGCACGCAGCGTCTTCCACAAGATCACTGTGTCCAGGGCGAGCGACCAGTCCTCCACGTACCGCAGGTCGAGGCGGACCGCCTCCTCCCACGGCAGATCGCTGCGTCCGCTGATCTGCCACAGCCCGGTGAGCCCGGGCTTGACCAGCAGCCGCCGCCGGATGTCCGGGTCGTACGCGGCGCACTCCTCCGGCAACGGAGGCCGCGGGCCGACGAGCGACATCGATCCGGTGAGCACGTTGAACAGTTGCGGGAGCTCGTCGAGCGAGTACCGGCGCAGCACCGTCCCCACCCGGGTCACCCGCGGGTCCCGGCGGAGCTTGAACAGCAGGCCGGCGCCCTCGTTGCGGTCGGCCAGGCCGGCACGTGCCCCATGGGCCCCGGCGACCATGGTGCGGAACTTGAGCATGGTGAACTCGCGCCCGTCCTTGCCGACCCTGCGCTGGCGGTAGAACACCCCACCCCGGCTGTCCAGGGCCACGAGCAGCCCGACGAGCACCATCAGCGGCGCGAACAGCACCAGGAGGACCGCCGCACCCACCCGGTCGACGACCCCTTTGATCGCCCGGCGGCCGCCGGTGAAGGTCGGCATGCTGACCCGCAGCAGCGGGATCCCGAGCACCGCGTCGACGTGCAGCCGCGGGCCGGCCACCTCCATCAGCACGGGCGCCACGACCATCTCGGCGTCGCTGCCCTCGAGGTTCCAGGCCAGCCGCTGCAGCCGGTCCGGTGACCAGTGCGGGTCCGGGGTGACCGCGACGACGCGGTAACCGTCGTGGCCGACGTGCTTGGCGACGTCCGTGAGCCGGCCGACGACCGGTACTCCGTCCAGTTGGTCGCCGTCGAGCCCGCGACCGTCCGGCGTGCACACCGCTTCCACCCGCCAGCCGATGTGCGGGAACTTGCGGGTTCGGTTGATCAGGTCGCGCACGGTGTCCGGGCTGCCGGCGGCGAGCACCGGTCTCAGGCACCGTCCCTCCTTGCGCTGTTTGTGCAGCCAGAGGCGCAGCAGATACCGCGTGGGCATGGTGATCAGCGCGATCGCGGGTATCGCGACGAAGATCCAGAGTTTGATGTTGCGTGAAGTGAGGGCGATCCCGCCCAGTGCCAGTACGACGGTCGCCATGAACAGTGAGCGTCCGAGCCGGCGGAATTCCTCGGCGCCCTGGCCGAGTACGGCCGGAGCCCACGAACGGCTCACCGCAAGCGATCCCAGCACCAGCAGTTCGGTGCCGAATGCGAGTATTCCCCACTTCTCGTGCCAGTTGGCCGCGTCCCGGGCCCCGAAGAATTCGCCGATGGCCGCCACCACGAAGGCGGTGGCCACGGTATCGCTGATGATCACAGCACGTCGATACCGCTGCTCCCAGTCATTCGTGGGCCGGCTGATTGCCTCGTTCGCCAGACTCCCGCCCGCCGACGGAAATGGGCTGACTAGTCCCCCTCGCCGCACAGAACCCCCCAAGGTCCCCAGTGGTTCGACGTGTTCGCCGCACACTGATTCGCCCCCCGGGAGGCCCCCGCCCCCCGGTACTGTTCCTCCCCCGCCGGAGGCCCCCGCCTCCCGCGCACGACACCCTGGCGTCCAGGGCTACTTGAACGACCCACCCAGGCGGCAGCAGACGCGCGTGTCTGCCCGGCTCTCGAGGTGGGCGGAACCCGTGGGAACCTCGGGTGCTCCCCGCACCCAAGAGCCCCTCCCGGGCGCCAAGAATCGATCACCCCCACGTCCGGCGCCGGGGACGCGGCTCCTGGCTTTCCGGAGCGCCGGACCTATAGATCATTGCTGTTCGTCCAGTGCCCGAACAGCTGAAGCACGGTCAATCTAGACCATCGGGGCCAGCTGTGTAGAGGGGATGTGTGTAATTTGTGTTCAAGCTTTGAGGCTTGATCCATCGATGGTTGAGCCTGCTACGGATGCCTTCACGCCACCGCCCGTTCCGGGCCTTCCGCGGCGCCAGTTGGGCAACCGAACAGTCGGTGCTCGAAGTGCGGGGGTGAGCCTGACCAAAATCGTTCGCTCATTCGACGCTCATCGACTCACAGAGCCTGGCTGGAAAACCCGAGAACATGGCCTGAACTGGCGGTTTACCGCTGACGAGGTCACTTGCGCATATCCGGGAGGTGTTCCGCGCTCGATACGACGTACCACGCATTTATGCAGGTGCGGTGAGGGGCCGATTCGGCGGGTTTCTCGTGTTCGAACGCGATGCCTACGGCGTGCCGGGAAGCCGGACCGTGACGAGGAGACCGCCGGCCGGGCGGGGCGCGAGGTCGAGGGTCCCGGCGTGGGCGCGAACGATGCTGTGCACGATGGCCAGACCGAGGCCGACACCGGCGTGCTCGTCGGTGCGTACCCGTTCCGTTCCGCGCTGGAAGGGCTCGGTGAGGGTCGGTACCAGTTCCGGTGGGAGCCGGCGGCCCGTGTTCTCGACTCGCAGCACGCTCGTGCCGCCGTGCGCCTCGGTGTGGACCGTCACGGTGCCGCCGGTGGGGAGGTTGTGGACGAGGGCGTTCTGGACGAGGTTCGTCACCATCCGCAGCAGGAGCTCCACCGAACCGCTGGTCCGGGCCGGCCCGCCGGTGACGTCGAGCGTGATCCTGCGCTGTTCGGCGAGGGGGAGCAGTGTTTCCGCGGCTTCTTCGGCGAGGAGGGAGAGGTCGACGCCCTCGCGGGTGAAGTTTCCGCCGTCGCCGCGGCTGAGCAGCAGGAGGGCATCGGTGAGGTCGATCGCCCGCGTAGTGACAGCGTGCAGGCGTTCGACGAGTTCGCCCCGGTCCCGCGTGGGGTCCGTGCGGGCGACGTCGAGGAGCGTCCGCGAGATCGCCAGCGGGGTGCGCAGTTCGTGGGAGGCGTTGGCGGCGAATCTCCGCTGCTCGGCGACGTGGGACTCGAGTTGTTCGAGCATCGAGTCGAACGCGTCCGACAGTTCACGGAATTCGTCCTGGCGGCCTTTCATGCGGATCCGGTGGGACAGCGATCCGTTCCCGGCCATCCGTGCCGCGTGGGCGATCCGTGTGAGTGGTGCGAGCATCCGGCCGGCGAGGATCCATCCCCCCAGCAGGCCGAACATGAGCAGGAAGGCCACTGCTCCGGCCGCGGCGGGGGCGAAGCCGCGCAGGAGTTCGGAGCGGTCGGGTCCGGTGACGACGATCGCGTCGGGGAACGCCTGCTTGATGGATACGGGGTCGTTGGTCGGTAGCCAGCGCAGCACGAACACCCAGACCACGGCCAGCAGGAGACTGCCGGCGAGGAGGAGGAACCCGGCATAGCTGAGGGTGAGCTTCAGCCGGGCGCTGAGCCCTGGGCGCCTATCCACGAGTGCCGCCGGGATGGGGGGTGCCGGGGCCGGTGTCGATCCGGTAGCCGACGCCGGGCACCGTGGCGATGATCCATGGCTCGCCGAGCCGTTTGCGCAGTGCGGAGACGGTGATGCGCACGGCGTTGGTGAGGGGGTCGGCGTTCTCGTCCCAGGCCCGCTCCAGCAGGTGTTCGGCGCTGACGACCCCGCCCTCGGCGGCGACGAGGACTTCCAGCACGGCGAACTGTTTGCGGGTGAGCGCGACGAAGCGTCCGTCGCGGAAGACCTCCCGGCGGAAGGGATCGAGCCGCAGGCCCGCGATCTCGCGGACCGGGGGCCGGGCATACGCGCGTCTGCGGTCGAGCGCCCTCAGCCGCAGGACGAGCTCCCGCAGCTCGAACGGCTTGGTGAGGTAGTCGTCGGCGCCGAGCTCGAACCCGGAAGCCTTGTCGTCGATCCGGTCGGCGGCGGTGAGCATGAGGATCGGGATGCCGCTGCCGGAGGCGACGATGCGCCGGGCGACCTCGTCGCCGGAGGGGCCGGGGATGTCGCGGTCGAGGACCGCGAGGTCGTAGGAGTTGACGCTGAGCAGCTCCAGGGCGGAGTCGCCGTCGCCGGCGATGTCGGCGGCGATCGCCTCCAGCCGCAGCCCGTCACGGACGGCTTCGGCCAGGTAGGGCTCGTCCTCCACGATCAGTACACGCATGGCTGCAGCCTAAGCAGCACGCCATATCGCCGACGTATGCAACGACGTGTGCCCGACGTCCCAAGACGGGCACCGGCCGCCGGCCGGAGTGGGCGCACCGGGCACGCGACTCAGCCTGCCGGTGCCGGCGCGGGACGAGACCGGTCCGACGGCACCTGTGCCGTGGTGCGCCACCAGCGGCGCGACGCCAGCGCGGCCAGCACGGCCCCGGTGGCGTTGACCAGGACGTCGTCCACGGAGGACACCCGGTCGAGGCGCAGGACGTACTGCGCGGTCTCGACCAGGACCGAGCAGCCCACCCCGAGCGCCAGGATCCGCGGCACGGACGCGAGCGCCGCGAACCGCATCGGGGCGAAGAAACCCAGCGCTGCGAAGACCAGCAGGTTGCCGACGATCCCGAGCGGCCCCATCGTGACCAGGTCCCGCAGCGGCACCAGGCTCACCCGGGCGGGCACGGTGCCGGCCCCGGCGCCCGGCATCATGGTCAGCCACAGGAACGGCACCGTCCCGTGGACCATGCCCACCTCGGCCAGCGACGTCCGCCACGCCGCGGTGGCGCCGACGGCACGCCGACGGTACGCCAGAGCCCACACCACCAGCATGGACACCGGCACCGCGACCAACGTCATGAGCACCACACCGTTGAACGTGTCGAAGCAGCCGTGCCACCGTCCGGCCATGCACGTCGGTGCGGACATCATCAGCGGCCGCCGCACCAAGAACACGGCGCTCGCCATGGCGAGGAGCGCCAGGCCGAGGAACACGATGCTGCGCGTGCGGCGCGGCGGTGCTGACAGGGATGCGTCGGGAGTCATGCCCTCATTGGAGAGGGAGGGCCGTTGCGGCGGCGTATGCGATTTTCGATACGCCCGCGATACGTCGATCAGCAGGAGGTCCTGGCCGGTCAGTCCGCGCTGAGCGGAATCCGCAGCCGCACCCGGTAGCCGCCCTCCGCGTTCGGCCCCGCCTCCAGGGTGCCGTGCAGGATCTCGGCCCGCTCCCGCAGGCCGACCAAGCCCTGCCGCGAACCGGGCAGCGACAGGGAGGGACGCGTGGGCGCGGTGTTGGTGACGGTCACTCCGACGTCGTCGCCGTCCTGCCACAGCTCTACGAGGGCCGTGGCGCCGGGGGCGTGCTTGCGGACGTTGGTCAACGCCTCCTGGACCGTGCGATAGACGGCCCGCTGGGCGGGCGTGCCCACGGCGGGCGGGAGCTCGCCCGTCAGCTCCGCGTGAGTGCCGCTGGACTCCACCAGTTTGCGCAGGTCGGCCAGGGTGGGCTGAGGGGTCAGCTCGGTGGCGTGGCCGCCGGAGGCGCGCAGCAGCGTCACCATGGTGCGCAGTTCGTCGAGCGTGGTGACGCTCAGCGAACGGATCGTGCGGGCGGCCTCTTTGGCGTCCGCGTCCTTGGCGGCGACCTGCAGGGCTCCGGCTCGTACGGCGATCAGACTGACCTGGTGCGACACCACGTCGTGCATCTCACGGGCCAGCTGGGCGCGCTCACGGGCGAGCACGGCCTGGGCGTGGAGGGCCCGCTCGTGTTCTCTGGCCTCCTCGATCTCGACCAGCCGCCGCGCCAAGTCCCGGTGAGCCTGGAGAAGTTGTCCGATGAGGACCGGCGCGGCGGCGGTCGCCAGGCTGTACACGAAGGTGACCAGCGTCATGGTCCGGCCGACCTCGGTGAGGCCGGCCAGGGGCCACGGAGTGCTGTTGGCAACGGCGGTCAGGGCGACGCACGCCGTGAGGAGAGGGCGGTTGCGGGAGCGCTCGGCGAGGGTGAACAGCGCCGCAGCCGGAGCGACGGCGACGGGCTGTGTCAGCGCGATGGGCAGGGTGAGCAGGAAGACGATGAGCGGGAACCTGCGCCGGAAGGCCAGCGCGGCGCAGCCGAGCGTGGCCAGCGCGATACCGAGGCGGGTGTCGTCCCACAGGTTCGCCCATACGTCCACGGCGGCTGCCGCCACCAGGGCGAGGTCGACGACCGGCGCGGGTACACGCTTCCGCAGCACGCCTGCGCGGCTCATCGTCCGGCTTCCGACCGCGGGCGCTCGTCGAGCAGCCCGGCCCGCTGCGCCAGCAGCGCGGCCTGCACCCGGCTCGTCACCCGCAGTTTTGTGAGGATCGCGCTCACGTGGTCCTTCACCGTGCCGGCACCCAGGTGGATGCGCGCCCCGATGTCGGCGTTCGACAACCCCTCCGCCACCAGGACGAGGACGTCGCGCTCTCGGGAGGTGAGCAGCCGGACGCGGGCCGCGTCCTCGTCCACGGCCGCCTCGGTGCCGGGGTGGCCGCGCAGCAGAGTCCGCGACGCCTTGGGGGAGAGGACCACGCCGCCGGCCGCCAGGGTGCGCACCAGGTGGGCGAGTTGCTCCGGCTCGGTGTCCTTGAGCAGGAAACCGGCCGCGCCGGAGTTCAACGCGGTCAGGATGTACTCGTCGGCGTCGAACGTCGTCAGCATCGCCACCACCGGAGCGTCCGGCATCGTCCGCAGCTCGCGCAGCACGGTCAGCCCGTCGACGTCCGGCATCCGGATGTCCAGCAGCACCACGTCGGGCCGCTCCCGCCGGACGGTTTCGACGGCGTCGCCGCCGCTCGCGGTCGCGACGACCTCGATGTCCTCCGAGGCACCCAGGATGAGCCCGAACCCCGAGCGGACCAGTGCCTCGTCGTCCACCACCACCACCCGCACCACCCGGTTCACGCTCGTTCCGCCTCACCTTCGTCCATGCCGTCCGGCCCCTTGCCACCTCGACCCTAAGGCCCCGGAGAGCCCCGGCGACCCGGCGAGCGGTGGCTCCAGCCACACGGCGGGGGAACAACCTCCGGTCGGCGGGGGACACCGCAGCCTCCTGCCGGATACTCCATGATCGGCCCGGTCTCCGGCCTGAGTGGCATGACGCGGCTCGCGCAGCCCTCACTGCTCCCGGCCGGGGCGGAGCGAGCGGCTTCCTGATGGAGTCGACCCACGGCCGCTCCTGCGCCCTCTTCGCCTTCCTGGCGGGCTTCGCCGTCGTGCTCGTCACCGGGCGCGGCACGCCGAGGACGGGCCGGGCCGGACGCCAGGCCGTCGCCAGGGTGACCATCCGGGCTGATCCTCGCTTCTACTGCGTGTACTTCCTGCTCGTCCTGCCGCTGCACCGGCTCAGCGCCGGACCCCTGGCGGCGACGGCGGCGGGAACGGTGTCGCACGCGGCCCGCTGGAATGGCTGATGTCGAAGGCGACCCGCATCGCCCGCCACGTCCGGTGAGCGCAGCGCCGGACCGCGCTTCCCGGCTCGGTCACGGGGTGCGTCGCCGCGCATGACCGCCGCGGTGGCGGGTACGACCCCTCCCGTACCGGGCGTTGCGGAAGCGAGCGAAGAGCGAAGGGTGTCGGAAGTGATTCGAAAGCTGCAGGCGGTCGCGTTGGACTGTGCCGATCCGGTACGGCTCGCAGAGTTCTACGCGGATCTGCTCGGCGGCCGGGTGGTCGCGGACTCCGAGGATGCCGACTGGGTCGAGGTGCACGGGTTCGAGGGGACACCGCTGGCCTGCCAGCGGGTGGACGGCTACCAGCCGCCCGAGTGGCCCGGCCAGGACCGCCCGCAGCAGCTCCACCTGGACTTCGACGTGGACGACCTCGACGGAGAGGAGAAGCGGGCGCTCGCCCTCGGCGCGACGGTGCTGGAGCGGACGGACCAGCTCCGCCCGGGGGCCAACTGGCGGATCTACGCGGACCCGGCCGGCCATCCGTTCTGCCTCTGCTTCCACTGAGCCCCCCTCATATTTGTTTGCCGCAGGCAGCCCGGTCGGATAGGAAGCTTGCATGCTGAAGGGCGACAAGGTCGGGCTGAGGGCCCGGCACGAGGACGACATCCCGGTTCTGCAGGCCGAGCTCGCCGACGACGTGGTCAACGCCTCTCGGGCCGCAGGCCGTGCGTGGCGGCCGATCACGCCGGGCTCACAGGAAGCGCCGTTCGTCGTGGACGACAAGGAGCAGGGGGTCGTCCCGTTCTCCGTGGTGGAGTTGGACGGCGGCACGCTGATCGGCGCCGCCACACTGTGGGGCATCGACAACCACAACCGGTCCGCGCACGTCGGCCTTGGACTGCTGCCGTCCTCCCGCGGCAAGGGCTACGGCACCGATGTCGTCGGGGTGCTGTGCCACTACGGTTTCGTGGTGCGCGGCCTGCAGCGGCTGCAGGTCGAAACGCTGTCGGACAATGCCGCGATGCTGCGCTCCGCCGAGCGCAACGGCTTCGTCCGCGAGGGCGTACTGCGCTCCTCGGCCTGGGTGATGGGCGAGTTCCTGGACGAGGTGCTGCTCGGACTCCTCGCCGACGAGTGGAAGCGGGACTCGAAGGGCTAGGCAGCCGCCCGACGGTCGAGGGCCGAGGGGGGACGGGGGGATGCGGATCAGCGGGTCTTGTGACGCATCTCGCGGGGGCTCACCCCGAAGCGCCTGCGGAAGGCCGTGCTCATGGCACTGCCCGAGGTGAAGCCCGAGGCGTACGCCAGGTCCGTGATCGTCATGTGCTCGCAGTCGGCGCACAGGAGACGCTCGCGGATCAGACGCAGGCGCTCCTCGCGGATCAGGTCGCGGGGCGTGGTGCCCGCGTGCTGGAGCGCGAGCTGGATCTGGCGCAGCGACCAGCCGAGGGCGCGGGCCATGGAGGTGCCGGACAGGTCGGGGTCGGCCGCGTGCTCGCGCACGTAGCGCCGGACCACCGCCTCGACCTCGCTCAGATGGCCTGGTGCGTCGGGACGGTCGTCGCCGCAGGCGAGCATGCAGAGCAGTTCGACGACCCGGTCGCAGACGGCGTCGAACTGCGCGGTGTTGAGGTGGTCGCGCTCCTCGTCCAGGCTGCGCACCACGGAGTGCACCACGCGGCCCAGCCCCTTGGTCAGATCGAGCCCGGTGGCCAGCGGTGCCTTCCGGTTCAGCGGGCCGTCGATCTCCTGCGCCGGGATCGACATGATGACACCGCGCAGGGACGCGCCGTGCAGGATCTCGAACGGCGCACCCAGTGTGATCAGGCTGCCCGTGCCCGGCGTGAGCCGCACCTCCTGGCCGTCCTGCCGCAGCTGCAGTTCGCCGGAGAGCGGGAAGAGCAGCCGGTAGTCGGGGTCCGGCATCTGGCGGATCAGGCCCGGTGTGCGGGCGTACTCGATCTGGTCGCTGTCCCACGTGACGACCTGGTAGGTGTCGCTGCGCTGCCGGACCATCTCGCCGCGGAAGACCTCGGCGCGGGCGTACCGGTAGTCCATCCGCGTCTGGTACGCCGCGACGCGCTCACTCCACAGGTCGGTCTGCTCGCGGGCTTCGACCTCGGCGGTCCTCGTCGTCTCCACGACGTAGCTTCCCGTGGGCAACGGATCCCCTTCACTGCGACGTGTCCCGACGGCCGTGAGAGCAGCCCGGAACTCTTGTGCGCTCGCGGGCTGTCACTCGGCGCAGACTAGGGACCAGCAATCGGTTTCCGGAACTCGTCCCGGCCTCATTGGCCTACGCCAGGGGCAAGATCGTCGCGATCTGCCCGTCCGGCGTGCGCGCCTGCGTCCCACAGCAACTTCTCTGCGCGTACGGACAAGTGGGCAAGCGGAAGCGGCACTACCGTCGTGCGCTCGTCGACCGCCACCTGCTGTGAGGATTTGATGACGGAACGGATACCGGAGGCGGTGTTCTGGTGCCTGGCCGTGGGCCTGTTCGCCGTCGCTGTGCTGCTCGTGCGCGAACGCGGCATCAACACACGGCAGCGCAGACGGAACGCCGAACTGAGGGACGGTCTGCGCGCGAGGGACGAGGAACTCCGCCACTTCGTCTCGGCCCGACTGCCGGCCGTGGCGGACGCGCCCCACCAGCAGGTCCCGGCCGTCGGCCTGCTCGACGACCGGCTTGCCGACACGGAGTTCGCGAAAGGCCTCGACGCGGTCCTGGAGCGGTTCGGCGGCGCGGTCGAGCACGCCCGGTCGCGTGCCGACCAGTCGGCGAAGGCCGCCCTGAAGGCCTCGATGCGCTCCATCCAGGCCCTGGCCAACGAACAGCAGGTGTCCATCGCCGAGATGCAGGACCGGCACGACAACCCCGGCGTGCTGCGCGATCTGCTCGAAATCGACCACACCAACGCCCAGTTCGGCCGCCGTGCCCAGGCCATCGCCGTACTGTGCGGCTCGTGGCCGGGCCGCCAGCGCGCCACCTCCGCGCTCGTCGAGGTCGTACGCGGCGCCACCTCCCGCATCCGCGACTACCGGCGCATCCGCATCAACGGCGAGGTCGACATCGCCGTACGGAGCCGGGCGGTCGAACCGGTGGTGCTCGCGGTCGCCGAACTCCTCGACAACGCGGCACGTCACTCGCAGCCGGGCACGACCGTCGAGGTCACCGTCCAGACGGTGCACAACGGCGCCTGCGTGGTGATCGACGACGCCGGAGTCGGCATGGACGGCCGGGCGGCCGAGCACGCCGCCGAACTGCTGGCCGGCGCCCACGCGGTGGACATCACCCGGCTCGGCGACCCGCCCCGCTTCGGCTTCGCCGTCATCGGGGCGCTCACCGAGCGCTACGGGTTCAGCGTCTCCGTGGACACGCTCTCTCCGTACGGCGGTGTACGCGCCGTGGTGTTTCTGCCGACCGCCCTGCTCACCCACCTGGACGCCGTCCCGTCGCCCGCGCCCGCGCCGCCCGCCGAAGTGCCCGCGCCCACGAACGCGCCTGCACCCGCGAACACCACCGCGCCCGCGCACCCTCCTGCGCCGGCGCCCGCGCCCGGCACCACCCTCACCGCCGATCCGGCCGCGCCTGCACTGACCTCCGAGCCCGCCCCCGACCCCGGCCCCACCGAGGCGACCACGCCAGGAGGCCTGCCCAGGCGCCGCCGTCGCTCCGCACGGCGACCGGCCGCGGAGCAGCCCGCACCGGCCGACGAGGTCGGCGGCCGCTCGGCCGAGGAGAACGCCCGGCGCATGGGCGCCTTCGCACGCGGCACCCGCTCCGGCAGGGCCGTCCAGCACTCGCTCCACGACGACGAAGGGAACAGCCACGAATGACCGGGCCCACCAACAACACGTTGGGCTGGATGCTGGACGAGGTGCTGAAGGTCCCGCAGGCGCGGCACGCGATCCTGCTCTCCGCCGACGGCATGCTCCGCGCCTTCTCCAAGGACATCGGCCGCGACGACGCCGAACGGCTGGCCGCGGGCCTGTCCGGCGTCCAGTCGATCAGCCGCAGCACGGCCGAGTTCTGCGGCACCCCGCACACCCCGTGGCGGCAGACCCTGATCGAGTTCGCGGACGGCTACGTCTTCCTGGTCGCCGCGGGTGAGGGCGCCTACCTCGCGGTCTCCACCGGGGAGGACGTCGACATGGAGGCGGTCACCTACCGTATGCACAAACTCGTCGACCGGCTCGGCAAGGAGCTGACCAGCCCCGCCCGGCAGGACACCGGCAGCCCGGCATGACGCCCCGGCGCCGTCCCGCAGACAGGCTGGTGCGGTCGTACGTCGTCACGGACGGCCGCGCCCATCCCACCCGCAACACCCTGGACCTGGTCACCCTGCTGATCGCGGCCGGCGATCTGCCGCTGACCGGTCTCAACCCGGAAAAGCGCAGGCTCATGGAGCTGTGCCGGCCCGGAGCCCTGTCCGTCGCCGAGGTGGCCGGACATCTGTCGCTGCCGGTGGGCGTGGCCAAAGTGCTGATCGCCGACCTCATGGACAGCGGCCACATCGTCACCCGCGCGCCGATCCCCGCCGCCGGGCCCACCGACCCGCGCATCCTCCAGGAGGTGCTCGATGGACTCCGCGCCCGCCTCTGACGACGTCTACCTGCGGCCCAGTGTGCAGACGGCGGTCAAGCTGCTCATCGTGGGCCACTTCGCGGTCGGCAAGACCACGTTCGTCGGCACGCTCTCCGAGATCCGTCCCCTGCGCACCGAGGAGGTCATGACCGAGGCCGGCGCCCTCGTCGACGACCTGGCGGGCACGCGGGACAAGACGACCACCACGGTCGCCCTCGACTTCGGCCGGCTCACCCTCAACGACCGCCTGGTGCTCTACCTCTTCGGCACCCCGGGCCAGCAGCGCTTCACCCGGCTGTGGCAGGACATGACGCAGGGCGCGCTCGGCGCGCTCGTCCTCGCCGACACCCGTCGCCTCAGCCAGTCGTTCGAGGTCATGGGCCTGCTGGAGGAGTACGGACTGCCGTACGCGGTCGCCCTCAACCAGTTCCACGACGCTCCCGCGTACGAGCTCGACGAGGTGCGCGAGGCCCTCGATCTGCTGCCGGAAACCCCCCTCGTGCGCTGCGACGCCCGCGACCGGGTCTCGTCCACGCGCGCCCTCATCCATCTCGCCGAGTACCTCCTGACCCTCTCCCACTCTCGGCCCGGCCCGAGCGAGGGGACCCCCAACGGCCACCTGGAGCACGCGTGACCTCCGCATCCCCCGTACCGCCCGTCCCGCCGCCGGGCTGCCCCGCCCACGAGTCCCTGTACGGGCCCGAGTTCGCCGCCGACCCGGCCGCCGTCTACCGGCGGCTGCGCGAGGCCGGACCGATCGCGCCGGTCGAACTGGCGCCGGGTGTGCGGGCTTCGCTCGTCGTCGGATACGACGCCGCCCTGCACGTGCTGCGCAGTACCGAGACGTTCTCGAAGGACCCGCGCCGCTGGCAGGACCTGGCGGACGGCACGGTGCCCCTGGACAGCCCGGTCGTGCCGATGATGATGTACCGGCCGAACGCGCTGTGGTCCGACGGCGCGGAACAGCGCAGACTGCGCGGCGCGATCACGGACAGTCTGGCCCGGGTCGACCCCGCCACCCTGCGCGGCCACGTCGAGGCGAGCGCGGACACGCTCATCGACCGCATCGCCCCGGCCGGGCAGGCCGATCTGCTCGGCGAGTACGCCCAGGTGCTTCCCTTGCTCGTGTTCAACCGCCTGTTCGGCTGCCCGGCCGACTACGGAGAGCGGCTGGTGCGCGGCATGTCCGGGATCTTCGACGGGGTGGACGCCGAGAAGGCGAACGAACTGCTCGCGACGACGCTGCTGGACCTCGTCACGCTGAAACGCCGGCGGCCCGGGCCGGATGTGACGTCCTGGCTCATGGACCATCCCGCCGGGCTCACCGACGAGGAGATGGTGCACACCCTCGTCCTGCTGATGGGCGCGGGCACCGAGCCGCAGCAGAACCTGATCGCCAACAGCCTGCGGCTGCTGCTGTCCGACGACCGGTTCGAGGGCAGTCTCTCGGGCGGCAGCCTGCCGGTCGAGGACGCCCTCGACGAGGTGCTGTGGACCGACCCGCCCATGGCGAACTACGCCGTGCACTACCCGATCCACGACGTCGTGTACGAAGGGATGGTGCTGCGGGCGGGGCGTCCGCTCGTGGTCAGCCTCGCCGCGGCGAACACCGACCCTTCCCTGACGGTGGATCAGCGTGCGGGCAACCGCGCCCACTTGGCGTGGAGCGCCGGCCCGCACAACTGTCCGGCACAGAGTCCGGCCCGGCTGATCGCGGCGGTGGCCGTGGAGAAGCTGCTCGACCGGCTTCCCGACGTCGAACTCGCCGTACCGGTCGAGGAGTTGACATGGCGGCCCGGCCCCTTCCACCGCGCGCTGACCGCCCTGCCGGTGACGTTCCCGCCGACCGCCTCCCTCCCCCCGTCCACCGCCGGCGACGAGCCGCCCGCCGAGCGCATCGCGCCGATGCCGGGCCCGTCCGCGGTGCCCGGGGCCGAGCGCGTGCGGCCCGGGTGGGCGGCCCGGCTGCTGGGGTGGTGGCGGGGGGAGTGATCAGGACAGGTGTAGCGGAGGGGAGCGGTGGCCGTGGAGAAGCTGCTCGACCGGCTTTACGACGTCGAACTCGCCGTACCGGTCAAGGAGTTGGCCTGGCGGCCGGGCCCCTTCCACCGCGCGGAGCGCATCGCGCCGATGCCGGGCTCGTCCACGGTGGCCGGGGCCGAGCGTGTGCGGCCCGGGTGGGGGTGGTCCGGCTGCTGGGGTGGTGGCGGGGGGAGTGATCAGGAGAGGTGTAGCGGAGGGGAGCGGTGGCCGTGGAGAAGCTGCTCGACCGGCTTGCCGACGTCGAACTCGCCGTACCGGTCGAGGAGTTGGCCTGGCGGCCGGGCCCCTTCCACCGCGCGGAGCGCATCGCGCCGATGCCGGGCTCGTCCACGGTGGCCGGGGCCGAGCGCGCGCGGCACGGGTGGGTGGTCCGGCTGCTGGGGTGGTGGCGGGGGCGAGTGATCAGGACAGGTGTACCGGAAGGGAGCGGTGGCCGTTGGAGATGAAGGAGTCGACCGGCTCCAACTCGTCCTGGGGCACGGCGAGCCGGAGGCCCGGGAAGCGGTCGAAGAGGGCCCGGAGCGCGATGCGGGCCTCGAGCCGCCCCAGCGGAGCACCCAGGCAGAAGTGCACGCCGTGCCCGAAGGCCAGGTGCTCCTTGTCGGCGCGGGTGACGTCGAAGCGGTCGGCGTCCTCGCCGTACTTCCCGGGGTGACGCCCGGCGGCCGCGTACGCGGCGAGGATGGCCTCGCCCTTGCCGATCACCACCCCGTCCGGGCCGCCGAACTCGCTCATCACGAGGTCGTCGACGGCGTACCGCAGCGGCAGACTGGCGACGGGCGCCTCCACGCGCAGCGCCTCCTCGACCACGTCGTCCCAGGAGACCCGGCCGGAGCGGACGTGGGCGAGCTGGTCCGGATGGGTCAGCAGGAGGTGGATGGCGTTGTCGATCAGGTTGACCGTGGTCTCATGGCCGGCGCTGACCATGAGCACCAGGGTGTCGAGCAGCTCCTGCTCGCTCAGCCGGGTGTCGCCGTCGTCGCGGGCGGCGATGAGCGCCGAGGCCAGGTCGTCGCCGGGCGACCGCCGTTTGAGGGCGACGAGTTCGCCCATGGCCGCGTAGAACCGGGCGTAGATGTCGGTGACTTCCTCCGGGGTGGCGGAGGTGTGGAAGACGCCGTCCACGACAGCCCGGAGCTCCGCGCCCTGTTCCTCGGGCAGGCCGAAGAGCTCGCTGATCACCTGAATCGGCAGCGAATAGCAGAACTCCTCGCGTATGTCGACGACTTGGCCGTCCCGTCCGGCCTCCTCGATGCGGTCCAGCAGCGTCGCGGCGATCTCCTCGATACGCGGCCGGAGCGCCGCGGCGCGGCGTGCGGTGAAAGCCTTGGAGACCAGGGCACGCAGCCGTTTGTGCTCGCCTCCGTAGGCGGTGAACATGTTCTGCACCGCGACCCAGGTGAACAGCGACCATTCCGGGGCGACCTCGCCGTTGATCCACCGAGTCCAGTGCCGGCGCGGGTCCTTGGACACGCGTGCGTCGGTGAGCAGGCGCTTGAGGAGGTCGGGACTGCTGACGGCCCAGGCCTGGACACCGTCGGGCAGTTCCACGAGGGTCACCGGTCCGCGCTCGCGGATCCGGGCGGCCTCGCCGTGGATGTCGCGGCCGGTCGGGTCGATCACTAACGGACGGGTGTGTCCCATGGAAGTCTCCCTGGCGCTCGCTCACCAATACGACCGGTAAAGCTACTTGGACGTAGCGTGCCCGGGCCAGGCCGGCCGGCGCGCGCTGCGCCCAGGGACAACTTCTCTGCGCCCGCACGCAAGTCGGCGGTGCGCTCGCGCCCTACGGTCGGGCTGTCCGATCGGAAAGCCGGTGAGTGTGATGACAGTCGGCAGGTCCCCGTGGTGGATGCAACCCGGCAGTGTCGAGGTGCGGATGGTGCCCGCGGGCGGCTGGTGGGACGCCGTACGCGTGCCGCTCGGCCCCGGCAACGACGTACTCCGGCACCTCGGCGACGAGACGGGAGCCGTGATCAGGGACGGCTTCGGCGGGCGCCTGTACTGGCTGGTTCCTCCCGGCTCCGCAGCCGACTGGAACCTCCCGCAGGTGCGTGTCCTCGGCCGGGGCAGCCACGTCGCGATCCCGCCGCTCCACCGCGTCTCGACCCCAGGGCTGTGCTGGCAGATCCCTCCGTCGCGCGACCACGAGTGGACGAACACGCCCCGCCTGCACGCCGCCCTCCGCACGGCCCTCCTCCCCGAGAAGTCCCCCACCCTCTGAACACCCGCCCCGGCCGATCCTGAGCCCGGCCGGGGTGGGGCTCGCGGGTGACATCGCCGGGTGGACAGCAGGCCCGGTCGAACCGGCCGAGACCGCGCGTCCCCTCGCGGCCAGGTACCCGTCAGCCCGACCGGAGGCGAGCGAGCAGCGTGGTCAGTGACTCGCACGGTTCCCGCCCGACGACCTGCTGCCGGCCCGGCGACGGCAGGCCCTGGATGTCGACGGAACGCGAGGACACGCGGCGCCGGTGTTCCGCTGGGCCGGAGCGGACCACCTCCACCTGGACGATCGCCTGTTCGATGGTGTCCGCCCGCAGGTGAACGGCACCGATCCGGGCCGCCGGCAGACGGGCGAGAGTGGTCTTGCCGGTGCAGGGCAGTCCGCCCATGACGATGAGCACGTGACAGGAGGCTCCCCGGTGTCTGTCCGTTGAACGCGGTCAGGCCCAACACCCGGCCGTCGGTCCGGAACCGGATCCGGCGACGGCGTCGCCCGGTTGCGGCGGGCTGCCCGGGCCTGCGGCGACGACCTCGCCGACGGCGGGGCCGAGGAGTGCGTCACCGGCGCGGGGGGCGGCAGCGGCACTCTCTCGGGCGCGCCCTCCGATCAGGGTCCGCAGCCCGGGGAACGCGAGGAAGTACCGGTTGCGGACGAGGACGTGTCCGGGGGCGGGCTCGGGCGGCGGCTGTACGACGACCGCGAAGTGGTCAAGACCGGTCGGCGCGGCCCGCAGACGGTACTTCCTGACGTGCGCGTCAAGGGCAAGGACGGCTGCCGGTGCACTCCGTGTCCGCCATGCAAGACCTGTCCGGAATTTCTTGACCAACGCGGTGGACGTCTGCTGAACTCCCGTTCCATGAACCCGCGCGTGGACCTGACCCGGCGCCGCCACATCGACCTGGCGCACGTCTCCAGCGCGTTTTGTTGTCGCTGAGCCGGGAAGTGCTCCCCGGCGGCGGCCGGTGTGCGCCCATGGCGCCCCACGCAGCGGCGGTGTGAAGCCGCCCGCACCGCGACGCCTCCCCGCGGGACCGTCGTACCCACCTCCTGAGGGCTCCACGTCTCCTCTCCTTCCCGGATGAGCCGGGAGCCTCTTCGCGCGCGCCGACGCGGTCGCTGAACGCGCGGCCCTTCACCTCGACTCCTCGCTCTCCGGCACGCCTTGGTGTGCCCATCCGTCCCCGGAGGGACCCCTCATGCCTCCGTCCATCCGTAAGCTCACCGGTCGCATCGGCGCGGTCGTCGAGGGTGTCGACCTCACGGCGCCGCCCGACCTCTCGACGGTCACGGCGCTCCGTGACGCGCTCAACGAGCACAAAGCGATCGTCTTCGACGACGTCCATCTCGACGATGCCGGTCAGGAACGTGTGGCCGGGTGGTTCGGCGACCTCACCGCCGCCCATCCGAACGTGCCGGCCGCCGACGGCACGACGAACGTGCTCGCCGTCGACAGCGAGACGTCCAAGGCCAACGAGTGGCACACGGACGTCACCTTCGTGGTCAACCCGCCGCAGCTCACCACGCTCCGGTCCATCGTGACCACGCCCTACGGCGGCGAGACACTCATCGCCAACGCGGCCGCGGCGTACCGCGACCTGCCCGCACCCCTGCGCGCCCTCGCGGATTCGCTGCGTGTCGTGCACACCAACCAGTACGACTACGCCCGCCCTTCGGCCACGACCGAGCAGCGGCAGGAGTACGACCGGATCTTCGTCTCGACGCCCTACGAGGCCGAGCACCCTCTCGTGCGGGTGCATCCGCTGACAGGTGAACGCGGGCTGTTCATCGGCGGGTTCGCCAAGCGGATCGTCGGTCTGTCGAACGGCGAATCGGCGGAACTGCTGCGCATCTTCCAGTCGTACGTCACCCGTCCGGAGAACGTCCTGCGCTGGACCTGGTCCCCGAACCAGCTGCTGATCTTCGACAACCGGATCACCCAGCACTACGGGGTGGACAACTACGACGACCACCCGCGCCGCCTCAACCGGGTCACGGTCGCGGGCGAGGTACCGACCGGTGTCGACGGCCGCCGCAGCGAGCAACTCGTCGGCGACGCCTCCCACTACAGCAGGGTCCTGGCGGTGGCGGCATGACCGACGTCCGCATCCCGGCGCCGGCCGTCACCACGGGCCCGGACGCCGAGACGACCGGCGCGCGGGGCCGCGAGGTGTTCCTGCCGCGCGACGCCCGCCGCCGCACGCCGCTCAGCACACTGCGCGAGCGCCTGCGCTGGCCGCTGGGCATCTACACGACTCCGGTCGCGATCCTGATCGCCTGGGAGATCCTCGCCCGGGTGGGAGTGGTGTCCAAGACCTACGCTCCGGCGCCGACCTCGATCGTGCAGTCCGCCGCGGATCTGTGGCAACAGGGCGTCCTCGGACCGGACTTGGCCATCTCCCTGCAGCGGGCCGGCATCGGGCTCGCGATCGGTCTGACGGTGGGCGTCGTCGCCGGGGTGCTCGGCGGGCTGCTGCGCAGCGGGGAGTACCTGTTCAACGGCGTCGTGCAGGTGCTCAACACGATCCCGCTCCTCGCCGTGCTGCCGCTGATGATCGTGTGGTTCGGCATCGACGAGCTCACGAAGGTGCTCCTGATCTCCTTCGGAGCGGGCGTGCCGATGTACCTCAACCTGTTCGCCGCGATCCGGGGCGTCGACCAGCGGCTCATCGAGATGGCGCGCACGACGGGCGCCGGCACGTGGCGCCTGGTGACGCGCGTGCTGGTGCCCGGAGCCCTGCCGGGGTTCCTGGTCGGCCTCCGGTTCTCCCTGGCGTACAGCGTCCTGGGTCTCGTCGCCGCCGAAACGGTCAACGCCGACAAGGGACTTGGCTTCCTCATCACTCAGGGGCAGACCTATCTCCAGACCAACCAGGTCTTCGTGGGGCTGGTGATCTACTCGCTGCTCGGTCTGCTCGCCGACCAGTTCGTCCGGGTTCTCGAGCGGGTGCTGCTGCGGTGGCGACCCAGTTATGAGGCGTCATGAGCAGCACCATCGAGGCACAGCCGTGCCGTCGGACCGGGGCCGTCGTCGAGCAGGTGGTCCGTAGGTTCGGTGACCGGGTGGTGCTCGACCATCTCGACCTCACCATCGACGACGAGGAGTTGGTGATCCTGCTCGGTCCCTCGGGCTGCGGCAAGAGCACCCTCCTGCGGCTGCTCGCCGGACTGGACCGGCCCGACGGCGGGCGCGTGGAGGTTCCGGCACGGCGTGCGATCGTCTTCCAGGCCGACCGGCTCCTGCCATGGCAGCGGGTCCTGCGCAACGTCACGCTCGGCCTGCACGGACCCGACGCGGACCGGCGGGCCCGTGACGTACTCGCCGAGGTCGGACTCGCGGGCCGCGAGAAGGCCTGGCCCAAGGAACTCTCCGGCGGCGAGGCCCAGCGGGTGTCGCTCGCCCGGGCCCTGGTCTCCGAGCCCGAACTCGTGCTGCTCGACGAGCCGTTCGCGGCCCTCGACGCGATCACCCGGCTGCGCATGCACGACCTCGTACGCGCGCTGCGCACCAGGCACCACGCCGCCATGCTGCTCGTCACCCACGACGTCGACGAGGCCATCGCCCTCGCGGACCGCATCGTCGTCATGAGCAACGGCCGCATCGGCACCTCGCACGAGGTGCGCCTCTCCGCCACGGACCGCGAAGCGAGCGTCGCACGCGAGGAACTCCGCGCCCGGCTCCTGGCAGACCTCGGCCTCGCAGGCCGGCACTGACCTCCCCGAAAAGACCCTCACCCAGCACAGAAAGCACGACAACTCATGCGCATCACAACCACCAGAGTCATCGGCGCCGTCGGCTCGCTCGCCCTGGCGAGCACCCTCGTCGCCTGCGGATCCTCGTCCTCCGACACCGCCGCGCCGCTGAGCAACGCGGCCGACGCGAGCGACGCCAAGCACCCCCAGTGGAGCACGTACACGTTCACCATCGGCGACAACGGCGGTGACGGCAGCCAGGAGCTGGCCAAGATCACCGGTGTGTTCGACAACGCGCCCTACAAGGTGAAGTTCGCCCGCTTCACCTACGGCCCACCCCTCGTGCAGGCCGCCGCGTCCGGCGACATCGACCTCGGCAGCGTCGGCGACGTACCGCCGATCACCGGGGCGGCGAAGGAGTACGGCTTCAAGGTCGTCGCCGTCAACCGCTCGCTCACGCCCGACCAGGCGGTGGAGAACATCATCGTGCCGAAGGGCTCGAAGCTGAGGACGGCCGCCGACCTCAAGGGCAAGAGAATCGCCGTCCCGCAGGGCAGCTCGGCCCACGGCCTGGCCCTGAACGCGCTGAAGAGCGTCGGCCTCACCCCCAAGGACGCGAAGCTGGTCTTCCTCGACCCGGCGGCCGGCGCGACGGCGTTCAACACCGGGAAGGTGGACGCCTGGGCGATCTGGAACCCGCAGTCGGCCATCGCCGTCAAGAACGGCGCGCGGATCCTGGTGAAGGGGCTCCCGCCCATCGACCAGACGAGCAGCTACTACGTCGCCGGCGACAAGTCGCTCCAGGACAAGACCAAGCGTGCGGCTCTCACGGACGTCCTGAAGAGGCTCTCACGCGAGTTCGCCTGGGCGGTCGAGCACCCCGACCAGTACGCGCAGGCGCTGTCGAAGGAGCAGGGCATCCCCCTGGCAGACGCCAAGGCGTCCCTGGCCGCCTACTCGAACCGGGTGACTCCGGTGGAGCAGTCGGACATCGATCTGGAGCAGAAGCTCGCCGACGCCTTCCTGGAGGCCGGACAGATCACCAAGGAGGTCGACGTCAAGTCGATCACCGACAATCTCCTCCCGGCCGGCTACGACAGCTCCAAGCTGAAGGTCACCTCATGAGCGACAGACGGCGACGGCTCCACCTCAACGCCTTCCTCATGGAAGCGGGCCACCACGAAGCGGCCTGGCGGCTCCCCGACAGCAACCCTCGTGCGGACTTCGACCTGCGGCACTGGATCGAGCTGGCGCAGCTGGCCGAGAGCGCCAAGTTCGACTCGCTGTTCCTCGCGGACGGCCCGGCCCTCATCGGCACCGGCGAGTTCCGTCCGCCGGGCCAGCTCGAACCGCTGACCCTGCTGACCGCACTGTCCCAGGCGACCAGCCGGATCGGCCTCATCGCGACCGTGTCGTCGACCTACAACGAGCCGTACAACCTGGCCCGCCGGCTCGCCTCCGTCGACCACGTCAGCGGCGGTCGCGCCGGCTGGAACATCGTCACCTCGGCAGGCGCCGACGAGGCCGCCAACTTCGGACTCGACGACCGCCCCGGCCACGCCGAGCGCTACGCCCGCGCCGACGAGTTCCTGAAGGTCGCCAAGGCGCTGTGGGACAGCTGGGAGGCCGAGGCCGTCGTGGCGGACAGGGCCACGGGACGCTACGCGGACCCCGGGCGGCTGCACCGGCTCGGCCACCAGGGCCGGTACTTCAAGGTGTCCGGCCCGCTCAACGTCGAGCGTCCGCCGCAGGGTTACCCGCTGCTCGTCCAGGCCGGCTCCTCCGAGGACGGCAAGGACTTCGCGGCCCGCCACGCCGAGGCGATCTTCACCGCGCACACGACCTACGAGCGCGCGGCCGCCTTCTACACCGACATCAAGGCACGGGCCAGGGCCGCGGGTCGCGACCCGGAAGGCGTGATCGTCCTGCCGGGCATCGTCCCGTACATCGGCTCCACGGAGGAGGAGGCCCGGGCCCTGGCGAAGCAGTTCGACGAGCTGCGCGTCCCGGACTACGGGCTGCGCCAACTGGCCGCCGTGTTCGAGACCGAGCCGTCGGTCTTCCAACTCGACGAACCGCTCCCGGACTTCATCCTCGCCAGGCCGAAGCTGGAAGGCTCGCAGAGCCGTTCCGACCTGATCATCGACCTCGCGGTGCGCGAGCAGCTGACGGTCCGGCAGGTCATCTCCCGGCTCGGGGGCGGGCGCGGTCACTTCGAGTTCATCGGCACGCCCGAGCAGGTCGCGGACACGATCATCGCCTGGTTCGAGGGCGGTGCCGCGGACGGCTTCAACATCATGGCGCCCGCCCTGCCGTCGGGGCTGGCGGCCTTCGCCGAGCACGTGCTGCCGATCCTGCGGGGCAAGGGGCTGTTCCGCGAGGAGTACGAGGGCACAACCCTGCGCGAGCACTACGGACTCCCGGTCCCGGCGAACCAGTTCCGGGCCTGACCGATCAGGACTCCCGCCGCTTCCCGGAGCGGCGGGAGCCCGCCCGAGAGGGACACCCCACCTCCGGCATCCCCACGCGACACACGGCGCGCCGCCGCGGTGGTTCACCGCCCGGCGCCCCGCAGCCCCCCGAGCGTGCGCAGCTGCAGCCACAGCACCAACCGCACGTCCGGGTCGTCCAGATCGATGCCGAGGTGCTGCCGCGCCTGCCGGAGGCGGTACCGGCAGGTGTTGGGGTGCACGGCGAGCAGCTTCGCCGCCCGCGCCATGTCGCATCCGGCGTCCAGCCAGCACACCAGCGTCCTGGCGTACTCGGTGCCCTGCTCGGCGTCGTACGCCAGCACCTCCCGCCACGCTCCTTCCGTCAACTCCCGCTGCCCGCACATGACTTCACGCAGCCCGAGCAGGGTGACACGGGCACGTACCTCGGTCACGGCAGCCACGTCCTCGTCCGGCCCGAGCACCCGCAGCACGAGATCGGCGTCGTCCCGTGAACCACGCACGGCCGCCAGGCCCGCGACCAGGTCACCCAGCCCCGCCCGCACCGGCACCCGCAGTGCCCGGCCCGCGCGCCGCACGATGTCCTCGACGAGCCGCTTGTGCCGCTCCCCACCACCCTCACCGGCCACCGGCAACAGCGCGTACACCCTGCCGTCCGCCAGCACGCACGCGTGCCGCCCGTAGCGCGCCTCGCACTGGAGCCGGACCAGGTCCAGCAGCCGCAGCGCGGTCTGTTCCCCGTCCGGCGCGGACACCGTGCCGTCGAGTGCGAAGGCCGCGACACGGACCGGGGCGTCCGGGGCGAGGCCGAGGCGGTGCGCGGCGCCGGCGGGATCGGTGGTGCCGTCGAGGAGGCGGCGCAGCAGGTCGCTCGTCACATGCCGGGACAGTTCCTCGCTCGCCCGGGCCCGCAGCAGGAGCAGGGCGGCCGTGGACGCGCCCCGGGCGAGCGCCTCCTCGGCGTCGGGGCCGAGGTGACCGTCGTCGACGGCCCACACCGACCCCAGCGTCTCGCCGCCCGCGCGGATCGCGACGGCGAGCCGCGGCAGCTCGTCCCCGTCGAGTGCGGCGAGACGTACGGGACCGGGGGCGGCGAACAGGACGCGGTACTGCTCGCTGTTCTCCGGGCTGCTCGGCACCTGGCGGCCCAGGATGCCCTGCCGCCGGACCTCGTCGACGGCCTGCCCGGGAACGGTGGAGTAGGCCAGGATCCGCTGGCGGGCGTCCTCGACGACGATCGCGCCGCCCACGGCGGCGGCCACCGCGTTGGCGAGCGTGAACAGGTCCCCGAAAGCGGCCCCGCCGCCCGCCGGACCGGGCCGGGAACCGACCGCGGACGCCAGCAGCAGATGGACGTGGTGCCAGGCGGCCGCCTCGTCGATGGCGAGCAGGGCCAGACCGTGGGCCTTCGCCGCCGTCACCGCCTCGGGCTGCCCGTCCCTGCCCCGCACCACGAGCCCGGCCATCCCGGCCGCCGCGGCATCGCAGGCCAGCGGCCCGACCTCGCCCGCTCGCACGCCGACCGCCAGCAGCAGGGCGCCGGACGCGCTGCGCGGAAACGGGGCCCCGGCGTCGTACAAAAGGATCTCCGAGACGGGTGCGGTGAGGCCGGCCGGGGCGGTGAGCACGCGGAACATGGGCTCGCCGAAGGTGTCGAGAAGTTCCTCGAGGGTGCAGGCGTCCATGGATGGGGCGGTCTCTTCGGTAGGGGACAGTCACACGGGGGAGGGATTGGCGCTTTGAGGTTTCTTGAGGTGTTTCCATCGAGGGATGGCCCCTGCGGGCCTTGGCCGATCGCACCACAAGCATGGGACCTCATTGTCCCCGACGCCAATGGCCGGCAGATCGTTGCCTTGGACACTCGAGGCATGACACCTGTGACGAACTCCGCCACCGGGTCCGGTACGGCGGACGGCACGCCGAACGCGGGCGCCCTCGCCAAGGGCTCGGCGCGTACCGCCGGGGTCACGGTCCGTACGGTGCACGACGTGGCCGGTATCCGTGCCGTGGCCGACTTCTTCGCCGATGTGTGGCAGACGCCGCGCGCCACCCCGCCCTACCCTTCGGAGTTGCTGCACAGTCTGGTGCACGCCGGTGGCGCGGTGCACGCGGCGTACTCCGCCGGGCCGTCGGGCGAACGGCCGGCCGGGGCGGCCGTGGCGGTGTTCGGGCCGCCCGCCGAGCGGGACGTGTACTCGTTCGTGGCCGCGGCGACCGCCTCCGGCCGCGGCGTCGGCTTCGCGGTCAAGCAGGCCCAGCGGCTGTGGGCGCTGGAGCGCGGCGCCACCACCATGCGCTGGACCTTCGACCCGCTGGTCGGCCGCAACGCCCGCTTCAACCTGGTCAAGCTGGGTGCTGTCGGCAGCGAGTACCTGGTCGACTTCTACGGCCCGATGACCGACGGCGTGAACAACGGCGACGAGAGCGACCGGCTGACCGTCGTATGGGACCTGGTGAGCGGGACCACGCGGGAGGACGACCCCGCCGAGGACCGCCCGGCCGCCGGCGTAGTGTGCCGGGCACCGGACGGCGGCCCCCTCGCCCTGCGCGCCGCGGACAGGCTGTGGTGCCGCGTGCCCGAGGACGTCGTCGCGCTGCGCACCGCCGACCCGGCCCTCGCGCTCGACTGGCGGCACGCCGTGCGCGAGGTCTTCACCGAGGCGTACGCCGAGGGACTGCGCGCGACGGCCATGTCCCGCGACGGCTGGTACCTGCTGACCCGCCCCTTCCCCGAGGAGAAGGAATGAAGCTCGAACGCGTCGAACTGCTCCATGTCGCCATCCCGCTCGTCACCCCGTTCCGCACCTCCTTCGGGACGATGACCACCAAGGACACCTTCCTGCTGCACGTGGTGACCGACGAGGCCGAGGGCTGGTCGGAGTTCGCCGCCGACCCGCAGCCGCTGTACTGCTCGGAGTTCGTCGCCGGCGCCGAGCTCGTCATCCGGGACTTCCTGCTGCCGCGCGTCGCGGCCCTGCCCGCGCCGACGACCGCGCTCGTCGCCCCCGCCATGGCCTCCGTCAAGGGCCACGAACTCGCCAAGGCCGCCCTGGAAACCGCCCTGCTGGACGCCGAACTGCGCGCCTACGGGATGTCGTTCGCGACCTTCCTCGGCTCGGTCCGCGAACGGGTGCCGGCCGGCGTCTCGGTCGGCATCAAGAACTCCGTGCCCGAACTGCTCGACGACGTCGAGCGGTACCTCGCCGAGGGCTACCTCCGTATCAAGCTGAAGATCGAGCCGGGCTGGGACGTCGAGCCGGTGCGTGCCGTACGCGAACGCTTCGGCAGCGCACTCCCGCTCCAGGTCGACGCCAACACCGCCTACACACTCGCCGACGCCGAACACCTGCGCAGGCTCGACGAGTTCGGGCTGCTGCTGATCGAGGAGCCGCTGGAGGAGAACAACCTCCACGCCCACGCCCAGCTGCAGAAGCGGCTGGCCACCCCGGTCTGCCTCGACGAGTCGATCCACTCCGCGCGCGACGCGGCGTCCGCGATCGCGATGGACGCCTGCCGGGTCGTCAACGTCAAACCGGCCCGCGTCGGCGGCTATCCGGAAGCCCGTCGCATCCACGACGTGGCCGCCGCCCACGGCGTGCCCGTGTGGTGCGGCGGAATGCTGGAGACCGGCATCGGCCGCGCCCCCAACCTGGCGCTCGCCGCCCTCCCGGGCTTCACCCTCCCCGGCGACACCTCCGCCTCCAGCCGGTACTTCGCCGAGGACATCACCGAACCCTTCGTCCTCCAGGACGGCCACCTGCCCGTACCGACCGCCCCCGGCATCGGCGTCGACCCCCTGCCGGACGTGCTGGCCCGGTTCACGACGGGCACTCGGGTGCTGTACGCGTGACCGGGCGGGGGAGTTTCCCCGGGACCGCGTACGGGAGTCGGCCGATCGCGTACCGTGAGGACACGCAAGACGCGGTGAACGGCCGTCACGGGGGAGGCGGTTATGGGGGGTGCCCCTCGGGGGATACGTACCGCCGTCGCCCTCGCCGTGGCCGGTACGGCGTTCGGCAGCTGGGTCCTGGTGGTCACCGCACCCGACCGGTACGCCGACTCGACCTCCACGCTCTTCTCGGCCTCGGTCGGCGGACTGTACCTCGGGGCCGGGCTGCTGGCGCGGTTGCGGCGGCCGGGCAACGTGGTCGGGCTGCTGATGCAGCTCGTCGGCATCGGCTGGTTCGCGGAGGACCTCCAGATCTCCACCGATCCGCTGGTGCACACCGTCGGCCTCTTCCTGCGCTCCGCGTCCACCGGGTTCCTGATCCCGCTGCTGCTGGTCTTCCCCTACGGCCGCCTGCGCTCCCGCGAGGACGACGGCGCGGTCGCGGCCGTCGCCGACCGGGTGCTGGTGGCCGTCGGCTGCACGGTGGCCTTCGTGCTCCAGCCGGTCGCGGTGTTCTTCCACGACTCGATCACCGAGAACCTGCTGCTCGTCCACTATGTGCCCTGGCTCCGGCAGGTGACCGACGCGCTGCAGCTCGTGGTCAGCGTGGCCGTGGTCGCCGTACTGCTGTGGCGCTGGGCCAGGGCGTCGCGGCCGTACCGCCGTGAACTGGCCCCGCTGCTCGCGGTCGGTCTGGTGGGCGGGCTCGCCTCCGGACTCGACGCGGCGCTCGGCGCCGACCGGGAGTGGTCGCACACCCCGCTCCTCACGGCCGTACATCTGTCGGTCCTGTGTCTGCCGCTCGCGTTCCTCGCCGGGGTGTGGCGGATCCGGCTGGGCCGCACCGCCGTGGCCGAACTGCTGCGCAGGCTGCCGCTCGACTCCCGCCGCGCACTGCGTGACGAACTCGCCCGGACGCTGGACGACGGGTCGCTTCAGCTGGGCTTCCCCGCATCCGGCGGGGACGGTTACGTCGACATCGACGGCAGGCCGTTGACCGCCCGGCCCGGCCAGTGGACGAGCGTCCTGGAGCGCGGCGGGCGGCGGGTCGGCGTCCTCGTCCACGACCCGGCGCTGCGGGAGGACCGGTACGTCCTGGAGGCGGTCGTCTCCGCCGCCGCACTCGAGCTCGACAACCAGGCCCTGGTCGCCGAACTGCGCGCGTCCCGCCGACGCGTCATCGAGGCCGGCGACGAGCAACGGCGCGAAGTGGAACGGCACTTGCACGACGGGGCCCAGCAGAAGTTCATCAACCTGGGTCTCCAATTGCGCATCGCCCGCCGCCGTCTGGACCGCGCGGCGAGCGGTGCCGAACTGGCCGGGCTGCTGGACGACGCGCTCGCCATCCTGGAGCAGGGGCACGCCGAACTCCGCGTGGCGGCCCGTGGCATCCACCCCGTGGTGCTGAGCGAGGCCGGGCTGGCGCAGGCCCTGCGGTCGCTGACCGCCGGTCTGCCCCTGCCCGTCGACCTGCACGCCGACGAACTGCCCCAGCTGCCCGAGCCGGTCGAACTCACCGCCTACTACGTCGTGAAGGAGGCGGTCAGCAACGTGCTCAAGCACGCCGACGCCCGCACCGTCCGCGTCGACCTCCACCACACCGACGGAGTACTGAGCCTGAGCGTCACCGACGACGGCGTCGGCGGCGCGGACCCGGCGGGCGGTGGCACCGGTCTGCTCGGGCTGCGCCACCGGGTCTCCGCGTACGACGGCCGGCTGACCGTCCGCAGTCGTCCCGGCGAGGGCACGGTCGTCTCGGTGACGCTGCCCACGCGGGAGCGGGCCCCGAGCAAGGAGGATGAGCCGGTATGACGGCCGGCGTGGAGGACCGGGCGGCCCGTGGGCGGGCACTGCGCATCGTGCTCGCCGACGACGACCCGGTGTACCTGCGGGGACTTGCGGACATCCTGGAGGACGAGGGCCACGAGATCACCGCGCGGGCCGGGGAGGCGCACGCTCTTCGGGCCGCGGTGGCCGGCACCCTGCCCGACGTCGCCCTGATCGACATCAGGATGCCGCCCACGCAGACCCTGGAAGGTCTCCGTGCGGCGGTGGAGATCCGCCGCGCGCATCCCGGGGTGGGCATCCTGCTGTTGTCCAAGGACCTGGAGCTCACCCATCTGCGGCAGCTGCTGGAGGCCGGGCCCGCGGCCGCCGCCGGAGGCATCGGCTACCAGCTCAAGTCGCGGGTGACCGGCGCGGACTTCGTCACGGACGTCGTGGCCCAGGTCGGGGCCGGAAGATACGCCATCGACGGGGACATCCAGCGCGCCCTCTACCGCACCCCACGCCGCCGCGACCGGCTGGCCGCCCTGACGGACCAGCAGCTGAAGGTGCTGGAACTCATGGCGTGCGGGCTGTCCAACTCGGCCGTCGCGGCGAAGCTGTCCATCAGCAAGAGGACGGTGGAGGACCACGTCAACACCGTCTTCGACAAGCTGGACCTGCGGCCGGAGGCCAAGGAGATGTACGACCGCCGGGTACGCGCGGTGCTGATGTACCTCGCCGCCGACGACTGATCGCCCGCTCACCGTCCCCCCAGGGCGACCAGCCGCGTCAGCGCCGCCGCCGACAACTGCTCCTTCGCGAGGAACCCCACCGCCGGGGACCGGGCGATCCGCTCCCCGTACAGCTCGGCCTCCCGCGCCGAACAGAGCACCACCGCCGTCGTCGGAGCAACCCCGTGCAGGGCCCGGCACACGGCGAAGCCGTCCTCGAACCCGTCCCTGCCGGACAGCCCGATGTCCAGCAGAACGGCATCCGGCTGCTCCCGGACGACGGCGACGACAGCCTCCGCCGCCGAGCCCGCCTCCGTCGCGGCGAAGTCGCCGTCCGTCTCCAGCAACGCCCGTGCCACGGTTCTGAATCCCGGGTCGTCGTCGACGATCAGCACGGTGCGCGGCATGGGCCCATGGTCACCGCCGACGGCGGGCGTCGTCATCCGTGCCGGCACGGATCCGTGTCCCCGGCGATCCCGTGCCGACCACGATGTGCCCGCCCCCGCCGGCCGCCCACACTGGCGTGACCGTTCGCCGGCCCGGCGAACCGGAAGGAGCCAGAAAGAAGATCATGAAACGTATACGGGGGAGCGGGCGCAAGGCAGTCGCGCTCGCGGTCGTCCTGGGCGTCCTCGGCTTCCTGACCACGGGATGCGCCGTATTCGCCAGAAAGGCCGCCGTACGGGCCGTCGCGCGCGGAGTGCCGAGCGCGGCGCCCTTCTTCAAGAAGCTCGGCACCGACATCGCCATCGGGGAGGCCCTCTCCTACATCGCCGGGGAGGTCGGGGGAGGCGACCCGGGTCTGTACGGGGGGACCCGGGACGCCGGCCACTGTGACAAGGCCAGGCTCGTCGACTTCCTCCAGCAGCCGGAGAACCGGCGCAAGGCCGAGGAGTGGGCCGACGTCGAAGGGCTCGCCGGAGTCGACGACATCAAAGGCTTCGTGAAGAAGCTGACGCCGGTCCTGCTGCGCGCCGACACCCTGGTCAAGGACCATGACTTCGACGCGAAGAAGGGCAGGAGGAAGGCCTTCGACGCGCTGCTGGAAGCGGGAATCGCCGTCCTGGTCGACCAGTTCGGGCGCCCGGCGGTCCAGTGCAGCTGTGGCAACCCGCTGTCTGCGTTCGAGCACGACGTCGACAAGGCCGATGTGCACTTCGACGCCCGCAACAAGAAATGGCCGAGGTACGACGCGAAGAAGGTGGCCAAGGTCAAGCCGACGCCCAAGGACGAGCCGGTCGAGGTCTACCAGCTCGTCGACGTCGAGGAACCGGACACCGGACTGGCCCGCGAGACCGGCTCCGACGGCACCGGCGACGAGGTCCTGCCTCAGGCGCCGGACCCGGACGAAGGCTCCGTCTCGCCTTCCGCATCGGAGACGGCGGACACGGTCACGGTCCCCGATGTACGGGGCCAACTGCTCGAGGACGCGCAGGCAGCCCTGGAGGCCCAGGGATTCCAGGTCGACACGACCGAGGAGACCACCGACACGGCCGCGCCCGGCACGGTCACCGGCCAGAGCCCGGAGGCAGGGGGCGCCACCCCGAGCGGCTCCCTGGTGACACTGACGGTGGCGAGCGCCGCCGGCACCGGGACCGGGGAGCCCGTCACCGCGGAACCCACGGTGGACGATCAGGGCGGCAACGGCGGCGGAGACATCGGCGGCAGCGCCGAGAACGGGGGATCCGAACAGGACGGCACGGCCGCCGATACGTCCGGCTCGGACGGCCTCTACGGCGGTACGGCCGGCGGTGACTCCGGCGGCTGACGCGGGGAGCGGGGCGCCGGTGCCACCATGCGGGGGCACCGGCGCATCGACATGCCCCCTGAGGAGCGCAGCTCCAGCCCGCCGTGCCCGAGGGCGGTGACGCAGCCTGGGCCGGGCGGTCGGCGTCGGAAGGCCGTGCGGGGCCGGCCGCCGTATCGTCAGGGCGTCAGAAGCCTGTCGGGGGGCCGACGAAGCGAGGCGGATGCCATGGGCGTGCTGCGGATCGCACTGCAGGACGACTTCCAGGGCGAGCATGTCGTGGTCGCCGTGGACGGAACCGTCGTCCTGGACGACCCCTCGGTGCACACCAGGCGGGAGATCAGCCTGGCCCGCGCCCTCGACGTTCCCGTACGCGACGGCACGGTCACGGTGGAGGTCTCGGTCCAGGGAGGGCCACGCGAGAGCGTGGAGATCGACACCACCGTCAGCAAGGCCGTGCTGGTCGACCTCGATGCCGACGACGGCCTCACCCTCCGCGCGAGCGGAGCTCTCCCCGGTTACTTGTGACCGGCCTGTCTGCCGGGCGAGGCGCTGCAGGGCGGGCTTGATCGGCCGCGTTCGAATTGCGAACCGGGCTGATCGGGCTTCCACTTGAAGGGTCCGGCCCGCCAACGGCAGGGGTGTGCGCTCGGCGGCGCAACCGGACGGGGCGCACGCTCCGGGCCGGTTCGGCAGCCGTCCGTATCGCGCTCAGGCATCCCGACCGTTGCAGCGCCCTGCCCTGATGCGGCACGCCATGCCGACAGGCCGGACGCCCGCAGACCGCGCACCACGCGCGCCGCAGCGGCCGGACATCCACCCCTTCCGCTGTACCACCACGCCCGGCCGACGGAGCCCGGGCTGAGGAGAGGCCGGCATGACCACACAGCAGCACCGCCCGCGCGGGCTCGACGAGCTCGTCCGCGCCGTCGTCGAGGAGATCTCCCGCCTTGCCGGTGACGGCAGGGAACGGGCCGGGTACGGCTCGGGCCCGTACGCCGAGGGCGTCCAGGACCGCTGGGACACGGTGGCCGGCGTTCAGCCAGGAGCGCCGGCCGCGGCCCTCCTGGTCCAGCGCAGCGGCGTGTACGTACGCACCGACCTGCCCGTCGTCCCCACCCCCGACCACGACGGCATGCAGATCGTGCAGGACGTGACCACGACGCCCGGCACGGCAGCGCCGGAGGTCCGGCCGGCCGGGGCGGCAATGCCGGCGGGCGCCCTTGTCGACGAGAACGCGATGGCGGTCGAACAGCCCCGGACCGGTCAGCCGCAGGCCGAGACGATCCCGCCCGGCGCCGCCCTCGACCTGTTCGAGGAACTGCGGGTGGACGTGGACGGGCAGGCCCCCACGATGACCGTCTCGGGCCGCATATGGCGGCTCATCACCGGCGGTCTCACCTGGATGGCCAAGGTGACCAAGCAGCCGGACGGCACGTACACCGGGCCCGTCAGCTACCGCGACGGCAACACCTCCCTGCGCCCCGCCACCTCGATCCGCGTGCAGCTCACCGGCAGCCCGCCGCTGCAGCCGCTCGCCGCACGGGTGACCTTCCGCCGCCCGGGCGCGGCCGACCTGGTCCTCGGCTACACCTTCGCGCGGTCGGCGTTCCGCGAGGTCGGGATCGAGTTCGACCGCGTAGAGGGGGCCGAGCAGACCGTCTCGTATGCGTTGCACGACCACCCCGTGCGGCCCGACGGCCTGCCCGACATCACCCTCACGATCGAGGATGCCTTCACCCGGCAGGGAATCAAGGTCACCCGCACCGGCGGCAGCAACATGATCCCGCGCTCGGCTTCCGTCGACGACAAGTGGTCCGACATCGAGATGCACGACGCGATGCAGCAGCACTGGTCCAAGTGGAAGCCCGGGCCCGGCGGGCAGGGCGTCGCCCAGTGGCAGGTGTGGACGCTGTTCGCGGGCCTGCACGAGCCGGGCCCGGATTTCACTCCCCACGAGCTCGGCGGCATCATGTTCGACAGCATCGGCACCGCCCAGCGGCAGGGCTGCGCGATCTTCTCCGACTCGTTCATCTCCGACCTGCCGCCGGACGACCCCGCACCCGAGGCGTTCGCCCGCCGGATGCGCTTCTGGACGGCAGTGCACGAGATCGGGCACTGCTTCAACCTCGCGCACGCCTGGCAGAAGTCGCGAGGGACGGCATGGATTCCGCTCCTCGACGAGCCCGAGTCCCGCAGTTTCATGAACTACCCGTTCCTGGTGTCCGGCGGTCCGCAGGCGTTCTTCTCCGACTTCCGGTACTTCTTCTCGGAAAGCGAGCTGCGCTTTCTGCGGCACGCACCCGAGCGGTTCGTGGAGATGGGCAACATCCCCTGGTTCGACCACCACGCCTTCGAGCAGGTCCGCCAGTACTCCGCCCCCAGCCCTCTGACGCTCTCGCTCCGCGTCAGCCGCGGTCCCGACCACGAGGGCGCGTACCGCTACGGCATGCTCGAACCGGTCATCGGGGAGCTGAAGCTGGCCAACACCTCCACCGACCCGGTGATGGTCGACCGCAACAAGCTGATGAGCGACGACCTCGGCATCGTCATCCAGCGTGAGGGGGAGACCGAGGCCCGGATGCACCGGCCGTACCTGAAGTACTGCATGCGCCCGGCACCCGTGGTGCTGCAGCCCGGCGAGGCACTCTACGGGCAGATTGTGCTCAGCTCCGGCCTCGGCGGCTGGCAGATCGCCGAACCCGGCGCGTACCGCGTGTACGCCGCGCTGCGGACGGCCGCCGCCGGTGCCACGGCGTCCGCCGCCGGCTCCTCGGCCGGACAGGTCATGGCCGCGCCGCTCACGCTCCGGGTGGAGCGCCCGGCCAGCCGTGAGCAGGAGCGGCTGGCGGACGACGTTTACACGGACACCGTGGGACGCGTGCTGGCGCTGGGCGGAAGCCGGGTGCTGCAGGGGGCCAACGACGTGTTGCGCGAGGTCGTGGAGCGGATTCCCGGCGAGGCCGTCGCCAAGCACGCCGCCGCCTGCCTGGCACTGGCGGAAACCATCCCTGGCAAGGTCATGCAGGGTGGTGGCGACGGGGCGGCTCCGCGCCTGGAGCTCACGACGGTCGACACCGAGTCCGGTTGGCAGCGTGCCGAGCAGGCGTACGGAGACCTGAACGCCGCCGCCGAGACGTTCGGCCACATCCGTCTGACCCGCAACATCGAGCACATCGCCCGGTCGTTCGACCAGCAGGGCAAGGGCGAGCCCGCCACGCAGCTGGTGGGCGGTCTCGCCCGGACCCTGGAGAGCCGCCGGGTCAAGCCGGATGTGGTCCAGCGCGTCCGCGAGCTCGGGCAGCAGCTGGGCGGCGGCGGCCAGTAGGCGACCGCCCACGCCGGAATGTTCCACCCGCCCCCTTCCGGAGCCGTCCGGGAGGGGGCGGTCTCGGGCGGTCCCGTCCCGCCCGGAGGTGACTGCCCTCAGTGCGACCGGGAGTTCGGCGTCGGCTCCGCAATGGTGGATCAGGAACAGGCAGTCCGCGTCGGTGCCGCTGCGGCGAACGGCTTCGATGCCGCCGGGTGCGGTGGCGAGGACGGGACGGACGCCGGCCTCGTCGCGGATACGGTCCAACAGTGCGGCCGGCGTGTCGAATTCGACGTCGCCCATGCGCCCGAAGAAGTCGGCGAGCGCTACCCGGGTGCCGATCAAGACCTGTTGGGTGTGTGCCGGATCCTCGTGCCGGCGATGATCACAACCTGGCGCTGGGATCGGGGCGACCAACTCCCCGACGGGCGCCGCTGGGGCGTGGAATGGCTCAGCCAGATCCGAGCAGCACTCGATCGCAACGGCCTGGACAGCCGTGGCTGATCGCGGAGCTTCACGCAAAGGTCGCGATGTCCGTCTTCTGGTGTTCGGGACGGGCACCACGAGATGATCACCCTATGGCAGAGGTGATCTTCTTCGATCTGGACGGCACCCTGGTCGATCACCGGAGCGCGGTCTTCGAAACGATCGGACAGATCGTCCGGGCCGCGCCGAACGCGACCGCTCCACCGGAAGAACTGGTGTCGCTGTGGTGGACGCTGGAGGCGCGCCACATGCGGGAGTACCTGGCCGGTCAGTGCTCCTTCGCCGAGCACCACCGACGCAGGGCCCGTTCCTTCCTGCCGATGCTCGGCGAGCCGGTTCCCGACAGTCCCGGCCTGCTGGACGCCTGGATCGCCGAGCGCTACCTCACCGTGTTCGAGGAGTCCTGGCGGTGCTATCCCGATGTCCAGCCATGCCTGGAGACCCTGAAACGGCTTCCCCGAGGACCGCGTCTGGCCGTTCTCACCAACGGGGACCCCGAACAACAGCGCGCCAAGCTCGCCCGCTTCGGCCTCCTCGAATACTTCGAAGCCGTCCTGACGCCGACCGAGCTCGGTGCGGCCAAGCCCGTCGCCTACGCCGCTGCCTGCCGGTGGATGCGTACGGGCCCGGCGCAGGCGGTCAACGTGGGCGACATGCTGGAAAGCGACGCGAACGCAGCCGGTCTCGCCGGTCTCACCGGCATCTGGCTGGACCGCGGCATCGACTTCGTCACCGGTGGACCGTCGCCGACGGCGGACGAGACGGTGCTCCGTATCGAACGGCTCACCGACCTCCCCGACCACTTGTCACGCACGAACGCCTGACTGGCACGCCGCGCGCTGGAAGGCTGAAGGCGTACCACCGCGCTCGCGGTCACCTGCATGCGAGACTGACCAGATGTCAGAAGTCGTGTTCACGAACGTCGCGCCCGTCGTCCCCGTCCGGAACCTGGACGCCGCTCTGGACCGCTACCGCCGTCTCGGCTTCACGGCGCATGCCTACGAAGGTCCGGATCGTTACGGCTTCGCCGAGCGGGGCTCGGTGTCGGTTCACCTCAGTGAGTGGGCCGAGCACGATCCCTCCCGCACCGGCGCCGTCATCTACCTCTATGTCAGCGACGCGGACGCCGTCTACGCCGAGTGGAAGGCTTCCGGCATCGAGGGCCGCTTCGTGGAGCCGGCGGACACCCCCTACCAGCTCCGGGAGTTCACGTACGTCGATGCCGACGGCACGGCTCACCGTGTGGGATCACCGCTGGCGACCTGAGGGGTCCGAGCAACTTCGGAGAGGGAAGCAGTGGTCCGACGCGCACCGGCGGGGCGGTCGGCGATCCGATCGAGGAGGTGGCGGGCGGCGTTGTCGCCGATCTCGCGGCCGGTCCGGTCGACGCTGACACGGGCGACCGTGCCACCTGGCGCGTCGGCTCGGGGACGCACACATTGACCAGCCGCGGCTGACCGTCGAACACCGCACTGATGCCCTTGGCGTGGACGCCGGCAGGCCATGCGGACGGTCTTCGCTCGAGCACAACGACCTCCTCATCGGCGCCGGCCTCTCCGGACACCGGGCCAGTCGCTGTCGGCTCCGACAGGGCGTGTGGCGCACGTCACTACTCACGGCATACCTACCGGTCGGTACCCTCACCCGTGGACCGTCGTGAACGACAGGAGACGTGATGTCTGCGACCAACCGCCAGATCCGCCTGGCAGCCCGCCCCGTCGGCGAAGTGAAGCCCGAGGACTGGGAGCACCACTCCGCGCCCGTCGAGGAGCCGGGTCCCGGCCAGTTCGCGGGCCGGACGCGTGTCATCTCCCTGGACCCGGCCATGCGCGGCTGGCTGGACGATCGCCCCTCCTACCTCCCGCCGGTCGGCATCGGCGAGGTGATGCGTGCAGGGTCGGTCATCGAGGTCACCGCCTCGAACCACCCCGACTACCGGCCGGGCGACCACGTGGTCGGCACGTTCGGCGTCCAGGAGCACGTGGTCTCCGACGGCAAGGGGGCGATGAAGGTCGACACCTCACTCGCCCCGCCCTCCACGTATCTCGGCGCGCTGGGCATGCCCGGCATGACCGCCTACTTCGGTCTCCTGGACGTCGGGGCGCTGAAGGACGGCGAGACGGTGGTGGTGTCCGGGGCGGCCGGCGCGGTCGGCACCATGGTGGGGCAGATCGCGAAAGCGAAGGGCTGCCGGGTCGTGGGCATCGCCGGCGGACCGGAGAAGTGCGCGCTGCTCACCGGCGAACTCGGCTTCGACGCGGCGATCGACTACCGTGCCGAGGACGTGCGCAAGGCACTGCGCCGGGAGGCCCCCGACGGTATCGACGTCTACTTCGACAACGTCGGAGGGGACATCCTCGACGCCGCCCTGACCCGGCTGGCGATGCACGCGCGCGTCGTGGTCTGCGGCGCGATCAGCCAGTACAACAACGCCACGCCGGTCAAGGGCCCCTCCAACTACCTGACGCTGCTGGTGCGTCGGGCCCGCATGGAGGGCTTCGTCGTCTTCGACTACGCCAAGCAGTACGCCAAGGCCGCGCAGGAGATCTCCGGCTGGATCGCGGACGGCCGTATCAAGGTCAAGGAACACGTGGTGAGGGGGACCGTGGACGACTTCCCCGAGACGTTGCAGATGCTCTTCCGCGGTGAGAACGTCGGCAAGCTCGTGCTGGAGCTGGCGTGAGCGCCGCCGAGGCCCTTCGGGAAGGGCAAACGGACGGCGCCGCGCTCGCGGGCAAGGTGGCGATCGTCACCGGCGGTGCCAGCGGACTCGGCCGGGCCATGGCACTCGCGCTGGCGGATGCCGGGGCACGGGTGGTCGTCGCGGACCTCGACGCGCGGGCCGGCCGCGAGGTGGCCGACCAGGTCGACGGCGCCTTCCGCGCCTGCGACGTCTCCGACCTCGACGCCAACCGCGCGCTGGTGGACTTCACCGTAGAGCAGTACGGCGGTGTCGACATCGCCCTGCTCAACGCGGGCGTGGCGACCGGGTGCGGCGTCGGCGACGACTTCGACCCGGCGCGCTACCGCCGGGCGATGGGCGCCAACCTCGACGGCGTGGTCTACGGCACCCACGCGGTGCTGCCGGCGCTGCGGGCCCGCGGCGGAGGGGCGATCGTGGCGACCGCCTCCCTCGCGGGACTGGCGGCGGTACCGCTCGACGCCCTGTACGCGGCCAACAAGCACGCGGTCGTCGGACTCGCGCGTTCCCTCGGACCGGCTCTCGCGCCGGACAACGTGCGCTTCAACGCGATCTGCCCGGGGTTCGCCGAATCACGGATCATCGACCCGCTGCGCGACATGCTCTCCGAGCAGGGCCTGCCCGTCATCCCGGCCGAGGTCGTGGCCGACACGGTGCTGCGGATCCTCACCGGCGCCGGCACGGGCGAGTGCTGGTTCGTCCAGGCGGGCCGCGAACCGGAACCGTTCCGCTTCCGCACCGTCCCCGGCCCGGGGAAGCCGGTCGCTGTGTGAGGGGCATGCCCGCCGGGATCGCCCCCTGCCTCGCACGCCCGTGAAGTGCCGGTGAAAACCCTGTGGAAGCGGTGTCGGTGAGGCCGTTTATGCTGCACCGGACGATCACGCGGGACCCAGGGGAGGGCGCGGCATGTTGGGCAGGCTGTTCGGTGGAGGAGGGGAGAGAACGGCGGCGGACCCGCACGTCCTCCCCGTCCCGCGCAAGAAGAAGCACGGGGTTTACACCCTGCGGGCGTTGGGGGATGCGCGCGTGCTCGCGCTGGTCGAGGCGGCCGGCGCGGGGGACTGGGAGGCGGTCAAGGCGGCGCTGGCCCCCTTCGATCTCGGCCGCGAGCAGGCGGTTCTCGGGCAGCTGGCCGTTGTGGACGGTGTGCAGGAGTGGGCCGTCCGGGCCGCCGAGGAGGACAAGGGCGACGCGGAGCTCCGGGCGACGGCCCTGCTGATATCGGGTGCGCGCCATGTCCACTGGGGCTGGGAAGCGCGCACGTCCGCCCGTGCCGTGGACGTCGGCCGCGAGCAGTGGCAGACCTTCTACGAGCGGCTGCGCATCGCCGAGGAGCACCTGCTCGAGGCCGCCGAGCTGCGGCCCGACTGGATCACGCCGTGGCGCCATCTGCTCACCTCGGGACGCGGCATGTCCCTCGACGACAGCGTCCAGGAGGCCCGGCTCGCGGCCGGTCTGCGCCGTGATCCGCTGAACCTGGACATTCACCTGGAGTGGGTGTCGCACCTCCAGCCCCGCTGGGGCGGAGAGCCGGGCCAGGCCCTGGAGTTCGCTCAGAAGGCGTTCGCCGGGGCGCCCGACGGGCACCGGCTCGGCTGTGTCGTCGCCATGGCGCGTATCGAGGAGTGGGTGGAGTCCGACGACCGCGACTGTCTGCAGCAGCCCCGGATCCGGACTGAGTTGAGGGAGGCCGCGGAGCGCAGCATCCTGCACCACGCGTACGAGCGCCGCCTCGGCTGGCAGGGCGACTACAACATGTTCGCCATGGCCCTCTCGCTGGCGGGCAGCAGCACGGCCTCCAATGTCTTCCGCGAGTTGGAAGGCGTGTTCACCGAGTGGCCGTGGACCTTCATGGCGGACCCGCAGAAAGCGTACGCGCGCTTCCGCAAGGCCTTCTGAGCCACCGGCCACACCGTCACCGCCCGTCTTCGGCCGGTCCCGCGGACCACCGCTGACCTCCGCCGTTCCCTTCACCCCGGACTGCCCCATGCCCCTGCGTGACACCTCCGCCCACCACGCCGCCACCGACCGCACCTTCCAGGTCGACCTCCGCGGCCTGGTGGACCTCCTCTCCCACCACCTCTACTCCAGCCCCCGCGTCTACCTGCGCGAACTCCTGCAGAACGCGGTCGACGCCCTCACTGCACGGCACGCCGTCGAGCCCCACGGCGACTTCGGCATCCGCCTGTACGCCGACGGCTCCGTCGTACGCGTCGAGGACGACGGCGTCGGTCTCACCGAGGCCGACGTGCACACCTTCCTCGCCACGATCGGCCGCAGCAGCAAGCGCGCCGAGAAGATCGAGGAGCAACGCGGCGACTTCATCGGCCAGTTCGGCATCGGCCTGCTCTCCTGCTTCCTGGTCGCGGACGAGATCCACGTCCTCAGCCGCTCCGCCCGCACCCCCGACGCACCCGCCGTCGAGTGGCGCGGACGCGGCGACGGCAGCTACACCGTCCGCACCCTGCCCGCCTCATCCCGCCCCCGGCCCGGCACCACCGTCACCCTGACACCGCGCGCCGACGCGGCCGAGTGGACCCGCCCGGCCCAGGTGCACGCGCTGGCCCGCCACTTCGGCTCCCTGCTGCGCCACCCGGTGACCTTCGACGACGGCACACGCGGCACAGGCGGCCCGGGTGACACCGGCGGTGCGGGCGTGTCCGTCAACCCCGAGCCCGCACCCTGGGCGCGTACGTACCCCACCCCGGGAGCCCGCGCCCGCGCGCTGGCCGCGTACGGCGAGGAGGTCTTCGGGTTCACACCCCTGGACACCATCGAGCTGGACCTGCCCGCCGTAGGCCTCAAGGGCATCGCGTGCGTGCTGCCCGAGGCGGTGCCGGCCGGCCGTCGCCACGGCCACCGCGTGCACGTCAAGGGCATGCTGCTGTCCGAGCAGGCCGAGGAGATCCTCCCCGACTGGGCGTTCTTCGTCCGCTGCGTCGTCGACGCCGAGAGCCTGCGCCCGACGGCGTCCCGCGAGTCCCTGTACGAGGACGACACCCTCGCCGCCGTCCGCGACGCCCTCGCCGAGCGGCTGCGCGCCTGGATCGCCCGGGCCGCCGCCAGCGACCCCGACCTGCTGAACCGCTTCCTCCAGGCCCACCACCTGGCCGTGAAGTCGCTCGCGGTGCACGACGACGAGATCCTGCGGATGCTGCTGCCCTGGCTGCCGTTCGAGACCACCGACGGGCACACCACCCTCGACGAGTTCGCGCGCACCCACCGCACCGTGCTCGTGACGTCGAGCGTGGAGGAGTTCCGGCAGGTCGCGGCGATCGCCTCGGCCGCCGGGCTCGGTGTCGTCAACGGCGGCTACACCTACGACCGTGAACTGGTCCACCGGCTGCCCGAGATCAGGCCCGAGGCCAGTGTCGCCGACCTCGACCCGGCGACCCTCACCGCCCACCTCGACCCCGTCGACCGGGAGACGGAACTGGCCGCCGCGGCCTACCTCGCCCAGGCCCGCGACGCCCTCGCCGTCTTCGACTGCGACGTCGCGCTGCGCACCTTCCAGCCGGCTTCCGCCCCCGCCCTCCTCGTCGACAGCCGCGAGGCCCGGCACGAGCGCACCCGCTCCCAGCTCGCCCGCGAGCAGGAGGGCGGCCTGTGGGGCGACATCCTCGGCGCGCTGCGCCAAGAGGCCCCGCGCGCCCAGCTGATCCTCAACCAGCTCAACCCGCTGGTCCGCACCGCGGTCACCATCGACGAGCCCGAACTGGCCCGCACCAGCGCCGAAGCCCTCTACGGGCAGGCCGCGATGCTGTCCCGGCGCCCGCTCAGGCCCGCCGAGTCGAGCCTGATCAACCGCTCCTTCCTCGACCTTCTCGCCCACGCCCTCCGCAAGGACAGCTGACGATGCCCACCGCACCCCATCCCCAGAGCACAGCCGAGCTGTACCAGGCGCTCCAGGAGAACGACCGGCGCCCCTACGGCCGCACCCGCACCGTCACCGCCGAGGAACTCGTCGATGCCGCCGAGCAGTTCGCCGAGCCCGTACCGCTCATCCACGCCCTCCTCGAACTGCAGGAGGCGTACACCTACGGCTCCGAACCCCGGAAGTCGCCCGTCGTCTTCGCCCGTCTGCTGAACCTCTTCGACGAGCAGCCCGACGTCTTCGACGACCGCCTGCGCCACATGCTGTTCTGGCGGTTCAAGTGGGTGGCCCACGCCCTGCGCCAGCTGCCCGAGGTACCGCTGGCGAGCCTGCGCCAGTGGCTGACGGAGATGCGCGACCGCTACGAGAAGGCGGCCCTCGGCCTGCAGCCGTACTACGGACAGGCCTACCAGCTCGCCGCCCACGTCGGCGAGGACACCGCCCTCGCCTACGAGCTGTGGGCGGGCCGCACCCGCACCCGGCTCAGCGACTGCGAGGCCTGCGAGATATGCCAGCGTGCCCGCCACCACCTCAGGGCGGGCGACGACGAGTGGGCCCTGCGCACCTGGGGGCCCGTCCTGGCCGGCAAGGAGTCCTGCCAGGAGGAGCCCGCCCGCTCCTTCTCGTACGCGCTGCTGCCCCTGCTGCGCACCGGCCGCACCGACCGGGCCCGTGAACTGCACCTGGCCGGCTACCGCGGCTGCCGCCGCAACCCCTCGATGTCCGGCGAGGTCGGCCGGCACCTGGAGTTCTGCGCGTTGACCGGCAACGAGGCACGCGGTCTGGAACTGCTCGCCGAGAACCGCAACCTGTTCGAGGAGGTCGACTCGCCGCTGGACCAGCTCGACTTCCTCACCGGCGTGGAGGTCCTCCTTCAGCGCGTCGAGCTCCTCGGCCACGGCGACCTGCCCGCCGCCGGATACGCGGGCCGCACCTGGACGGTGTCCGGCCTGCGCGCCGAGGTGCGCGGCCGCGCCGACGACCTCGCCGCCCGCTTCGACGCCCGCAACGGCACCACGACCCACAGCGACCGCCGCAAGGCCCGCCTCGACCGTGCTCCACTCCTGGAGGAGCTGGAGCTGACCCTGCGTGTCCGCAGCCTCGACGACGTGGCCCCGGCCGCCCCGGTTGCCGCGCCCGCCGCCCGCACGTCCGCCGCCGTCCCCGACTCGCTGCCCGAACTCATCCTCAGGGCAAGGGAGTTGGAGGAGGCGGGCCACCCGGAGGCACAGGCCTGCTGGGCGCGGTTGCGTACGCTCGTCGCCGCCCGCGACTACGCCCACCCCGACGACCCGGCTGTGGGCCCGCTCGTCCAACTGCGCGCGGACCTGCTGGCCGACGAGGCGGGCCGGGCGGGCGAGAGGGACGAGCACGCCGACGCGGTAGCCCTCCACGAGGAGGCGGCGGCCCTGTACGACGACGCCGGCCTACCTGGTCAGGCGGCGCTCGCCCGCGCCTGCGCGCTGCTCTCCGCCGTCAAGGTCTCAGCAGAGGGCACCGCGGACGGCACGGAGCCCGCGGAGGGCGCGGAGGATGCCGAGGGTGCGAAGGCGGCGGGCGGAGCCGAGGCGAAGGCCGCCGCGCTGACCGCCGCCCACGCCTCCGTCGTCCGCCTGCAGGAGGAGACCCCGGGCCTCGCCCCGTATCTGGAGGGCCGCCTGCTGCGGCTGCGCGTGACCGCGCTCGCCCTGCGCCTGCAGACCTCGGGCAGCGAGGAGCACGTCGCGCCGGTCTTCGCCGAGGCGGACCTGCTGCACGCGTTCGCCTCCCGGCACGACCTCGCCGGGCAGATCTCCGGCGCCCTGCTGCTGCGGGCCACCGCGTACGCCATCTCCGGCGACCTGCCCGCCGCGGTCACCGAGATCGACGCGCTCCTCGACCGGCTGAAGGCGCACGGCCCCGCCTGGCACCTGCCCCGCACCCTCGGAATGCGCGGTCGGCTCCAGCTCGGTCTGCGGGACGCGCAGGCCGCGTACGCGGACCTCACCGAAGGCCTGCGTCGGGCCGCCGACTGGCCGGCCGACGCGGTCGAGACCAGCCGCCTGTACGCCGATCTGGCCCAGGCCTGCATGCGCCTGGGCCGCTCCGACGAGGCGCTGCGGCACCTGACGCGCTCGGCGGAGGTGGACCTTCGCCGCGGCAGCCGGATCGACGCGTTCTGCACCTACAGCAACGCGGCCCAGCTCAGCCTCGACCTGGGTCGCGTCGAGGACTGCATCGCGCTGCTCGACTCCCTGCTGGCCGAACGGGACGTCGCCGCGGGAGAGGTGGACGACCGGCTCGTCGCCCAGCTGCGCCTGATCCGCGCCCGCGCGCTGCACGAGGGGGAGGACCTCAAGGCCGCCACGGCGGAGTTCGTCGCCCTCGCGGCCGAGTCGGCCGGCTGGGACGACGACCCGGGCAGCCACGCCATGATCGCCGCGGAGACGGCCGTACTCCTCGGTGAGTCCGGCGAGTTCGACCGGGCCCGCGAGGTGGCGGACCAGGCGATCGCCGCCCACGCCCGTGACTCCCGCTACGAGCAGCTCAGCAACTGCCTGCGCGAACTCGCCCGGCTCCAGACGCACCAGCAGGGCCCCGACGGCCTGGACGGCGCCCGTGCCTTCCTCGCCGACGCCGGCCGGATCGCCGACGAGGCGCGCGCCGCCGGGTACGAGGCCCACGGCCGCTCCCTGGACACGGCCCTGGCCTACGAACACGGGCGGGTCAACGCCTACGCGGGGGAGTACGAGGACGCACTGGCCGCCCTGGAGAAGGCCCTCGCCCTGCTCGGCGAGCCGGGACCGGGGGACGACCGCGCGGGCGAGTGGGCCGAGTGCGTCCGCCTCGCGGGTGTCGTGGAGGGCGTCTACCTGGAGCGCCCCGCTCCCGCCCTCACCCGTGTCGACGCGGCGGTCTCCCGTCTGACCGCCCTGGGCCACACCGAGGAGACCGAATCGCTGGTCTCCCTGGCGGCCCGGCTGCGCGACGAGGAGTGACACGGCGGACGTGGTGCCGGGGCGACAGCCCGCCCCGGCACCGCTCAGGGTGTCCTGCTGTGGGGCACGCAGTTCTTCGGCTGTTCCCGGCCGGTGGGCCAGCCCAGGCCGACGAACTTCAGCTTGCCGTGGCCTTCCGGCCCCGGATCCGGTTCGACGGCGGCGGCCGGTCGCGTGGCCGCCCTCGCCACGCAGCCGCTCCCAGTCCGGAGGTTGAGGGAATGGGCCGGCCGTCCCTCGGACGGGAGGGACGGCCGACGGTGGAACTCGGTGCGTTGTGCTCGGTGGCGCTCTACGGGTAGTTCGTCAGATTCGCCACGTTGGTCGTGGAGTTGGACGGGCCACCGGTGTTGTTGACGACGTGCCGGATGGTGCCCGTGCCGCCGAGGGAGACGGTCACCATGCCGGCGAACCGCACGCCGGCGTTGTTCGGGGCCTCGATGGCTCGCTCGGCGGCGACGCTCGGGTTGACGTTGAAGTAGCAGTAGCTGCCGAGGCCGTAGGCCTGGTGGCTGGTGACGGAGCCGGCCACCTTGTAGGCGGCGTAGCCCTGCGTGGAGCCGTTCGTCCAGGCCGCCTGGTTGGGCGGGTCGTAGGGCATCTCGTTCTGGTAGAAGTACGTGCGGCCGCCGTTGCCGTTCCAGATGGTCTGGTACTTCTGGTAGTGCTCGACGAACAGGCCGTACGCGGTGACGCCGTCACCGTTGACGATGAGGCCGGTGTCCGCGGTGTTGCTGTTCCAGCCGACGCCGCTGCCGTGGTCGGCGCGCCAGATCCACATGTGGTCGCCGATGACGTTGTCACTGTTGACGACCAGGCTGGTGGTCGCCTTTCCGACGCCCGCGCCGCCGACGCGGAAGTACACGTCGTGCAGGGAGGTCGGGTCGGCGGCGTGCGAGGCGGACGAGCCCGTCGGCCCGACCTCCATCAGGGTGGGCGAGTTGGTGGTGCCCGCGTCGAAGAGGATGCCCGCCACCTTCACGCCGTCGACGTCGGCCACCTTCATCGCGGTGGCGCCGTTGTCGGGGACGAACGTGGCGAGGCCCAGACCGAGGACGACCGTGTCGGCGCGGTTCACGTGGAGGGTCTGGTCGAGGTGGTAGACCCCCGGGGTGACCAGGAGGTTCTTGCCCGCCGCCAGTGCCGCGTCGATGTCCGCGGCGGTCGCGCCAGGCTTCACGACGTAGAAGGTGTCCAGGGACAGCGAGGTGCCGGACGGCGAGCCGCTCGCCCAGCTGGTCGCCGTGGAGTTGGAGCGCAGGGAGGGCACGAACACCTTGTAGGTGCCGTCGCCGTCGACGTACAGGAACGGTTTCTCCCGGCTGACCGGCGTCTGGGCGACCGTGGTGTACGGCGGGTCGGGGAAGCTGGTGCCCGGGACGCCCTGGCTGCCGACGAAGACCATGTTCCAGTTGGAGCCGGTCCAGCTGCCGAGCTGGGAGTTGCGGGTCAGCCACTGCTGCTGGCTGCCGGAGTTGACCTGGCCGTCGATCCTGCTGTCGGCGAGCAGGCCGCCGCTGGACCAGCCGTTGTCGTCCAGGGCGAGGTTGCCGCGCAGGTGCATCCGGCGGTACGCCGCCGCCTGGGAGACCGCCCAACGGTCGTTGCCGCCGGTCGGGTTGACGGACAGGTTCTCGGCCCCGCGCCAGAAGTTCTGCGTCGCGTTGCCCTGGAACCAGTCGGCCTCGGCGTGCACCGCGCCGTTGATCGTGACCGCGTCCGGGGTCAGCCCGAGCCCGGCGACCTGGGTGTAGAAGCCGACGTTGACGTCCGCGTTGTAGGCGCCCGGCTTGAACAGGACGGCGTAGCGCTGGGAGCCGAACTGGTTGGTCTCCTGCTGCTGGAAGATCGAGTTCAGCCTGGACTGGATGGTCGGGCCCGACATGGACGGGTCGAAGACGACCACGTTCGGGCCGAGGTCGGGACCGGCCGTCGACTGGTTCACGGGGACGATCTGGAAGCGCTGGGCGGCGCTGCCGTTGCAGGTGTACTGCACGAACTGCACGCTGTCGGCGGTCGAGGCGCCGGGGTCGTCCAGGCATTTGCCGCTGTTGCGGTTGACGAAGTGGTAGGCGCCGCCGCCTTCGTCGACCGGCAGCCACTGCTGGTTGGCGCCGCCGCCGTAACTCCACAGGTGGACGGGCGCGTTGTCGGCCGTGGACACGTCGGCGACGTCCGCGACCTGAGTCGTGTTGTTGGCGTTGTTGACGCGGACGTAGCCGTCGCTGGTGGCGGTGAAGCTCCATTGCTGGGCAGTGGTGCCGTTGCAGGAGTACTGCTGGACGACGGTCCCGTTGGCGGTACCGGCCGACCGGGCGTCCAGGCACCGACCGCTCGCGGCGTTCATGACGGTGGCGAAGCCGGTGGGCAGGGCCGAGGCCTGGGCGGCCGAGGCGGAGAAGGGGGCGGGGGCGGCGGCCGTCAGGAGGGATGCGGCTGCCGCGGTGACCAGCGCGGTGGTGATGGGTCTGCGGGGGTCCCCGGGGGAGGGGCGCGAGAGTCGGAACACGGAGTCTCCTTGCCCGGGCAGTGTTCACCTTGCGAACGGCTGAGGGCACCTAGGGGGGTGGGGTCGCCTGGTGAAGCTAAAGGTACGGACCACTTCCGTCAAGGCGTGAAGTAAGACGTGGCGCAAGGAACTTGCTGCTTGCGGGCGCTCCGGTTCCTCGGACCTGCCGTGCGGCTTCGGGGGCGATGTCCAGGCGCGCGGTGTCCACGCCGTCCTGTGTGTTCACTGCGTGCACGGCGGGGGCTGGGTGCGGCCTGCCCAAGCGGTTGCCGCGCATCGCTTCGTGAGGGTGAAGCGCGCACGACCATCCGGGCGTGGCCCGCGTGGCGCGCGTTGGACCGTGGTGCGTGTGGTGTGCCCTGAGATCCCGGGACGGCTCACCCGTGGAACGGCTCACCCGTGAAGGAGACACACGGCATGTTCGGACAAGCGCAGGCGTTCAGCGGCTTCGCGGTCGACGACCTCGGCAAGGCCCGCCGGTTCTACGGTGAAACGCTCGGTCTCCAGGCGGAGGAGGCCGGGCAGGGGGACATGCGGATGCTGATCCTCACACTCGGCAGCGGCGCGCGGGTCTTCGTGTACCCGAAGGAGACGCACACCCCGGCCACGTTCACGATTCTCAACTTCCCCGTGGACGACATCGAGGCGGCCGTCGAGGAACTGGAGCGGCGCGGCGTGAGCCTCGAGCGCTATCCCGGATTCGACCATGACGAGAAGGGCATCGTCCGCGTCGGTGACGGCGGTCCCGCGGCGATCGCGTGGTTCACCGACCCCGCCGGGAACGTTCTCTCCGTGCTGCAGGAGAACTGACGACGGGGCCGAGCTCGGATGCCCGGATGGCGCCCCTGAGCGGTGGGCACGCGCACCGAGGGTGGCGCGTGCGCGTGCCCACCGTGGGAGCGCCGCGGGAAGCGCGGAGCGATCCGCGTCACCACTCCACCCCGGGACAGCGGGTTCAGGAGAGGTCGAACCGATCGAGGTTCATCACCTTGTCCCACGCGGCCACGAAGTCGCGCACGAACTTCCCTCCCGCGTCCTGGGACGCGTAGACCTCCGAGACGGCTCGGAGCTGGGAGTGCGAACCGAAGATGAGGTCGACCGCGGTGGCGGTCCACTTGACCTCGCCCGTGGCGCGATCCCGGCCTTCGAACACGTTCTCCTCCGAAGCCGACGCCTTCCACTCCGTGCCCATGTCGAGCAGGTTGACGAAGAAGTCGTTCGTCAAGGTCTCGGGCCGGTGAGTGAAGACGCCGTGCGGGGATCGCTTGAAGCCGGTGTTCAGGACCCGCATGCCGCCGATGAGCACCGTCATCTCGGGAGCGGTCAGCGTCAGCAGGTTGGCCCGGTCCAGCAGGAGGGTCTCCGGCGAGAGCTTCTCTCCCGCCCGGAGGTAGTTGCGGAACCCGTCGGCCCTGGGTTCGAGCACGGCGAACGAGTCCACGTCGGTCCGTTCCTGCGAGGCGTCCGTGCGCCCCGGCGCGAACGGGACCGTGATGTCGTGTCCCGCGTTCTTCGCGGCCTGCTCGACGGCCGCGCACCCACCGAGGACGATCAGGTCGGCGAGCGAGACCTTCGTTCCGCCGGCATGCGAGTGGTTGAAGTCCTGCTGGATCTGCTCCAGCTTCTGCAACGCCTCGGCCACCTCGGGCAGGCGGTTGACCTCCCAGTCCTTCTGCGGCGCGAGCCGGATCCGGGCCCCGTTGGCCCCGCCGCGCTTGTCGGTGCCGCGGAAGCTCGCCGCCGACGCCCAGGCGGTGGTGACCAGCTGGGAGACGGACAGTCCGGAGGCGACGATCCTGCTCTTGAGGGCGGCGATGTCCTCGTCCGCGACGAGGTCGTGATCGACCTCGGGGACGGGATCCTGCCACAGCTGCGGCTCGGGAACCCACGGGCCGAGGTAGCGCGTGACGGGTCCCATGTCGCGGTGCAACAGCTTGTACCACGCCTTGGCGAACGCGTCCGCGAGCCGGTCCGGGTTCTCGTGGAAGCTCTTGGTGATCGGGCCGTAGACCGGATCCAGCTTCAGTGCGAGGTCCGTCGTCAGCATCATGGGGGCGTGCCGCTTCGACGGATCATGAGCGTCGGGCACGGTGTCCTTGGCCGAGGGATCCGTGGGCGTCCACTGCTTGGCGCCGGCGGGGCTCGTCGTCAGCTCCCAGTCGTACCGGTACAGGTTGTCCAGGTACCCGTTGTCCCACCTGGTCGGTTCGGAGGTCCACGCGCCTTCCAAGCCACTGGTGAGGGTGTCGGCACCCTTGCCGCTGCCGTGGGTGTTCCGCCAGCCGATGCCTTGCTGCTCGATGGGGGCGGCCTCGGGTTCCGGACCGATGTACGCGGGATCGACGGCGCCGTGACACTTGCCGAAGGTGTGGCCGCCGACGATGAGCGCGACCGTCTCCTCGTCGTTCATCGCCATGCGCCCGAATGTCTCGCGAATGTCCCGCGCGGCGGCCATCGGATCCGGGTTGCCGTTGGGCCCCTCCGGATTGACGTAGATCAGTCCCATCTGCACGGCACCGAAGGGAGTGGCGAGTTCCCTGTCACCGCTGTAGCGCTCATCTCCGAGCCAGGTGTCCTCGGGTCCCCAGAAGATTTCCTCGGGTTCCCAGATGTCCTCTCGCCCGAAGCCGAACCCGAACGTCTTGAATCCCATTGATTCCATGGCGCAGTTGCCGGCGAAGACCAGAAGGTCGGCCCAGGAGATTTTCTGGCCGTACTTCTGCTTGACCGGCCAGAGCAAACGGCGCGCCTTGTCGAGGCTGGCGTTGTCCGGCCAACTGTTGAGGGGGGCGAAGCGCTGAGAGCCGGCACCGCCCCCGCCCCGGCCGTCGGCGACACGGTACGTGCCCGCGGCGTGCCAGCTCATCCGGATGAAGAGCGGCCCGTAGTGGCCGTAGTCGGCAGGCCACCAGTCCTGCGACGTCGTCATCACCTCGAAGACGTCCTGCTTCAGCGCGTCGAGGTCGAGGGTCGCGAACTCCCGCGCGTAGTCGAAGTCCTCGTCCATCGGATTGGAGCGGGACGAGTGCTGGTGGAGAATCTGAAGGTCCAGCTGATTCGGCCACCAGTCCCGGTTTGTCTTGGGCCGAGTCGCCGTGGGGGTCGGGGATGCGATTGCCGGGTTTTCGCTTTCGCTGCCGGACACGTCCGTCCTTCTTTCTGTCTCGGTGTTTCCGCGCACAATGCCGATGATCGTGATGTGTCGGCGTCCGTATGGTCGCGCACCGCAGACGGCACCGCTACGAAACACGCAGAGCATCCCCGCATAACAGACGTGCGAGGAGCGGCTGCTTTTCTGGTCCCTCTCGACTTCCCGCCCACGGCGAATCCGCGTCACTGGATCTCCGGTGTCGTCTCCGTCACGGACCCGCCACCTTGTGACCCTGTTTTCCGCGGGTACCCACTCATGGAGGAATATGGAACCGCTGCTGATCACTTTCGGACACGGCACCGCGGACCGTGAGCGGCTTGCCCGGCTGCTGCGCGGTGCGGGAGTCAGCGCTGTGGTGGACGTGCGCATTGCCCCGGGCAGCCGCCGGAATCCGGATCTGGCCCGGCAGCAACTCGGGGCATGGATGCCGGCACTGGGCATCGCCTACCGGTGGGAGCCCGACCTGGGCGGCCACCGCAGACCGCCTCCGGACAGCCCGGACGTCGTCTGGCGCAACACGGCGTTTCGCGGCTACGCCGCACATACGAGAACGCCCGGCTTCGTTGCCGCCATGCAACGGCTGCTGCGCGAGTGCGCCGAGGCTCGCCCGGCGGTGATGTGCAGCGAATCGGTCTGGTGGCGCTGCCACCGCCGTCTGATCGCCGACTTCGCTGTCCTCGCCGGAGGGGTACAGGTCCACCACCTCATGCATGACGGGCGGTGGTACCTCCACGCCCCGACGCCAGGCGTGCGCCTGCGCGAGGACGGGCTACTCGTGTACGACGACCTGGCCGCAGCGCATGCGACGGGCCGGCCGTCGGCTAGTGCGCGGTAGATGCTCACGACCGGCTCGCCGTTCGCGCGGCGCCGCAGCACGGTGTGCAGCATGCCGTCGGTGATGACGGGTGGCCGGCTGCCGTGCTCGCCCTTGCGGGCCGCCGCGTCGAGTCCTCCGAGGCCCGACTCCCGGATGCCCTCCCGCTCGGTCTCCGCCATCGCCGCGAAGAACGCGAGCAGCGGTCGGCTTGGCCCGCTGGGGTCGTGCATCCCTGGCGGGGGAAGGGGCGAGCATCTCCAGGACCGGGCCATGGGAGTGAGGTGGTCGGCGAGCGCGGGGAGTTCGGCCAAGGGGTGTCAGGCGGGCTGCGGGGCGGGCGTTGCCGTAGCGGTCGCGACCTTGCGGGTCTCGCGCATCATCAGCAGGCCGTTGACCACCATCAGTGTCGCGGTCAGGCCGTGGACGCCGAGCGCGGTGGCCACGGAGCCGTGGTGGGCCAGCACGGTGGCCATGTCGCCGTACGCGGCGAAGGCCTCCACCAGCAGCGCCCAGCCCAGCGCCCTGCGGTGGCCCGTCACCAGCAGGATGCCCAGGACCAGGGCCAGGACGACGTCGCGGATTCCCTTGATGATCAGGAAGCCGCCGCCGTCGCCGGACGGCCAGCTCGGCAGTCCGAAGGTCGGCGCCGTCGTCTCCGGGCTCAGGATGAACTCCGTCCCGAACCAGAGGATGAAGAGGACGAAGGCGGCGGCCACGACGGTGTTGATCTTCTTCAGCAGCATGGTTCTTCTCCTTGCGAGTCTTCGTCGGCTTGGTGAGCTTCGTGGAAGCTGTTCGTTGGAGCGCCTGGCAGTCGAGACTCTGCAGCTTGGCCATTCTCGGCAGGTCCCGACCGGAGGCGGCGGTGGCTGTGCGCGCTTCGGGCGCACGGCCGAGCGGTTGCGGCTGACTTCCGGGTGGTGAGCCAGTGGGCTCAGGTGAGGGCGGCGACCAGCAGGGCGAAGGCGGCGAGGATGACGGCGACGCGGACGTAGTGCCAGCGGTTCCAGCGGTTCAACTGCTCCTTCCAGTCGGCGGGCCGGTTGTCAGGGGTCCACGTCTTGCCCCGGTTGTTGATCGGGACGAGCAGCAGGATCGACATGATGATGCTGAGGGCCAGCAACCCAGCGGCGGTGACGACGAGGCCGGTGCCGTGGTGGTGCCATCCGGCGACAGCCCAGATGCCGACGAGGACGAGTGAGCCGATGTACCAGACCGGCATCACGGCGCCGAGCATCCGGCCCCCGTGGGCGTGGCCGAGTTGGCCGCTGTCCTCCGGGAGGGCGTTGAGGATCGGGTTGATGACGGCGAGGACGGAGAACTCCACCCCCACCATCACGCCGACGACCACGGTGGTGAACACCTCAAGTGCGCTGAGCATGATGACCTCTCCTGGATCTAGCACTGCTAGCGGATGAGGCAACGCTAGTACTGCTGCCGCTCGATTGTCTAGCGATGCTAGAATCGAGTCATGTCGGTACAGGAACGCAAGCAGCGCGAACGGGCCGAGCGTGAGCGCCTCATCGTGGCGACAGCCCGCGAACTCGCCGAGCAGCAGGGCTGGGACGCGGTCACCACCCGCCGGCTGGCCGAGCGCATCGAGTACAGCCAGCCCGTCCTCTACAGCCACTTCCGCGGCAAGCGCGAGATCATCGGCGCCGTCGCCCTCGAGGGCGCCGCCGAGATGGCCGTGGTGGTGCGGGCCGCGACCTCCAGCGCGAACAGCCCGCGTGAGCGGGTCGCCGCCCTCGCGCACGCCTACCTCGACTTCGCCGCGCGCAACCCGGCGGTCTACGACGCCTTGTTCCAGCTCGACGGCGGTCTGGCGTACGCGCAGGAGGACACCCCGGCGCCTCTGAAGGACGCCTTCGCCGCGCTGCTGGAGACCCTGGGCGAGGTCGCCGGGGACGGCGTCGACCCGGGGCTGTTCACCGAGTTGTTCTGGGCGTCCCTGCACGGACTCGCGACCCTGACCCGGGCGGGACGGCTGCCGCCGGAGGACACCGAGCGGCGAGTGGAAGTGCTGGTGGACCGGCTCGCTGTGCTCTGACACACCATCCGGGGCGCGCGGCCAGAGCCGTCGGAACCTGCCGCTGCCTGCCTACGGCAAACGCGTCCAGCCACCCGCGGCCGCAGGGCGCAGCCGCAGATCGCCGGGCCCGTACCCCGGACGCGCAGAGGGCGCAGGCCCTCGCGTGGCGGGCGGGCTGCTGTGCCTCGTCCTGGGCCATGCGCTGCTCACGACTGCGTCGGCGGAATCCGAGCCGTCACGTCGGCCGTGGCCTAAGCGGCGGCCGGATCCCGGGCAGCGGAGCGAAAAGGGGTCGGGTCAGCCCAGCTTGAGGAGGCCGGCTTCCACGACGGCGCGGCCGAAGGGACCGGCGAGTTCGGCGAGGCGTTCGCAGTCGCTGTCACCCAGGGCGGCGTACGCGGGAAGGGACAGCAGGTCGGTGCGGTCCTCGATGTGCCGGCGCAGGCGTACGCCTTCCGCGCTGAGGGAGTCACCGTCGAGCAGGCCTCGCGTGCGCAAGTGCTCCTCGGTGGCGGCCCACTCCTCCTCGGGCCATGCGCGGCTCGCCTTGAGGAAGTCGACCGGGACGTCACCGGTGGCGGCGTGCAGGATCAGGGCCTCCAAGCCGCCGACGCCCTCGCTCAGCAGGCACGCCACATGGCCGTCTCCCCGGAACTCCCGGAGCAGCGTCTGGGCGTGCCACAGCTGCAGCACCGGTTCCTCCGGCCAGGGCAGGGCGGCATGCGCGGCGAACAGCGGGCGGCCCTGCGCATGGTCGCAGGCGGCCTCGGCTGCCCTGCGGGTCAGCGCCAGGACGTCCTCCAGCGCGGGCAGCTCGTGGATTCCCGCCCGCCGCAGGGCCTCGCCTGCTGCGGCGTAGCGCGCGTCCAGCACCTGCTGCGGCGTCGTCGCGTCCCAGGCCCCGTCGACCGCCTGTCGTACGAGATCGGGGTTGAAGTTGTAGAAGGTCGAGATGACCAGCTCGGCGGACGCCCGGCCGAAAGCGGCGCTCCGGGAGGTGAAGTACCCGGCACGGCCGCTCAGTCCGAGGTCCGCGTACCGTCGCCTGGCCTCGGGGACGAAGTAGATCATGCCGTGCACGGGCTCCAGGCGGCGCCAGGCCGCACGCACTGACTTCATGAGGTCACCTCTCCGGGGACTTGACGAACGGCGGGTGTTCGCTGCGGTTCAGTCGGCGCCGTGCGCGCGCAGATGGTCGAGCAGCAGGCGGTTCAGCGTGTCGGGCGCCTCCTCGGGGACCCAGTGGCCGACGTCCTGCAGGGTCTCGAACCGGTACGGCCCCTTCACCCATCGCCCGGTCTCCTGTGCCGCCGCCGCGCCGAACGCCCTGTCCTGCGTGCTCCAGACATACAGCGTGGGTATGTCGACGAGGCCGATCGGTCCGTCGGGGCGGCCGGCCCGGTACCAGTTCAGCGCCGCGGTCAGAGCGCCCGGCTGGGTCAGGTGCCGCACGTAGGCCTCGGCACTGTCCTGCGGGACCTTGCCGGCGTAGAAGGCGCGCAGCTCCTGCGCGTCGTGGGCGAGCATGCGCTCTTCCGTCGCGGGTGTTTCGCGCCAGTCGATCATGTAGCGCGAGCGTTCCCGCTGATCCTCGTCGGTGCGCAACGCGGTGGCCAGAGCGCCGGGGTGCGGGGTCGAGACGACCGTCAGGGTGCGCACCCGGCCGGGGTGGGCGTCAGCCGTCCACCAGGCCACCGCGCCACCCCAGTCGTGGCCGACCAGATCGAACGCCGCCCAGCCCAGCTCCTCGGTGAGCGCGACGACGTCGTCGACGAGGAGGTCCATGCGATAGTCCTCGGGCCGCTCGGGACGGGCGCCGGGGGAGTACCCGCGCTGGTCCGGTGCCACCACCCGGTAGCCGTGCGCGGCCAGCGCCGCGATCTGCCGTTGCCACACCAGCCCCGTCTGCGGGAAGCCGTGCAGCAGCAGGACCGGGCGGCCTTCCGGCGGACCCGCCACGATCGCGTCGAACACGCCCGCACCCGTGGAGATGCTCAGCTCGGTCATGGCCCTCCCCTTCATACCGACTGGTCGGTAGCCTTCAGCAGCGGGGACGGGCTGTCAAGCCGCGAGCGGAGCTCCGTCGTGATTGAACATGACGTCGAATTCAACTATAACCAAGGCGCAGTCCCGAAGCCCCCGGATGAGCCGGACCGACTGGAACCGGATGAGCCGGATCCACAGAAAGCAGTGAGGTGACATGAGGGAAGCAGTCATCGTTTCGACGGCACGCACCCCGATCGGAAAGGCGTACCGCGGCGCGTTCAACGACACCCAGGCGCAGGAACTCGCCGCCCACGCCCTCTCGCACGCCGTGCGGCGCGCCGGAATCGAGGGAGGAGAGGTCGAGGACGTCGTCTTCGGCTGCGCCGTGCAGCAGGGCTCCTCCGGTTTCAACGTCGCACGTCAGGCCGCGCTGCGGGCCGGACTCCCGGACGCCGTGTCAGGAATGACGATCGACCGGCAGTGCTCGTCGGGCCTGATGGCCATCGCGACGGCCGCCAAGCAGATCGTCACGGACGGCATGCAGGTCGCCGTCGGCGGCGGTGTCGAGTCGATCTCCCTGGTGCAGAACGACCACATGAACACCCACCGCATGACGGATCCCTGGCTGGTCGAGCACAAGCCGGGCATCTACCTGCCCATGCTGCAGACGGCTGAGATCGTCGCCGAACGCTACGGCGTGAGCCGGGAAAGCCAGGACGAGTTCGCGCTGCTGTCACAGCAGCGCACCGCTGCGGCGCAGGAAGCCGGCCGGTTCGACCAGGAGATCGTCCCGCTCGACAGCGTCAAGAAGGTGCTCGACAAGCAGTCCGGTGAAGTGCGGGACGAGAAGGTCACCCTGACCCGGGACGAGGGCAACCGCGCGTCGACGACGCTCGAAGGCCTGTCCGGCTTGACGCCGGTACTGCCCGACGGTCAGGTGAGCGCGCACTCCAGCGTGACGGCGGGCAACTCCTCGCAGCTGTCGGACGGGGCCTCGGCGTCGGTGCTGATGGAGGCGAAGGAGGCCGAGCGTCGCGGCCTGGAACCGCTGGGCGTCTACCGGGGTATGACCGTCGCCGGCTGTGCGCCGGACGAGATGGGCATCGGCCCGGTGTTCGCCATTCCGAAACTGCTGAAGCAGCACAACCTCACCATCGACGACATCGGCCTGTGGGAACTGAACGAGGCGTTCGCCTCCCAGGCGCTGTACTGCCGCGATGAACTGCACATCGATCCGGAGCGGTTCAACGTCAACGGCGGCGCGATCTCGGTCGGCCACCCGTACGGCATGACGGGCGCCCGCCTGGTGGGACACGCCCTCATCGAGGGCAAGCGCCGAGGTGTCCGGTACGTGGTGATCTCGATGTGCGTCGGCGGCGGAATGGGCGCGGCCGGACTGTTCGAGGTCGTCTGATGGAGGCGGGGACGGAGACGAAGACGGGGGCGGAGACGGGCGCGGGGACGGGAAAGGAGCGAACCGCGGTCCTGGTGGACTTCGGCGGGGTCATCACCTCCAGTGTGCTGCGGGCCTTCACCGACTTCGGCGCGTCCCTCGGCGGCGATCCGCGCCTGCCGCTGAACCTCCTCGCCCGGGACCAGCCCTCGCGTACCCTTCTCGCCGACCACGAGTGCGGCCGTATCGACGCCGAGGCGTTCGAGCGGGGATTCGCCGAGCGGCTGCGCGCCCACGGTGCCGACGTGCCGGCCGAGGGGCTCACGGCCAGGATGCAGGCCGGAATGTCGATCGACCAGGACATGCTCGCGCTGCTCGGTGAGCTTCGAGCTGCCGGCCATCCCGTCGCGCTGGTGTCGAACTCGTTCGGTACCGGGACCTACGACGGCGTCGACCTCGCAGCCGTGGCCGACGTCGTCGTCATCTCCTCGTACGTCGGGATCCGCAAGCCCTCCCGGCGAATCTACGCGATCGCATGTGAACGCCTCGGCATCGACCCCCAGGAAGCCGTCATGATCGACGATCTGCAGCAGAACCTCGACGGAGCGGCACGGATCGGAATCGCCGGCGTGCTGCACACCAGCGCCGCCGACACCCGCCGCCAACTCGCCGAACGCTTCCGTATCGGCACCTGACCGACCGACCGATCGATCACCCCTTTGGGGCTTATGACTATGGCGTCGGATTCAAGTAAAGTCCCGGGGATGGACACCAGCGCGCCCGAGGAGACCGACAGCGAGCAGGCACCCCCTGTGGCGCCCTTCTCGCAGCTTCGTGAGCCGCCCACGACGCAGCGCGGAGCGCGGACGCGGGCCGCTCTGGTGAAGGCCGCACGGAAGGTGTTCGAACGGGACGGCTACCTCGACGCCCGCCTGACCGACATCACCAAAGAGGCTCGCTGCGCGGCCGGATCGTTCTACACCTACTTCTCCAACAAGGAAGAAGTGCTGGCGGCCGTCCTCCTGGAGGCGCAGGAGGACATGCTGCACCCCGGCATGACCCGGGTGCAGGACGCCGACGATCCCCATGCGGTCCTGGAGGCGAGCAATCGCGCCTATCTCGCGGCATACAAGCGGAACGCGAAGCTGATGGCGCTGCTCGAGCAGGTCGCACAAGTGGAGCCGGAGTTCCGCGAGTTCCGAAGGCGGCGCGGAGATGCCTTTATCCGCCGCAATGCCCGGGGCATCGCCGATCTGCAGGCGCGGGGGGTCGCGGACCGTGAGGTCGATCCGATGATGGCGTCCCGTGCGCTGTCGGGCATGGTCAGCGTCATGGCTTACAACGCCTTCGTGCTCGGCGACGGGCAAGAGGACGGTACGCCGGTGGACTTCGAGGAGCTCGTGACCACGGTCACCCGGCTCTGGGCGAACGCCCTGCGGTTCCCCGGCCACCGCTGATCCGCCTGCCTCGTAGCCGCTCATACCCCTTGGGGTTGGGCGGCTTTCTTCATGGGGTCCGCATGGTGCCCGGGAGGGGTTCCATTGGTTCCGCAACGGCTGCTCTTGAACTTGACGTCGGATTCAATTATACAGGTCGGACACATCGCACGCCCGTCAACGGAAAGGGTCCGCCGTGAACGTTGCACAAAGGGTCGCCATCGTCACCGGTGGGGGTGGCGGCATCGGCAGCGCGCTGGTCGCGCGACTCGCTCGCGAGGGTGCCCGCGTCGTCGTCGCGGACCTCGACGCCGAGGCCGCGCGTGCGGTGTCGGAGCGGGTCGACGCCGACCATCCGGGCAGCACCGTCAGCGTCGGTGCGGACGTGTCGGACACCGCCCAGATCCAGCAGCTGATCACCCTCGCGGAGAGCACGTTCGGTCCCGTCGACCTCTACTTCGCCAACGCGGGCATCGCGGGTGCGGCCGGCATCGAGGCGAGCGAGCGGGACTGGGACCTGTCGATCGACGTCAACCTGCGCGCTCACATCCGTGCGGCGAGACTGCTCCTGCCGCGCTGGCTCAAGCGCGGTGAGGGCTACTTCGTCGGTACCGCTTCGGCGGCCGGTCTCCTCACCCAGATCGGGTCCGCCACGTACGCCGTGACCAAGCACGCGGCCGTCGGCTTCGCCGAATGGCTCAGTGTCACCTACGGCGATCGCGGCGTCCGGGTCAGCTGTCTGTGCCCGATGGGGGTCAACACCAGGATGCTCTCTGCCGGGGAGGACTCCGGCGACCTACTGGGACGAGCGGCGACGCGGGCCGTCACCTCCGCGGGTGCCGTCCTGGAGCCGGCCGAAGTCGCCGACGCCGTCCTGGCCGCGATCGAGGACGAGCGCTTCCTGATCCTGCCGCACGAAGAGGTCCTCGAGATGTACCGGCAGAAGGGCGCGGACTACGACCGCTGGCTGCGCGGGATGCGCCGCTACCAGAACTCCCTGCTGGATCAGTCATGACCGGCTTTCCCGCTTGCCTCCCTGTTTCCCTCCCGCTTTCCCTCCCGACCGTCAGGAGTTCGGATGTCCCTGTTTGAGACGTCGGACCGTGCCAAGAAGTACCAGGCCGATCTGCTCGAGTTCATGGACGAGCACGTCTACCCCGCCGAGGCGGTGTACCACGAGCAGATGCGCGCATCGGGCGACCCGCACTTCCACCCGCCGATCATCGAGGAACTCAAGGCGGAGGCGCGCAAGCGCGGACTGTGGAACCTCTTCCACCCGCACCCGGAATGGGGCCCGGGTCTGACGAACCTCGAGTACGCGCCGCTGGCCGAGATCATGGGACGCAGCCACATCGCCTCCGAGGCGTGCAACTGCAACGCGCCCGACACCGGCAACATGGAGGTGCTCACGCTCTTCGGCAGCGACGAGCACAAGGAGAAGTACCTCAAGCCCCTCCTCGACGGAACGATGGCCTCGGCGTTCGCGATGACCGAGCCGCGTGTCGCCAGCTCCGACGCCACCAACATCGAGCTGCGGATGGAGCGCGACGGCGACGAGTACGTCCTCAACGGCCGCAAGTGGTTCGCCTCCAACGCCCTGCACCGCAACTGCAAGGTGCTCATCGTCATGGGCAAGACGGACCCCACCGCCGCCCCGCACCGGCAGCAGTCCATGATGGTCGTCCCGATCGACGCCCCCGGGATCACGGTCATGCGCGGCCTGCCGGTGTTCGGCTACCAGGACCGTGAGGGACACGCCGAAATCGACTTCCGCGACGTGCGGGTGCCGGCCAAGGACGTCCTCAAGGGCGAGGGCGAAGGCTTCGCGATCAGCCAGGCCCGGCTCGGCCCCGGCCGTATCCATCACTGCATGCGGGCCATCGGCGCGGCCGAGCGGGCGCTGGAGCTGATGTGCCGGCGCGCGCAGTCACGGGTGACCTTCGGCAGTCCGGTCGCCGAACGCTCCAACATCCAGGACTGGATCGCGGAGGCGCGGATCGACATCGAGATGATCCGCCTGCTCACGCTCAAGGCCGCGTACCTGATGGACACGGTCGGGAACAAGGAAGCGCGCACCGAGATCGCCGCCATCAAGGTGGCCGCCCCGAACATCGCGCTCAAGATCGTCGACCGCGCGATCCAGGTGCACGGGGGAGCGGGAGTGACCGACGACTTCCCGCTGGCGTTCATGTACGCGGGGCTGCGGACGCTGCGGCTGGCCGACGGCCCTGACGAGGTCCACAAGCGGGCCATCGCCAAGCAGGAACTGCGGCAGTACCGCGACGCGGCCACGGCGGCGGTGAACTGACATGGCGGGACTCGATCTCACCGGTCGCACCGCCGTCGTCACCGGTGCCTCGCGCGGTATCGGGCTGGCGATCGCCCAGGCCATCGCCGCCGCGGGCGGAAACGTCGTCCTCACCTCCCGCTCCCAGGAAGCGGCGGACGCCGCCGCGGCCCAGGTGGAGGGCACAGCGATCGGCGTCGGCGCGCACGCGGTCGACGAAGAGGCGGCCCAGCGCTGTGTGGACCTGACCCTCGAGCGTTTCGGCAGCCTGGACATCCTCGTCAACAACGCGGGGACCAACCCGGCCTTCGGACCGGTCATCGACCAGGACCACGGCCGGTTCGCCAAGACCTTCGACGTCAACCTCTGGGCCCCCGTGCTGTGGACGGGCCTGGCCACCCGTGCCTGGATGGGGGAGCACGGGGGCGCGGTCGTCAACACCGCGTCGGTCGGCGGCATGGCCTTCGAGGCGAACATCGGGCTGTACAACGCGTCCAAGGCCGCCCTGATCCACCTCACGAAGCAACTCGCCCTCGAACTCTCCCCGAAGGTCCGCGTCAACGCGGTGGCACCGGGCGTCGTGCGCACCAAGCTGGCCGAGGCGCTGTGGAAGGAGCACGAGCAGGCCGTGTCCGCCTCGACGGCGCTCGGGCGCATCGGGGAGCCCGCCGACATCGCCTCGGCGGTCGCCTTCCTCGTCTCGGACGCCGCGAGCTGGATCACAGGCGAGACGATGGTGATCGACGGCGGTCAACTACTCGGTGACGCGCGCTCGTTCAGGCAAGGCGCCGGCATCGGTCCCTGAGCGCACCTACGGCACTGGACCCCTCCGATGTGGCTCTGTGCCGCCGGTACCACTTTGCCGATCGTGGTGGCGAGCGTGGCCCCGAGGACGCTGACGCCGACCAGGGTCAGCCAGATCGCGGCTGCCCCCGTGGACAGCAACCCGGAGAGGGCGGCCGGAGCGACCGCTCCCGCGACACTCACGGCGAGCTGATTGAGGGCCAAGTAGCGGCCGCGGAGAGCGTCCGGGGCGCTCTCCGCGGCGACAGTCGACGTGAGGGGACCGCCGACGATCTCACCGAAGGTGTAGCTGATCGCGCCGAGCAGCACGACGCCGACCGCGAGGGCGAGCGCGGCCACGCGGTCGGCGGCGAGGAACAGGAGATAGCCGCTCGCAAAGCAGGCGTGTCCGGCGGCGAGGACGCGGCTGCGGATCCGCCCGCCGAGCCACCCGACGACGAGGCGTTGGGCGAAGCCGACCATCAGGGTGTTGGGCGTGAAGACGGCGCCGGCAGTCCAGCCGGGCAGTCCCAGCACGTCCACGGCGTAGACCGGTATCGCGATGTTGAGGGCGAACAAGGAGATCGCGAAGCACAGTTGATGCGCCACCACTGACAGGTACCGCACGTCCCGCAGTACGCGCCCCCAGCCTCCAGCGGCGTCCTGGCCCACCCCGGGACGGGTGTTCGGCACGGCCCGCATGAGAACGAAGGCGGTGAGATAGGACAGGGCGTTGACGACCACGATCGCGGCGTAGACGCCGTGCGTACCGAAGCTGACGGCGACGGCGGTGAGGAGGCCGCCGAGTGCGTAGCCGAGGTTGCGTACCGACCCCAGAAAACCGAACCAGTGCTCGCGTCGGCCGGGCGCGGCCAGTGCCGTGACGGTCGCGCCGTAGCAGCTGAAGAACACCGCCCGCCCGGCACTGTTCAACCAGGCGCAGACGGCGATCTGCCATGTCTGGCCCACGACGAGATACCCGGCGAAGCCGAGGGCCTGGGCCAGGTTTGCCGCCTGCAGTACCGGCTTGGCGCCGTACCTGTCGACCAGGCCTCCGACCAGAGGGCCCACCGGGAGCGCGAGCAGCCCGGCCGTCGTCAGTGCCGCGCCCACCTGCACCAGCGTCAGGGACGTCGTGGCCAGGAAGTACAGCATCGAAACGGGGACGAAGACACCGGTGCCGATCGAGTCGATGACGATCGCTGCGACGAAGCGGCGGTGCCGGGCCATCGAGGGACGGACCGTGCAATCGGGAATGGTCACCACGCGGACGGTATAGATTCGATACCGGTATCTACAACGCTACCGGGAGTCGTGCATGGGCAACGCCTACAACGTCATGGCCGCGACCTGCCCCAGTCGCACCGTTCTGCACCGGATCGGGGCGCGCTGGACGGTGTTCATCGTCAACGCGCTGGACGACAGGCCGATGCGATTCACCGAGCTCAAGGCGCACATCAGGGGGATCACGGCGAAGGCGCTCACCGAGACGCTCCGCGCGATGGAGTACGACGGCCTGATCTCTCGCACGGAGATTGCCGCACATCCCCCGCATGTCGAGTACGCCCTCACCGACCTCGGGCGGTCACTGCTGACGCCCCTGCGTGCCGTCCGGGAATGGGCCGAGAGCCACGTCCCGGACATTGAACGCGCCCGCGCACAAGCCGATGCGCAACGGTGACTCGCACCCTGTCGAGCCGTGCCGGGGCGGTTCAGCCGGGCGGTGCCGACAGATGGATCAGGATGCCGCACACCTCGTCCACGATCTCCCGGGCCTCCGTCTCGTCCTCGCAGTCGCCCAGTTCGCGCGCAGCCCCTCCGATGACGGTGGTCAGTACGCTCACCCGGACCCGGCCGGCGCGTTGTCGCTCGTCCACCTTCAGCAGCCGGGCGTTACGGCGTACCCACGCGCGGTCCCACTGGCGGCGCAGCCTGTCGAAGCCCGCCGGGCCGTCGTCCTCCGCTAGGAGCTTGGCGAGCCGACGGTTGTCCCAGGCACCGCCCAGGTATGCCCTGGCACCCGCCACGAACAGGGCGATGGGGTCGTCCACCCCACGGTCGCGCTCGGCGGCCAGCGTGGCCGCGGTCCTGCGCTCCTGCTCCTCCCGGAACTCCTCCCACAAGGCGAGGTAGAGACCGCGCTTCCCGCCGTAGTGCTGAAAGAGGCTGCCCAGCGGGATGTGGGAGCGTGTCGCGATCTCATTGAGACCGGCGTCGGTGTAACCGCGCTCGGTGAACACCTCCAGCGCGGCATCCAGCAGCGCACGCCGCATGGTTCCGCCCTGGCCGTCCCCACCCTCCGACGGGCCCGTACCGCCGTGCTCCTCCGGCAGTTGACGTGCCGCCTCGGTCTCAGCGGATTCGACGATCCCGCTCACTGGCCGTCCTCACTTTCCCCGGCCCCGTCGCGGATGGCGAGGGCGACCAGCAGTTCCAGGAGGTCGGCGATCCGGCGCGGGTTGCGGCCGGTGCGTTCCTCGATCCGGCGCAACCGGTAGTGCGCCGTGTTGTGATGGATCCGCAGCCGGTCGGCGGCCAGCCGCAGGTTGAGATCCGCCTCCGCGAAGGCCCGTATGGTGGCGGCCAGCGTGTCACCGCGTCCGCGGTCCTCCTCCAACAGCGCCCGCACCCGGCAGTCGACCAGCTGGCGGGCGACGTCGTCGGCACGCAGCGCCAGGTAGTCGAAGGGGGACAGCCGCGGCAGCGCCGCCACTCCGCCCCCGCTCGGCACCAGGTCGAGGGCGGCCCGCGCCTCCGCGTAGGCACGCGGCAACTCGGAAGCGCCCTGGGCGACGGTGCTGATGCCCATGGAGAGCATCGTCCCGGCCCGCGCGAGCCGCCGCTGCACGGCCTCGAAGTGGGCGCATATGTCGTCCGCGTCCATGCCGGCCCGCACCACCGGGACGGTCACCACCTCGCCGTGGCGTGCCACGACCAGGGTCCTGCCGGCCCAGGGCCCGGCCACACTGATCGACGCGCTGGCGGCGTACCCGTGCTCGGCCGAGGTGAGGTCCCCGGCACCGGTGTTGTCGACGCACACCGCCACCACCGCCATCATCGGCGAGCGCGGTCCGATGCCGTACGCCTGCGCCGCGGCGAACAGCGGACCGCGCGTCGGCGTGACGCCGGCCAGGAGCTGGTCCAGCAGATCCCGGCGCTCGCGGTCCGCGTCCGCCACCACGTGCTGCTGGTACTCGACGTAGGCCTGCGCGGCATGGGTGCTGGCGAAGTCGACGTACCGCATCAACGGGGTGACCAGGGACAGCGCGGCCTGCTGTGCCTCGGCTGACGTGCCCGCGCAGTCCAGCATCGCGTCCCACAGCACCTGCCGGCCGACCCGGAAGGCACTGATCCAGTCCTCCAGGGCGAACCCCGCCCGCGCTCGGCGCATCGCTGCCGCGCGGCTGAACACCAGGTCCTCGGGTGCGATGTCCCGGTCGCCGGCGAGCGCCGCCAACTGCATCCGGTAGTGCTCGAGCACCTGCTCCCGTACGTCGTCGAAGAACCGCTCGTCCTGCAGTGCGTACGACGGGATCTCCGTGCGCATGACCTCGACGGCGGTCTCCGCCACCTCCTCGATCCGCTCGTGGACGGTGTGCAGGATCCGCCGCCGCTCCCGGCGGAGCGGTTCGGAGAGTCGGGGGCCGCCCAGAGCGGGTCCGCGAGGCATGGCGCCGATCGTCGCCGCCCGGCTCGTGCTTCGTCAACAGCCTCGGGGTGAGACATCGGCGGGCACCTGTGCGCGGCGCACAGTCCGGTTACCGCGAAGTTGGGTGCTCACACCCAATGTGCGCCCCGAACACCCCCACCTACTGTGACGCTCGCCCACCCCCCAGCACGTCGGAAAGGGCGTCACTCATGCTCACGGTCGACGGGATCACCGTGCGCTTCGGCGGGATCACGGCCTTGGACGGTGTCGCATTCACCGTCGAGCCGGGCACCGCGGTAGGGCTCATCGGGCCCAACGGAGCCGGCAAGACCACCTTGTTCAACTGCCTCACCAGGCGCTGCACCCCCGATGCGGGAACCGTGCGGTTCGAGGGTGAGGACCTGCTCGCCCTTCCACCGCACGCCGTGGCCGGGCACGGCATCGCCCGCACGTTTCAGAACCTCGGCCTGTTCCCGCAGCTCACGGTCCGGGAGAACGTCATGGTCGGCGCCCACAGCCGGGGGCGCACCGGACACCTCGCCGCGGCGCTCCGGCTGCCCCGCGTCCGGCGGGAAGAAAGGGAGCTGCGTGAGCAGGCGGACGACCTGCTCCGGCGGCTCGGCCTGACGGACGTCGCCGACCACCCCGCCTCCGGGCTGCCGTTCGGCACGCTCAAACGCGTCGAACTCGCCCGGGCGCTCGCGGTACGGCCCCGGCTGCTGCTGCTCGACGAACCCGTCAACGGACTCAGCCACGGCGAGGTCGGCCACTTCGCGGATCTGGTGCGGTCGGTGCGCCAGGACTTCGACCTCACCCTCGTGGTGGTCGAACACCACATGGGCTTCGTGATGGGCCTGTGCGACAAGGTGGTCTGCCTCGACTTCGGCCGCAAGATCGCCGAGGGCTCGCCCGAGGAGATCCAGCGCGACGCGGCGGTCGTCGAGGCGTACCTGGGGGTGGCCGCATGAGCGAGCCCACCGAGGTCGAGGCGACAGAGGAGCCGGACTTCCTGAAGGTCTCCGGTCTGCACGCCGGATACGGCCAGGCCCGCGTCCTCCAAGGCCTCGACTTCTCCGTCGCCCGCGGCGAGGTGTGCGCGATCCTCGGCCCCAACGGCGCGGGAAAGACCACCACCCTGCGGGCCCTGTGCGGCATGGTCCGCGGCCGTGGCTCGATCACCCTCAATGGCACGCAGCTGCTGGGCCGTTCGCCGGAGCAGGCCGCCCGGCTGGGCGTGGCGCACGTACCCGAGGGCCGGGGCACCTTCAACGACCTGACCGTCGAGGAGAACCTGCGCATCGGGGCCCACCTGCGCACCGGTCTCGGGCGGCGGAGCCGTGCCCAGCGTGCGGCGGTGGCGGCGGACCTGGAGCGGATCTACGGCCACTTCCCCAAGCTGCGCCAACGCTCGCGGCAGGCCGCCGGCAGCCTCAGCGGCGGGGAGCAGCAGATGCTCGCCATCGGCCGGGCGCTGATGCTGCGGCCCTCCCTGCTGCTCCTGGACGAGCCGTCCCTGGGGCTCGCCCCGCTCGTCACCCGCGAACTGTTCGAGATCGTCCGTGCCGTCAACGAGGAGGAACGCACCACCGTGGTCGTCGTCGAGCAGAACGCCCAGCTCGCGCTGGACATCGCCCACCGGGCGCACGTACTGGAGGCGGGCCGCCTGGTGCTGTCCGGACCGGCCCGGCAGATCCGCGAGGACGGGCAGGTCGCCGAGGTCTACCTCGGTGTCTCCGTCAGCGCCCGCAAGGCCGGGTGAGCGCCGTGACCGAACTTCTGCAGCAACTGGTGGAAGGACTGGGCTCCGGTGCGGTGTACGCCAGCCTGGCGCTCGCCCTGGTGCTGATCCACCGGTTCACCGGGATCGTCAACTTCGCGCAGGGCGAGCTGGCCATGCTCTCCACCTACGTCGCCTGGCAGCTGGTGGCGTCCGGGATGCCGTTCTGGCTGGCGCTGCCGGTCACCCTCGCCGTGTCCTTCGCCGGCGGCATGCTGGTCGAGCGGATCGTCATCCGCCCCGTGCGGGGCGCGCCCGAGCTGACGGTCGTCATCGTCACCGTCGGCCTGTTCATCTTCGTCAACGCGCTGGCCGGCCTGATCTGGTCGTTCACCGTGAAGGACTTCCCGCAGCCGTTCCCCGACGGCGGGCTCGACCTGGCCGGTGTGCGGGTCGACTGGTCGACGCTCGGGATCATCGGCGTGGTGGCCGTCGTGATGGGCCTGCTGTATCTGCTGTTCCAGCACACCTCCATCGGCCTGGTGATGCGGGCGGTCGCCTGCAACCCCGCTTCCGCCCGGCTGTCGGGCATCCGGGTCAGCCGGGTGCTGATGCTCGGCTGGGGGCTGGCCGCCACGGTCGGCGCGCTGTCGGGCGTACTCGTCGCCCCGCTGCTGTTCCTGGAGCCCAACATGATGGGCGGAGTGCTGATCTACGCCTTCGCCGCGGCCACCCTCGGAGGCTTCGACAGCCCGGTCGGCGCGGTTGTCGGCGGCCTGTTCGTGGGTGTCGCCGAGACCCTGACCGGGGCGTACGTCGACGTCATCGGCGCCGATCTGAAGGTGGGCGTCCCCTTGGTGATCATCCTGGCGGTGCTGCTGGTACGGCCCCAGGGCCTCTTCGGACGGGCGGCGGTGGAGCGCGCATGAGCACCATCACCGCAACCCTCGGCACGGACCGCGCCCGGCGTCTGCGAGCCGCCCTCACCGTCCTGCTCGCGGCGGCCCTCGCCGTCGGAGCACCGTTCTACTTCGCCCCCTTCCAGGTATTCCAGTTGACCATGGTCCTGCTGTACGCCGTGGCGCTGGCGGGACTGAACCTGCTGGTCGGCTTCGGCGGGCAGATCTCGCTCGGGCACGGCGCGTTCTTCGCGGCGGGCGCCTACACGGCGGCGGTCATGCTCGACCGGTACGACACCGGCCACTGGGCCACGCTGCCGGTCGCGGCCGCCGGGTGCTTCCTGCTGGGCCTGGGCTTCGGAGTGCCCGCGCTGCGGCTGCGCGGCCTGTACCTGGCCCTGGTCACCCTCGCGTTCGCGGTGTTCCTGCCGCCCCTGCTCAAGCGGCTCGAACCGGTCACGGGCGGCTCCATGGGCCTGACCGTGGACAAGCCGCAGCCACCCGCGTGGAGCGGCCTGGCCGAGGACCAGTGGACGTACTTCGTCGTCCTCGCCGTCACCGCGCTGGCCCTGCTGCTCGCCCGCAACCTGCTGCGCTCCCGCGTCGGCCGGGCCCTGCTCGCCCTACGGGACAACGAGAGCGCCGCCGAGGTCATGGGCGTACGGCTGTCGCTGCACAAAACCCTCGCCTTCGCGTGGAGCGCGATGTTCGCCGGTGTCGCCGGGTGTCTGTACACCTGGGTGATCGGCTTCGTCTCGCCCGACTCCTTCAGCTTCGTCCTGTCCATCACGCTGCTGGCCGGACTGGTGGTCGGTGGGCTCGGCTCGTTGTACGGGCCCCTGCTGGGGGCGGCGTTCGTGATGTACGTCCCGAGCGTGTCCCAGGACCTCAGCGAGGCGGCACCGGGCGTGGTGTTCGGCCTGCTGATCATCACGGTGATGTTCGTGGCCCCGACGGGACTGGCCGGCCTGCCCGGCCGTGTCCGTGCCGTCGCCACCCGCCGTCTGCTGAGCCGGGCAGCCACTCCCGAGCGCACGCCCGAGGCCGATTCCGCGCCGGATACGGGGC